>CAZQKZ010000046.1:0-23936 GCA_964594095.1 uncultured Leptospiraceae bacterium | reverse complement strand
AAGATTCTGCAATATCTTATGCCGCTACTTGATATTTAATTGCCGGGTCAGTAAATACTGACATTCCATCCGGATTGTTACTGTAAGTGGCAGAACCATCATCCAGAATTGCATTGATAACATCTCCGTCCTTGCTCACAGCCTGGCCAAATCTGTAAGTTGAGCTTCCGATAGTGTCTCCGGAATAGGCTAACGCTTCCCATGTTAACGGGAATTCTTTTTCAGTTCCGTCGCTGTATTTTACCGTTACACTCGGAGAAATCCTTGTGGAAGCCTTTTCAGTATCTGTTGAAGGTGCTGCGACTTCTGTAAAAGTTACAGCGGATACCGTAGCTGATGCTGACTGTGGCGCCAGCCCGAGAGCTGCTAATCCAAGTGCAAATCCGTTGTTTTCAGTCGCTGTTTCGCAGCCGACTGCTGTAAGGGATACTGATGCTGTAAATGCAGCCGCCAGTAATCCTTTTATTTTTTTGTTTTTCATATCTGAGTATACCTCATATACTTTTATATTGATCCTGAAACTTTAGCCCGCTATTGTTAAAATATAATGACGCGGCAGTTTCTGTTTAATAATGCCCTTATGATTTCAGTTACAAAACGGTGAATTTTGCGTAAGCATATTGCGGTCACGTTTCATATGTTACAATACAAAAAGAATTCGTGAATTTAAAATCTGCTTGTAAGAGAAATACCTTGTGCTGATTCTGATCCTATTATGGATATCAGACCCCGCAGAAACCGAAAAAATGAAGGAATCCGAAGCCTCATACGTGAAAATCATATCAGTGTCAAAGATTTCATTATGCCTCTCTTTGTAATGGAGGGTAAAAATGAAAAATCAGAAATTAAATCCATGCCGGGTATATTCCGGTTCAGTGAAGATATTATTGTAAACGAATGCAAGGAAATTTTTTCTTTGGGGATTCCGGCTGTGGCCCTTTTTCCGAAGCTTCCGGACAGCAAAAAAGATAAATACGCCAAAGAATCGGCGAATGATAACGGAATGTATCAGAATGTGATCCGGCGCATTAAAGATGCTGTTCCGGAACTTGTCATTATCACAGATGTGGCTATGGATCCGTATTCCAGTGACGGTCATGACGGTCTTGTAAGCGAAAAGGGCGAAATTCTGAATGACGATACACTGCCTATCCTTGCTGATATGGCTGTTTCTCAGGCCAGGGCGGGTGCGGATATTGTGGCTCCTTCCGATATGATGGATGGTCGCGTGCGGTGGATCAGGGAAGCCCTGGATGATGAAGGCTTCCATAATACCGGAATTCTAAGTTATACTGCAAAATATGCATCTGCATTCTACGGTCCCTTTCGTGATGCTCTGGACAGTGCCCCAAGAGGAGGCGATAAAAAAACCTATCAGATGGACCCTGCTAACGTAAGGGAAGCGCTGCGGGAACTCAGCCTTGATGAGGCAGAGGGAGCGGATATGGTGATGGTGAAACCTGGTCTTCCCTATCTGGATGTGGTAAGGGCACTGCGGGAGCAGACTGATCTTCCTGTAGCCGTTTACAATGTTTCAGGGGAATATGCGATGCTGCGGGCTGCTGCGGCTAATGGATGGCTGGATTATAAAAAAAGTGTAATGGAGACCCTGCTTTCTTTCAAAAGGGCCGGAGCGGATATGATTTTATCGTATCATGCAAAAGAAGCAGCTGAATGGATGAGGGGCTGAGTGTTTTTTCTCATAATCTGAGGTGTCTATACAGGATTTCTTTCTCTATGTTGAGTAAGATTATCCCTTTTTTAGAAGGTGAAAGTCTTAGACTCTGGGAAAAAAATATAGCAACGGGAAAAGCCGGAAGTATGGGAAATAAGTGAAAGCTGAGCCCAATCGACCTCATCCGGATAAAAAAAAAGAGAAATCTGCAGAATAATCAGAGTTTTTCTGCAAAATTTAAAATATAATTTTTTTCCTCACTCAGAAAATCTTCCGGAGCAAAATGCTCCCAGATTTCAAGCAGGGCCTTTCGCAGCAGTTCTTCGTAATAAGGAAAATGCAGATTCAGTCCCTGAGAAACAGCATCCTGGTTCAGATTAATTTTTCTTAAAATCAGAATTTCTTCGGGTATATACACTCGTTCAGAAGAAAGAGAGCTGACTGATTGATTCGGCAATACTGTAATCCAGCGGACTTTCTCTCCCGGCTGCACGGAAATATTCATGTTTTCTTTCAGAGAGGTTAAACAGTGATAAACCGCTGTCTTAGCTTTGTAATCTTCAGCAGGGCGGCCTGCTTTAGCTGTCACCAGAAGATCCTTCAGAGGAACCCGGTTTTCTTTCAGATTATGAATGTAATCATTATAAATCTGAATTACAGATTCATGAGACTGCATTACATCCGAAGCTGTGACTTTCGACTCCAGAAGATCCAGTAAATTATTCTGAAACTTCTTAATCCACCCGGGAGAATCACGCCTGCGCACCGCAATACCCCTTACTTTTATTCCTCCTCCGGAAAACCGGCCCAGATACCTGTTCGCAACGGAAATACCAGGGTTTGTACGGGAAGCGGGAAACACAAGCCAGCTGTAAATTCCCTCGATACTCATTGTGACAGCAGTTCGTTCTGTGATTTTACTGCAAAGGTCCGAGAGAGCCTCTTTCGCTTCTGAATCATTGTCCCGCGAAATCAGATGATCCGGAAACTGTAAAAAAAGGCAGTCTGTAATTGCATGGATGATTGTGAAACCGTTATCCTCAGCGAGATGCATCGCAGTCAGAAGTTTATCTCTGCCGTACGCAGTCACACTTTCGTGACTTTCCAGACGTCCGAATTTTGCATTCCTGTATCCAAGATAACCAAAAGAAGTGACCAGCATCCACTTCAGACTGTTCTGCCTTGAATCATACATATTTTTAAGAAAATGAAAACGTTTAAGGACTGGTTTCAGAGAGAGTTTTCTGCATACAGAGCATCTTCGCTGTATCATTTTTTTAAAAAAAACTGATTCCCTTGCAGCGGTTTTTTCGGTAATTCTGATTCGGGCTTTCAGTTCTTTAATTCTGGATTTATAAAATCTGCGACGGTCGAGAATATGATGCAGAGAATCAGAAACAATACCGCGCCGCTTTCTGCATACAGTGAGTTTTGTATCGGGAACATGGTCACATTCCTCCTGATTACAGCAGCGGCACTGTACAGTTTCAGGTGAAATATTATGAACATCCATTATAGTAGGATACATCTGACTGAAATCAATCTGGGCCACATTTTCAAATACATAACCTTTTTTAATATCTGGCTGAAAAACCAGACCACCCTTGTCGGTTATAAGAAGATCATAAGCACTCCTTGGATTTTCAACCATACTCTTCTGCCAGGGAATTAAATAATTTTTAGCAAGCGCCGTTACACTTTCAATAGAAGTAAGAGCACCTCCTGTCGAGGAACGGGAAAGTTTCTGGACAGGAATTCTTGAAATGCGGGCAAGCTCAATAATTCCGTAAAGATCGGTTTCTTTGAATACAAATGAGTTTGCAGCATCAATATGCCATCTTCCGAAAAGAGGATAAGAGGGAGCCTTGAAAATCCATGAACCATAAGTATTAAAACTGCTTCCCTTTTTTTTAATACTTCGCCAGGGAGGAGGGTTTGCATCCCGGTCCAGTGATGATGGAAGCCGGTATTTCTGTATATTTTCAAAAAGCCAGGGGAATATGGTGTGATCCCCCCGTGAGCTGAGTATAAGATCAGGATCGTGATATTTTATAATTTCAGAAAATTCAGTAATTATTGTTCTTGCTGAGGATGAGCGGATCCGGAACGATCCGGAATCTGTTTCAAGAATCAGAGGATTCTGCGGACCAGCCCCGAGTCTGTGTGAATGGGTGAGTGCCAGGCGTATGGTTTTTATTTCAGGAAGTTTATACTGAAAATCATATAAAGAGTCAATAGATTCTGTGCTTATGATTCTCTTTACAGAATACTTATTATTTTCAGATTCCGATGCAGTAATTTCTGAACCTGCGTCGGTAATACCGGCTTTCGGAACCGTCTGGTACCATTTTACTTTTATAAATCCCAGAGGATGGATTCCGCGGGCATTCATATATGCAGTGGGAAGCTCTGTATCTGTATGGTAAATATCAATGCGGTCGTAAAGCCGGTAGAGATTATTTTTTATGCGGGGAAGGAGTGCCGGTCGTTTTATAAAAATACCGGTTACTTCCTCCTCCTGGTTATCGTAAAAGGAACGCCGTACACAGATATGAGGTTCTTCGCTTAAAGCATCAAGCTCTTTCAGTCTTCTGATCAGAGAATCCACGGCAGATTGTCTGCCTTTGGCAAAAATCAGAGGTCTGAATGAGTCTGTGAAGTGGTGGAGTTTTCCGTCTGACTCTTTCAGCCAGAGATGAATTTCGTCGTCAGCATTATAGACATCGAAAAGAAATCCCTCTGTTTCGCCGAAACGGACTCTGTCATTCGGAAGGCTCATAAGCACTCAGAGTCTCATGATCTGTGCGCATCTGCCGGCCGCGAAGAAGTTCAACTTCCTCTGAAAGCCGGTGCAGATCCCTTTTTAAATCGATAATCATTGTAAGAAGAATGCTCTGCATAGGATCAGGAGCTGCCGCCATTACGCCTGACTGCGGATTCTGCCTTGCTGCATTCATAAGCTCTTCAAAAAGGATGCGATCCTGTTTACGCAGAGATTTCTGAAAGCTGCGCAGCCGGTCTTCGATCATGGAAATCTGCATGGAATAGGGAAGGATGGTTCGGCCCATTGTGTTTACCTCGTTTGTCGGTGTGAGAGATCAGTTTTCGCATATTATAAGGAGAAATACGGTGGTGTACGGACATAAATCCGCTGAGTTTTTTAAGAAACTCAGGAAAATACTGAGCGGAAGGGTAAGACTCTTTTTCCACTACAATAAAAGGAATTCCTTCTTTTTTCAGATCAGAGAGCACCTTCAGCATACGGCCGAGCATATAGGCACCTTCGTCTTTACCTACGTCGCCGTCGAAAAACTGTTTTGCAGGAGCCAGGAGCACCGGAAGCCAGGGGAGCTTGTCACCCATATTCAGGATGCGGTTCAGTGAGTCGAGAATCTGATACGGATTAAAAGCCCTCTGAATATATATAGAAGAAAGCACATCTTCAGGGGAATGTCCCCTTCGCATTGCTTCGTTTACAAGAGGGAATACATTGAACCGGATAGCGCAATCTATATTCAGAATGGGGATATTATTTTCGTAAAAATCAATCTGCCAGCCCATGGCCAGGGTAAATAATCCTGAAGAACCGGTGATCAGAACCGGTCCGGAATCATCCGGGTTTATGTTCACTAATGACATGATTACCTTATCGAATGAGGCGTATTAAATGTAAAGTATAAAATTCAAAAAAATGCTTGTCTGTTCTGTTACAGCCCGTATAATTGAATCAGAGGTGAATTTATGTTATACAGATTTCTTACCGCTTTTACGGCGTTTGTGTTACTGTCGTCAGTGGTTTCCTGCGGCAGTAAAAACGAGGATAATCTGGCCCAGAACCTGCTTCTGATGGCCGGGCTTACTTCGGTTTCTCAGACCAGTGCCGATGCTACCCGTTCTCATGATGCTCTTGTCTCTGTACCTGCTATACTGACCAGCAGCAGTGCAGCAGCTGCGTCAGCTTCTGATGGGTATTTTGCAAGAACTTTAATTGAAGATACCGATACAGCAAAGGGCGTACTGGGTATTTATGAACCGGTCCGCAATTCCGTCAAAGTGGCAGCGGACCTTATCGATGCTGCAGGAAAATTTATGACTGCGGTGGAGGAGCTTGCAGCTGAATATCCTCAGGCTTTAGAAAATGCTTATGCTTACCAGGATGATTCCGATACTGCGCACCCTGGCCGGGTTCTGAAAGTTTCGGAAAGCACAACATTCGGCACCACCGGTAAAAAACTGGAAATCTGGTGCAGTGCCACTCCGGAAACGTCTCTGTGCGCCGGTAAAAAAATTCTGGAGCTGGATTATTACAAAAACACTGCCACCAATGAAATCAACGGCATTCTGCGCTTTAAAATGCTGAATGAGGAACAGACCGCCCTGGTAACTGTCCGCACTGAATTCAGTAAAAAAAGTGATGCAAATGGTTTTGTCAGAAAGGCTCTGGTCCATGTGCAGAATTATAAAGATTTTAATAGCAATCCAGCCAACGCCGGATTTCTGCTGACTGAAAATTCTGATGGAAGTGTATCTGTAGACGGGGCCTATACTATCAGAGGTCTCAAACAGCCTTTCGTCGAAGCAAATACAGATCCTGACTGGCAGACTGACGATGATAGGGTTTATCTGTTTACTGCTTCCGGGAGCGATAAAACAAACAAAGCAGTTATTTCTGTGATTCTGCCCCTGAAAGGTGCTACGATTGACGGAACAGAATCCTATAAAAACGCTCAGGCTGATATTTCGCTCGGAGAAATCTATACAACGGGTTTTATTAAGTCGCTGAATGACTCAACCGATCTGACCGGAGACTGGGCTTTCTGCACTGATAGTGCCGGCATTAATCTGGTTACCGGTACCAATACCCGGCTGCAATGCTTCAACCTGCTTACCGACTGGATTCACGACAGTGACCTGAATAACGATTCTGTAGCCGATCTCACTGGATCGTCCACTGGATCGTCGGTTCAGTCCGATCTTAACACGATACTTGATATCTATAAAAACAGCAGCAATCAGGATTTCCAGTCGTTTGCTGTACAGCTGGGAACGATCACCGGTCTGAAGAATCCGGTGTATATAATTAAAAACAGCACGGGATATCAGCTCATTGGTCAGGAAAACACCGATGGTCTTTCGGCGGTAATTGGCGATTCAGGAGTAACGGAAATGAATACCTTGCAGACAATGCTTCGCAGCACAGTAAGGACAGGAACTGATGAAGGGGGGGATTTCTCTCCATCCTCTGCGGCAGGTATTTTTGCCCTGAATATTGAGGCAGGTACGGCTATACAGTCCCTTACTGAACACAGCACAATAACTGATCTGGAAATATGGACAGGAGCTGCGGATCCAGTACCCACTGCACAGAATTAACCGAATTACGAAATTTCCCTGTAATAAATTCTTCAGTGAACTGTTACAGGGAAATGAGTCAAAAAATAATTGATAATTATTGAAAAATGTCTGACCTTAATTGAATATCGGCAGGTAAATTTACGGGAGGTGCATAGGCAAATCCGGAAACTGATATTCTTATTTTCTTTAATCTCAGTTTCAGCCGGTCCGCTTACTGGACCCGTTTGAAACTCCGAAATCCGGCACCATTAGAAAAGGAATTCTACTCGAAATTAGCTATCCGGTAATTGACTATATCGAGCTTTACGAAAAAAATTCTCAGGGTGGTTTTCAGCGACGAGTTTCCGGAGATATGATCCCGTTTTATGACCGGGAGGTTCAGCAAAGAAACCCGGTTTTCAGGCTCAGCCTGCCTGCAGCGAGTGATTCTGAACTGCTCCTAAGATTCAGGACTGAAAGCTCTGGTCTCCTCATAAATTCGCGGAAATGCCGGATATCACGCAGCTTTCGCCTGGGTTATATTTCGGGGCAATGCTTGTGATGCTGATTTACAATGCCTTCATCTTTGCAACTGTTCAGGATATAAGTTATCTGTTTTATGTGTTTTATATTTCCACATGGACGCTTCTTCTGCGCAATTTTGCCATTCTGCCGGATAATTTTGTAACACGGTGGGGCTCACAGCTTGGATCTGCAATGGAAGTAGTCTTCCTCGCACTCGGTCTTGCCGATGCAGTGTTTCTTTTTATCCAGGTTCTCGTTTTCGGATTGTAAACCTGGGATCTGGATCTGACGGCACCATTGCGGCGTCTGTCGCCCTTTGGTAAATTTGTGGCCATTTTTTAGCTCCTTTTTCGAAGGACTTAAAATACCCTCAGCCCTTCAATTAGATTTCTGAGGGGCAATATCACTATGTGATATAACCCCTCAGATGTCAACAATGTTTTAGTCAGCGCATTGGGTAGACTTTTTTTAAATGATCACCATTAACAGTGACTTCTATAGTCACGAAAGCACTGCGTTCCTGGAGAAATCCACCAGATTCAATCTTCTGTTCGTTTCCGGTGAATGACTGCGGCTGATGTTCTCATGCGGCAGCCTCCTGAAAGAGGTTGACAGCCGGGCTGAAAATGCCGATATTGCGGGTATGAGTACATATGCACACGCTATTGGATATATAACTTATAATTTTATGGGTCACGAAGTGACGGATAAAGTCCTTTTGCTTGAATCTGACGGCCAATGTCATGCTCATGCATTGCTTATAAACTGTATGGGCACTGGACACAATTATGCAGAAGCTTTGGAAAGCCTGGAAATGATTGTAGCGGACTTTATTCAGACAGTTACTTCCGAACCTGATAAATATGTTATAGGTCCAGCCCCGGAGTCGTTTTTCAAAATATGGGAAAAAATCAGAGAATCTACCGAAGCAGAAAGCCTTGATCTGGCTGTGATCAGCAGAAATCCTTCTGAAATCAGAATCCCGGTGGTTGCCTGACCGATGCGTTATGATGAGGTTGGGCAGAAGCTGAAAGAATACGGGATTGATTCTGAGATCAGCCTTGTGAACAGAATCAGAGGTATTTATCAGCTGAAAGTCAGAAAAACTGATACAACTGAATGGAAATACATCGGCATGCACTTCTATTCCGATATGCCTGAAATAACCACACACGCCCTGAAATACATCGGGAGCTATTTTCACCTTCCTGATTTGTGGTGGATTAAAAATCCCTAAACTATGTGATTTTAATTTTTCCATACAGTGTTATCGTATGGAAAGCGGAGTGATCTGAATGCCCCGCCGGAAAAATTTCCGGCGGAGCGGTATTAAATTCTGGGCAATCCAAGATTCGAACTTGGGACCCCTTCCTTATCAGAGAAGTGCTCTAACCGACTGAGCTAATTGCCCGCTCTGCGACCATAATCTTCAACCGAGCAGAATATGTCAATCAGAATCCCGATTAATTGTTTCAATTTCCGCTCAAAAAGGATTATTGGCTGCAAAAAAAACTGGTTATCAGAGTATTATGCCATGCTATCGGAAGCACTGAAACAAGCCCTGATCCGGCTCGAAAACCAGTATCAGACTGAAGGGATCACTGAAACTGATCCGATTCTTTTTCCTCTCAGATACTCACATTCAGGGGATCAGGAAATTACCGCCCTGATTTCGGCCCTTTTTGCTTACGGAAATGTTGCCGCAATCAAAGGATTTCTGGAGCGGATTTTTGACAGACTTGGTCCTTCGCCCGCGGAAACACTGCTTCAGGGAATTCCCTCCAACTTTACAAACGGACTATACTATCGTTTTCAGAAAGAAGAAGATATTCAGCTTTTACTGGAATCACTTTCAATGCTTATGCAGAAATCCAAAGGCCCTGTATTTTTTGAAGAATTATTTCTTAAAGGATGGAAAGATGCTTCAGAAAAAAGAAATGTATTTTACGGAGTGAGTTCATTTGAAAAGGAACTGTTCGGTACAGCCCGGGCTTTGTCTGCCAGAAATAACAGATTACCGGGAAAAGGATTTCTGCATCTAACCGGGGATGGTTCTCTGAAAGGGGCACCAAGGAAAAGGATGATGCTTTTCCTTCGCTGGATGGTAAGAACCGGTTTTCCTGATTTTGGAATTTATAAGAAAATAAAACCCTCTGAACTGATAATTCCCCTGGATGTTCATATTGCAAAAGCCGGAAGGAGGCTTGGGTTTACAAAAAGAAAAACCGCAGACGGATGCACAGCTGCTGAAATTACAGCCAGACTGAAGGAAGCTGATTCTGAAGATCCTCTTCGTTTTGATTTTTTTCTTACAAGACCTGGTATTACCGGAGACTGCTCCGGGGCCGTGCCTGATTCCTGCGGTGTGTGTGCGCTCGAAGGCTTCTGCGATCCGAAAATTCAGTAATCTTTAAAACAGATTCAGAAGCAGTGCGATACCGGTGGTTGTAAAAAATGAGATCACAGTGCCAGCTCCCATCATTGCTGCGGCAAGAGAGGGCCGGAGATTGTATTCCATGGCAAGGATACATGCGGTGATCATAGGCGGCATGGCAGCTTCAAATACGGTGACTTTGTAAAGCTCTGAATCCCAGGGAATCAGAGCTGACCAGACGATGGCAGTGATCAGCGGTGCAGAAAGCAGTTTCCAGCCCAGCCCCGCAGAAAGATAAGGTATTTCATCTTTCAGTTCTTTTATATTAATCTGAAAACCGGCTGTAACCAGGGCAAGGGGAGTCAGTGTGGAGCCCAGACTTTTAAGTACAGATTCCGCCGCTTCAGGATAAGCAAAGGGGCGAAGCAGAAAGGCGGCTGTTAATGCAAGAAAAGGGGGAAAATAAAATATTTTTTTTATAATATAGGACGCCGAAATTTCCCCCTGAGCACTGTACTTTACAAGTACATAAGTTCCTGGGACCGACAGAACCAGAAAAGTTCCCAGCTGATCCGCCATAATTCCGGCAGGAATTCCGGACTCTCCGAACCAGGCTGTAATCAGAGGTATTCCCAGGAACGATGTATTGCCCAGCCCTGCTGTAAGTATCAGAGAACCTGCTGTTCTTCGGTCTTTAATGAATGTTCCAAACAGAGCCCAGGAAAGGAAAAACAGGAACCAGGGCATTGCTGCGGCAAGAAGGAGATCTTTATTTACCTCGAGATTGTGTATGTGCAGAAGAATCAGAGCAGGCAGACTCACAAATATAATGAAACCACCAAGCGCCCGGGAGGTTTCGTGAGGAAGCCGCCCGGAACGTCTCATGATGATTCCAAGGATAAAGGAAATGCCTATCAGCCAGAGATTATTCACCTTAACTCCTTTCAGGACAGAAATTTTATAAGGGCTGTCTGAAGGATGCCTCCGTTTCTGTAATAAACAATTTCGCTCATACTGTCGAGTCGGCAGATTACCTGAAACGATTTAATATTTCCGTTATCAGATTCAGCGGTAACCGTAAGTATTTCACCAGGTTTCATGGAGTCGCTGATCCCCTTAATGGAAAAAAGCTCTCTGCCCGTAAGACCCAGAGTTTCAGCAGATTCACCCGCGGGATACTGAAGAGGCAGAACTCCCATACCTGCAAGGTTTGAGCGGTGAATCCTTTCGAAACTTTCAGCAATGACGGCTTTAACTCCAAGAAGCATGGTTCCTTTTGCTGCCCAGTCCCTTGAGGACCCTGTTCCGTATTCTTTTCCGGCAAGTACAATCAGCGGAGTCCCGCGCTTTTTATATTCGAGAGATGCATCAAAAATGCTCATAGTATGGTTTTCCGGAAGGAGCTGCGTCATTCCGCCTTCTGTTCCGGGAGCCAGCTGGTTACGAAGACGAATATTGGCAAAGGTTCCCCTGACCATTACCTCATGATTCCCGCGGCGGGCACCGTAAGAATTATAGTCTTTGCGATCAATCCCGCAGCTTCTGAGGTAGGCATCGGCGGGTGTTCCTGATGCAATATTTCCTGCCGGGCTGATGTGGTCAGTGGTAACGGAATCTCCGACTTTCACGAGTGCTCGTGCTCCCTCAATATCATTTACTTCGCGTCCCTGTAAACTGAAATTCTCGAAAAAATTAACTTCCCGAATATATGAAGATTCCGGATTCCAGCGGAACAGAAGCCCCTCTGCCGCAGGTATACTGCTCCAGAGGCCTCCCGGTTCTTCCCCGGAAACCGCTGCTTCCGAGTATCTTGTGCTGAATTGTTCTTTTTTAACAGCAGAATGAACAGCTGTTTCGATTTCTTCACGCGATGGCCAAATATCCCGAAGGTAGATGTCGGTTCCGTCATTTCCTTTTCCGATGGGATCTGTTCCGGGATCAAACTGAACACTCCCTTTCAGCGCAAAGGCAACCACCAGGGGGGGACTTGCCAGATAATTTGCTTTTATGTGAGGATTGATTCTGCCTTCAAAGTTCCGGTTCCCGCTCAGAACCCCTGCCGCTGTAATCCCGTTCTGCTCAACAGCGGAAGACACGGAATCGGGGAGGGGACCGGAATTGCCAATGCAGGTAGTGCAGCCATAGCCAACAGTACGGAATCCCAGGGTATCCAGATATGGAGTCAGTCCCGCCTCATTCAGATAATCCGTTACTACTCTGGATCCTGGGGCAAGGCTTGTTTTAATCCAGGGTTTTACAGAAAGACCTTTCTCCACCGCTTTTTTTGCAACGAGGCCCGCTGCAATCATCACTTCCGGATTGCTTGTATTGGTGCAGGAAGTTATTGCGGCAAGTACCACAGAACCATGGGATACAGAATCGGTTTCGCTGACCTTGCCTGATGCATCAAGTCTGTCTGCCGGTATACCAAAACCCCGTTTCTCAGGGGGCAGGGTGAGTGATTCCTGAAAGCTCTTTTTTAAATTTTTTAAACTGACCCTGTCCTGAGGTCGCTTGGGTCCGGCAAGAGACGGCTCGACTGAACTGAGATCCAGTTCTATGGTTTCCCTGAACTGTGGTTCCTGGCTGCCTGAAGTATAAAAAAGATCCTGGGCTTCGTAATAAGCTTTTATCAGGGATACAAGGTTTTCGCTGCGCCCGGTTTTCAGCATGTAATCAAGGCTTTTCTGGTCAACAGGGAAGTATCCCATAGTAGCACCATATTCCGGTGCCATATTGGCTATAGTGGCCCGGTCAGCTATACTTAGTTTTCGCACACCCTCGCCGTAAAATTCCACAAATTTACCCACCACTCCCTTGGAACGAAGTATCTGCGTGATATGGAGGACAAGGTCGGTGGCAGTTGTACCTTCTTTCAGTTCTCCGGTAAGACGGAATCCTGTAACTTCGGGAACCAGCATTGAATAAGGCTGACCAAGCATGGCTGCTTCGGCCTCAATACCTCCGACTCCCCAGCCTGCCACACCCAGACCGTTGATCATGGTGGTGTGGGAATCTGTACCCACAAGGCTGTCAGGCCATACTATTCCGTTCTTTTCCATAATCAGGGTGGCAAGGTACTCAAGATTGATCTGATGCACAATACCTGTTCCGGGGGGAATGATTCTGGTATTGTGAAAGGATTTCTGCCCCCATTTGAGGAATTCGTATCGTTCCCGGTTTCTTTCGAATTCCATCTTCATGTTTTTTATAAGTGAATCGGATTCTGCATAATAATCAACCTGGACACTGTGATCGATGACAAGATCCACAGGAATCAGGGGATTGATTACAGACGGGTCTCCGCCTGCACGCGCCACTGCATTTCGCATAGCGGCAAGATCAACGATGCAGGGAACTCCTGTGAAGTCCTGCAGCACTACCCTCGCAGGAAGAAAAGGTATTTCCTGATCGTTCCTCTGATTCAGTATGTTTTCGGCGTCTTTTTCGGTAACAGTAAAACCGTTCAGGTTACGCAGGCAGGATTCCAGCAGAATCCTCAGGGAACGGGGCAGCTCTGCAGTCTGCGGAGAATATTCAGGAACAGAGTAATAGCGGTATTCTTTTCCGTTGTGCTTCAGGGTTTTTAAATAACGGGACATGGAGATCCTCCTGCGAAATATGCTCCCCATGTTCTGCAAAGAACAGGAAGCAGCAAGCAAAAAAATCACTCACTGATTTTAAATATCTTATTTCTTGAAGTGTGTCCTTTTATAAGTTTTACGGATGAAACCGGAACCCTGAGTTCCCTCGCTATGAGTTTTATAACCGCTTCAGTTGCCCGGCCGTTCTCAGCAGGCTCCTTCACCCTTACCGTCCACTGATTTTCGGATTCTTTGGTGATTCCGGGAGGGGATGCTGCCGGTTTCGTTTTTATCTGGAGAATCATCGTTACTGTTTGTCTGGGAAAGTAAAACGGAACCGGGCTCCGTAACCGGTGTTTTCAGCGGAAGCAGTCCCCTGGTAAATTTCCGAAACAATCTGGTTAACACGGAACAGCCCCATTCCACGGTTCCTTGTCCGGAACCTTGAAGTTGTATAAGGACTGAATAAACCTGAGAGAATTTCCGGGTCTATTCCCCCGAGATTGTCTTCGGCATACAGAGTCCAGCGGCCTGCCGTATGCTCCGAGCGAAATGATACTTCCGGATTCACTGTTTTTTTACTCCCTGCAATCCAGTATGCATTTTCCAGAAGCTGAAAGAAAATGTCAAGCAGGTGATTAGCGGCCACGGGTACAATTTCGTTTTCCTGAAAATTTTTATTAATCTTCACTGGCACTGCGGCTGCTTCACGAGACAGCAGAGATTCGGCCTTCCTGAGAATTTCTGCCGGACTGCTGTGATACTGGTCGTCGCTTTTTTCATAAATTTCTGTGAATTTTGATATTGTACTGCTGAGATCCCGAATCTCCTTCAGTATAGTTTCCGAAGATGCATTCAGAGATTCCTGAGTCAGGACCCCCTCCTCATGTTCGATCTGCATTTTCTGAATCAGAAGTCCGACTGTATTGAGGGGCTGTCTCCACTGGTGCGCCAGGTTAATGAGAAGCTGGAGCAGGGACTTCCTTCTGTGTTCTTCACTCAGAAGAGCCTGAGCGTTCTGTTTTTCCATCATGATTCGCTGAGCCTCCTGATGCGATGCGATCCTCAGAAGGAGTATTACAGCAAAAACAAGTGTGATTCCCGTAAGTAAAATAATTATCCATAATACGTTGAGTCTCTCTTCCTCCCATGTCTGCATAGCGGTTTTAATATCTCTTTTTACAAGCACCGAAACAGGATATACAGCAGAGGCTCTCCATGAATATATATAAAGATCATTATAATTTCCCGAAATATGCAGCTTTTCGCCTTCCGTGTTTATTTCTGCAAAATCTTTCAGAAGTCCGCCTGTCCTGAATTCAGTGTCATTAGTGAAAAGGATCCTGCTGTCATAGCGAAGAATCGTAACGGATGTGCCGGAATCCGGAATTCTTTGTGTATAAAAATTGTCGAAATAATCCGGATTAAATACTGCAAGTGCATAAAATTCGCGCCCCTCAGCGGAAATTTTTTTGATAACGGGGAAGAACGAAAGCTCAGGGTTTCCTGTTTCCTGGCCCGATAAGGCAGAACTGTCAGCCAGATCCCTTCCTTTCATTGGAAGACCGAACCTGAGAATAGAACTGTCGGAGAAGGGGACCGGAAGAAAAGAGTTCAGATCTGCGGGAAGAATTCCGGTAAATTCTTCTGTGCCTGAAATTACATTTCCGGCCATATCGCAAACATACAGGGAACGCAGATAAGGAGCGTTTGTAAGAAGGGATCGGCCGTGTTTATGAATATTGCGGGGAGTAAAAAGAGAATTGCTGTTCAGTATCACAGCAGAAACGGAATCTGCAGTCTGAGTAATATGCTGTTCAAACGTATGTGATAATATATCAATATTATCAATCTGCGACACAATTGCTTTTCCGCGTAATCTCTGAAGACCGAAAATTACAGAGATTACTGTTACAGCCCCGGTAAGGAGAATGGTGCCGTAGATTGCCTGGACTGCACCGATTTTCATAGAACCACTATCGGATCCAGTTTATATTTTTCAGCATATCTGCGAAGGCGACCGTCTTTTTTTATGATGCGGAGGAAATTTTCGACTTCATTCCAGAAGGGATCATCCCCGTTTTTCATTGCCCATGCATAGGAAGTCAGATGAAAAGTACTGGAGGGTGAAACCAGCCTTGCCCAGTCTGTCCTTGCAGTCATCCGCATACCGAACGGATAATCAGTCATAAAAACATCTGCCCTTCCGGATTCAACTTCCTTTTCCCGGGCATGGTTGGATTCCACAATCAGCAGTGTCGCATGTTTCAGCTTTCGCTTCATAATCGGTTCATGGAGAGTTCCTTTCGCAACCGCAACAACGGTTCCTTTTTTATCGATATCTTCCCATGACCGGATTTTTTTATTGCTTTTAGTGGTAATGGCATATATATCGCTGCGAAGGTGCGGTGCCGTGAACCGGATTTTTCCCTGTCTTTCGGGAGTGATCCCAATGGCAAACATTGCGATATCACATTTATCGGAATTGACATCGGAAATCAGAGCTGCAAAGGAACTGGGCACAAAGGAGGTTTTTACTCCGAGGTGGGCCGCAAGTTCATTCGCCAGGTCCACATCAATTCCGCTCAGAGACTGAGTCCGCGGATCAACGAAAGAAATACCGTAGTATTCAGGCCAGATGCAGACTTTGAGAATTCCTTTTTTCTGGATATCAGCAAGTCTGCTTTCGCTGTAGACAGAAAAAGCAGAAAGAAACAGTAAAACAGCAGAAATCGAGCGGGTAAAGTTCACAGGCACACCTCCGGTCAGATAATTTGTTTACAAAATGCAGAAAAATCAATAAAAAAAATCATGTCAGGCTTTCCGTTTCTGCGGGGAATTTAATAAAAATCACCGCTCCTTCACTGCTGTTTTCGGCCCGTACTGACCCATTATAATATTCGGTCATTATCTGATTCAACTGAAAAAGTCCGAGTCCTTTATTGCGGCTTCTGAAACCTGATGTATTATAAGGAATGAAAATATTTTCCAGGATTTTCGGATCAAATCCGCCGCAGTTATCCCTGTACTGTATTATTATGTTCCCGGAATTTTTTTTAGAAGAGACACTGATGACCGGAGGCGAAAGAAGCCCTCTGCTTTCAGCGATGGACAGAGAATTGTCAATCAGCTGAATAAACATTTCCATTATATGAATCCTCACTGCATTCAGATTCAGGTCGGGGCTGATATTGTTAATAAATTCCGCACTTCCCCGGAAAGAATCACCGCTGCGGCCAATAAGAGCGGCCGAGATGCTGAATGCTTCGTGAATGTTCACGGATTCAATTTCGTTTCTGCCCTCATAAAGTTCAGTGAAGCGACTGATGGTATCAGAAAGACTCTGAATTTCCTTCATAATGGCATCGTTCACAGGACCTGGATTCAGATTCTGAACCATAAGACCTATTGTATTCAGGGGCTGCCTCCACTGGTGTGCAAGATTTACCAGCAGATTCATAACAGATTGCCTGCGGTTCTGCTCACTGATGATTTTTTCCTGATTACGGACTTTGGTCACAGCTTCTTCGATCTGTTCATGGAGGCTGATCAGCGTTTTATTCAGTTCGGACTGAATCTTTTTTCTGCTCCGGATGTTCCGTATAAGGAGCAGAATGGTTATACTCTGAATGATCAGCAGCAGCACAGCACCCGCAGAAAACAGAAGTGTCCTGATTTCAAGCTGCCGGGTCCGTTCCTTTACAAGATCTTCGAGTCTTTCCTGGTACTTCAGAACTTTATTCTGCGCTTCTTCTTTTTCTGTAATATCGTGGATAACCGAAAAAAGAAGTTTTTGATCATTTAAGAGTACAGGCCAGGAATATACTTCTACAGTCCGCAGAGAGCCGTCTCTGAGTCTGTGAGGGAAAACAAAATAGTTCTTTTTTTTATCGCGGGCGTTCTGCATTTCAGCAGCAATCTCTGCCGGGCTCAGAGCATTCAGATCGCTGATTTTTTTACTTGTGAGATCACTGTAACCATAGAACTTTCTGGCTGACATATTTGCCGACCGGATACGCCCCGTTGCCGGATCAATAAGCAGCATAATAGCTCCGTGGTCCTCAAAGATGCTTTCAAGTACTTCGGTTTCCGGGTGAGCCCATACCTTACCCGCTGCAAAGAAGAAAAACAGAACGGAAAATAACAGCTCTGTTTTTCTCATTCAGCGGATTCCGATTCGGCAAAGTCTTTCAGAATGGTTTTCAGTTCCTTTATAATTACCGGTTTGGTAAGGATTCTGTTTGCTTTAGTAATTTTATTAGCCTGATCGGCGAAAGCAGTTACTACAATTATAGGTTTCTTAGGATGGTGCAAACGGATTTTTTCGATCATAACGGCCCCGTTCATAACCGGCATTTCCAGATCCGTGAGCACCACATCCGGATTCAGAGACTCTGTTTTGTCAAGACCGTCCTGGCCGTTCACAGCTGTATAAACTTCTTTATACATGTTTTTAAGCAGGGACGAAAGGCTTTCCCTTGCGAGGTCATCATCTTCCACAATGAGTATGGTCTGGCTTTTTGTATCCATATAAGATTTACTCCTGATTTAAGGGAATGGATATCCGGAACAATGCCCCGGTTCCTGTGTTCCGGGCAATGATTTTTCCGTTCATTTTTGAAAGAATTTTCCGGGCCAGGGAAAGGCCGATTCCTGTTCCCAGATCTCCTTTAGTGGAACTGAAAGGTTCAAAAAGTTTATCCGGAAGCAGAGCATCATCTATACCCTGACCGGAATCTTCAGTCTCGAGGATCGCGTCTCCATTCTGCCTGAAGATACTGATTTTAATAAACCTTTCCCCGGGAGGATTTTCTGTAACCGCATCGCGTGCGTTATTCAGAAGATTGAGAATAACCTGCCTGAACTCATTATAATAGCCTGTGACTTCGGAATCCTCTGTTACAGATATTTCAGTCTGAATTCCGTGCTTTTTAAGCTGAGCTTCCAGAAGCCTCAGTGTTTCGGAGGCTGCCTGGGATAAAAGGAAGGGCTTCATTTCTGAGGATGGTCTGAAGAAATTCCGGAAATCGTCGACAGTCTGGCTCATAAACCCGGTGAGCCGGATTAAATCATCGGTCAGTTTGTAGATATTTTCTTTGGTTATTTCATTATAATCATAAAGATCCTGAATATTCTGGGCTATTAAACTGACAGAATTCAAAGGCTGTTTCCACTGGTGGGCAATGGCCCCGATCATACTTCCCATTTCAGCCATTCTTGACTGCTGAATCAGGATCTGTCGGTTGATTTCCTGTTCCTTGCGAAGTTCTGTTTTTTCCCCTATGTCACGAAGTATGGAGTAAACCAGGGGATTCCCATCCACATTTACAATATGCGAAATTCTTTCTATAGTTATTTTATTGCCTTTCAGAGTATAAAGCTCTTCCTCGCTGTCAGATCTA
The DNA here is from genome assembly GCA_964594095.1 of uncultured Leptospiraceae bacterium. Lineage (GTDB taxonomy): Bacteria > Spirochaetota > Leptospiria > Leptospirales > Leptonemataceae > CAZQKZ01. The sequence goes on along the minus strand of CAZQKZ010000046.1, from coordinate 5,042 downwards.
CCGGTTCTGCGCAGATTCTCTGCGATTTCTGCAAGCCGGGTTTTGTCTTTGTTCACTCTTATATCGAGAGGGGACAGGGAAAGAATGGTTTTCCGGTCTGATTCAAGGAGAGTACAGGCTGCATCGTTTACTTCAATAAAGCGACCAGGCAGACCATTTTCATCGAACCCATGGATCATGAGAGCATCGGGGATTGCATAGTAGAGATTCCTGTACCGGGTTTCCTGAAGGGACTTCTCTTTTTTGCCGGTTTCCACCTGTTCAGAAAGAGTTTCTGCATGCTCTCTCAGATACATTTCTGTTTTCTTTTTTTCGGTAATATCAAAAAGAGAACCATTCCAGATTACATCACTGGCCCCGATTTTCTCGGGAGTGGCCCGCACTTCTGCCCAGATGAATCCTGATGGCCGGTTCTGAATGCGGAATTCTGCCTGAAAAGGATGCAGATTTTCTGCGGACGATTCCAGAGTATCCCTGATATATTTTCGGTCTTCCGGGTGGAGGCGGACAGAAATTTCCTGGATATCCGCCATTACTCTCCCGGCATTAACATCAAAAAGATCAGCTAAACCATGACTGACATAAGTTAGGTGGTATCCTCCGTCGGATTTACGCAGAAGCTGGAAGAGCACTCCGGGAATGTTGGCCGCCAGCTTTACAAGGGCAGATTCCTGTTCCTCCTGTTCTGTCAGTGCTTTCATGGTTCCGATCATGCGAAGAGCGGTCCCGTTTTCGTGCCGTTCAATGATTTTCCCCTGAAGCCGGAACCAGCGGTACACTCCGTCCTCACAGAGCATCCGCGGAACTGAAGAAAAAAAACTTATACGGTTCTGACTGTGATTCTGAATGGACTGAATCACATCGGGAAGATCATCCGGATGAATTCTTTTTTTCCAGGCATCCGGATCTGTCAGTTCGGTCTGTGGGTCTATCCCAAGCATTTGTTTCCAGCCTGGACTGTAATACATGATTCGTTCTGACATGTTGTAATCCCAGACTCCCTGGCCGGTGGCTTCCAGAACGTACCTCCAGCGGGACTCCAGTAAAGCAAGGTTTTCTCTGGTTTCTATATAGCCTGTCTGATCAAGCAGATAACCGCGGATTCGTGTAAGAATCCCTGAGGGATTCCATTCCCCGATTGTATAGTCGTAAAGCCATCGGATCTCACCGGATTTAGTGACAATCCGGTAAGTCTGTTCCCAGAATGGCCTTTTGTTTTCGATGGCAAGACCTACTTCATGAGCGATTCTGTCAATGTCTCCCTGATAGATTAAAGAAGAAAACCGGAAATCAGGGGTCAGCATTTCTTCTGCCGTATAACCGCAGATCTGATTGATATTCCGCGATACATAGGAAACCGGCCATCCGGGTTCGGGTGTCCAGATAATGGCTGCAACCGGTCCGCCGGTGAAGAGTTCCCGTTCTGCCCTGAGTTTCTGCTCTATTTCCATGGTCCCGCTGATATCCATGTGGGTTCCAACGTAAATCAGATTACCTTTTTCGGGATCAGACTGAATGACACGGCCGCGGCCTTCGATCCAGCAGTAAGTGCCATCTTTTCGCCTGAGACGGAATCGGAGTGAAAAGCTTCTGCCAGCGGACTGCTCTGCGAATTTTTTGTTAAATTCTTTACTGTCGTCCGGGTGAAGCATATTCATAAAATTCTTATGGTTAACTGTAAACTCATCCGGTTCATATCCAAGCATCCGGTAGCAGACCGCATCCCATTGAACAGCATCATCCGCTGCATCCCAGTACCAGTTACCGATACCGCTGGCCTGCTGTGTCAGCATCAGACGGTCTGCCGTATCAAGAGTCTCCTTTTCGGCTTTGTATATGAGTTCTCTCTGATTCAGAAAAAGATGCAGAACATAAAACCCGGAACCCGCGATGATAATTAATAAAGAAAACAATACAAATGATTCCCTGTAAACCGGACGGAGGATTTCTGATTCAGGTCTTGCGATTCCGAGATAAAGCGGAAGACCTTCAACCTGATTCAGGGTCAGAAGGATAGGAGTCCTGTCAAAGATCGAACTGACTCGGACAGGTTTTTCCGCGGTAAGACTGGTCATTTTCCGGATAAAATCAGCGGAAACCGCTTCACTTCCCGGTACACTGTTTTCAGAAGGTATGCGAAAATAAAGCATTGAATCTGCATCAAAAAGGCTGATTCTGACATTGTCCTCCGGCAGAAAGTGCCGCACAGAGCGAATCAGACCGTCAACCGAAAGATGAATGATCACCGCCCCCCGGAACATGCCCTGGCGGTCGGTCAGTGGCCGGATCAGGGAGAAAAAATATTCATTGTTATGAACAATAGAAAGGGCAGGGGGAGTGATAAGAAGCTTTTTTTCAGAATTTTCTTTTGCTTTCAGAAAATAGGGGCGACCTGCTAAATTCGGGGGAGGGCCGGAACCTGTCCAGTTCCGGATCATACCCTCTTCGGACACAATCAGAATGTCCATTATATCAGGCCTGGAAGTCAGTTCCTTTTTCAGAAGGGTGCTTATGGCCGGATGACCCGGATCAGTGGAATAGAGGTCTGCCATTGTTTCCAGAAAACTGCTGTAATGGGAGAGGGTCTGAAACAGGTATCCACGGATCATCAGACTGCGTGACTGAAGCATGCTGCCGGATTTATCGAATGCATTCGTGAAGTTTTTATATGTATATAAAGATAGAAAAATCAGGATAAGGACAGTTACAAGGGAAAAGGCAGATACTGCCGGTTTACGTGAGAATCTGTCCCGGTTCACAGTTCCTTATACTGTGATGCTCTGTATTTTACAACAAAAAATCAGCCGCAAATCAGCGAAGTGCGGCTGAACCGTGATTATTTTCCGGAGGTTTGTGTGTGGAGGATAAACAATGTAATAAGGTGACGTTCTTCTTCGGGGAGGTGTCCATAAGAAGCCATCCCTGTTCCTGAAACGCCAGCTTCGATGGATTTCATGATATTGCTGTAGGTGCATCCCTGCAGATAGTCAAGCTTTGTAAAATTTCGGGGTGGCGGATTCAGTCCCGCTCCGGCGGGTCCGTCTCCAAGACCTTCCGGCCCGTGACAGCTTTTACAGCCATGCCAGTGGAAAAGTTCCTTTCCCTCCTCAATTTCTGATACAGTATAGGTGCCGGAAACATGGCTTTGACATTCTTTAGCCCCCAGAGCCGAAATACGGTTTTTTCCTCCACTGTTGTATCCAGAAACGGAATTATTGGCAAGGATCATAGGGGTAACCGCCAAAATACCCGAAATCAGTAGAAATTTTCCAGATGTTGTAACTCGCTGAACGATCATTTCAGTACCTCATTTTATTTTAACAAGGAATGAATATCAAGTTAGTGGGGGTGTCAATAATTTTTGCGAAATTTTTACAGTTAAAGAAAAAAAACGAATCAGAGATTTTGAATATTAAAAAATGCTAATGTTGTAAATATACCTGCTCCCTGGGGAGCAGGCGGCAGTATCAGAGAACTTTATCGATCAGGCCATAGGAAAGGGCTTCCTCGGCAGTCAGGTAATGGTCCCGGTCGGTATCTCTTTCGATATCTTCCACAGACTTACCGGAAGCTTTAGCAATCATCCGGTTCAGCTCCTGGCGGGTTTTGCGGATTTCCTCTGCGTGTATTTTCAGATCAAGTGCAGGTGCCACAATCTGACCGGAAATAAGGGGCTGGTGGATCATAATCCGGGAATGAGCAAATGCAGATCTCATTCCTTTTTCGCCAACACAGAGAATGAGCGCTCCCATGGAGGCAGCCAGACCCATTACTGTGGTTCCGACCGGGTTGGATATCATATGCATTGTATCGATAATGGCCATACCGGAGGTAATTACTCCCCCTGGAGAATTGATAAATAAGGTAATCGGTTTTACTGCATCGAGGGAGTTAAGATAAAGAAGTCTGTCAACCACATATTTTGCAGACTCATCGGTGACAGCCCCCCAGAGATATACTGAACGGTTTTCAATGTGCCGCTCTTCAATTTTTGTTTCGATAGGATTGATTCCGGATTCCATGTTACCTGAATGACAGCAGGGCCCGCTGGTGTCTATCAGGAAAATTTCCATTGGCGCAGCCGCTGGAAAATAAAAGCACCCGTAACAATAATAGTAAATGCAGCAAAACCGTAAAGTATCCGGATCTGCTCCATTTTCCCCGCAGAGCTTAAGGCCGCAGAAGCAGAATCTTTCCCGGCCGCCGACTGCCGATATTTATCAAATTTTAATATAATTGCTTCAGAAGCTGTGTCTGAATCACGGGTTTCCCTGTCACCGGATTCTTTCAGTAAAATATATTTTTCATTGAGCTCCTGATTTTCGCGGCGGAGTTCTGCTATGACTGAGTTCACCTGACGGATATCTTTTCTTAGTTCGGTGATGGTAAAATACCCGGACTGACCGAATAAAAAAAGGTAACCGGATGCAGAAAGAATAATCCCGGCCAGAGTAAATCGCAGTGTTAGATTCTGATACATTATATAGATTAAAATCGGCAGGATGGGTTTTTTAATGAAGCATGTTTTCCGGCTGATGTCGCAAAGTGCTTCATGGTGAAATAGTTTCCGGACCATGAAGAGGAGAAGGGGTTGCGCTTCGCGCAATGTTGAATTGTAAGTTTTGAATGTTGAATTGTGACGGGCGGATTTACTGGCGGCCCCCTTTTTTGTAATATAAATGTCAAAATAGCAAATTAAACAAATAAAACAGAATTTAACGAAAAAAAAACGGAATTAAAAAAACAAAAAAGAGGAAATTTGCAAAAAAAATGAGTTGTCTGGTACTCGTATGGTATTAAGCGTTGGTTTCATAGAGCGCCTGATTTTCGGAGGGTTACGGTGAGTGATCTGTACAGATTGGCTAAGAAACACAGTATTCCGTATGTATTTTTTCGTCAGGATTCTCTTTTGACCGAAAGGGTAAAGCTCAGACTGCCGTTATACAGCATGAGTCTGACAGGGCCTGTGCAATTGGTGTTTGGTTTTTAGAGTTATGGAAGCAAGGCCTCACGCAAAGCTCGCCAAGGCGCGAAGGGTTGGT
>CAZQKZ010000045.1:9291-24685 GCA_964594095.1 uncultured Leptospiraceae bacterium | reverse complement strand
TCTCTCCCTTACCGAAATCGAACGGATTGCTGCAGGAAAGCACTGAGAAATGGCCGGTTTCGGATAGCCGGAAGTTGTTCTTTCATTTCCACAGTCTGTCGTGCAGGTCACAACAGAAATCATTCCATTCTTGACCTAAATACTTCGAAAGGTCGCAAAATCGTTCACAAGCCTCCGAATGCCAAACTTATTTCCGAAAAGAAGGTGTTCGGACTGCATCATAGATATGATTGGTCACCCTCATTGGAGGCTGCATGAGTTTTTGGAGGGTACAGGGCGTTCTGTCCGCTGGTCCTGAATTTGCCCAAAATACTGGGCCAGTTAATTTCTTTGGTTGTTTTCATTCCGCGATTATAGCAGAATCCCGGAATTTGGGAAGATGCAGTTCGTTATTCGGTTACCTTCATTCCCGGCCATGTCTGCTTTCAGTATTTACCGCATGAATACCTCCCCTGAACATTCTATACATAGTTACACATCGGCCTCATAGAGAATCGAAAAAACACCATTAACTTTTTTTACATATTTATATTTCATTAATTTCTTCAATATATTATAAAATACAAATTTAATCTGTTCAGTAACCCTTTGAAACCCAATGATTTTTGCTGCTTGCGAAATCGCTTCTTCTTCCTCCATTGAAAAAGCTTTTCTAATAACCATGAAAAGAGCTTGTTGAATTTCTTCCGACGATATATATTCAATTTTTTTATCCTTCGCTTCTAATGCTGAACGATTCCTTACAATAACATTAATCATACCGATATCCCATAAAAAATCACCTTTCTTTTTTATTATGTTTTCTTTAACTGCATGATTTACAGCATTTTTCACGGTATATTGAATACGTTCACCTGAACGTCGCAAACCTGCACATTCTGTTATACGATTAATTACCTCCTTTTCATGAATAGGAGACTCAATTTCTACTACTTTTTTAATTGCATCGAGAAGTTCATTCAAAGGAACGATATTAAGATCATGGCTCTTTGTTTTTAATTTAAATTTGCTTCTTATATAAGGAATTGAAATATTATCCTGGTTTATTTCTATATTTTTTCTTTTTATCTTTCCTTCTGCCTGTGCTGGCGGGTCTTCTATATTTTTTTTATTTTCATTGTTTTTATCTGCATATGCTTTTTCTATAGCAGCCAATGCTTTATCCAATTCCATTTTCGGATTTCTAAACCATTCAGTACTCCAAATACGGTGGATTTTCCATCCAAGCCCTTCTAATACTGCCTGCCTTAATCTGTCCCTATCCCTTGCCGATCGCGAGCGATGGTATGTTGCTCCATCACATTCTATACCTAAAATATACCTTCCGGGATGCTGGTTATCCTTTACAGCAATATCAATAGAATAGCCCGCTGTCCCAACTTGGGGTTCTATTTCAATTCCATGTTTAACCAAAGCCGAAATTACTTGTTCCTCAAAGGGTGAATCAGGTTCCTTACCTGTTCTGTAGGGTTGCTCTATTATACCAGTCCTGGCATAAGCAAGGAAATTTTTCAGAGCTATTACTCCACGAGCATCTGTTTTGCTTAAATTAATATCCAAATCTGTAAAATTTGAAAAAACTTCCATGGATCTTCGGGCCCTTGTAATTAAAACATTAAGCCGACGTTCTCCACCTTCCCTATTAAGCGGGCCAAAATTCATTGCCATAATGCCATCTTCTGATTTTCCATAACCGATACTAATAAAAATTACTTCTCGTTCATCACCTTGTACATTTTCAAGATTTTTCACAAAGAATGGCTCTTCTTTTTTTTCATCAAAAAATGATTCGCAGCTACTGTCGTTTTTTCGAAGGTATTCAATATGCTGTTCAATCGCATCCCTTTGAGCGCTACTAAATGCAACAACACCCAATGACATTGATCCATGTTTTTTGGCATGGTCCATTACAGCTAATGCAACTGTATAGGCTTCCTTTTGATTTGAGCGGGTTTTACCCCTATCATATGCTGTATCTGGTAAATGGTTTAGTTTAAGGCCTTGTTTCCCGGTTTTTTTTTCAGGACTCGGAAAAACAATAAGCTGGTTTTCATAAAATTCGTGGTTTGAAACTGCTATTAATGATTCATGCTTACTGCGGTAATGCCATCGAAGCATGCGATCCGGGGCTCCTTTCCCAAGGAATAAACTGAGAATGCTCTCCATATCGGAGACACTCTCAGAATCAATTTCGTCTTCTGCTTCATTCAGTTTATCAAAAAAATTCGTTGGAGGTAACTGCTTACTGTCGCCTACTACTACTACTTGCTTCCCTCTGATTATTGCACCTAAAGCATCGACTGGTTTAATCTGGCTAGCCTCATCAAAAATAACCAGATCAAATTGAATTTTACCTGGTATTGTATAAGCTGCAATCGACATAGGACTCATCATAAAAACCGGCTTAATTGCCTGCACTGCTCTACCTGCTTCCTGCAATAACTTTCGTATCGGTAAATGCTTACGCTTCTTATTTATTTCACGACTAATAATCTGTACTTCACCACCATCGCTCAATCTGGGCAGTGATTTCCAGTGCTTTTCAATCAAACGTGATTTATTTTCAGAAATAATTCGCTGATCCAGACGATTAAATTCACTAATAATATTCAAATGATATTCACTATTAAAAGTTCTAATAGCTGAAGATTCACTAAAAGCTTTCTCAACAAGGCCGTTATACCAGCTATAATCAAATGTTTTTAATAAGCCAATTTCAGAAAAATCTTTTTCTTCCACCGCATTGGCAATAAAACTTAAACCGTTACTTTTTAGACTATTACATAGTTCATTATACCTTACACCATTCTCTATATCATCCATGTTATTGAACATATCCTCTATAAAATTCACCTGATCACTTAAATTATCAGGCAAACCCCGTTTACCACTATAATCAATAGAAATTTTTAAGACGGTGGAAAAATTGATAATTGCTGCCTGATACTCGCTAAAACTATTTCTTGCCAGATCAATTATTTTTTTTAATGCATCTAATTTACTATGATTATTCATCAAATCCAAGACCGATTTTGGTAAAAGCCCGGCATTTATATCTCCTTTTAAATCTTTCATCCAGAAAGCTATAAACTGTAATTTATCCCAATCTGATAATTCTTGCAGCCAATAATCACCGAATAGACCTTGACCAAGTCCTTCCAAACTGTTGAGTATAATTTTCTTTTGCTTTGCACTATTAATTTTTTTAAGGCAGAGTATGATTTCATCTAATGTTTTAAACCGGGGGTTTATTTTGGTTATTAAGCTTATTTTCTTTTTTGCTTTTCGAAAATCGCCGACTAAGAAACGCCACCACTTATCCCCATGGGTTTTATACTGTAGGTGAATAAACGCTAAATCGTGTTCCAGAATCTCATCGTAAAGCAAATCACGATAATCAAGATATTCTTCCTGTAGGTTCTTCCCTGTTTTTATTAATACTTCCAGATCATTAAATCTTTCTAACCAATCATTTGATTCATAATTTATCCCTGGAACCGAATGCGCATACAAAATCTTTTCAGCAAGCAAAAGATCCTCTTGAAATTTTGTTACACTATGAAATCTATTCAATTCCAATATGGATTCCATTTCTTTAGCCAGAGTCTCTAATTTCTCAGCGGCATCTTTTGCTAGTTTAATGACCCTTTCCAATTCTGGTTTTTTAGATGGTAAATATTCAGTCAATTCGCTCAATCTAAATGGATTTCTATCAATAAAACCAAAGCGATTCAGAAGAGAGTCCATTCTTTCAACTTCCAACCTTGCAGCCTGATAATCTGACTCAGACCATGTCTGCATGAAATAGAAAGGAAATGGTTCAATCTTTAAATTCCCGAATTTCAATAATTCACCCAGAGTATATACAAAATTTAATTTTGTATTTCCAATAGAGGTATTCACGGCTTCACAATAATCATTCAGTGCATCTTGTAACAATTTAAGCCGATTAAAATCTTCTTCTAATTTTCCAGTAATCGGGCTTCTCTGCTTTAAAGTTCTATCAAGCTCACTAATGATTTCTTTTTTGTTCGTTTTATAACTGTGGAGCTCAAGGACGGCATCTCCCAATTCCACCTCATCAAGCCGACGTTTTACTACATCAAGAGCTGCCATCTTTTCAGAAACAAATAGAACTTTTTTCCCGTTTCCAATGGAATCAGCAATAATATTCGTAATTGTTTGGGATTTACCTGTCCCTGGTGGTCCTTGAATTACGAGGTTTCTAGCACTCTTCACATCTAATATAGCAAGCATTTGCGTACTATCTGCATCTGATATTAATTGTATATCTCGGGGTTTTACTATTTTATCAATATGTGTAGCGTCACTATAATAGCTTTCAGGTTCGCTAAATCCATCTAAAAGAAGCGCATCGAGAATGGCAATGCCTTGCCCTGCTATGCCTTCAGCCCAACCCGCCGTATCGAGATCCTTATACATAAGAAACTTTCCAAAGGAAAAAAAGCCTAAGGTCATCTCATTCCCTTCGACACGCCAATTATCTTTTGTTTTAATAGCGGTTCTGATTAATTCAATATACTGGTCAACATCAAACTCTTCCCCAGTTTCTATTTTTGGAATTTTAATATAGAATTCATCATTTAACTTTTTTTCTAAAGATAAATTTGCTCCAATTTCATCCCCTGTATAACTAATATAAAATCTTTCTTGAGCATTTTTTCGCGAAAGTGATACAGGAACAAGTATCAGCGGGGCCCGTCTCGGTTCTTGTGCGAATTCTGTATCATACCAATATAAAAAACCTATTGCTAAATAAAGTATGTTTACCCCTTGTTCCTCAATATAAGTTTTTGCATCATTATGAATAGATAATAAACGGGTATGAAGTTTATCAATATTCAAATCTGTTTGAAGTTTTTTGTCCGTATGCCGTGACGCCGGCGGGAGTGCCTCAAAACCCATTATTCGTTGTTCTGTAACCAGAATCCGGTAAACATCAGATGCATTCTCATCAACTATCCGGACCTGCTTTGCCTTTTTCCTATGGTTAATCAATGGGTTTTTTAACCCAAGATCCAGAAGATCTTTTCTGCTTTTTTCTAATTGAGACAGGGTTTCTTTGTTCATGCTATTAGTTTATCTTACCTCACAATGTTCAGCATAATTTGAGCATTGTGGCTGAAGTAGAATCAGGGTCATTATATATTCAATTAGGTTTGTTTTGCAAGCATAATTTTAACTAAGAATGCAAAGTAAATTGAATAGTAGATTTGGAGCAGTTGATAAAAACCACCAATATGAGGAGACATTTGTTACTCCCTTACCGAAATCGAACGGATGGTTGAGCGCCGTGAAACTCAGTCTCCGTAAACGTAGTTGAGACGCATATAAATCCCGGGATTCTGCGAAATATACTCTAAAAAAGCGTTGTGGTGCAAGCGGTACACTTCCGCATCCTCGGTTACCATAAAATCAAAGGATGATGGTTTTTCTTTCTGGATGTTAAAAATCTCTCCGCAGAAATCACCGCTTCCCAGAACCTCGACAGTCTTTCCATTCCGCCTGACTTCAACGCGCCCGGTCCTGATAATGAAGGCATCGGATACGGGGACTCCCTGCTGCATAAGCAGAGAGCCGGCTGCTGCTTTTTCCAGATCCATGATGAGTTCCAGCTGTGTTTTCTGGGCCGATGTCATGGAGCGGAAAAACCGGGAATGCCCCAGAAGATCCCAGGTGCCTGTGCTCCGGATTCCGTTGAGTCTTGCAAACCGTTCCGGAAGATCCGTTCCCCGGATAAAACCGAGAAATTTGTCTTTGTCAATGGTAAGGGCTGTTACATCGGTTTCTGCCACCACATCTGCCGCCCTGGGCTGTTCGAGAATGAGACTTGCTTCCCCGAAATATTCATAAGTGCCGTAGCGTTTGGATTCGGGAAGCGCCCCCTCCTCCGGAAGATTCGTTTCCATACCAAGAACAGCTACGTTACCGGATGTTATGATATAAAATTTATCGCCGGGTGTGTTTTTGCGAACGATCCGATCGCCTCTCTTAAAATGCTCTTCGCGCACAATTGTAAGAAAATCCCTGGCTCTGGATATGGGAAAATCCCGGAAAATATCGATCCGGCTGAGTACATCAAGAAGACGGTAAGCCCCTTCATGTTCATGGGAAGCGATCGGGGGATACAGGGTTTTATCGATCCCGAATTCTGCAATTTTTAATCCGCTTTCTGCAGGCAGGGCCTTTTTCGCAATATGATACACGGTAATCTTTTTTTTGATTTCTTCGGGCAGCGAAGCCAGATAGTCGATCCGTGTATGCAGCGGTGGTATACCCGCTTCATGATAAATAATATCGTAATGCCAGGGAAAATCCAGCAGGGCCTTGCAGCGGGTTTCCGTAAGAACTCCTTTCTGAAGAAGTTCCCGGTAAGTTTCAGGATCATTCAGATGGTCAGAGGAATATACAAAAGAACGGTCAAGAAAACGGAATTCAAAAGCCAGACTTGGAATGGAATGCAGTGCATACATAAACCGGAAATCAGCTCCGTTGATCAGATACGGCCTTCCGATAATCACCGGTACAAATTCAAACAGATTCAGCAGTTCCTTTACCGGTATTTCTGTGAGCGCATGAAATTTCCTGATAAAGGAATCCATCACTGTTTCGGTTGAGTAAATTGTGATTTTACCTTCCTCAAGGATCTTCTGGATTGTGCCGGCATCATGGTCTGCATGACAGTGGGTGAGTATGATGGCATTGATCAGTTTTGGATTCACATTGGATTTGCGAAGCCATTCAGTTGAATTTACCGGCGGGTCCACCATGATTCCCTGATGGTTGATCCAGAGAATAAATCCAGAGGTGTTTTCTGTGGGATCAAACCCATGGCTGGGGCCAAGGCATGTGATTCCAAGCATGGGCGGATTGTAAGGTTCTTCCAGTACTCCGCCGGTATCGTAAACAATATTATAATGAACATCACCAGGAACCGTAAAGGACCGGCTGCCTTCAGGATCGTGATCCTGAACCAGAAAACTTCCGTCCTCCTGTTTAGAAATAATAATATTTTCAAATTTTACCTGATTGCTTTCATCGAAAATCAGAAATTCGACGAGGTCATCCAGCTGCCGGTTTCCCCGGAAATAGTCCATTTCTGCTTTCATATCGGGAAAACCGAATGTATGTTCCCTTTCTGCAAATTCAGAACGCAGATCAATGGTCTCCGGTCCGAAAACAGATTCATTCAGTACCACAAGCAGCTGATTTTTCTGTTTTTCAGTGCAGACCACGAAGGTTTTTTTCTGACGTATGAAATGATTCAGATACAGAGGAAATTCGAGTTCTGCCACGGAAATTCCTTTGTCAGTATGAAAAAAACGATTCGGCAGAACATATACACTCGGAGACCCTTTCGGAAAAGACATAGTGTCTTTGATGGTCTCGGGAGGGGATCCGAACTGAATGTATCCTGCTGATGTATCGATCAGATAACCTCCCCGGGGAAGAGTCTGATAACCTTTTTCTGTACTGACTTCTGAAATCATGACTTATATGTGCTTTTCGATTATTTTCCGGATCTGAGGTTTAGGGAGCAGTCCCACAATGCGGTCAGCAATCTCACCGTTTTTAAATATCAGAATCGTTGGGATTGCTGAAATACCAAGACTCTGGGGGACTTTCATATTTTCATCCACATTCATTTTGGCAAATGTGATTTCGGTCATTTCGCCCGCAAGCTCTTCCACAATGGGCCCGATCATCCTGCAGGGAGCGCACCATTCTGCCCAGAAATCAACCAGAACAATTCCGTTTTTTACGGAATCCTGAAAGTTTTCATCTGTAAATTTTTGTACCGACATACACCGCTTCCTCTTTTATCTTTTTTCTTTTCTGTATAATTTAAAGTAAAGTTATTTTTTCTTTTTTTCCTTATCGGCCATAATAGTTTCAATTTTCTGGGTAATGGCATCCAGTGAGGTGTTGATTTTCTCTACCTCGCCCTGATTTCCAAGCAGGGTATAGATTCGTTTAATCATTTCGAAGATTCTCTGGATTGTCTGCAGGTCCGAAAGCTCTTTTGTGGACAGCTCATATTTTGACCGGAACTGCTGCGCAGCATTATGTCCCTCTGTAACAATAAAACGCAGGTGATCATGAAGAATTTCATAATCCGGATGGTTAGGATCTCTGCGGATTTTATCGAACTCTTTAAAATCCATCAGATTTTTTGCCACAAGTGCAAGCTTCAGGTGGAGGTCAGGAAAATACCATCTCCATTTTGAATTTGCACCCAGAGCTTCCTTCACATTTTCCAGTGCCTCCCTGATACCAAGCAGCAGATTCACTCTCTGATGAGCAGTAATGATCTGTATTTTTTCCAGCTGATCCTTGTTCTCAGTAAGGGAACCATCAAGGTTATCACCGGTGACTTTCAGAAGCTCACTCATTACAATACCCAGCTCTTTTCTTGCGTCATTGAGCATGGTCTCATTTTTAAATTCCTGAATCAGCAGAGAAAGCTGGGACATCTGGGTGTATAGGTTTGCCAGTTTTATGCTGAGAATGGCCTGACGAAAGCGGAAGAAGTTTTCCAGCTTTCTGTTTTTTGCAGACTTTGTCTTTAACTGACTGACCTGTTTTTTCAGGTCATCAGTCATGGTTTTGTACGGTTTGATCCGGTCTGTATAAAGCTTTTTCTGCTCTTTTGTGGCCATAACTTTATTTTCTGCATTTAAGAGACGAATCTGCAACCGTTTTTATACGGATTACATTTTTTTTTCCGATTGACAGCAGATAAGTCCTGAAATATTTCTGAGTCCGGAGATATTTTATGCAACACACAACTCTTTTTCTTCCTAATATCGGCTGGATGGAAGGCCTGATTATTTTAGTAATCGTTCTCATTCTGTTTGGCGGACGCAAAATTCCAATGCTCGCTAAAGACCTCGGAACCGGAATCCGGGAATTTAAAAAATCTCTGAGTGGTACCGCTGAGGAAATCACTCAGGAACCGCGTGAAGAATCCTCACCGGAAACCGGCAAATCCGGCAAAAGAAAGAAAGCCTGAATCTTTAATCCATGAAAAAAACAACCTCAAAAAAAAAAGCCCCTTCTGCAAAAGGGGTTCGGATACCAAAGACCGCACCTACCGGAATTTTTACCTCTGATGAGGAAACAGAACATATACCCGATGCACCTGTTCCCCGTTCGGCTGCCGTAACCGTCAGCAAAACCCGGATTTCATCAAAAAAAAAGGCTCCTCCTCCGCCTCCTCCCGTCTCTTACATCAATGAGGAAGATGATTACGATGACGATGAATCGCCCCGGGAAAAATATATGTCTCTCGGGGACCATCTCGAAGAACTGCGAACCCGGATTCTATGGATTGTGGGAGTTCTTACTGCAGCTACAATCGGTGCTGCCTTCTGGTCAGCGGACCTGCACAGCCTCCTAATTCAGCCATACCGTGAAGTTACCGACAACCGGGACCTCTATTTAATGAATGTTTACGGACCTATGGAATTTCTGGTCAAACTGAGCCTTCTGACCGGGATTACCGTTTCCTTTCCGGTAATTCTTTCAATCTTATGGGGTTTTGCCACTCCCGCAGTTTCCAGACTGACCGCTTTTCTGGGCCATCTGGCCGTTGCTTCCAGCGCGCTGCTTTTCTGGTTTGGTATTTTCTTTGCCTGGGAATTCATCCTTCCTATATCGCTGGACTTTCTGTTTCACGGGATTGAGCTTCCGGGCATCACTCCTCAGATCACTCTTGAAAAATACTATTCCTTCCTGTTTATGCTGGTTTTCGCCTCGGGAATTATTTTTCAGCTTCCTCTCCTTCTTGTGATTCTTGGCGGACTGGGACTGATCACAACCGAGTTTCATAAGCGCACATGGAAGTATTCTATAGTGGGGATATTTATCTTCGCTGCTGTGATCACACCACCGGACCCGGTCAGTCAGCTTCTTTTTGCAGCACCCGTTACGGTTCTTTATTTTATTGCAGTCGGGATTGTCTGGATCATCGAAAAAATTCAGGATAAAAAATATGCTGAATCAGCTTGACAGGGACGGCTGCTTATAAAATATGGTCATAACATCGCGCGGTAGAGCAGTCGGTAGCTCGTTGGGCTCATAACCCAAAGGTCACAGGTTCAAATCCTGTCCGCGCTAAATGATAAGTGGCGAAGTAGCTCAGTCGGTTAGAGCAACGGAATCATAATCCGCAGGTCCGGGGTTCGAATCCCTGCTTCGCTAATTCTCAGTCTTCCGTAAGCAGCGATGGCCGCTGCGGTTCTGTAAAAAAGCCCTCTGCCGGAAAACTGTCCGAAAGAGGGTCATAATAATATAACTTTCCGTTTTTATTAAACTTTCGTTTCAGTCTGAATTCTGTTTCCCTTTCCAGAAAAAAAAGGCGGTCTATCGTCAGCAGAAATCCGGTCACTGGATCCCTGTCTATGGCTTTATCCGCATATTCAGAACAGGAAGGCTGCAAAGGGCATATACCTGAAGCAGGCCCTTTTTCAGACCTGTGTTTTTCAATAAGAGCCTGACCCGCTGACCTGCAGGACGAAAGAAAAATTAAAGCCCCGTAAAAAAACAGAAAAACCGCACCGCAGCGTTTCACCTGACAGCGGCCGCCTCTGCTGATTCCAGGATAACTGTTGCCATGCTGTGTATGGAGGAATGGCTCATACTCAGATGAAGGTGATTTACACCCAGTCTTTCTGCATAATCTTTGAGCCTGCCTTCAAGCCGAAGCGATTTTTTACCGAAATAGTGACCGTCAATAACAGCGTTTCGCATTAAAAGCCCGGTAGCGCCCCGAAGATTCAGAGCTTTTATGGCAGCCTCCTTAACGGCAAACCGAACCGCCAGATGCGGTATCGGATCCCGGTGAGACAGACAATAGTCGATCTCTTCCTCGGAAAAAATCCTTTCCAGAAACCGGTTCCCGAATTTCTGATACATGTTCCGGATTCTTTCATTTTCTATTATATCATTTCCAAGTCCCACTATCATCGGATCAGATGCTCCTGCAGCCCCTGAACCATGCCGTCCGGCTGCTTAACGACTGTTTTTTCAAACTGAAGGGATAGCCTCGGCGGATCCGTGTCAAGCACAATGAGGTCCGTTCTGGCAAGTTTGTCTGTGATGTACACAGGCAGATTCATGATAGTATCCCATGGCATAATCCTTTTTTCGTCATTGCTGAAAAAGACCGGACAGAATACTTCCGCCTGGAACTGATCACCCGTTACTGGCAGCACCGGGGCACCAGGCTTTCTCATGATTACAACACTTACCTTTCGGTCAGCAAGAACACGCATGGTTATGCCTTTGATATCGTTGCGGCATCGCACCGGAATTTCTTCCAGAAAGACCAGATCCTGCTCTGCTACCGGATCATTCGAAGAGCGGATTCTTTCCGGTACAATCTGCAGACTGACCTCCGCATCGAAGGACTGACCAGGTTCGATTTTTACAAAATCAGGCAGACCTGTAATAAGAGCCCGTGACCGATAAACAGAAGACAGTGTATTGACAAAAATTCTTTCCGTTCTGATTTTTTCCATCTGCATGACTGCAGTTCTTGGCCCGCTGACCCGGAAGGTTGGCGGGGTAACTGTCCGGTAACCGGCCCGGAATCCTTCCGGAAGATTGAGATCCAGATCCGGAATTACGGGGAGCTCCCGGATCATTTTCTTTTCGAGAGTTATTCTGACTTCACGGTTAAAAACAGCACTGATTCCTTCCGGAAGCTCCGGACTCAGCTGAGTGCGGTACGTATTTTCTCCGGTTTCCGGGCTGGGATTGGAAAGCACGATCCGGAATTCATTTACATTAAATTCCATGAGTTCCCTTGGACCATACACCTTTACATTCATAAAAACGGGTATACGGGAGCTGAGGACCATATCTGCCGGAATTTCCGGACGATCCACCCGGATATTCAGCACCCGGGTAACTGTCCGGGAATACTGCACATAAGCAAACAGCAGACTTGCAATCAGCAGGCTGCCGGCTTTAATTCTCCAGTTATGGGTAATCCAGGTCATGAAACCCCTCCATCGGGATTTCCTGCTTCTGATTCTTTGGCACGGTTTTCTGCCGGTTCACTGGAAAGTTTTTTCCGGGAAGTCTTTTTCATGTAAAGTTCTTCATAAAGAATGGTTTTTAACTCCATGGGCTTCACACCGATTTCCAGCTCTCCGTTGATCATTACACTGATTTTACCGGTTTCTTCGGATGTTACAATAATGACTGCATCAGACTCTTCGCTCATTCCCATCGCTGCACGATGCCTGGCCCCGTGAGTTTTCTTAAGTTTTGTGGACACAGAAAGCGGAAGATAACACGAAGCGGCGAGAATGCGGTCATCCTCAATCAGCACAGCACCGTCATGAAGAGGAGTGTCCTTGAAAAAAATCGTCTGCAGCAGTTCTCTGGAAATTCTGGAATCAATCCGGACAGCATTATCAATGATATGCTGAGGACGGATCTCCCGCAGAAGCACAATAATGGAACCCGTGTGCGTTGCTGCCATATTCTTAACTGCTTCTGTGATTTCATCAATCGGGACTCTTCTGTTGGTTCCGACCCAGCTGAATACCGGCAGCTGACCGATTTCAGAAACAAGTCTGCGCAGTTCAGGCTGCAGCAGTACAATCAGACCGAACACAAGGTAAGAGGATACATTCGTAATAAGCCAGGAAAGGGTTTCCAGACTCAGCCAGCGGGCAATCACATCCACCAGCAGAATCATACCAAACCCGATCAGGAGAGGGACTGCTTTGGTGCGGTTCAGCAGCTGATACAGTTTATAAAAAATAAAACTGACCAGCAGTATATCCGTCAGAATGATTAAATATCTGAGTATATCCGGACTTTCCTGACCCATAGATACCTGATTCAGAGACCTAATACATCTTTCATGCTGTAATTCCCAGGGGGTTTACCAAAAAGATATACCGCGGAGCGAACCGCACCAGCTGCAAACGTTGCCCTGGTCCCTGCTTTATGGGTAAGTTCAATCCTCTCTCCGTCTCCGAAGAAGAACACTGTATGATCCCCCACTACATCCCCTCCCCTGAGAGCATGCACCGCAATTTCTTTATCGGGCCTTTCCCCGATCAGGCCTTCCCGACCGTAGATTACATTTTCCTCACTCCGGCCCAGAGCCTCGAGAAGAATTTCTTTAAGTTTTACAGCCGTACCGGAAGGTGCATCTTTTTTCAGTTTATGATGAGTCTCGGTGATCTCTGCATCAAATGCATCGCCCAGGAGCCCTGCAGCCACTGCAGTAAGATGAAAAAGTACATTTACTCCGACGGACATATTCGGAGAAAGCAGCACAGCAAGCACAGAGCTGTAAGAAAGAATCTGTTTTTTCTGCTCTTCAGTAAAGCCTGTAGTACCAATAATCACAGCGGGCTTTTTTACTGAAGTGGCTGCCACTGCCAGATTTCTGAGTGTGGCTTCCGTTCCGGAAAAGTCAATGATTACATCTGCATCCCGGAACGCTTCTTCCGGTATGTCCGTTACAGTTACATGATTTGCCCCTACTCCGGACATTATACCTGCATCCATCCCCTTAAAAACAGAACCGGGCATTTCGAGTGCGCCGCTGAGCCGGATTTTACCTGCATACTGGGCTGAATGGATAATTCCAATAATGGTCTTTCCCATCCGGCCGCCTGCACCGGTTACTGCACACTGTATCATTGGTCAGCTCCCAGAGATTCCAGGACTTTTTTAAGCCTGGTTTTTCCGGATTCATCAAGAGGAACCAGAGGGAGCCGTAGATCCCCCCCGCACAGCCCCATGATTTCGGCCCCTGCTTTCACAGGGATCGGGTTTGTATCCCAGAACATAGCGTTCATCATATCCAGAAGTTCATAAAAAGCAGTGCGTCCGCCCTGATAATCTCCTTTAAGAAAGAAATCCACCATCCGCTTCATTTTCACAGGATACAGATTGGAAGCCACCGAGATGACTCCGGTCCCGCCCAGGCCCATCACTGCCGGAGTGATGTTGTCATCGCCTGAAAGCATGGCCAGTCTGCCTCCGCATTTTTTATAAAGGGAGGCCATCTGGTTGGGATCGCCGCTTGCTTCTTTTACCGCCGCAATTTTTTCATTTTCGGTAAGACGAACAATAGTTTCTGTCTCGAGGTTTACACCGGTGCGTCCTTTGATGTTATATAACACAACCGGTTTTTCGGATACAGCAGCTACTGTACGGAAATGCTGGTAGAGCCCTTCCTGATTGGGTTTATTATAGTATGGGTTTACAAGCATTACAGCATCGGCACCGTCTTCGCAGGCATGCTTCGTTAAACGTACCGCTTCGCTTGTGGAGTTGGACCCTGTCCCTGCAATCACTGCAATGCGGCCTTTTACAAATTCAACTGTTTTGCGGATCAGCTCCCTGTGCTCTTCGTGAGAAAGGGTGGGCGATTCTCCGGTAGTACCGCAGGGAACGACCCCGGCAATGCCGGCCGCCACCTGCCGTTCCACCAGTTCCCTGTAAGCTGTATAATCAACGGAATTACCGCCGGATGTAAATGGGGTGATAATGGCTGTATAAACGCCTTCAAATTTCATAGACAATTCCTGTCGTACTGAGTGGATTCGGGTCATTTTTCCGGGATACTGTATATTGACAACCTATTCTCTGTTTTTAAGCTCCCCGTTTCTCCAGATTTCGAAGCAGCGGATCATACTGGACGGATCCGCGAGACCTTTCCCCGCCACAGAATAGGCAGTACCATGATCCGGACTCAGCCTGAGAAACGGCAGGCCAATGGTCGCATTCACTCCGGATTTTCCTTCTAAAGCCTTGAACGGGATAAGCCCCTGATCGTGGTAGGCTGTTAAAAACAGTCTGTATTTCTGACGGATTCCGTCCATAAACGCCCCGTCTGCCGGAAGGGGACCATCGACCGGAAACCCATGGGAACGAAGATTTTCCGCCGCCTGGTTCAGATAATCAATTTCCTCCGTTCCCATCAGACCCTCTTCTCCCGCATGAGGATTCAGGGCAGTGATTGCCCACCGGCTATACCGGAATACTTCTGTTTTCTGAAGAAGGCGGAGTGTCTGCTTGAAACCTGGCTTATTTAGTTCCTGTTTCAGAAGAACCGGCACATTTTTCAGCGCAGTGTGTACGGTTACGGGAATGACGCTGAATTCCTTCCCGTGCATCAGCATCAGCACTTCAGAGCCAAAAAACTCAGCAAGAAAACCGGTGTGACCTGTGAAATCCGGAACATTCAGGTTTACATAGTATTTTGAAAGCGGAGCGGTGATCAGTCCGGAGGTCCCTTTTTTCTGAATCCGCTCTGCTGCATTTTTCAGGGCACGGAAGGCCAGCCACCCTCCCTCAGCTGAAGGTTTGCCGATTTCGGTAAAGACAGAATGACCGG
>CAZQKZ010000045.1:3115-9257 GCA_964594095.1 uncultured Leptospiraceae bacterium | reverse complement strand
TCTTAGACCGGGGGAGGAGAAATCATCATTCAGAGCCGAGGATTCACTTACAAAGGAAACCCTCCAGTCAGGAGAATCAGATTTAAGCAAAGATTCAATGTGAGCAGCAGAACCGGTGGCAAAGAGAACCGCAGCGACCCCATCCTTTCGGAGATGGGGGATAAGGTTTTCTGTGATTTCAGGAGAAATTCCGGCGGGATCGCCTCCCGTAAGGATCAGCGGTTGCTCAGTTGCTTCCTTTTTTGGAAGGTGTACCGGCGAAGAAGCGTTCGAGGGAGAGGTTGTCTTTTGCATATTCACTTTCAATGTAAGATGCTGCCGAATTCCTTGGATCATTGGAAATCATGCATTTTCCTTCGAGGATAACCCCGTTCTGCATAATGAGTTCCGGAGTGTTGATATCTCCCAGGACTTTGGCTGTGGGAAGAAGCATTACCCTGCCCCTGGCAATGATGTTGCCGATTACAATTCCTTCTACAATGACTGACGACGCCATGATATTCGTTTTTACCCGCCCGTTCAGACCTATATAGAGCTGTTCGGCCTGGAGGCTTTTTCCTTCGAATTTACCGTCAATCCGGAGATCGCCGTTAATAAAGAAGCGACCGCTGAAGTAGGAGTTTTCCCCGATGATAGTATTGGTGATATCAGAACTGGTTTTTACTAATGCCATGGTATTCCTTCTGCAGACATTTTTTTTTCGGCTGATAAAAAAGAAAAGTCTTTTTTATCGGAGATCCGGCATCCGGAGCGTCTGAATTGCTTCCTCAGTGTATAAAGCCATTTCTTTGATGGCTTCTGCCACCCTCATTCCTTCCAGAGCCGTTGCATCGGTGTATTTTTTATCGAAACGGATCACCTCATCTTTATTCACTATAATCCCCCCGTTAGAACGGACATCCGCAGTGAGCTTGGACATAAATACTTTCAGCTTTTTAAAAAATTCATTGGTATCGAGCATAAAAACACGACTCTGCCGGTGTTTCATTTTCAGAAGCTGCTCCCGGAAGTCCTGTTTGTCGGCCAGGGAATATTCTTCAATGGTTTCTGCCAGAACTTTCAGGTGACGCATTACATTATCCAGCTGATTTCTGAGTGCTTCCCGTTCTGCGGAATGGGAAAAGTCAAGCTTTGTATGCTGATCAGAAAGAGCTGTGAAATACTCCCTCTGAAGCACACGCAGAATTGTGGAAATGCGGTTTATTTCACTGTCAGTGGAATTGGGGCTTGCCTTTTCGATCGGATATTTATCGAGAATGCTGTATCCAAGCTCCGTACTGCTTGTTTTTGCGGAAGAAAAGGACTGAGATCCCGAGGAGCCCTGAGCTGCGGCCGATGAGGATGATTGTCTACCTGACCCGGGATTTCCCTTCAGTTTCGCGCGGATTTCTTCGGGCCGGATGTTACCGGGGTCAGTACCCGGCACAAGAGCTGCCAGTTTTTCACTGTATTTGCGCATTTCTTTTTTAATGCGGTCCACCTGACTTGCATTGGGAGAACTGCGGATGATAGCCTCCATGCGTTCTATGTAGGCCAGTGTCTTTTCGATTTCTTCTGTGTTCATGATCACCCTCCTCTGCTGAACTTTTTATGGATATGAGGCAGAATGTTTTTTTCCCTGCAACGGATGACAGCCGGGTGGACAGAAGGGAGACCCCGCAGATACACACTGCTTTTCTGAAAATCACCCTCTTCTGTATAATGCACAGCAAGGAGTGCACGGGCGGCAAGACTTTCCCCGGCAAGAGACCGCAGCTCCTGAAGGTCCAGGGTGGAGGTATCGGCAAGTAAACTGTCAAAATTAAGACGATAATAATAACCCCTGTATAGATAAAACGGAAATTCGGAGCTGAATTCTCCCCCGGAAAGAAGGTTTTCCGCCCAGACCGGCAGATCTTCCGAAGAATTCTGATCCGCTGCTGCCGCCCACTGCTTCCTGAATGAATCATCCGGAAGGCTTTCCGGAGATTTGGTTTCATTGACCGCAGTGTGGAATTCTTTCCAGCCGGTACTCATTACTTCCTTAACAGCCAGCAGGGACTCGGCCCACTGTGCCGGATAAGGAAGAGCAGAAATTTCAGCTGTTTTTTTCAGATACGGAAACATTTTTCCGTTTATGAAGTAGTGGTGAAACAGAGCTGCATTAACGGCCTTATAATTTCTGTATTTATCGGCATTCATAATCATATGACGCAGTGCTCCGGAAAGCCTGCCTTTTACGATATTCCCGTGAAACTCCGTCCAGACATCATCTGTGGCGCCGGAAACAGTTTTTGTTTTATGTTTCAGAGATTTATATACCCCGGAAAGAACTCCGTCCCGATACCCTGATTTTTTAAAGAAATATTCAGCTCTCTGAGTTTTGTCTTTACGAAACAGAAGAATAACAGCGGCACAGATAAAAAGCTCGGGATGCTCAGTTTCGTAACCGGCACACGCATAGGCCAGATCGAGTATCCAGTCATGGCGGCGTGTGTACAGTGCAAAATGGAGAACAGGAGCAGTCAGACTTTCGCCGGAAATATGATGCACAAACAGGTTAGGCGGAAGACTGATCAGTGACCGGACCATTCCTTTCATGATTTTATAAAGATTATCGTGAAAAACAGGGTCGTAATACACTGCCGGGTCGGAAAAAACAAGTGAAGGGGCCGGATTCTGCACCGGTTCTCCGTCCATACCCGTTAAAAAAAAATGCCCCGGAAGGAAGACAGAATGCATATATCCGGAATACTGCAGCCGGAATTTCTGATAAAAATCACGAAAAGATTCGGCAGCCGCTTCGGAATCGGGCTTTCTTTCTATTATGTATTCTTCCAGACTGGTGAAGTTCCCGGTGTCCATGTTTTACTCAGTGCATTTACAAAGTCCTCCGATACGTATAATAAAGCAATCATTTTACTGAAAAGGTGTTTTCCCCGCTATGCATATAAGAACTATAATATTCTCCGCTGTTATTACTGTAACTTCAGCTGTTTCCGTATTACCTCTGTTTGCTCAGGATCCGCTTGCTCTGATCCGGGCAGGTCAGTGGGCTACCATTCTGAATCTGTTCAGCCGAAAGAGTCCGGTACAAAACTGGGAAACCTATGTTCTGGCGAAGGCCAAAGATGAACTCGAAGGAAAATACACCGGTGGTTTCGGGCCCGGTGCAGCCGCTGTGACAGAACTGTATCTGAAAGCAGCCGGCTTTTCCTGTAATGTATCCGATGCCGCTTCTGCCCAGCGCTGTGTTTCCTCTGCAGCAGAGGGATCCAGGACCGGCATAGTGGAAAGACTGGCTCTGATGCGGGCTTCTGAGGTCGCTGAAAAAACCAGGTCCTTTTCTCTGCACTATGCTCTGCTGGTTCCGGTTTCCCTTTCCGCCGATGATCCTGTCAGCCGGCACACTGCTTTCAAAAGACTGAGTTTTCTTTATAATTCGGGTACCATCGGACAGGCAGAGACGCTGGTACGTTCTGTGGCTCACATACAATCCCCTTTGGTTTCCTTCTGGAAAGGCAGAGTTCTGGTGAAATCCGGTAAAAAACAGGAAGCTTTGCCTTATTACATGAGTGCTGCCCGGGACACCAATGCCTCCTGGCTTCTGCGCGGAATTCTTTCAGATCTCCGCTCTGAATACGACTGGCTGTTCAGCGGTTCCAAAAATACTGAAACAAGAAAACTGGTCTATTTTGCAGATTATCTCAGCAGCGCAGAGCTGAACCGGCTGAACTCTCTGTATCCGAACCTGAATTCCATGAAACCCCTGACGGCAGATACTGCTGATGCAGACGGGGTTTTTCTTTTTAAAACCAGCCGGGAAAATGAAATGGCAGCTCTGGCAGATGCATCCTACACCCACCTTTCCCGGAATCCGGAAATTCTGCTTGGATGGCTGAACAGACTCATTTCTGCCCGCCGTTACAGTGCTGCTGAACCGCTGTTCCGCCGGTTTGATCATGTTAAAGCATCCAATGGTCCGATCTGGAGACTGCGTCTTTCCATGCTTGAAAGGCAGAACAGAACGTCTGAACATTTTAATGAATTAATTAAATATCTTAATTATAATGTGACCGATTCCAGGGCCTATGATCAGCTGCTGGATATACTGGTCGGACCGGACACTTCCTCTGTCCGCTTTGCCTCAGCATCCCTCTGGTCCAGAGCGCTGAACGAAATACCCTCCTCCACAGGTAAGGGCCGGTTTATGTACTGGCTGCGCCGTTTTTATGAAAGCAGAGGAATGAAAAAAGAACTGGATGAACTCGAGAGTGGGTTTTACAATGTGGCACCAGGTTCATACTATGCACAGTATTTCTGGGATAAAAAGATCAATCTGAATTTTGTCAATGAATACAATCAGCTGACAGACAGGGCCGGCTATATGCGCTGGATTTCCAGACACGGCGGAAATCCTGCCGCTGTTGCTCATATCCGCAGGATGGGCAATGCAAGGTTTCTGAATCCGGAAGGTGTGAGCCTGTGGAACTCACTTCAGAATGCTTCTTATGATGTACCGAATGATCTGATTTCCCTCTACAGACTCGGAGAACATGACCTTGGCTCAGAGTATTATGATATACTTTATAAAAACAATGTTTCTTATGAAGAGGGCCTGCGCCGCTGGGTTTACATCGGTATGAAAACCGGAAATCTTTATTTATCGGTTTATTATACCAGAACGCTGATGCGGTACCTTCATATTCCCGAAGATCCTTTCAGCCTTCCGGAAGGACTGCTGAAACAGCTGTATCCGCGTCCTTACCATGATAGTGTAGCAAAGTACAGCCGCCGTTACAGCCTCGACGAAGGAATCATTTACGGCCTTATGAGACAGGAAAGTATGTACAGAGAACGTGTGGTCTCCAGATCAGGAGCCATGGGTCTAATGCAGATTATGCCTTCCACCGGAAAGTGGATGGCCGGTAAAATGGGCCTTAAAGACCCTGATTTTTTTAATCCGGACACTTCCATTATGGTAGGAGCCAGATACTTCTCAGATCTGATCCGTCAGTATGACGGCGAATTCAGATGGGCTTCCATGGCGTATAACGGCGGACCCGGAAATCTCAGAAAATGGAAGCGGCAGTACTACAACGGAGATTTTTATCTGTTTCTGGAGAATCTGCCTGTTGCAGAAACAAGAAATTATGTAAGATTTACATATGAAAATGCTGTTCACTATAAAACCGTTTATGCGCTGTATCCCTGACTCTGCGCTGAGGTTATAAAAGGTGCTTCAGCGGGCCGGAAAACCAGCTATGGCAAGGATCTGGCTTACCACATTCCGGGTGTCAAGCGGTTTGGAAATATAGCCGTCACACCCTGCATCTTTCACAACCTCATCATAACCGGTAACGGCATGGGCTGTCAGAGCAACAACCGGAATTGATGAGGTATCCTTATCTGATTTAAGAATTCTTGTGGCTTCAAGCCCGTCCATACCCGGAAGCTGAATATCCATTAAGATAAGATCCGGCAGGATTTCCCTTGCTTTAAGGATACCGTCTTCAGCGTTTTCGCACTGAATCACCTGATACCCTTTTGCTTCCAGCAGGTCCGTAATCAGCTCCATATTCATAGGATTATCTTCAATAACAAGAAACTTCATTCTTTACTCCCTGAATCAGAAACAGGAATGAGACGATGAATCTCATTCAGAAATGATTTAACATCAATTTCTGATTTTATAATTACTTTCTGTATATTTCTTTCGAGACTGCCTTTATCTTCTTCTGTTAGATTCATCGCGGTAAGCACGATCACCGGGATGGATGCTGTATCAGGGTTTTCTTTTAATTTTTTAATTACTTCAAATCCGCTGACTTCCGGCATCATCAGATCAAGAATGATGATATCCGGAGAGCCTCCGGAAACGGCTGCCAGAGCCTCCATTCCTCCCCTCGCCGTAAGAGTGATTAAATTAAAACTTTTTTTCAGCGGATGAAGCATATCGGTAACCAGAAGAATATTTTCTTCGAGGTCATCAACAATCAGCACTTTAAGAGTATCCCGCCCTGAATAGTACTGTTCAATAATCCGGTGCAGCAGACTTTTCAGTGCTTCTTTATCTACCGGCTTTCTGAGGAAGTCGAGGGCACCAAGAGCAAATGCAAGCTCCCGGTTGTCTGTCATGGAAACCATGACAATGGGAATATCA
>CAZQKZ010000045.1:0-3101 GCA_964594095.1 uncultured Leptospiraceae bacterium | reverse complement strand
ATTATTTTTCAGCGCCTGAAGCACTTCCCATCCGTCCATATTCGGAAGCATAATGTCGAGGATCACCGCTGCAGGATGAAGTTCCCGGGCTTTTTCAAACCCTTCTTTTCCGTTCCAGGCATGATGCACATGAAAACCTTCTTTGGTAAGAAAAATTGTCATTATTTCCATTGCATTCGGATCGTCTTCAATAACAAGAATCTCCGGCTTTTTATCCAATGGGTCAGAGGATCGGGGCGTAACAGAGTGCCTTCCGGCTGCAGATACAGGCGCATCGTCTTTTGAAGGCTGGCTCTCCCGGTATTCATTTGTAACATCAAGATAGAAGGTGAACACGGATCCCTTCCCCGGTTCGCTTTCGAGTGTGATACCGGACTGATGCATTTCGAGGAATTTTCTTACTAATGGAAGTCCGAGTCCGGTTCCTTCGTATTCGCGGGAATAGCTGTTATCCACCTGCTCAAATTCAGAAAAGACTCTGCCCTGATCCTTTTCAGGTATACCGATTCCTGTATCTTTCACATAAATCCAGACCTTTGTACCGTCAGTCCTTGTGCCGGTTGTGACTGATCCCCCTTCCGGAGTAAACTTCACTGCGTTACTGATAAGATTAAACAGCACCTGTTTGATCCGCCCTGAGTCCGCCCAGACCTGAATTTTTTCCGGTGCTGTTTCTGTAATCAGTTTAAGATTTTTTTTGGCTGCCTGACTTTCAAACATTGCCACTGAATTCAGGATCAGTTCATGGAGATCAAAATACACCCGGTGAAGCTCCATTTTTCCGGCGTCAATCTTGCTTAAATCGAGAATATCGTTTATGATCTGCAGCAGGTGAACTCCGCTTTTATGGATATTTCCGGCGTATTTTGCCTGTTTCGCATTCAGTTCGCCGAAGGTACCGTCCACCAGAATCTCGCTGAATCCGATAATGGAATTCAGGGGTGTCCGAAGTTCATGACTCATATTCGCGATGAACTGGGATTTATACTGATTCAGTACGCGAAGTCGTTCATTGGCAGCCTCAAGCTCTGATGTTCTGTTCTTTACAAGGGCTTCGAGATTCTCATTAAACTCTCTCAGTTCTTCATTCTGCTTCCTTATAAGCTCTTTGTTTTTTTTCTCTTCGGTGATATCCCGGCTGATTCCGACAGTGCCTGCGTTTTTCCCGTCAGGACCCCGGAGTTCGGATAAAGTAAGAGAAATATCGACAATTTTTCCGTTTTTAGCCCTGAGCTGAGTCTCAAAATTTCTGACACTGCCTTCCTTCAGCATAATCTGAAGAGCTTTTTCCCGGTCTGCCGAATCGGCATAGAAATCAGAGATTCTTTTTCCTTTTACTTCGCTTTCTTCGTAACCCAGCATGGCCGTGCCACCCCGGTTAAAGCGCACAATATGCCCCTGGGGATCTGTAGTGATAATCATATCGCCGGAATTACTTATAATATTTTCCAGATAGTCCGCATTGGTTTTGATTTCGCGGCGCATACTGTGCAGGCTGTGCATTAGATTGTAAATTACATTAGAGATATGCCCGTCCATGATCCTTGACCGGTCAAGCACCACCGATTCGATTTCTGCTGTAAGGGCTGTGTTTCCGGTAACATTTATAAAAAGATCAGCATTGCGGAATGACTCAAGCTCCTTAATGCTTTTTAAAACCGGAACCCCCTGCTCTGCAGCCGCCCGGGCACCCACGGCATCTTCATTCTGATCGACGAGGGCCAGCACTTTTACTCCTTCTGATTCCTGAAACAGACTGAGAAGTCCGAGCCCGCCCCTGCCTCCTCCGATAATCACAGCTCCTGTGCTTTCTTTCCGGTTCATGATTTACCCTGCCAGATATTTTTTTCGGAAGTTATGAATTTAAGAAATGCTGTAACCAGTTCCGGATCCCATTGCCCGTGATCCCTTTCACTGGAAAAAATCTGATAGGCATCATCGTGAGTGCGGTCTCCGTTGTAAACCCTGCGGCTTGTAATGGCATCATAAGTATCTGCGATGGAAATAATACGGGCGCCCACAGGAATCTCTGAGCCTTTGAGTCCGTCGGGATGTCCATCGCCGTCCCAGCGTTCATGATGGGAGCGGATATATGGCACAAGAACGGAAAGATTCCTGATACTGCTTATGATCCTTGCCCCTATGAGAGGATGCTCTTTTATAACGGAATACTCCTCAAGAGTCAGCTTACCGGGTTTGTTCAGAATTCCGTCAGCAATTCCGATTTTACCAATATCGTGCAGAAGACCGGCCCGGTAAATCCGGTCCTGTTCCCGGTAATCAAAACCAAGAAAAGCGGCAAAATCCCGGGATATACCTGCGACTCTTTCTGAATGCCCTTTTGTGTAATGATCCCTGGCCTCAATGGCAAGAGCAAGAGAAACTATAATATCGTAAGAACTTACAAGATCATCATACAGAGATTTCTGACCCAGAAGGGATTTTACCCTGGTCGTGAGCTCGAGTTTATTGACCGGTTTGGTCAGAAAATCCGTTGCTCCGGCATTTATTGCACTGACTTTATCTTCTACCTCGGACAGGGAGGTTACCATAAGAATCGGAGTAAACTGGAACCTTTCCAGGGCCTTCAGCTTTTCGCAGACCTGAATTCCCGTCATCTGGGGCATCATAACATCGAGGAGAATAATATCGGGATTGCTTTTGATGGCAGTGTCGTAGGCTTCGGCCCCGTTGGAAGCGGTGAGTATTTCACAGCCCAGGGGGTAAAGATATGCCTCAAGCAGATCAATGTTTTCTGGTATATCGTCTGCAATGAGTACAACAGGTGCCTTTTCGTTCATAGAATGGATTTCATTTCACCAGAACCCCTGACTGTGTCAATGAAGTTTCAGATTTTCCGTGAATATGTCGATCCGGATTCAGAAAACATGACTGACTGCTTTTTGCCTTTCAGGCCGAAAAAAAGATCAGGAGGCTCAGGAATCCGTATGGGCGGGATTCAGAGATACGAGGTCCTCTGCTTCACCGATGGGGAGAATATCCTGAGCCGACACAAATGAAGCGGTTAAGCATTTGGGCAGACTTAGCCCCCGAGTGGGAGGGGAAGCTGTTGAAAAACGGCTTCCTTCAATAAAAAAATC
>CAZQKZ010000044.1:0-27796 GCA_964594095.1 uncultured Leptospiraceae bacterium | reverse complement strand
TTACAAACCCCATCCTGCCTCATCCTGCCCATCTTGTTAACCCCGAATCATTTTTCTTAACAGGATAAGCAGGATATATCAGGATAGAGTCTCCGTTACCTACAACACCAATCCTGCCCCATCCTGTACATCTTGTTAACCCAGAATTATTTCTGAACAGGTTTTGCAGGATGGGCAGGATAGCTTTATAGTTATTTATTATGGCTTTTTTAGCTATTTCGCGCGCTCGTCAAAATACCTCATTGATAATGAATATGGCTTTTTTTAGTTATTTCGCGCGTGTTGAAATAGCCTATTGATACTGATTATAGCTTTGTACAGTTATTTCGCGCGCGATTTTTTTCGCTTGACATTTCTACTAAAAATATTTTCGCACGCATACCTTCGGAAATTTTCGGCTGCAGCAAAGCGGAAGAAGAAAATTGACCATCAGTTTGCGACAGGCACAGATCCTGCTTAGTATAGATTTCTATCCATTCATCAGCTTATCCATATAACCTTATATATAAATGCGACTTTTTCTGACATTATGTCACATCAGACGCGGCTATCATCAAAGAAATCCAGCCGTTGGATTCCGCGCATTTGGAAAAAGCATGGCTGGTTCTCTTCTTAAGAATGATGATCTGCCTGCCTGTGCCGTTGGCACGGCAGACAGGCTGATTACGCAGATTTTTTTTCACGGGATGGGAAGTACGGCTGTTTCTGATTAGGTTGAGACAAGCTTATTGATTATGATTATAGCTTTGTACAGTTATTCCGCCCGTGCTTTTTTTAAAAATATTTTACTGTTATTATTCTTTAAACAGCATGCACCATAGGTACAAAGCGGACCGGAATAACTGTATGCATTTCCCATTCATCCGACATCCCTGCATGTCTGCGGACCACTACGAGCTCCTGATGATCTGCTGCACCAACGGGAATCACAATTCTTCCTTCCATAGCAAGCTGTGCCTTCAGACAGTCAGGGACTGATCCCGGTGCACACGCAGCAATTATTGCATCATAAGGCGCATTCGAAGGCCAGCCGGTATAACCGTCTCCTTTTTTCAAATGCACCCCCTGATAACCCATTCTCTGGAGCAGATTTTTCGCCCGGACATGCAGCGATTCAAGAATTTCAAGAGACCATACCTCGGCTCCAAGATGGGCAAGAATCGCGGTCTGATAACCTGACCCGGTGCCGATTTCCAGAACTTTCATACCTGGATACGGAGCTACAAGAGACGTCATCAGTGCAACTATATAAGGCTGTGAAATGGTCTGTCCTTCGCCTATGGGGAGCGGCCGGTCTTCATAAGCTGATTCAAAGTAAGTTTCCGGTACAAACAGGTGTCGTTCCACTGAGCGCATTGCATCAATGATTTCCGGTTCTGTGATTCCCCTGGCTTCAATCTGCCGGGCAACCATCTCAAACCTGAGTGATTTCAGGGCATCGTCATCCATAAAAAAAAGCTTGATGATTCAGAGACCATTCTGCTCCATACCTGTTAATTTAACAATATTTCACGGATTCAGCAACCGTGAGGGGAAATTTTCCAGGAATAATCTATGAAACAACTGATAAGCGAAAGGGCACTTAAATTCCGCCTGCGTCTCCGCGATACCGCCAAAGGCCGGCATGGTTCAGCCGATATGACCAGGGAAGAGGCAAAAGAAGCCCTTGAATTTCTTTTTTCTGATGAGGCCATGCCTGAGCAGCGGGCTGCCTTTCTTACGGCCATGCGGTTCAAAGGCACCAAACTTCCGGAGTTTCTTGGTTTTTTTGATGCTGTTTACGAATACAGCGACCGGGTGGAGACTGATCTCGAAAATCTGATCAACTCTAACGGTCCATACGATGGCCGGAAAAAATATCTGCAGCTTCAGCCTGCCTATTCTCTGACTGCTGCGGCTGCCGGGGTTCCTGTGCTGCTTCACTCTTCCACAGATCTTCCTCCGAAAAAAGGAGTCAGTTCCTCTCATGTTCTGGAAGCACTCGGTGTCCCCTGCTTTCTGAATGTCCGGGATACTTCAGCCCGGCTCTCCCGATTCGGATTTGCTTTTCTGCATTCATCACAGTTCAGTCATGGCATTGAAAAGCTTCGCAGCACAAGAGAGATTCTTTTCTACAGATCTTTCCTGCATTCCTGCGAAGTTCTGATGAATCCGGCCCGTGCGAAACTCACTATCGCAGGTGCGGCACACGAAACCTTTCTCGAAAGATTTACTCAGGTTCAGGCTGAACTTGGTTCCGAACATGCACTCACCTTACAGGGTCTGGATGGCGGCGATGAATTTCCAATGAGACGTATAAAAGTCATGGAATACAAAAACGGTTCCTATGGTTCGTTCGAGGTCTCCCCTGAGGATTTCGGATTTAAAGAGAGCGTTCCTTCTGTATGTATCAGCGGCGCAGAAACCGCTGCAGTCACACTTAAAGCCCTGGATCCCTCTGCATCCCATGACGATTCTGTATGGCAGAGTATCGCCTACAACGCAGGTATCCGGATCTGGCTGGGTAAAAAGGCTCCTGATATAAAAACAGGAATTGAAACCGCGGTTTCTGTTCTTAGTTCCGGAAAAGCAGCATCCTTTCTCGAAAGCCTGCGCTCACCCCTGTAACCTGAGGTAATGGAATGCACGAAGATCTGTTTACCATTGAACACAGCGGAAAAATCAATATCCTGCCCGAAATCCATCCATATGCGGATCTTGCATATATTAATCCGCGGGAACTGCTGAAAAAATTCAAAGAAAATCAAAAAAAAGACTTTCTTGATTTTATTTCCAGCGGTCACTTCAGACCGGAAGATCTGCAGCCTCCGGAAGTTTCCCGTTTAATGAAATTTCCCGGAAAAGAAAAATTCCGCGATCTGTTTCTTGAAATCCATGAACATGTAATGGAGCATCCGGTCTGGGTGCATCCGTTTTTCATTAGATTTTCAGAAGGTGATTTTGATGCCGGCCAGCTGACCCGGTTTGCAGTCCAGTATTACAATCAGATCAAAAATACCCGGCAGTGTGTGGCACTGGCTTTAGGCCGATTCCACAGTATGAATCAGCGGAATCATGGTCAGGCCAGCGAAAGAATTTCCGAGATGACTCAGATTGTTCTTTCTCAGCTCCTGGCAGATGAATACGGTGTGGGAACCAGTCCGGTGGAAGAATACCCCACAATGCAGGGCATCTTTCAGTCCTCAACCCATATGACCTATTACCGCTGGCTGTTTGAAGCACTGGATCTCCCTCCTGAAAAACACGATGAACCACTGCTTCATGGTGTAGCGGATAACGTGTATATACAGCGAATCGTTGCCGGAAATCCTGAATTCAGTGAGCTGGAGTCCCTGGCTTCTGTAGGTGCGGGAATGGAATGGGGAGTTCCGTTTTTTTTCAGCCTGCTTCTTAAAGGACTGATCCTCTATGCACATAAAAACCAGGCTCCCCTCAGCAGCCGCAATGTTTTTGTACTTACTTCACATATAAAATACGATGTGTTTCATGCTCTTTCTGTTATGTTTGCAACGGCCTTTCATATTTTCAGCGATGACGATCTTAAAAAAGTGAAACAGGCAACTTCAGCGCTGATGGCCGGACGTTACGAAATGATGAACAGTATTTATAAATATGTATTTGGTTCTGATCTGGCACCTTTTTCAGATCATCCTGACGCTTCATTATACTCAGCCGGGGATGACCGGATCATCAGAGCTCTTACAGAAGCCCGCAGAAATACTCCGGATGGCACTGTTATGGATACGCAGATTTACCGGAACAGAAAAGATCATCCTTTCTTCATTTCCGGTCAGTTTTAACAGAAATTGAGCAAGGAGGCCGGAATGGAAAAAAAACAGGCAGATATTAAATATACCGGAATTCACCACAACGCGTTCATCACAGCAGATATGGATAAGACAATCCGGTACTGGAGGGATCTCCTTGGTTTTCGTCTGTCCATGACTATGGAAACTCCGGAAGGAAAAGGAAAGCAGTATTTTTTTTCACTGGACGAAGTAACATTTATCAGCTTTTTCGAATGGCCTGACGCAGAAAAAGTCCGGCCTAAGAGGCACGGGTCCGAATGCACAGGTCCGCAGCTCTTTGATCATATTTCCATTTCCGTTGCCTGTATGGAAGATCTTTATCAGATCCAGGAACTCCTTGTTAACGCCGAGCTCGCAGTTTCCGACATCGTGGATCACGGATTTGTCTGCTCAGTTTATTCATTTGACCCCAACGGTGTTCCTGTGGAATTCTCCTTCATCAGAAAGGAAAACAGTCCTCACGTTAATCCTGTGTTTGCTGATCCGAATCCTGGCATAGCCGCCTCTGAAGGAGCAGATCCGTCCGGATTCCACGACCGTACTGTACCAGCTGCCTTTCCTGAGGATGAAATCATCATCCGGAAAGGAGAAGAAGCCGCTTTTTTTGAAAAGGACTGAAAACCCCGGCTGAAACAGAAAAATATTTAATTAGCGCACTAATTTTATGAATTAATTTTTTATTATTCTGGTGTAACCAGAACATTTCACGCTTGCCTAAATAAGTATACAGTGAATGACTACCTAAAACCGTGAAAATTCAGAAATTGATTTTCTGATATCTGCCTGGCAGATACAGCGAGGGCTTTATGAAAAAATATAAAGAATTTGTAGCAGAGATTCAGTCGCACGTTAAAGAGCTTATGCCCTGGGATCTTCGCGATCTTATGGACAGCACTGCCAAAGAAGATCTGATACTTCTGGACGTCAGAGAACCAGGGGAATATTCAAAAATGCACATTGAAAATTCTCTGAATGTGCCCAGGGGAATTCTCGAACCTGCCTGCGAATGGGGCTATGAAGAAACAGAACCTGACCTTGTCAAAGCCCGGGACAAGCATGTTGTGGTAATCTGCAGATCCGGTAACCGCAGCCTGCTGGCTGCCCGCACAATGCAGCTTATGGGATACAATAATGTATATTCCTTAAAAACAGGTCTGCGCGGATGGAATGATTCAGAAGAACCTCTGGTTAACGAAAACGGCAATCCTGTCACTGTTGATGACGGCGATGAATTTTTTAACCAGCCTGTTCCCCCGGAAAAACTGCCCCCGAAGAACTGACAGAAGGAAGCCGGATTCTTACAAGGGTCCGGCCCGGAGGATGGTGTATTTCTATGCTTCCTTTCAGATTCTTCTCTGTAATGATTCTTGAAATATACAGCCCCATACCTGAATTACCGTGCCTTGTACTGTAAAAAGGATCAAACACTTTTTCTCTGTGCCCTTCCGGTACTCCGCCTGCTTCGTCCTCTATTTCAATGATTCCTTCTGTTTTTCCGGGCTGAATCCGTATTATTATTTTACCTTTATCGAAATCTGAGGCACTGCCGGGCTGCATCGTACCGGAAGCAAAAGCTTCCATTGCATTATTAAGAATATTCAGAATCACATGACGGAATTCCGCCGCAATGCCGTAATAATACACATCTTCGTATTCAGGAATTCCTTTTACTTTGCTGTAATCAATTTCCTTTAATTCCCGCCCCACGTATACATGAATCCGGTTTTTATAAAACGCTGATGCATAACAGAACACATCGAGAATCTGGCGGATTCCGTCATAAGCACTTAATACTTCCCGCGACCATGTAGTCCGGAAAAGGTCGCGGAATTCATCAATGGTACGGGAAAGATGACTGATTTCGCCCATTATACCTGAACTGATTCTGTCCAGCTCTTCACTGCTGAGCTCTCCGGCTTCTTTCATTTCCGGCAGGTTCTGAACCATCAGAGCAATGTTATTCAGAGGCTGCCTCCAGTGGTGTGCGACACTCTGCATCATCTCAGCCATGGCGACAAACTTTGATTTAGAAAGCATGATTTCTTCCTGTTCTCTTCGCTGAGCTGTTTCGGATGCGACTCTGGCTTCCAGCTCCCGGTTCATGTCTTCGAGCATCCTCATATGGGCCTTGCGCAGTGTGATGTCCTGAAAAACAGTCACACTGCCCCTGAGGACCCCTTCATTCAGAAGCGGCGCTGCGGTCATTGCCACAGGGATCACCAGCCCCTCTTTAGTAAAAAAACATTCATTTTCGGAGTAATAAGGTTTCTGTTCCGTAATAGCTGTATGAACCGGACACTGTTCACTGTCAGCGACATCATTAATACAACTGTGATTGTGGATCACATCATGCATTCTTTTTCCGGCAAGTTCAGTCAGCGAATAACCGAGCAGCTTTTCTGCATAGGGATTCATGTATATAAGCCTTTCCTCTGTATCAACGACATAAATTCCTTCGCCTGCACAGTCCATAACCGCGGCAAGTTCGGCTGTTTTTTCGGATACCTGCTCTCTTAGGCTGCTGCTTACTGTCTCCTGTTCCCGGACTCTTCTGCGGAATGTTCCTGCGGCATAAGCAGATAGCAAAGCAATCATGAGAAAAAGAACAGTAAAAAATCCTAACAGAATAACACGGTCTCTCCCTACCTGACCAACGCTTTTTTTATAATCATTCAGAGGAACGGAAATGTGTATTCCTCCCCTTACATCCCCGATTTTATATCCCTGATGAGCATGACAGGCAAGGCACTCTTTTTTAGTAATCAGCGCCCCCATCAGATCCATCTGATTTTCATTAAATTCATAATAATAGCGGCGCAGAGGGTCTTTCTCAAGCTCAGCGAGAGCCCTTTTTTCGAATCCGTCGGCAGGTTTATTTCCAGGGTTCAGGGGGTTCAGACTGAGTATGCGGAATGGATGATCACTTTCTTTGCTGCTGATTTCAGAAAGCTGGCGGGTCATCCAGGCAGGGTTTACTCTTATCAGGATTTCTCCGTTACCTGTACGGAGGGAGCCATCTTTCAGATACGGGTTCGGAGATTCTCCCGGAAGCGGGCGGACATACACCCCTCCCCGCTCCGCATTCCACTGACGCATAATAATAATGTTTTCAAACTGAGAGACTGCCTCCCGGACAAGAGCTTCTCTGGAAAGGGAAAGATGCGTTTCTCCCATGCGCAGTGTGAGAAGAATGCTGCCGATCCAGGCAGTCAGCAGGAAGACCGGAATCAGCACCAGCAGCAGCGGATGAATATGTCTGCTTTTTATTATCAGATGTATAACCTGTATATAATATCGGTTTTACCGGCAGGAGTTAAAGCTACCTTTTTGTAGAATAGCATATATCCCGAAAAAAGTCAATCATGCTTGCACCCAGAGACCGGAGTTTTTTTCTGGAATCCGGAGAAACAATAATAATGGGAAAAATCTACCTGATAGGGGCCGGGCCCGGTGATCCGGAACTTCTTACTTTAAAAGCTGTCAGAGCAATTCGCGAATCCGATGTAATACTGTATGATCATTTAATAAACCCCGAATGTCTGCGCCACTGCAGGGAGGATGCAGAAATTATATTTGTGGGTAAATCCATGGGTGATCACACCCTTCCCCAGGAAGAAATCAATGAGCTGATTGTAAAGCTTGCCGGAAAATACAATGTTGTTTCCAGACTGAAAGGCGGGGACCCTCTGATTTTCGGACGGGGCGGCGAAGAATACGAATTTATACTCAGCCACGGACTTGACTGCGAAATCATCCCCGGAATTACCGCCGCAATGGGAGCGGGTGCTGCCCTTGGCCTGCCGCTCACCCACAGGAATTATTCTTCTGAGGTGCGTCTGATCACCGGTCACAAAAAGAAGAATGGTGTTTACAGTGATTTCACTGCCCTCGATCTGAAGAACCGGACCTATGTAATCTACATGGCAATCACTGCTCTCAGTGAAATCACCGGGGAGCTTCTGAAAAACCCGGAAAATGCAAATGTACCGGTTGCCGTAGTGGAAAAAGCCACGCGGATCAACCAGAGGCTTGTGACAGGAACTGTCAGGACCATCAGTCAGATTGTAAAAGAACAGAATGTTCAGCCTCCTGCCATTCTGATTGTAGGACAGGTCGTAAAATTTGTTGAAGAAATGCAGCTTCTGAAAGCAAAGGTAGCCGCAGATGCAGCCAGAAAAATTCATGAATCTTTCTGATAAAAACCAAAGGAATTACCTTCCTTTGCTTCTGGATGTTACCGAAAAGAAAATTCTGATGATCGGCGCCGGTCTTGCCTGCCGGGAAAAGCTGCGCACTCTTTCCCTGTCAGGTAAAACTGTAAAGGTCATCTCACCATCCTTCCATGAGGATTTTCTGAATAAGGACTGGATTACCCGGGAAGAACGTCGCTACCAGAAAGGGGATCTGCTCGGATACGACCTGGTTTATGTGGGGATCAACAACCCGGAAGTATCAGCGCTGATTCGTGAGGAAGCGGCTGCCATTAAAAACGGGAATGCTGCTTTCTTTCAGAATTCAGTTTCTGAAGCCATACCCGAAATGCACAGAAATCTTTTAATAAATTTTGTGGATAAGCCTGCGGTCTCAGATTTTATTTCCCCTGCGGTTTTAATTAAAAAGCATTTTGCATTGTTTATCTCTACATTCGGAAAAGGACCCGGAATGACTAAAAGAATCCGGGAGCACCTTGAAGAAAAAATCGACCTGGACTCTCTCGATGAAGAAGCCCGCATATATATAGAAAACCGGAATAAAAAAGATTTACAGTAAATCAGGTTCCATGTTTCTATCTTTTTATGAAAATGCGCCGCGCTTATCTGTTCAGTATTTTTATTTTTCTGTCGGGGATTCCTGTAATTCAGGCTCAGTCCGTATGCCAGGGAACCGGCTGTGAAAGTGAGGGGGAACGCATCTTAACAAATGCAGCCCTGTTTCATATAAGAGATTCTTATCTCAATCTATTCATGTCTCAGATGAACAACGCGGCTGCCCTTAATTCTTTAATGCTGACTCCCGCAGGAGTCATAAACCTCGATGAAACAGTTTCCGTTTCTGCTTCCGGTTCTGCTGCCTGGACGCTGCCGGAACAGAGCCGCCCTTTGGTTCTGCCTGGTACCGGATTCAGCGCTTCTGTTCCGGTTGCCGGTGCTTATTTCAGCTACCAGTTTCAGGGTGGTGTGAACCTCGGCAGACTGATGGGAATGAAATACTCCCCTCATAAAAGAGACCTGGCCCTCGATCCGGTAACCAATGCCCTCGGTGATGCTGAGGACACTGCCTCGGATTATATCGAAAATAAAACAGGGGTCCGGGTATCTGAATCCAATAAAGAAAAACGGGAAGTGACCCCGGGGATTTTTTCTCCGCTGCGTTTCGACATTTACGGAATCTATATGAAATCCGCTTTTTCACATAATCCGCCGTATCAGGAAAACCTGTTCCGGCCGGATCTGCATTTCCGACCGGAAACACGGTATGAATCCGATGCACAGGGAGTTCTGGTCCGCTATCACGTAATAGATTCCTTCCGCATTCTGGGGCCCCTTTTCCGTTTTAAGGGATTATCTGCGGGTACCGGCTACATAAACCAACAGACTCTGGTCAGCTATCTGAACGGAAATCAGGACGACATTTCATGGAATGCTGACGGAAAACCTTATTACTGGGATGCAGTGGATTCCGCTCAGATGAAAAGCCGCACCGAAACCATACCTGTGGAACTGACAGGCGGCATACGCCTTTTTTATTTTCTGAATCTGACCCTGGGCGGAGGCGCAGGCTTTTCGAAAAGTAAATCTTCTATGGAACTTTACCGGGCTGGCCGTTACATCAGCGGCGAGGAATTTCTGAACTGGGCGGCCGAAAAACAGAGAACAGGTTTTCAGGATATTTCGGACCT
Organism: uncultured Leptospiraceae bacterium; assembly: GCA_964594095.1. Lineage (GTDB taxonomy): Bacteria > Spirochaetota > Leptospiria > Leptospirales > Leptonemataceae > CAZQKZ01. The sequence goes on along the minus strand of CAZQKZ010000044.1, from coordinate 18,088 downwards.
TTACAGTTATCCTGCCGGATTTAAAATGTACCGGGTTCAGGCTTCCAGAACAAACCATTACACGATTTTCTACTTAAAACAGGGTACAGAGCTCGATTTTCATATTTTCAAAGTAACATATGAGATCTATGCCACAGCAAACGGGGTTCAGGGGGCAACAGCCGGTATCAGAATTGAAATATAAATGATACAAAGAAAGTCCGGGAATCGCTTTACTTTTTTTATGTAAACAGAATCAGTGACTTATGATTGAAGTAAGTTCCCTCTCCCGTTACCGAAAAGCAAAAATTATTGCCACCGTAGGCCCGGCCTGCCGGGATCTCGACACTCTTCGCGCTATGATCCGCGCAGGGGCAGACTGTTTCCGTTTAAATTTTTCTCACGGTGACGGAGAATCCATGCTTCCGGTAATCTCTCTGATTCGTGAAGCAGAATCCCTTGAAAATGCATTCATACCTATTCTTGCCGACATCCAGGGCCCCAAAATCCGGATCGGCACTCTGCCCCAGGAAGGAATTATACTTAAGCAGGGAGACCGGTTCACCATCACTACCAGCGAAACGGAAGGAAACCAGGAAATAGTTTCCACATCCTACAAAGCCCTTCCGCGCGACGTACAGATTAACGGACGCATACTTCTGGCAGACGGTACGATTGAACTCATTGTAGAAGACATTCAGGGAAATGATGTAATCTGTCAGGTTGTAATCGGGGGAAGGCTGACCTCAAATAAAGGTCTGAACCTTCCCGATACCCGTCTTTCAGTGGAAACTCTGACCGAAAAAGACAGACGTGATCTGCAGTTTATTTCGACTGCTGATATTGATATTGTTGCGATTTCATTTGTGCGCTCCTCGCACGATATTATACGTGCTCAGACACTTCTGGGTGATACCACCATTCCGATTATTGCAAAGCTCGAACGTCCGGAAGCCCTTGAAAATCTGAACGATATAATGGAAGTTGCAAACGGAGTCATGGTGGCCCGCGGAGACCTTGGAGTCGAACTGGAATTTGCTAAAGTTCCATTAATTCAGAAAAAAATTCTCCATAAGGCCGCTGAAAGGGGTAAATGGGCTGTAGTAGCCACACAGATGCTCGGTTCTATGGTCTTTAATCCGCGACCCAGCCGGGCAGAAGTTTCTGATGTCGCCAATGCGGTCCTTGATGGCGCCGATGCCGTTATGCTTTCCGAGGAGACTGCTGCAGGGAATCATCCTGTGGCCGCCGTCCGTGCCATGGCCCGGATTGCGGAAGAAGCCTCAAAACTCAATCCTCCTTATGCCGATAAAATCGACAGCGATATTGTATCTTTCGCAGCAGCGGCAGCCGGCGCAGCAGTGAGTGCGGCAAACCGTCTGAATGCGGCTGCCATTGTTTCCCTCGCGGGCTCGGGCACCACAGCCCTGCTACTTTCCAAGTGGCACCCGCAGATCCCGGTAATCGGCCTTGCATCCAAACCTGCCTCGCTTCGCAGACTGAATGTTCTTCGCGGAGTAATCCCTGGAAAAATTGACGGGGTCTGGGATATGGAAAAACAGGTAAGTTATGCAGACCGTCTTTTAATTACAAACGGACTTGCAAAAGCAGGCGAGACAGTAATTCTGGTTGCTGCGGTTCCGCTTGGTGACCGTAAGGAAACAAATACTATCAGGCTGCATAAGGTAAGACCTTTAAACGATATACTGTGAGGGAACAATTCATGAAACAGGGAGTCTTCAGGTTCACAGCAGCTGTCTTTTTATTCCTTCTGACTGCCGGGGGCTGTGCATCGGCTTCCGGAATTCTGAATTCCAGACCCCAGTTCCGTTTCCGGAATGCGGAGTTCGTTGGAATTGAAAAAGGAATCCTGTCGCTTACTGTTCATACAGAACTTGTAAACCCATGGCCGGTTCCGCTTCCGGCAGGTACTCTGGATACAGCAGCAAAACTCGAATCTGTGAATCTTACCAGCATGAAAATTCCATTCCCTGAGGTCAGAGCCGGCGGATCCGTTCCTGTTCCGTTTCAGATTTCAGTCCCTCTCACCTCTGTAATAAAGGCTGCAGAATCCGTACCGGATAATGACTTTCTGTTACTCGAAACAGAAGGAAGTGCTTCTCTCAAAGTGCTTGCAGCACCTGAAACGGAAAACACCAGTCCCTCAGGATCTTCTGGAAACATTCCTTCCGTGCAGATTCCTTTCTACCACAAAGAAGAAATACCTGCGTTTTTTCCTTTAATCGAAGTGCAGTCACTTACCATGCAGAAACCAGTTCCCGGCAGCCCTTCTGCACTGAAGGCCACTGCACTCATCACTGTCCGGAACAGCGGCAAAGCTGAATTCCTGATCGATCAGCCTTCTGTCTCTCTTTTTATTGAAAATAAACCTTTTACACTGACCGAAGCTCCTGTTGTAACACCGGAAGGAACTCAGAATCTGATCCGGGTGGAGACGTCCGTTCCCCTTGCTTCTGCGGGAAGCGCCGTTCTGAGTGCCCTCACCCGGGGCACTGCATCCTGGAAAGCTGAGATCATTTCAGGAATTATTTTTATAAAAAACAAAGAAAGACTGAAGCCGATCCGTTTCAGCGGAACCAGGAACGGGACTGTCCCTCTGACCCGTTGACGTTTTGTTTGCGCAGAAAAAGAACTAAATCTGGAAATTCACAGGTCCGTTGAGAATGAGATCTGAGATCACACAGTTCTTTCCGGATGCTTTAGCTTTATAAAGGTAAGAGTCAGCCCTGGCAAAAACGGAGGATTCTGTATCATGTGGCCGGAACAGTGCCACTCCGAAACTGCAGGTGATCTTTCTGTCCTCGAGCAGGGGAGCGTTTTCCACTGCAGACCGCAGTCTTTCTGCCTGAAACTGTGCTTCTTCCAGTCCCCCGAAAGCTAAAATCACAAACTCTTCACCTCCCCATCTCGCGAAGATATCGGTACCACGTATGACACCTTTCACTGCAGAAGTGACCCCAATGAGGACCTCATCCCCTTTCCTGTGGCCATGGGTATCATTTACTTTTTTAAAATCATCAATATCAAAAAGGATAATGCAGAATTCCTGTCCGTAACGGCGGTATCTGGAAATTTCAGTTTCGATACATTCTTCGAATTTCAGCCGGTTATGAATCCGGGTCAGCGGATCAGTGAACATCATGATCGTATGCGTTATGTCATGACGGATGGCCATATAACCGTAGAGATTCCCATCTCTGTCCTCCAGCGGCTGAATGCTCCCTTCCACCCAGTAAGCGGAGCCGTCTTTCCGCCGGTTTTTAATCTCACCGTACCAGGTTTTACCGTCCTGGATCACAGTCCACAGATCTTTAAAAAACTCCGGACTCATATCAGGATGCCTTACAATATTATGAGGCCTGCCGATCAGTTCTTTTCTGGAGTATCCTGATGCTTCACAGAACGCCTGACTTACATCAATCAGAACCCCGCGCAGATCGGTTTTGCTGATGATCACATTTTTATCGACAATCTGCATATACTGTTCAATGCGCTTATCTTTCTGTGAGATTGTTTCCTGAAAGATTCGCAGAACTCCCATGAGATTCATGTCAAAAATATTTGCCATTTCATTGCAGAGAGCGGCCTTATCGACATTCTGCATCAGCAGCGCAGCGTCTTTGTCGGATTCGCTGAACAGAGATTCCCTCACTGATCTGCGAAGACCGGTACATACAGTAAAAACATCGGTCACCGTCATATCCTTTTCTTTAAGGAACCGGACCATTCTGTTCATGTAAGGGCATTCTCCGGGAGGCTGCTTTCCCTCAATAATCCTGATGAATGTACCGAGAATCTGATTTCCGAAATGGTCCAGAAACCAGTCCGGTTCAATGTGGAAATGGCTGAGTACATCCGCCACTTCGCTGCGCCGGACCCATTCCTCGGTTATCCTGCCCTTCCTGAGCCGAAGGATATCGAGGACGGCTTCAAGATTCGGAATTCCTGCAATATTCATACTCCGCCTCCCCACCCGCAAGGGCTGAATATGATTATTGTCATGCTAACATTAAAATCAATTCATTTTTTTAGAAATAAGAAAAAAAAACACTGTTTTACAGAATCAGGCGGAGAGAAGCCTGATTGCGGACAGATGGGCCCTGTAAGGGTTGGCCGGGAGGGCAGGTTCGGGGATCATCAGAGATTCCATATACGACTGCCATCTAAGGAAAACCCCTTGTCCGGCTCTGCGCAGCATTTCGGGAGTATTCCTCGCTGTCATTTCTGCGATTTTCAGATTAAATGCCTTCGCCATCAGGATTTTCAGGTTTATTACATCTTCTGCATTATATGCAAGGAGGGTTTCCAGGGCTTCCGTGTTTCCGTGATCCTGGTAATGACCCCAGAGTTTTACAGCCTCCAGACCGCCAATACCGGCAAGATCTCCCCTCGACAGCCCCATCTGAATTTCGATTTTTTTCAGTCCTCCCCGTATATCGAGACTGCGGAAAATGTACATTAAATCGAGATGCAGCTGATTCATGCGTATTTTCAGCTGGTGTTCAATGAACGGAACATCGAAACGGATCCCATTGAAACTGACCAGAATTTTCGGCTGCAGGGCAAGGTCTGCAAAATCATCCAGATTCTTTCCTTTTAAGAACGCCGCAAGACTGTTTTTGTATAAAGAGCCGATTGCTGTTATGGAATTTTTATCGCGGTGGAGTCCGTCTGTCTCTATATCCAGAAACATGCAGTCCTCCTGAAAAGCAGGATAAATCCGCCAGTGCTCCCCTTTAGGCACCCTTTGGGCAAAAAAAGAGAGGTTTTCCCGGTTCTCCACAGCTTCCTTTAAAGAGCGAAGAATGATTTCCCGCGAAGGCAGTCCCGGAACGGTCACCGGATTCATCAGATAGTCTTCCCAGGTAAAATACCCCTCAGACCAGAGCAGGTGTTCTGTATTTTTACCTATCCCGGCAATAAAGAGAAAAGTTGAATCCAGCACCTCATTCCCCCAGTCTGCGGAGAACCCTTGAGGCATAAAGACCTGAAAGGTAAAAGCTGCTGTCATCAGCTTCGGTAAGTTCCATGATTCCGGCTTTTTTCAGTACCATCGGAAGAACCACCTCATGATCCTCGCTGCAGCTGGCCAGAGAACTGAGTATGAGCCCCGTAGCACATTCAGAAAGATCGGGTTCGTGTCCGATTACAGCAATCCGCCGGGTGGTACCTGAGTGAGGAGAGAGGATCCTCCAGAATTCAGGGTATTCTGCCCCCGGATTCAGTACGGAAGTTTTTTCCCAGACTGCTTTTTTATAGTAGGGATACAGCAGATCTGCTGTCTGAACAGAGCGGATGGCGGCAGAAAAATATACATAATCGAGAGATGATACAATGCGACGCAGGCCGGCAAAGGCTTTTTTTCCGCGGGAGCGGCCTCTCTGTGTTAATGGCCGGGCAAGATCCGGACCCTCAAATTCTTCCCGGTCAATTGCCTCTGCATGACGGATTAAAAATACTTTCACGGATCTATCAGGGAATGCGGGGAGGAATCCGGCAACTGAAATTACAGCCGAAGACCGGAATTTCATTTACCTTTTTTTTGGCCAGGCGGACTATGGCGGAAACGTATGTGGTCAAAAATTGTTTCCATTACCGAAGATAAACTGATCCGCCCTTTCCGAGAATCTCACGCCCCTGTGCATGATATCAGCCTGGGTGCTGCCATCGGTATGTTCTGGGCACTCACTCCGCTTGTTGGGGCCCAGATGATGCTGGTAGCCTTTACCTGGGCATTATTTAAAGCCATACGGGTCGAGTTTAATCTGCCGATCGGTCTGGTGATGGTCTGGATAACAAATCCTTTCACAATGCCTTTCTTTTATTATTCTTTTTATATGCTGGGATTCTGGACCTTCCATTTCGCGGGAAATGATGTTCTGCCCATCAGCTTTGATATTTTCAGCAGAGCCATAGAACAGGCGTCCGGCATGAATCTGATCGACGGCACAATCCACTGGGTGCGTTTTATGGTGAACGACCTTGGTATTCCTATGCTCCTTGGAAGTGTGGTAATGGGAATCCCTGCAGCAGTTCTGACTTATCCGTTATCTGTGTATTTTATAAAAAGACACCGCACTCATCAGGCCCACAAACAGGGAATGACCTTCGAAGAATTCGAGGATCATCTTGCCCGCATCCATGTTAAAAATGAACCGATCAATTTCCTTTCTGCCTTTTTTCCAAAACCAATAACAGCAGAATCTCTCAGGGAAACTGAAAAGGAAAATTCATCGGCAGCAAATGAAACCGTGATCCCTATGCCCCCCGGACCCCGAAAAAAAAACAAAAACGTTCCGAACAGCAGGCTGAAATCGGCAGGCTGAATTAAACCTCACCGGTTTCGTTTGTTTCTCAGTCCGTCGGGCGAATACAGATTGAGTCCGTCAGAATCATCTTCCTGATCTGCTGCTTTCAGCCAGATAACCGGATCCAGACCTGCAATGGTGGCAAGCTCGCCCCTGTCCAGAAAGAGTCCCCCGCAGCCGGGGCATTCATCAACCTGCACCTCATGAATATAGACCCGGTCCATATCGAGGTGGCAGACAGGACACTGGATGATTCTCGATCTGTCTCCACGAACGGACTGGTGCCTGACTTTTTTTTGCGGGGTTTCCGATGCATCATGGACAGGCTCTGTGATTACTGGCTCCCGGCTGACCTGGGAAATATGCTCCGGAGAATTCTTCGGATGCGGAATTCTGGGACTTCTGATTTTTTTTACGAGATATTCCCACATATACTTCCCTCCGCTGCCTGCAGGCAGGATTTAAAAACTGCTTTACGTGAATGTAACCATCTTTAATGTATGAATCGGTTTAAAAATGTTTTCAGAAGACAATAATTATCCTGAATCTCTGAAAGGCTGGTTTCTTATATCCGAAACCAGAATGACAGATCCCCATTTTTACCAGTCTGTTGTTCTCATCATTGAGCACAATGCAGACGGAGCATTTGGTCTGGTAGTCAATCACCGGTCATCACTGACTCTTTCCGATGTGCTTCCCCGGATGAACAGCAGTAAAGCCAGAAACACCCCATTGTATGCAGGCGGTCCGGTCCAGCAGGATTATCTGCTTGTAGTCCATTCTCCTACTTTCCAGGAGCCCAGTCCCACTGCTATGGAACCGGTACCCGGAATTTTCTTTGAACCATCTTTCCGGGCGGTGGAACAGTTCTTTGATGATGCTTTCTGGGAAAAAATCCCCGAGGACGATAAACCGAACATACATCTGTTTCTTGGTTATTCAGGCTGGGCACCAGGGCAGCTGGAAACAGAGCTCAGGAACGGTTCCTGGATGGTGCTGCAGGCAAGCCCTCAGCTGGTTTTCCACCCTGATCCGGAATCCGGATGGAGAGACGCACTCAGAAAAAAAGGCGGCATTTACAGAATCTTTGCTGAATCCAATCAGGACCCGCGTTTAAACTGAAAAATTTGAAATAAAAGACCTCCGGCAGTCCATATAAATGAAAAGACTGGTTTTAAAAGGAGATTCTGATGGAAACGGAAGAAGTCTTAATGGATACAGCGGATGCTGCGATGGCAACCGGCAATGAGCATGCACTCCTTGTGGCGCTGCTTGGTTTCGGTCTTGCTTTTATTTTCGGTCTGGTCGGCAAAGGAACCAACTTCTGCACGATGGGCGGAGTGAGCGACTGGATCAATATGGGCGATTTTAACCGGCTGAGAGCCTGGTTTCTTGCGATCGGTACAGCAATTATCGGAACACAGACAATGCAGTTTCTCGGACTGATTAACACCACACAGTCCATTTATCTGAATCCGAATCTCAGCCTCGCCGGATACATACTGGGCGGATTTATGTTCGGTATAGGTATGACTCTTGCCGGTGGCTGCGGACAGAGAATTCTCGTCCGGGTCGGAGGCGGAAATCTTAAATCCCTTGTAGTAATGATTGTGATAGGTCTGACAGGTTATATGACAATCAAAGGTATTTTCGCATATATCCGGACTCATGCTCTCGACATGGCTTCCTACAATCTTTCCGCAAACAGTATTTCCGGCCAGGGAATTCACCAGATCGTCGGTGCAGACAGCATGACTGCGATGATCATTGGTGCAGCTATCGGATTGATTCTTATAGTCTACGCCTTTATCAGCCATGAATTCCGGTCCAGCTTCAGGGATATAATTGCCGGCCTTATGATTGGTCTGCTTGTATCAGCAGGCTGGTATGTGACCGGTCATCTGGGTTTCGATGATTTCGAACCGCTTCCCGTAGAATCTTTCACATTTGTGGGACCCACAGCAAACATGCTGTATTATCTGATGATTTATACCGGCGGTGAAATTAACTTCGGGAGTTGACTTCGGAGTTGCCGCAGTATTCGGAATGCTCCTTGGATCCTTTGTTTATTCGCTGTTTTCAGGAACCTTTCATATTGAAAGTTTTACAACAAAACAGGATCTGGTTAATCACCTTATCGGAGGTATTCTGATGGGAGTCGGCGGTGTTCTGTCAGTCGGATGTACAATCGGTCAGGGAATAACAGGTTTCTCAACGCTTGCCGTCGGATCCGTAATTACTCTGTTTTTTATAATTAACGGAAGTATACTGACTTTAAAGATGCAGTACAATATGCTCGAAGAACCAGGATTTTTCAGGGCACTTGGTAAGAGCCTGAAAGGGTTTTACAGATCTATAGAATAAGCTATTCCCTTCATCAGTCTGAATTCCGGGGAACTGCCGCTGCAGCCCCCGGTTTTTTTTCAGAAAAATCTGATTACAGATTCCAGGACTTTTTCTGTATTTGCTTTAATTCTTTTAAGCTTTGCTTCTTCCGTTTCCACAACGATATCAACATCAGGTTTTACACGGAAAAGAGGCTGACCTTTTTTCACAATCACACCAGCATCGCCGTCAATACAGAGCTCCTCCACTGTACCGGAGAACTCTGCATGGATTTTATTGAACATTTTCATTACTTCAATAATGTAAATCGGGTCGCCGGCATTAAAATGCTTACCGACTTCCAGATAAGGAGCTGAACCTGGGGTTTCTCTGCTGTAGAACATACCACCTGTTACGGCCACGATTTCGTTTCCGGATGCCACAGGGGGAGGGGCAAGATGAGTGATGAATTCTTTCCAGTTATTGCGGTCACGGAACTCAACCGGGAATACAGGTCTCAGTTCACTGTCCACAGAAAAGCTGAGTGACCCTGCGCTGTGACCGCACTGAATCACCACTTCCAGAAGCTCAAGACCCAGCAGCCATCCGCGATGGGCAGCCTGACATTCCAGAAAAAGGGAATCATCCACTGCTTCGCATTTAATTCCGTGTTCCCCGGACGGGAATGGATTGTGAGGAGACTGAAGTGATGCATTCAGCTTCTGATAGAGATCGGAAGTATTTTCTTTTGAGTTTTTTAATGATTCTTCGAATGGTTTTTCGGTCTGAATTCCGAGAGTTTTTTCAAGATCACTGTAAAATGAAAGGGCTTCTTCCAGAATTTCTGCATCATGATCCCATATTTTCATGGAAGGCGGAGTGTCCGGCCTGTCTTCCAGACGAAGGTAATGGTAGAGATCGTTCATGACCATCATCGGGTTTCTCAGCCAGATGACTTTTCCATCATCCATACGGAAGCTGCGCTTATGATTCAGTATCAGCCAGCCCATCGCAAGGTGAGGGTTTTCCAGAAGCATCTGCAGTGGTCTTGTAATAAATGTAAGTTTCGGCTGGATCACAGACTGAGCTTCCGCGCCATAGATGGATCCGATTTTGCGCACATAAGCTTCCCATGCCATACCGGTATCCACCGCTGCCATTTTACCGGCAAGGGCCCCCACTGCTGCCAGATACGGCATTACAAATCCGGTATCGGGCTTCAGCATAGGATGCAGTCCAAGAATCACATTCAGGAGACCGTAATGAAACTGCAGGTTTGTTTTCAGCTCCACTCCGCGCAGCTCCATCTGACGAAGAATATCAGAAAGACGCTCCATCATCTCCCGGCGGCCGCTTCCGTAAGTCACAATCAGGGCAATGTTAGAATCGTATGCTCCCGCAACATTATAATTTATAAACTGCGCTGTATCAGGGTTGAGTACGCCGATTCCCTGATCATCCCGGACTTCATGCTCCGCAGGTTTTGACCAGTGCTCAATGATTCCCCCGGCGTTCGGTGCCAGAGCATCATCAGTGGCATTGAGTCTGACTTCGCCGCCTGCCTTATTGTTGGGTACACGAACCGGAAGAGGAAGCCGGTCACCATGGGCGGCAATCAGCACCATAGCCTCTACAAGGGATTCCACCACAAAAAATTCATTTTCGTTATACGGATTTTCAAAATGGAGTGTATATGCCATTTCGGTTACACGGTGCTCCACCTGAATCCGTGTATTCATTTCCATGAAATAGAAATCGTCGTCTGAAACAATGCATTCAAAAGTAGATGCGGAGTTCAGACCGACTGCCTTGCCGAAACTTTCGGCCTGCTCTTCCATCGCAAGGAGGATGTCACGGTCCCGGCGAAGAATCCTTGCGTAATCCTCGCGCCCGTCTTTCTCAGCCTGCTCCATTTCATGGGTATAAAGTTCATCGGTAATGGATATCTCAAGAAGTTTCTGTTCATGCATCTGAACCGAACAGTCCCGTCCTCCAAGAGCAATGCACCAGTTACCATTGCCAAGAAGCTGAATTTCATTATGGCGGGTGTTTTCAATATTAAGCTCGATCAGGAAGTTTTTGTTATCGGCGTTCCCAAGAGCTTTTGATTCAGAAAGAACCTGAAAAGCTGCTTCCCTGACTTCCTCAACTTTGGTAACAATGCGCTGCCCTTTCCCACCGCCTCCGCCAATGTATTTCAGACGGAACCTGCGGCCCGGATTATCCTTAAAAAGCCGTCTGAGCTGACGCTCCGCCTCAGCCTGAATTTCCTCAGTGGCAATAAGACCAATGCCGGCCGCATATCCTGCATCGAGGACTTTGTCGGCAAGCTCCTCTGCATCCAGGCCGGAATGAGCTGCAAAATCAAAAGAAAGACCGGCGCTCTCTGCATGTTTTTTCAGGCCATCCACCCCTCCGGTTTTCTGAAGGAGTGTGAGTGCTGTAATGTTGTCAATCCCCGGTGTTACCGAAACATTGAGCTCCCTGGCCATTTTTTTGGCACTGTCTTTGGAACCGGCCGCTTTGTGCACACCGGAAGCGGGGCCAATAAAACCCACACCTGCCTTTTCGATAGCTTCTACAAATTCGGCATCTTCCGCCATAAAGCCGTATCCGGCAAAAATATGAGTGTAATTATTACTGCGGGCAATATCTATAATTTCCTGAATGCGGCTTTTGCGCTCATCCCCGGACCCGGCGTAATCCACAACCCGGTGGATACGGCTCTGGTCTTTGACTACACGCAGTTCAGGTGCAAGGGTATGAGGATAGGTTACAGAGTCCTTTTCGGAAAGAAGGATTCCGTATTCAGCACCGATATCCGTGAAGACATCCATGGCTTCCTTCCGGATCGGACCACGGCAGACGATCAGAATTTTTAGGTGGGAGCAGGAAAAACTGGCTACCCAGGCAGAATCCGAAAGTCTGTACCTGTCTTTTTTCGGCTTTAAAGGAGTTTGACTTTCGGCTATGTATGTTTCTTTCATTATAATGCACCTGATAAGGGGTTCTGTTTATGGTCCAAAGGAAAAAATTCCCGATGGGCAGATTCTGTCAATACCGTTTTTTAAAATACAGATTGCACCCAGACCCTGTTTTCTTTCCGCGGAAAACGGAAAAAAAAGAATTGCAGTAAGCACGCTAATTAATCACAATGTCCCCGATGTCGGTATGGCCTCCTGAAAATACTGTTCTTAAACGTGCTGCCGGGCTGATTCTGCTTGGACTTTATCTGTATACCAGCATCCTGATGGGAGGCGGCAGAGGTCCTTTTGCCCTGTATTCAGAATACTGGACCTGTCAATGCAATGACTTTTCATGGGAGGACGCTCCCTCGCACATAAATAATGAAGAAATCCCTGCACTGCGGATAACAGATGCCATCCCTCAGCATTCAGACCGGATATCCGATGCACAGATTGAATCCGCGCTTCAGAATCTGGCCAGCCAGACGGCTGATGAAGATACAGACATCTGCCGAAAAAAAATCCCTCTGAGATATATGAATCTGATTCAGGGAAATAATCTGGCCTATATGCCGCCAATACTTCCGGACTGCTGCATACCCGAACTTATTATACTTAGTGTTTTCCGAAATTTAAATGAAAAAACCATTAGCGGAATTCCGGTTCCCCTTCTGCGCCCCCCCTCTTCAGTATAACCCTTTCCAGGATTCACCACCGGTAAGTCAGATTGTTATGATCTGACTTACGGTACAGACATATCATACCTTAGTTCATTTCTGAATCAGGTTATGAATGCAAATCTCAGCTCATTGCAGCTGCTGAGGATACCCTTGCGGGTTTATAATTAATTTTGGAGTAATTACATGTTTGATTATCCTGTTTTTGAAATGCCTGTGATAGGCCTTCGTTTGCTCATGGCAATCGATGCTATCACGCATGTTTATATGAGTCATGGCGGTGCCGTAGGAGGCTCCATCGTTCTTGTGATTGCGGCATATTACGCACACAGAAAAAATGATCTGAAGCTGTACGATCTGATTCGCCGCATTCTTATGGTCTTCTTTATAGCCACAACGGCTGTGGGAGCTCTTACCGGAATCGGCATCTGGATTCATGCGAATATCATTAATCCAAACGGAATCGGTTCTCTGATCCGGGTCTTTTTCTGGAAATGGTTTATTGAATGGATCATTTTCAATCTTGAGCTTGTGTTTGTACTGCTTTGGTTTATGACCTGGAAAAAAAATGCAGGAACAGCCCATGGCCGGGTTAAATCGCTGCGGTTAGGTCTTCTGTATGCAGTAAATTCCTGGATAACTATGCTGATCATCACAGCTATTCTCGGCTTTATGCTCACCCCGGAATTCGAAGGTCAGCCCTGGATTGACCCGGAAGTGTTCCCGGCCACTGTGGATTATAATAATGCTTTATTTAATCCAACATGGTTTCCGGGGCTTTTCATGAGAACCTTTATGGCTGTCGGTTTCGGAGCAGGTCTTGCGATTTACTGGTCCTGGATTTTCACCTATTTTGACAGTAAAAAAGATCCGGAGGCTCTTGAGCTGAGAAAACGGGCTGTGCAGCTTTTCGGATGGATCATGACGGTCTCAGCACCCCTGGGAACAATAGTAGGAATTTATTACTTATCCCTGATTCCTGAAGAGGCTGCTGCCATGATTCCTGCAGCCATGCTTACCAGGGCTTTCTCTGCTGATATATGGATGGTTTACAGCATCGTCGTCGGTATCGGCTTACTGTTAATAGCAGGGTCTGCTGCTTCTCTCCTTTTTCCGAAGGTAATGCCTTATCCTGTTGCAGCATTTGCAATTATTGCCTTTGTTGCTTTCTGGGGATTTGAGGAACGTGTCCGGGAGTTTATACGAAAACCATATGTAATATACAATTATATGTATGCAAATGGCATTCGTGTGACGGATGTACCTTATCTGAACAGAGTCGGAATTCTGAAACATGCAGTTTTTATTGAGGATGATAAAAAAATTCTCAAAGAAGACAGAAGCAATATAAAAGAAGTCGGACACAGTGTTTATCGCATTCAGTGCAGAACATGTCACACTGAATACGGTGTAAACTCAATGGCCTCGAATACCAAAGGCTGGACAAAGGAAGCTATTCATGCCCGGGTCAGCAATCTTCGGTCAGGAAGCACAATGTTTATGCCTCCTTTCACAGGAACTGAAACAGAAAAAGAAGCGCTGGTTGAATTTATATATTCACTGAATCAGCCTGGAGTAATAAAATGAACTGGAAACCTCCGCTGGATATACCACTGGTAACTCCCACACTTGGATTACCATTATTTGTTTACGATGCCCTGCTCATCATAGTCTTCGTTGTGCATATCGGGTTTATTTATACCCTGCTTGGTTCTGCTCTTGCTTCTGTTATTTATAATATAGCAGGAGTTGTCCGGAAATCAAAGGATTATGATGAATTCGCTTATCGCCTGACGAACTTCACAACAATCTCGGAAAACATCGGAGCATTGTGGGGAGTTGCACCTCTGTTAATCATCGGTGTGCTCTACACAGGATTTTTTTATACCACGCTGATTAAGATTTCACCGCATATTCTCCATATTATTTATGGAAATATAATTGCATTTCTTATTTCGTATGCGTATAAATTTTCATGGCATTCACTGAAGGAACATAAAGGGTTTCATATAGGAATGGGATCGGCAATGGTCATTCTGTTCTTTTCGCTTCCCTTTATATTCATTTCCATGTCAAATCTTTATATGCAGCCCGAGTTATTCGGCAGTGTGCACAGTATCTGGGATGTGATGCTTACTCCTCTTACCGGTATCCGGCTTCTCAGTTTCTTCCTGACGGCATTCAGCTTTTTCGGAGCGGTACTTCTCGTCGCTGCCGGAAGATGGAACGGACCTGAAGATGAAGAAATCAGGAAAATCGCAGTGGACCAGGGAAAGAAATGGATAATCATGACGACTCCCCTGAACATTGTAATCCTTCCGCTGATACTGTTTGCCTATTCACCCAGAATAGCCGAAAACTTTATAAGCGGACCTTTCGTGCTTCTTCCGTTTATATCAGCTGCGATACTGTTTGTACTGGTTCTTTATCTGATAAAAGAATTCAGCAGCAGTACAATAAGCCCTAAGGCAGCATACGCTGTTATTGGAGCAATCCTTACGGTTGTAGTTATGATGAGTACAGCCCGGCAGGGACTTCGGGTCGCTTCTTTTGCAGAACCGATGCAGCTTCAGGCTGAAGAAACCAGAAAGTATATGGAAAACTCTCTTGCAGCTTATCACGAATTCAAAGCCCAGGAAAAAAACAGACCGGCAATGGAGACTGATGCAAGATATGCTCTGGCTCAGGAAAAAGGATGTCTGGCCTGCCACAGCATTGAGATGCAGTTGGTTGGTCCTGCTTATAAGGAGGTTGCTGCCCGGTACAGTTCACCGGATCTGATTATTCCTTCCATACTAAGCGGATCATCGGGTAAATGGGGGCAGAATGTGATGCCAAAAAACAATGTAACAGAAAAAGAGGCCGGCATTCTGGCTGAATGGATACTGGAACAGAAGTAGTATCTACTTATTAAAATTTCTCACCTTTTTGTTTGTCTCTTGCTGCCGCGATAATTTTATCGCGGCTTTTTTTTATTCCGGCTTAATGAACTGTTCGGTAAGTTCTGCCAGATGCTGCGGAGTAATGCATTCCATACAGTGGAAATGGCCTTCCGGACATTCCGCACGACCAATATGAGTACAGGGCCTGCATTTCAGTCCGGGAATTTCAGCGACATAGGCATTGGGGTTCTGCGGAAAAAAACCGAATTCCCTGACCGTGGAACCGAATACTGCAATCTGGGGTATCCGGAAAGCAGCGGCGGCATGCATCAGGGCAGAATCATTACTCACAAAAACAGAGGCATGGCCGATAAGACTGATGGTTTCCTGAAGGCTGATTCTGCCGCACAGATTCAGAACTGTACCGTGAGAAGAGAGATGCACAATCTGTTCTGCTGTTTCGTGCTCATCGGGGCCTCCTACCAGAATGGTTTTAAATTCATAGTGATTATGCAGCCACTCAATAAATCCTGCAAAATGATGAGCCGGCCAGCGTTTCGTAAAATGCTTTGCGCCGGGCGCCATGACCGCATGAAAACCAAGGGGACCGTAATGGGCGGCGATTTCGGCGGCTTTTTTCTGCGCTTCAGGATCAGGATAAATCTCCGTGGAAAGGTGCGGCTGTTCCGGTTTCAGAAAGGCTGCTGCACGGAAATATTTTTCAGTCACAGTGGGAATATATTTATATATTTTTTTATAAAGATTAATCCTGAATTTCAGAAGCAGAAAACGAATCAGCAGATTTTTTCGAATGACTCCGGTTTTTTTACCTAAACCCCGGCGAATATAACGGCTGCGAAGATTTCCCTGAAGATCAGCAACAGCATCATATCTGCGGGCCAGAAGTTCTGAGCGGATCCTTTTCAGTTCAGAAAATCCTTTTTTTTTATCGAACTCTGTGACACTGCTGATGCCCGGATGATATTTAACGAGTCCGGCACATTCGCGGCTGGTAAGAAAATCAATCTGAGAATCCGGATATTTTTTCCTGAGGGCGGATATCAGTGTGTTTGTAAGAATCACATCCCCAAGCGAGGAAAACCGGATCAGCAGAATTTTTTTCGGATACATCCGATTCAGATTTTTTTGGACACCTGAACTTTCAAGTGAAATTCTGACTCCCGATGAAGTATATTACCCGGTTTGCCCCTGCCCCCACCGGCCATCTGCACCTTGGTCAT
Organism: uncultured Leptospiraceae bacterium; assembly: GCA_964594095.1. Classification (GTDB taxonomy): domain Bacteria; phylum Spirochaetota; class Leptospiria; order Leptospirales; family Leptonemataceae; genus CAZQKZ01. The sequence continues at coordinate 1,689 of CAZQKZ010000044.1, read as the reverse complement.
GTACTTCATTTTCTTTACGTGCAGAAAACAGCAGAAAAATATAATGCCCGCATTCTGCAAAGGCTTGAGGATCATGACAGCCTGCGGTCCCGCAGCGAATTTGCGAAATCCATTACAGATGATCTGGATTTTCTTGGACTGGCAGATCCGCATTTATGGACTTATCAGAACCAAAGGAAAGGACGCTACCTGGACATCCTTGTTCAGCTTGCCCGGAATGAACTGCTTTACAAATGCAGCTGCTCCCGGACTCTCATCAGGGACAGATGCGGAAATGTTTATGACGGGCACTGCAGAAAAAATCTTCTTACAGAAAATGACATTAATTTTTTAAATGATTTTTTTGCCGTTAACGAAACAGGGCTTCAGAGAAAGATTAAACCGGAGCCCCTGGACTGGCAGATCCGCCTGAAAACAGAAAACAGAATTATTCTTTTTAAAGACGAAATCAAAGGTAATTTCAAAGGCAATCCTGAAACTGACCATGGCGACTTTCCCCTGATGGACCGGTATTTAAATTTCACTTATCAGTTCTGCGTTGCAGCCGATGACCTTGATTCCGGGGTGAATCTGATTATCAGGGGTTCTGACCTTCTGGATTCCGTTCCAAGACAGCTTTACCTCAGAGAACTGATTCTGAAATATGCCCCGCCTTCTGATCCGCCTCCGTTATCTGCCCCCATCTGGTATCATCATAACCTGATACTGGATGAGGATGGAAAAAAGCTCAGTAAACGATACCGTTCCTCCACTGTAAGGGACCTCCGTAAAGAAGGACTTACCCGTGAAGAAATCAAAGCTCTTGCAATGCAGTATTTTATGTCATACTGATTGCACTGATCCGCAGATTCTTTTTAGGATTGACAAATTTATTTAAACATTTTCAGCGCGTATTCCTTTGGAAATTTTCGGCTGATGCAAAGCCGGAAACGAAAATGGGCTCTCATTCTGCTGACAGGCATAAATCCTGTTTTGCATAGATTCCCATTCATTCAATCAGCTTATCAATATATCCTGATAAATAAATGCGATATTTGCGCCTATTATGTCCCATCGGGCGAATTCTAAAAAAAAGCCCCCGCCCTGTGTTTTGGGAGGAGGGGCGGGTCAGTGGGAAAATCCGAATTGGGCAATATGGTCACCTTTAGCATATATGCCGTCATCCGTAAAGCATTTTTTACAAATAAGACTAATGCGACTTTTTCCGATATTATGTAGCATTCGGCGCGGCTTCCTTTAAAGGATCCAACAACTTCCAACCAGGATGGATTCATCCTTAAACTCAACTCCTGTTTCTTCCATCTGCTTTATAATTCTAAAAAAGCGTGGCCGGATTTCCTCGTAAAACTATTTTTCAGTTGATTATGCTGATTTCCACAGATTAAAATTTCACACAGAGAGTTCAGAATCCTGATGTTTCAGTGCTGTTCAGTTGCAGAAAAGGTGGTTGGAGGGTTCCACAATCGCGTTGGTCTAAAAACGTCACCCTGCACTACTCTTATTCCTGAGCGAGTCTTTCAATATCCTCAGGAGTAAGATCAGTGTAAGCAGCAATTTCACTGAATTCAAGTTTCCCTGCCCGGATCATCGCCCTGGCTGTCTCGATGGCTTTCTGGTAAGCCCCTTCCTCCCTACCTGCCTCGACTCCTTTTTTATACTGCTCCCGAAGATTCATTTCGTTAAAAAAGA
>CAZQKZ010000043.1:0-28095 GCA_964594095.1 uncultured Leptospiraceae bacterium | reverse complement strand
CGCGCAAAAATTAATTTAGTAAAAATGTCAAGCAAAAGAATCGCGCGCGAAATAACTAAAAAAGCCATAATCAGTATCAATAGGCTTGTTTCAACCCGCGCCCGAATCTAAAAAAGCCATATTAAAAAACTGTGAAGCTATCCTGTCCATCCTGCATATCCTGTTAAAAAAAATATCCCCGGAATCTGCGGATAACCATTGCTGCCTCAGCAGCTGCCCTTAGCCTTTCCGAAAAACAAATTTTACCAGTTGACAATATCTTACACTTTGAAAAGGAATTACTGTATGAATAGATTTAATTTCAGCCTTATTCTTGTATTTTTACTGACGGGATTTCTGCCCGGACTCAGTGCCGAAGAAAAGATGACCGTTCTTGTCTATCCGTTTGAAAATGCCGGAGAATCAAAGTTTTCCTGGGTGTCAGCAGGCATGACATCTACTGTGGTTTCCGATCTTTCTACCGTAAAGGGAATCACTGTGATTTCAGATGCCGACCGGAAAAAAGCACTGCAGGAGCTGGCATTTGCCCAGGCGGGGCTGATTGATGAAAAAAAGGTTCTCCAGGCAGGTAAAATTCTGGGAGCAGATATTATTCTATCCGGTAATTACACTGTAGCTTCCGGCCGTATTCGTGTGAATGTTACGATGACCGAAACCGAGAGCGGAAAGATCCGTAAATCGGCAAGGATTGACGGTGTGCTGGATGATCTCTTTTCTGTGCAGGATCAGATCGTGAATAATCTGCTTTCTGAAGCGGAAAGAATCACCGCCGGTCCCGAGGAAGCAGTACCGGAGACAGAATCCGCTTTGAAAAGATTCAGCGCCCCGCTGTTACAGCTTACGAATTCTATGCAAGAGGGGCGGAACTGATGTCTGAAAAACCTGCCGAGGCTCTGAATTATTTTAAAAAAGCGGTGAGTCTTCAGCCTGATTATCTGGAAGCCTGCACTGCCGCCGGAGTTACCGCAGCAGAACTTCCCGGTCATCACGATGAAGCTGTAAAATATCTTAACTTTTCTGATAATCTGCACAGAAAGAGGGATTTAGCCGGAACGGCATCCTATGCCGATTTAAAAAATATTTTCGGCAATCTTTATTATAAGAAAGGTGATTTCAGCCGTTCACTTTCCTATTACAATGAATCCCGGTCCATCCGAAAAACGGCTGGCCTCGAGAATAGTTTTGGATTTGCAGATACTCTTACCAGTATTGGAAATGTCCATTACAGTACCGGTTCCTCAGCTGAAGCTTTCCGCTTTTATTCAGATGCTGCGGAAATCCGAAGCCGTTCAGGAGGCGAAAGAACCTCTGCCTATGCAGTTCTGCTTATGAATCTTGGCATTGCCTCGGCCGGTCAGGGTAGTTATGAAGAGACTCTGAATTACTTTAAAAAATCTGAAAATTTATACCGGGAACTGATGCTTGAAAACACATATGGATTTTCAAGTCTTCTTATGAATACAGGTAATGTGTATCTGATCCGCAATGATTCCGATAATGCTCTGAAATATTTTCTTTCATCAAAGGATATTATGGAAAAGCTGAGGCTTCAGAAAACTCCTGGTTATGCGTCTCTCCTCTTTAATGCGGCCATCGCTTATGAAAAAAAGGGAGATACCGCAACGGCCGGTCAGTGGTACCGGGATTCATATCAGATTTACGAAGATTCCGGCTATTCAGGGCCTCAGAAAAACGAAGCTCTTAAAAATGCTGTGAGACTTGGCAGATAATGAGTTCCGGAAAAGCCGGTGCAGCACTGTATGCCGCCCGGTTCTTCCGGATACTGATGCATTTCAGGAATCAGCGGATTTCACTTCAATGGATTTTACTACTGGTTTAATCCGCTTAAGAACCAGACGAAGAAGTCCGTTTTTGTAACGGGCCTCAATGCTGTCTGTGTCAATTTCGCTTCCGAGTGTGAAGGAGCGGGAAAAATCGCCGATCGCATATTCACTGTAAACCGGTTTGTAGTTTTCATCAATTTCCTTTTCCATTCTTCCCCGGATAGTCAGAATGTTTTTTTCCACAGTGATCCTGATATTTTCCTCTTTTACACCAGGAAGGTCCGCAAGCAGAAGAAAATGATCGTTATGCTCATAAAGATCCACTGCAGGCACAAACTCACGGACGGCTGCCGGAGCTTCTTCGGTTCTTACTGTATCCTGTTCGGTTGTATGTAAAGCGTTCATAGTGTTCCTCCTGTTTTTTTTAATTCATTGAATGAACCGGAATAGTAACCGGCTTATCCTGTTCTGCGCGGGGCAGTCTGATTGTAAGAATTCCTTTATCATACTGAGCCGCGATTTCATCGGTTTTTACATGATACGGAAGTCTGATGGATCTGCGGAATTCTCCCCTTGGGCGTTCCTTTTTAATCTGCCAGATTTCGCCGTCATTCGCAATGTCATCCTCACCTTTCTTAAAGCTGATTTTCAGTACATCATCTTTAATGGTCAGTGATATGGAATCGGGATTCACACCGGGAACCTGAGTTCTTACAATCACTCCGTCTTCTGAGGCAAACATGTTTACCGGAGGGAATCTCCAGGAGCGCGATTCACCTGATTCAAAGTCTGAATAATTTTCAGTTAAAAATTTTATTAAAGATCCGAAACCTGGTCTTCTGAATGTATCTGCTGCATACATATTTCTTTCCTCCTTTTCTGATTTCTTAAAAGCAAGCTCTGTGCCAGAACGCTGTTGTGCCATGGGCCCTGTCTGAGGCTCTTTTTTTCACAGAGGCTGTCAGAATTGGAAAAAGTCTGCCAAAATGACAGAAGACGAGTCTATGTATGTGGAAACTGACCGAAACAGAATGGGAATTTGGAAAAAAATACCAATCAGGAGCGGACTCTGTGATTTTCTGTTTGCCCGTAACCGGAATTTCCAGGAAAAAGTCTGCTGTATGAAGATTCTGATTGTCGATGATAATGTGGTCAACCATAGTCTGACAAGAGTAATGCTGGAAGACTACGGCTGCTCTGTTGAAATTGCTGTAAACGGAAAAATCGGAGTGGAGATGGCCGAAAAAAATGCCTATGACCTCATCATCATGGATCTGCGCATGCCGGTTATGAATGGTCTGGAAGCTACAAAAAAAATCAGAAAATTCAATCAGCAGATTCCGATCATTGCATTTACCATTAATGATGGCGGGGACGGAGACGCAAGGGAAGAATGCCTGAAAGCCGGTATGAACGACTTCATTGAAAAACCTGTCGAAAAACCAAAGCTGAGGGCGATGCTGGAGCAGTGGGGCTCCGAAAAAATCCGGAGTTCCATCAGTGGCACATAACCCTGAGACTGTTCTGGTAACCGGCGGAGCAGGCTATATCGGATCTCATGCTGCCCTGAATCTGAAAAATAAAGGATATAAAGTGATTGTGCTGGACGATCTCAGTGGCGGGACTGAATCCTTTGTCACAGAGATTCTGCAGGTGCCTTTTATCCGGTCTTCTGTTACGGATTCCGAATCAGTCGAAGCAGCCATTCGTAAATTCGAAATCGGTTCTGTGATGCACTTTGCGGGTTTCATTCAGGTAGGTGAGTCTGTCAAAGATCCGCTGAAATACTATTCAAATAACACTGCGGCTTCTTTAAAATTCATTCAGACTGTTTACCGCTGCGGTATTCGTAATTTTGTATTTTCGTCAACTGCTGCTGTTTACGGCCAGCCCGTTTCTGATGTCATCAGTGAGGAGCATCCGCTGCAGCCAATCAATCCGTACGGCTGGTCCAAGCTGATGACGGAACAGATGCTCCGGGATCTGAGTGCCGCATCGGATTTCCGGTATATGGTATTCCGTTACTTCAACGCAGCAGGCGCAGATTCTGATTCAGGTCTTGGCGAAAATCATTCACCGGAAACTCATCTCATACCTCTGATTCTGGAGGCAGCCCTTGGTCTGCGAACCCATATTTCTGTTTTTGGAACGGATTATGATACTCCGGACGGCACCTGCATTCGGGACTACATCCATGTAAATGATCTGGCGGAGGCACATGCATCCGGCCTGGCTGCTCTGATCAGCGGAAAGAAATCCTCTGTTTATAATCTGGGTAACGGCTCCGGTTTCAGTGTCAGGGAAGTGATCGAAGCAGCGAAAAGGGTGACTGGCAGGGAATTTGAAGTCCGTAATGAAGAGCGCAGAGCCGGAGACCCTGCCCGGCTTGTGAGCAGCAGCCGAAGAGTCCGCGAGGACCTTTCCTGGAACCCGCAGTATCCGGACGCAGAAACCATTATTGAACATGCCTGGAAGTATCTCCTGTATAAACACAGAAAACAGATTCCCGGAAATGTCAGGGTATAATTCAGCTTATATCAATAATTATATAAGTTATATCATCAGTAATGCCCGTGCCGCCTCTCCACTGTTTCAGAAGCTTCAGAAGTCCTTCACTGAATTCTTCCGGAGTTTTTTTCAGGCTGCTTTTAATATAATCTTCCAGTCTTTCCAGCGAAAGTTCGCGTCCCTCCCGGTTTTCTGTTTCAAAAACCCCGTCTGTAAACAGGAAGAGCCGGTCTCCGGGTCCAACAGACAGAACAGTCTCCCGGAAAGAAGAGTTCAGGTCTATTCCCAGAGGTATACCGGAAGGTTTATAGTTTCTGCAGATCTGCCCTTCTGCAGAGCAGTGGAAGAAACCCGGGTGACCCCCGGCCGCAGCGCGTACCTGCATTAAACCTGTATCAATAGTGATATACTGTGCTGTTACAAAATTATTAGTTACATGAGTGCAGAGATAACGGTTCATTCCTTTAAGTGTATATTCCGGAATATGCAGTACGCTTTCCTGAAGAGTGAAGGAGCTTTTTACCATGGATGCTACAATGGCCGCAGGAATACCATGCCCTGCCACATCGGCAATCAGGATTCCTGCCATGGAAGGACTAAGGGATTCAATCTGAAAGAAGTCTCCTCCTACAGAACGCATAGACTGACAGACTGCAAAAACCGATACATTCTCAGCAGGAGTGATTCTTCGCCGGGTTTCAGGCATAATCGTATCCTGGATCCTCCGGGCTGTGCTGAATTCCGATTCGATTTCTCGAAGCTCGCCGCGAAGGGTGTTTATACGGTCGGCAAGTGCTATGGCGAAAACTGTCAGCATTCCAAGGGTGCTTATTTTCGTGAGACTGTAGCGACCGAACAGGATCTGCACATCGAGACCGAAAAAGGGCATCATTTCAGTCAGATTGAAAATCACAGGCAGTATTACTGCATACAGAAAAAACCGGGCAGGGCGGAAACCATAACGCAGTGACTGGATTACAGCAGTAACAGTCAGAATTATAATCAGCAGAAAATTAAATACAATCCAGGTGTTAGACAGACGTATCCATCCTGCAGCAAACGGAATAAGGCCCGCAAGATCGGAAAGAATAATGAGACCCGAAAGACGGTAAAGTTTACGGCTCTGGCGGCGAAGCATCAGAAATTCATTTACAAAAAGAAGAATCGAAATATGGGTAAGAACAACGGTCACACTGCTGAAAAAATCTGCCCAGGGCTGCGGACCGAATCCGGCCATGGAATACAGATACCCGTCCATCATCAGCAGGTGAAGCATTGTGAATATAAGGGCTGCTATATAATAAAAATAACTTTTATCTTTAAGAAAAATAAACAGAAAAAAATTGAAAGCTGTAAGCACTGCAAGACTGCCGTAGAATCCGCCGTTATAAAACTGGATTCCGGAATCTGTTTTACGGAAGTCTTCAAAAGAGGATACAAACAGAGGGAAGGTCATCTCTCCTGAAGTATGAATCCGGATATACCACCAGGAATCAGGAGGGGCTGCTTCTGTCCTCAGCGGGATTACAATAAACCGGTGTCTGATTTCGCGTGTTTCAGGGGGAATATATACTCCGGTTTCTGTGGCATCCCAGCCGTCACCCCGGGGAGTGAATACGGTTACCTTTCGCAGTCTTGCATATTCAATCCGGAGTACAGGATCAGAGACTGAGGGAATATCCTGACTGCGAAAGCGAATCCAGAAAACGGAATCCCTGTAACCGAAGCGGTAATGATTTTCTGTTTTCCTGAAAGAATGATTCTTTTTTTTTATTTCATCAAAGGTTATGCTGGCGGCTGTGTCTTCGAGGTATTCGGTGTAAGGGTTGAAAAAAACGGATTCTTCTGCACTGATCATTCCGGCGGTAGTCAGAAAAACAAACAATGCAGCAGCCGGAATACCGAGTTTCATTCTGTAAATCAGTTTTTATCAGGCGGTCTTACCGATCAAGCGGATTATTTCAGGTAATTGCATCAGAATAATGGCCGTTTAATTTCCGGAATTCTTCAGAATCCCCTCCCCGGTCGGGATGAGATTTCAGAGCGAGTTCCCTGTACCGTTGCCGTATATCTTCCGGGGAGGCATCAAAGGGAAGACCAAGGTAGCGGAGTGCCTCTTCTTTCCTGGAAAACCCTGTGTATCGTTTCCAGAAGCTCTGAAGCAGTTCTTTTACATCTTCTCTTCCGGTATTTTTCAGATTTGAAAGATCCAGGTAGTACCTGCGCAGCGGGTCATCTGCTGCCGGAATACCGGCTGAATCCGGAGGGGGGGCTGATCCTTCGCTGCTCCTGAGAAAGCGGATGCAGGTTACATGTATCTCAAGATCGTTCCATGCATCACTGCTGAGAGGTTTTTCCCTTACTGAGTCACGGAGTTTATAAAGAGTATAAAATAAAAGAAAATGAGTTTCGAACAGGCTGAGCGGATCCGTAAGGTCTGCAGTATGGAGCGGAAAAGGACCTGCTGCCGCGGCAGTTTCCTCGAGTTTTTTTAATAATGAATATTCCGTTATGCCCTGCGGGTGACGCAGCAGGATTTCTGTGACCGGACCGGACAGATAAAGGGCAGGGTCCAGCTCATCAGGTTCCGGATTCATGCATTCAGAATCTGCTTTTTTACAGTATGTGTCCAGGATTTTTTTAGTGGAATCTGCCGGGTATATAAAAAAAATATGCGCAGAATGAATACACCGAAATTCGACAGATTTTACAATGATCTGATAACCATATTTGACCTTCAGATAGAAAGGCAGTTTCTTGAGGCCAGCCGGAAAATCGCGGAATGTTCCCGTGAATTTCTGGACAGGGAGGTCGAATTAATGGCTGCCTCAGATCCGGAATCACTGATCGGATCTTTCACGGACGCGGGCCGCTCGGGTCCTCCTCCGCTCGATGATCTCCTGATTGCCGGCCACCTTCTGAAGCAGCACGGCGACATTCAGAGAATTTACAGCAATCCGGGTTTTACCGACATTTATTATCTGGCTCTGAGTCTGATTCTCGAGGCGGTAAAACACTATCCCGAAGGCAATTATAAGCGAAGCTCCCTGATACTCGATGAAATTCAGATCCACAGCGACAGCGATAAAATCACTCGGGAGCAGATGGATCTGCTGGAATATGTACATAAAAAGGCGGATTACCAGGATTGAAACGGCTGATCATACTTGACCGCGACGGTGTAATAAACTTCGACTCCGATGAATACATAAAATCTGCTGAGGAATGGCAGCCTCTTCCAGGCAGCATCGAAGCGGTGGCGCTTCTTAAAAAAAAAGGATTTTTTGTGGCAGTGGCCAGCAATCAGTCAGGTCTTGCCCGCGGGCTGTTTACCCTTTCTGACCTTGCCTCCATGCACGAAAAATTCTTCGGTCTGCTTGCTGCAGAGGGCGTTACTATTGATGATCTGCGTTTCTGCCCTCATGGTCCTGATGACAGCTGTGACTGCAGAAAACCAAAGCCTGGTATGCTTCATGCCGCTATGGAAAAACTGGGATTCACCCCGGGGCCGGATGTCGTTTTCATCGGAGACTCTCTGAGTGATCTCGAAGCAGCGCGGTCCGCAGGTATTTCTGCCTACCTTGTTAAGACCGGGAAAGGGGAGCGCACACTGGAAAAAATAAAAGGAACTTCCTACGAAAACACCCCTGTTTATCTTGATCTTATGGACGCAGTCCGTCATCTTGTAAATCCGGACTGAATTGTCCGGTGCTTCGGGGGCATTATGCGGCAATCTGGTCTGAATTTTATAATTTTATCTGCGTTTTTAATCTCATCCTTGTTTTTTCTGACTCCCCTGACCGCAGCCACTCCGGAGCAGGAGCTGTTTGAAGCAATCCTTGAGGATGATGAAGCCCGTCTGAATGCAGCCATTGCTGCCGGTGCCAATCTGGATGCGCAGGCAGCAGGAGATATGACCCCTCTGATGATGGCTGCCAGTCAGAACCGCATTCAGCTGGCCGGAATTCTGCTGGATCGGGGTGCAGGCATTAACACCAGAAACATGCTGGGCTGGACCCCTCTCATTTATGCAGCCTCATACGGTAAAACGGATATGGTAAAATTCCTTGTGCAGCGGGGGGCCATGCTCAATCTTGCAGATGCGTATGGTGAGACAGCCCTTACCCATTCTCTCAAAAACAGGAACCGTCAGCTGGGTGCGGTCATCATTGAGCTCGGCGCTGACGTAAACGCTCAGAACAGCGACGGAGCCAGTGCTCTTTTTCATGCCACAGAGCACGGATTCCGTGAAGTAGTGAAGCTCCTGCTTGATAAAGGAGCTGTGCTGGATGCAAAAAACAGCATTGGCTGGACCCCTCTGATGTATGCAGTCCGCAACAAACATTACGACATCGTCCTGGATTTTTTAAACAGAGGGGTGAATGTGAATGTCGCTGATCAGCAGGGCCGGACGCCGCTTCTTTTTGCGGTTGAAAACGGTTCTATTGATCTTGCAGATATGCTGCTGGAAAGAGGAGCTTCCGTGAATACTGTGGCAGCCGATGGTTCTTCTCCGCTTACCGCAGCCCTTTTCCGGAACCAGCTTGGTTTTGCGGAAAAGCTGATTAAAAAAGGAGCCCGCACCGATATCGCAGTCATGTTTTTTACTTCGCGGGGGAACACTGAAATGGTCCGGTTTCTCATAAGATCCGGAGCTTCGGTCAATGTGGTGGATTCCGTAGGCAATACCCCGCTGCTTCTGGCTGTGTCTTCCCGGAACAGGGCGATGGTCGATCTTCTTCTGGAATCAGGTGCTAATGTGAACGTAAAATCAAAGGCCGGCCTGACTCCTCTGTTTGCAGCGATCATGCACGAAGAAAAGGCCATTGCAGTGCTTCTTGTTTCCAAAGGAGCTGATGTGAACGCTCATTTTCTGGAAGCTGTCACCCGCGGACAGTATCAGCTGATTGCCGAACTGCTGCGTATGGGAGCCGATGTAAATGTAACGGCTTCCGGTGCCCCTCCTGCCATCATCACATCCGCGGCCTATGGCAGAAAAAATATTGTGGATCTTCTGATTTCAAAAGGTGCGAAGGTAAATGTTACCGGAGAAAACGGCCTTACACCACTGATTGCAGCAGCATTTGGCGGATACTATGAAATCACAGAATCCCTGATTCAGGCTGGTGCCGATGTAAATGCAAAATCAAAGATCGGCCTGACAGCTCTGGGTGCAGCCAGACAGAAGAATCACACACAGATTGCAGATCTGCTTAAAAAACATAATGCAAAAGAATAACACGAGGATGCAACTATGAAAAAAATTCAGCTGAATGCCCGTCAGACCTATATTTTCCTGGGAGTATATTTATTTCTGACTCTGGCAATCCGATTCTTTATTATTGAACCGCAGATTCACGGGCATACCTGGGTTTCGCTTTATATTGGTGCCCTGTTTCTGGTTGTGCTTTGGCCGCTTTATCACTATAAAATTATCAGGTTTACTGATCCGGAAGAAAAATGAGATCCGAAAAAAAAATACCTCTGCTGCTTGCCGGATCAGGAGCATTAATGACTTTGTTTCTGCTTCTGAGTTTCTTCTGGGGACTCGGGCATCTGGTCTCTCCGGATCTTCCTGTAACAGTCAGTATTCCGGCTGTCATTTCCGGCCGTTCGGAAGGCATTTCTCCTTTTATCCCTTTCCTGCTGATTCTTACAGCCGGACAGGCGGCCGCATTTGCCGGAATTCTTTTACTTCTTCGTTTGTTTATTGCTCCCTATAAAAATGTTAAAATATCTCTCGATACTATTCTTCATAAGACAGATCTGCTGCACAAGGGCAGAAGTGACGGGTCTGATAAGACCACCGAGATGCTTGCCTCATTTGAAAAATCCGCGGCTTTAATACAGAAGTTATATGATTATCATGAAATGGTGAAAAAACAGGTGATTTCGCTGAGGGCAGAACTGCCGAAGCTGAACCGCATCACCAATCATCTTGATATGACGGGGGTCCAGGAATCCATTTACGTGGAGTCTCTTACCGAATCCTATCAGATCCTTATGGATTCTCTGGAGAGTATACTTTCTGAGGCAGTCCATCAGGAAAAGATCATGGACGAAACTGTGCCGTCCATCCAGGAACTGATGAACTTTGTAATTCGGGTCGAAACGAATGCGGGCAAGGTGAATCATGGTCTGCGTGAAGCTACATCCCAGATCACGGAAGGTAAGGAAATGATAGCTCTGATGTCTCAGGCTATTGAAAAAATCAATGTTTCCTCGGGTGCCATTCATACGATTGTAGGTGTGATTCAGGATATATCGGACCGGGTGGCGCTTCTGTCTCTGAATGCCAGCATTGAAGCTGCAAGGGCAGGCGATCTGGGGCGTGGTTTTGCAGTTGTGGCGGATGAAGTATCCAAGCTCAGCGAAAGTACTGCCGCCCAGATCAAGGACATCACTGCAATCGTTAACAAGAACAGGAATGAAACATCTCAGGCGGTGGAGCAGATTCGGTCCACTGAGGAAATTTACAGACGGATCGAAAAATTAGTGATTGATGCAGAAGCCCTCTCCCGTCAGAATATGGAACGGGCATCGGCCCAGAAAGAACCGGCGCAGAGGGGTTACGATGCCCTTCAGGAAATCATTAAATTAAGCCACCGCATCGGGGATAAAGTGCGTGCGCAGGCCGCAGGAACACAGGAAATTTACGGCTTAATGGAAGGGCTGGATAAGCTTACCAAAGAAATGAAGGAATCATCTGCTGATATCAGTGAAAGGCTGAAGGAAGTTCACGACAGGCTGAACCGGATAGGGAACGAAAATGAATAAAGAAAGAATGTCAAAGCTGAAAAAGAAGCTGCTGCTCTATTTTATCCTGATTTCTGTGGTCTCCGTTTCTGTAAGCGCGGAGATTATACTTGAACTTGGAAGTCCTGCCTTTCGTGGCATGTTTATAAAAAATATCGAGAAAGAGCTTACAAAAGTAATGACTCAGGAAGAGGCTCATGATTTTGTAATGAACAAAATGGACCGGGCCCATTTTTTTGATCCTTTCACAGAAATGCAGATACGTATGATTCTTCTTCTTCTGGTCATTGGCGGTTCCATTATTGGTGCCTTCGGTCTTTTTACAAAGGATATTGTGTCTCCCATGGAATCCATGGTCAATGCCACCCGCAGAATTGCGGATGGTGATCTGAGTGCATCGGTGCCGGTAAACACCCAGGATGAAATCGGTCAGATCGGCCTTCTGATTAATGAAATGAGTGTGAATCTTCAGGACCTTATTCTGCAGCTGAAATCCGAAGTGGACCGTATGCGGGAGAGAATCATGGCCATCAACGGCAGAGTATCCTCTGATCTGCTGAATCCGGACCTTCTCAGTGCCATCGAAAACAGGAAGATCACAAAAGGTGAAATACGAAGGGTAATCCGTACCGGCGATGACATGACCGGAATTCTCAAGGATATGCTGATTGACCTGAATGCGCTTCAGGCATTCATTAATCTTTATAAAGTTTTTGAAGTGAAGGACACTGATGATTCCGTGATTACCCCCCTTGAGCCGGAAGATACCTTTGCTGTGACAGAAACGGATCCCGGACTTCAGGAAAGTGAGATGCATGCACTTCTTTCCCCTGATGAACCTGAATCCGGTAAAAAATCCTGATATAATAAATACATAAATAAAAAGGATATAATCTATGAGTTTTGAATACGCTTTTATGTTTCCGATTGCACTGGTGATTGCAATACTTGCAAACTCATCGGGTTTTTCCGGCGGGGTTCTGTTTCAGCCGTTTTATAATATTTTTATGCAGATTCCCATGCAGAATGCTGTTGCTACGGGAATTGCCACTGAAACTGTGGGTATGACAAGCGGGGCAATCAGCTATGTATGGCGAAATCAGGTGGATCTGCCGATCGGTTTTATTATGATTATGCTTACCATCCCGGGAGTTGTTGTTGGGAACCATGCCCTGCTGATTATAAACGGGAATGTACTGAAGCTGATTCTTGGTATTATCATTTTTGCTCTGGCAACCGTCCAGCTGATGGGGGCCATCCGCAAAACTTACGGGAAGCGGGATAAAGTGCCCATAGAAGATGTTTATGGTAAAATGTGGGTCCCTCCTCTCGGAGGATTTTTCTCGGCCACAACAGGAACGGGAATGGCTGAAATTTCACAGCCTCTCCTTGAAAAAGGTCTTGGACTGAAAACTAAAAAAGCAAATGCAACTGCCATTATGATTGAGGCCACAGGAGACTGGGTAATCACGATTCTCAATCTTCATGCAGGTCTGATTCTCTGGGATCTCTGGATATTTACCGGTGCCGGCGTGATTATAGGCGGTCAGATCGGACCTGCCCTTTCCAAATATCTGCCCGAAAGGCCGCTTAAGGTCACTTTCTCATTTGCAGTGATCGGGGTTGCAGTGTTTTATATTTATCAGGGAATCGGTTTTATCGGTAAGTATTTCGGATTCTGGTAACCAATGAGATTTCTTGAATTTCTTGAAAGTCAGGCAGGCCTTGCCGTTCTCCACCTGACTCAGACTATCATGTTCTCCATGATGGTCTACATTCTGTTCGCCGAATATTACCGGACCCGGCGCAGGGACCTGATTTACAAATTCTTTGCCGCGGCCAGTATTACAGTGATTAATATAGTCACTACAAGTATTTATACACTTCAGATTCTTTATCAGTTTACCCTATCCGAACTGATAGTTCCGCCTCTGCTGAATACTCTGTTCGGTCTGATTGTTCTTTCCCTGGCAAGGGCTTTTGTCTATGACTTCATTCCCAAAAAGACTTTTTTCAGAGAGTTTATCAGAATCAGTCTTCTGCTGATGCTGGTCAGCTATGCAGTGATTCAGTATTTATGGTGGAATTCCTATGACGGAAAGATTCACTTCACTGATTCTTACTATCAATTGTATTTTTCAGTTTTTTTTATAACTGTTCTGTTGATTTCCGTTTACGGTCTTCTTAAATACCGGCCCAAATACCAGTATCGTCTTTCCTTTGCTTTTTCTGCGATTATAGCTGCTCAGTCTGTGAATATTGCCGATGTCATTCTGGACAATGTTCCCGGATTTCTGATGATTGTGCGATCTGCCTCGCCCATAGTTGTGCCTGCCATGTTCGGTTCGGCAGTGTTTAAGGAGCTTATAGAAAATGTGGTCCGGATGGCAGAGCGGGTGAAAGCTCTCTTCGACAGCCAGTCCGAACTGCTGAAGGAACTGGAAAAACTCAGCAGTGATCTTTCCGATGCAGCAAGCCATCTGGCGGAAATGTCTCTTCAGGGATGGACGAAGCTTTCTGAAGTAGTTGAAATTCTTTATGCTGAGGACGATGACAGAAGGCATCTTCAGCGAAACACAGATAAAGTACTGAATAATGTAACAGAACTCAACCAGCTGATTTCCCGCACAGAGCCGGAGGAGTACGGAGTCAAAGGACTTCAGGAAAAGCTTCAGAGGGAACTGCATACAAATACTGATATAATTAAGGAACATTTTTCTGTGGTGAAATCCGGTTTCTACCGTTCTGCGGAGAGGCTGCAGAACTCCTCAGCGGTGATTGATCAGCTGGAAACATCTGCCAAAGCCATTGAAGTATCTCTTAAGTCTCTGGAAAGCATTGCAGGTCAGACAAACATGCTGGCTCTGAATGCGGCGATAGAAGCGGCACGCGCGGGCGACCAGGGAAGGGGATTTGCCATTGTGGCGGACAAAGTTGGTCAGCTGGCCGCTGATTCCAGATCAAATACAAACGGTCTTACTAAGGAACTGGAAAACATTGCGACTGTGGCAGTGTCAACCAGGGAAAGCCTTTCTGATGCAATTCTCAATATCAGGCAGACTTCGGATAAACTGGAGTCGATCGGAGATGTGATTGAAGCTACCGGTCTTATGGATGACCTTCTGGATGCGATCATTACTTCGAATATGGAAAAAACAGGAAAACACCACGAAAGTACAAAAATTGTCTATAAGGAAATGCAGTCGATCAGGGAGATTGTTTCCCGCAACAATTCCAACGGAGAGAGGATGAAAGAAGCCATCCGCAATCACATCAGGGATATTGAAGCGATTGCCGGGGTCAGTGATGAACTGAACCGGATGATTGAAACCCTGCGTGCAAAAACAGAAGAGATTCTGAGTAAAGCCCGGAACACCTGAGTTTTATTCGAAGCCGCATCCGAGGTTTCTGCTTATATAATAGCCTTTTTTCGTAAGGCCCGCTGCATTAACTGTGACGGTCTTTTTTTCGAAATCAGTTTTTAATGAGAACGGATCAACCGGCTGCCGTGCATAATTCAGACAGAATTCCTCGCTCCTTCCCGACACGAAAATGCAGGAACACATTTCCTTTGCGTAAAACGCTGCCACTGCATTCTGCACTGAGGATATGGTAGGGTAATTCAGAGTGATGATCACGGTAATAAGCACTCCGAGAAAAAGAAAAAGAAAGCCAAAAATTTTTAAACGAATTCTGAATCTGATGTCTGACATTTTTTTACCTTAACGAATTAGTTTGCTGAGACCGCATCGGGAAGGCCTCTGCCATCAGGCGGATTACATCCTGCCTGGAGAGACTTCCGTCGCGGTCATCCCCGTAACGGATAAAGACAGTGTCCTCTGACGGGATCACCATCACTGTCTGACCCCAGTGACCAGACATAATCATTGCATCTTCAGGTACATCCGGATAGGGCCGCGGAATGCTGCGGCCTGGGTCTCCGAGATTCAGGAAGAGCTGCCATCCCGGATTGTCTTCCAGCATGTCCTTTTTGTAAGGAGTTTTATAAAAAGATTCAGTCATACGTGTGGATTCTTCAATCCATTGTCCGGTAAGAATTTCTTTGTTATTCCATTTGCCCCCGTTCATCCAGAGCCAGGCAAAGCGGGCCAGGTCTCTTGCAGTCAGATAAACATAAGATGACCCGACAAAGGTTCCGGCTGCATCCTGCTCAAATACGGCACTTGTAATACCGAGGGGTTCAAAAATCTTTTTCCAGGGATAGCTGCTGTATGCATCAGGGTCAGGATAGGACCTTTTAACTGCCTCCCGGAGTACTGCCATAAGAACGTTCGTATCGCCGCTGCTGTAATACCAGAATTCGCCCGGAGGATGGGCGATGGGTCTTGAGGCTGTGTAAGCCGCCATATCCCTCGAACCCTGAGCATAAAGCATATTGATTACATCTGAATTCAGGGGACTTGCCTCATAGCCCTCCACCCAGCTGATCCCGGAAGACATCATAAGAAAGTGACGGAGAGTGATTTTATCGTAATCCGGTTTATTGAAATAACTTAAATATTTGGAAACAGGATCATCAATATTAAGAATACCTTCTTTTGCCGCTGCACCTATGAGTGCCTGGGCAAAGGTTTTACTGACCGACCAGGTAAGGTGAGGCGTTTCTGCAGTGTAGCCGCGGTTGTACCTCTCATAAATGATCCGACCGTTACGAATTACAAGGACTGCATCGGTCCGGACTCCGTTCCTGCTTTTTTCGGATTCGGGACCCGATTCAGGAAAGAATTTACTTTCCATGGTCCGGATTCCGGCCTCGCTGAATTCTTCAGGGGAAGGGGAGCCTGATTGCCATTCCCTGCCGGGAAAGTATTTTTGGCCGGATCTGCTGATCACTGCGTTATAAAACCGGGATATTTTCTGATTCTCGGGGATTGTGCCTGCAGGGCCTTCGGGAGGCGTGCAGGAAAGAATTGCTGCAAAGAGCAGAATTATTACATTTCTGTACATATTCTGAAAGTAACCAAAGCGCGGGAGTGTGTCAACAGAAAAACAAACAATGAATAATAAAAATATTTCTGCCGGAGTTCCGGAGTGTTCGGACCCCGGCAGCATAAGGGCGGATTACTTTACATTCAGCACATCGTGGATTGCTTTTACGATGGTAGCCTTCGGCAGAGCGCCTACAGCCATCTGTGGTTTATCGCTCATAGGAATGAAAAGAATGGAAGGGATACTGGAAACTCCGAAAATTCCGGCAAGTTCCTGTTCTGCATCTGTGTCAATTTTATAAAACTGCACTTTTCCGTCGTATTCTTTGGATAATTCTTCCATGACAGGCTCAACCATTTTACAGGGCCCGCACCAGTCAGCATAAAAATCTATGATTGCTGGTTTGTTACCTGCAAATTCCCAGTCTTTTTTTGTTTCATAATTGAAAACCTGGTTTAAAAAACCATCTTTAGTGAGCTGCTGTACCATTTTTTACCTCATTTCAGCTTTTGGCCAGATTCTTTAAATATTCCTGCTCTGGCCATGCTTTTTTATTTGAATTTCTGGAGGCTTTTCGGTTACAAAGAAATATGCAGAAATTTCAGCTTACGGAAGACCTTTACACAAATCTTCATCAGATTGATGATCAGCACAGGGAGCTTTTTGACCGGCTGAATAATCTGATCTTTGCAGTATCGGGAAGCAGTGCAGACGTAAAGTCCTTTCTTGATTTCCTTGAAGAATACATAGTCATACATTTCGGCCTGGAAGAGAGTTTTATGGATACTTACAGTTATCCGGATGCTGAATCCCACAAAAAACAGCATGTGCTTTTCCAGGAAAGGCTGAAGCAGTTTGAGGAGAGCCTTGACTCAGGAGCCGACGCGGAATCTCTGGTAAAAAGTCTTGAGATGGAAATCGGTCACTGGTTTGTGAATCACATTTCTGCAGTGGATCGTAAGCTTACTCAGTATCTGCTTGAAAAAGGAGGGGATTTTCTGAATGAACGGTAATAATTTTTTTAAAATACTTATTGTTATTAAAGTAGCAGTTCTCATACTGAGTGTGGGAATTGTACTGTTTCTGATCTACGCATAATGAGGGATTACACTCTCGCTCTCCGGCGGACGGAGCTGAGGAAAGCGGCGGCAGTCAGGAAGGATCTGCAATTCCGGACCATCCGGCTGATGTCTTTTGCGGCTGTTTTCCTTCTGCCTGTTTTCATTTATAATGGTTTTCCGGACATAAGAATTATCTGGTCTGTGGTTTCTGCTCTGCCTCCCGCTGCCCTGTTCCTTTATTCCGTAATCCGGAGTATGTCTGTAAGAGATCTTATCCGGCTGTGTGATATGCAGATGGCTGAATATAAAGCAGCTTTGGTAAGGGGAACGCCGGACTGGCCGGATCTCCTGCCTGCGGATATGCCCGAAGGTATTTCCGCAGACCACCCGTATGCATCGGATCTTGATATAACCGGCCGTTATTCCGTATTTCAGTACCTTGACAGAACCGGCACTCCCGGTGGCAGAAAATATCTTCATGAATTTTTATTAAATCTGAATTCACTTCCGGCCGGCCACGGCGATGAGATGCGTCAGAGGGTGAAGCTCCTCTCCCGGAAGCGGGTGCTTATGCAGCGGTTCCGGAGGAAGGCACGCTTCGTAACAGAAAAAATGACGGAAAAGCGGGGCGAAGCGCTTCACAGCCGGATATTTGCCGACAGGGCTGTGCCTCCGTCACCCGGTTTTCTGATACCTGTCTCAGTAATTCTGACTGCGGTCACATCGGTCACTGTGGTTTTTTCAGCCTGGCCTTCCATGCCTCCTTTGTTCTTCTTTTCGCTGCCCCTTCAGATTCTGCTTTTTGTTTATGTGCATTTCCGAACCACCCCGGTGGCAGTGAAAATCTCGCGGACAGCCGAAGAATCGCTGCTTTATGCCGAGCTCTGCCGCACTGCGGAAAAGGACCGGGATCTGCATTCATATTATCCTCTGTTTGCGGGGAAACCTTCCGTAATTCTGAAACAGTATGCTTCCATTGCTTCGTGGTATGCCCTTCGCCTGAATCCTCTTTTTTATGCGGCAGCCGGAATTCTGCTGCAGCATGAACTCTGGCTCAACCGACGTCTCAGACAATGGTACAACACACTCCGCCCTGAGACAGCTGCAGTCGCGGAGTCCGTTGCCCGGCTGGATGCTGAGCTGTGCTTTGCTCAGTTTGCCATGGATCATCCGGATTATGTGTATCCGGAATACGCAGAATCAGAAAAGAGATTCACAGAAGCCGAGGATCTTACCCACATACTGCTTCCTTCCTCCACCAGAAAAGGGAACAGCTTCACCTTTGGTTCAGATGAGTCACTGTGGATACTGACCGGATCCAATATGTCAGGCAAATCCACTTTTATGAGAACTCTTGCAGTATCTTTGCTTCTGGCTGAAGCAGGTCTTCCTCTGCCTGCTGCGAAATTCATTTACACTCCATTTCGTGTGTATTCGAGCATGAGAATACGGGATGATATGGAGCGGTCTGTTTCCGGTTTCTACGGAGAAATCCGGAGAATCCGTCAGCTCCTCGATTCTCTGAAGGATTCCGCTCAGGAAAAACCGGTTTTTTATCTGATCGATGAAATGTTTCGCGGAACCAATACCCGGGAAAGAATCATAGCCGCAGAATCGGTCATACGGACCCTCCTGACGACAGTGTCCTCGGGTATCATCAGCACCCATGATCAGGAGCTCACTGCACTCTGCAGCACCAGACCTGAAGTCAGGTGTATGCATTTTGAGGAAAATATAAAAGACGGAATTATGTATTTCGATTACAGACTCCGCGAAGGCCCGGTAAGAAGCTCCAATGCACTTCGGATTCTTGAACTGGAAGGAATCCCGGTTTATTATGCCTGACTAACGGGTTATAAACCGGACGGCAGCGAGCTCCAGTTCCCGGGCCCAGCTGCTTCTTGACTGATCAAAGGAATGATCAGCACCCGGAACAAGGATCAGCTGCACTTGTTTAATCCCTGCAGATTTTGCTTTCTCGGTAAAACGGATGCTCTGGTCAGCCGGAACCAGGGAGTCAGACTCACCATGGATCAGAAGAATCGGAGGGGTTCTTTTATGAAGTGCTTCCATCGGGGAAACCTCTGCCCACACCGGATTCCCGGGCAGATAAGAAACAGCATAATTTCTGAATGAGGTATTAGAGCTTTCCATGGCCGATTTCAGGTCAAGGGGAGGATAAAAAGCCACGACAGAATGCGGCCCCTGGTACCGGGAGGGACTGGCTGAAGCAGTCAGTGCCGCCTGTACAGCAAGGTGACCCCCGGAGGAGAAGCCAATCAGAGAAATTCTGTGAGGCGGGAAATTATATTTACCGGAAAGCTCCCGGACAAATGAAAGAGCCCGCAGTACGTCGGAAACCGGTTCGGTCCCCCGGAAGTCAGGGGATGTGCGGTGTTCAGCAGAAAACGCCCTAAGTCTGTGGGCCAGGAGGACAGGCTCCCAGTTCTGGTACTGAGGAAGATGGGACCCTCCGGACTGCCACCCCCCTCCGTGAATGAAAATTACCGCACCTTCTGCTTTGTCAAAGGGATACGCATATTCTGTAATTTTCAGACCCGGGCTGTATTCTTTTACAGTAGAGCCCTCTGGCACATAGAACAGCCGGGGAGTCTGATGAGTTCCTGCGGAGCAGCCGAGTCCGGCAGACAGGGCAGAGATCACCAGAAACTTTCTGAGAATTGTCATTGGATCAGAGAATACCCAGTTTCATCTGGGCTTCCTCTGACGCCATTTCCCGCGGATCCCAGCGGGGTTCCCAGACCAGGTCTACCTTTGCATCCTGAATTTCAGGAACAGACTTCGCGGCCTCGGCCACGGAATTCATAAGATAAGGACCGGCCGGACATGCCATGGAAGTAAGCGTCATGGTAATGTAGGCAGTCATGCTTTCGTCAATATCTATACCGTAGATCAGGCCCAGTTCCACAAGGCTCATCCGGATATCAGGATCAATGACAGTGCTCACTGCCGCACGGACCTTTTCTTCGAGTTCACTCGGTCCGCTGCCTTTTTTCTGTTGTGCCGAACCGGCTTCATTTACGATTGAATCATCATCCATATCGATCAGAGAAAAAAAAGATTGATAAGCTGGCAACAATAAAGCAATTCCCCTTGCATGAAAAGAAACAGGGTTTCATCCTGCAGAATATGCGGATTCGTGTGCGGGTTTTACTGATTCCGGTGTTTCTGATGGTATCGGGTCTTTCTCCGGAAGAACGAAGAATCAGTGCAGCTATGAATGCATTCCTTGAAGGAAAGCCCGCCGAAAGCAGACGGAGTCTGCAGATTTTTAAGGAACGGAATGAAGCTGCTTTTAACCGGAATGCGGATGCGCTTCGTTTATGGGGTTTTCTGGAAATTGCAGATGGCAGGGATGGTTACCGGTTTCTTTCCGGTAGTCAGTTAATCGCTAAAGACCCGGCGGTTTCTGCTGTTCTGGGCTTTCATTACTACAATTCCCCCAGGCACCGGCTTGCCCTTGAATATCTGACAGATTCTCTTCTGAATCCGGGAGAGGCTGGTTCCGGACTTCCCCAAAGGCCTGAGCTTGCAGGGAATCTGCCGTTTTACTGTCCTTCCGGAGATCCTGAAGAAGATGAAGCCTCCGAAAAAAAGATGGTCGAAGAATCTACTGCGGCACCGCAGTTTATGAAATATTCCTTTGGATATCTGCCCGCACCCTCAGAACGTCTGTTTGCGTCCCTTTTATCCGGTCTGCCTCTGCAGAATGCCGCATCGCTGCCGGAATCATTTCGCTCAGCAGGACTTAAGAATATCATTGCTGATCCTGATTCTGCTGAATCTTACACAATCTGCCTGGAAAACCTGCAGAGAAGGTACCGGAGCAAAGGTTATCTGAAACCTGAAAGAATTTCTGAAATGCTGCTGACTCTCCACCGGATCCGGGCAGACAGAACCGGAGATCCGGCAGCGCTTCGTTCCTATGCTGCTTATCTGCTGCTTCGTCAGAAACCTCATGAGTCGCTGCATGTGCTCAGGTTCGCACTTGAAAAGACGGATTTTTATACCGGATCTGAAAAATATTTTTATGAATTTCCTGAATTACTTCTTTTGTTAAAAAACACATATGAAATGCTGCATCGGTTCAGAGATGCGGCAACCGCTGAAAAATTCCTGCTGATTACTGAACTTGAAGCAGCAGAAAAAGGAGGATTCATCAGCAGTTACCGCGAAGCACTTCCTTTTTTTCCCGACGATGATTTCCGGCTCTCCCTGCGAAAGGCTGCTTCCGAAAACACGCATAACCGGGAAGCACTTGTGTATCTGATTCTGAATTCTGACATTCAGGAAGCTGAGTCCCTGAAGATAAAGCTTGAGAAGTATGATGAGGCCGCAAGAATGAGCGAAATGCATGATGTTTACAGGAATTACCGATGACCCCGGGAAGGAGAATTATTTTTTATTCAGCTGCCGCTGCCCTGTTTTCGTTTTTTTACTATGAAACAGATCCGCATATTCTGTATCATGCAGATTCACTGTATGCTGCCTGGACTTCTTATGAATTTTTTACAGAAGGTCTGAGAATCAGCGATATTCGTTTTACTCCGAGTCCGTATTATTTTCCGGACCTTATACTTTATAGTCTTATTTACAATGCATCGGGAAATCTGTTTTTATCTCAGTATCTCTGGGCGCTTTTTCAGACTTTTCTGACCGCAGCCATTGCAGCGAAGGTAATGCTCCGCCTTTACAAAGAGAATTATTATGAATATTTCGCCTTATTTCTGATTCTGCCATTTGCAGCATTTCGGTTCTCTCCTCTTGTCTCAGTTTTTCTTCCGGGAATGCATTTTGCGGTTCTGCCGGTCACGCTGATTCTCTTTCTTACAGTTACAGCTGAAAACGGCAGGAAGTCCTTTCTGTTAACGGGAGCTGCATCGCTGCTCGTTTTGGTAACTTCAATGTCTGATCCTCTTTTTGCTGTATCAGCCGGTCTTCTTTTTACCGCCCTGCTGCTGAGTCCCGGCAGATACCATTATATTAAAAAATCAGCGGTACCGGCAGCCGGACTCGGGGCGGGGATTCTTTTATATTTTATTTTAAAAGATGTAATGAATGTTTCTGATCTGCCTGCGGTTAACCCGTCTCTTACGGACGAATCTTTCAGGAAACTGATGCAGGACTTAAAGGAAAATGTAATAACTTCTGCCACAGGGATTTTTATTCTGTTTTGCGGAGTATTGTCATATGCAGCAGTTATTTTCCGATTCCGGTCAGCATGGAAAGGACAGGATTCTGCAGAGCTCTCGTTTTTTTACTGGTATCTGATGTATTTTCCGGTTTCCCTTGTTCTGCCCGTGGTTACCGGAACATATCAGGATCTTTATTCCCTGAGGTATATGATCCTGCCTTTCTTTATCAGTCTCCCTGTTTTATTCAGGATTAATAATAAAAATAAAAAATATATACAGAAATTACTGAACAGACCTTCCCGTCCGTATCTGATAATTCCATTGGTAACTTTGTTTCTTTTATACTCTGTTTATAAAGCGGCAGTCTTCCGGTACGATCCTCCGGATTACCGTTGCGCTGCTGAGCTGACCCGGGATCAGAGAATCAAAACCGGAACCGGAGGGTTCTGGCCGGCGATGAGAATCACTCTGCTTTCTGCGCAATATAACAGAAAACCTGAGGACAGAATCCGGATTTATAAGGAAGACGATCCCCGGGCAGCTGAACTGCCTGAACCGGCTGAAAAAACTGAATGTTCTCCCTGGAATTTCAGGATCTGGATTTATAAACAGTGATACTATGCAAAAACGAATATTTCTTCGATTGCATTGATGTAAAGGCGGGAAACTGTATCCAGAAAATCTCTCTGGTTTTTTTCTGTTAACTGGGGAAGGCTGTCCGGATACTCCATAATCCGGTCGAGGAGCTGGATCTGCCTTCTTCTGGAGACTTCATCACTTCCGGAGAGAGAAGGATCATCCAGAGTGACCATCACCAGCAGTTTTTCCTGAGTATTGGTATAATTAAAAAAGGCCGCTATGTTCAGGAAGACCAGATCCGAATCTGAATAATGGAATATCAGTTTGTACATTCCGTCATAGGCCAGCTCTGAATCCGGATAGGCAGACGGATCAGGAAGCAAAGGGCCGTTTATGAAGCACCTTATATGCCTGCCGTTCACCTCTGCGGTAAATTCTTTTTTTCCGGATTTATGTAACACTTAAAATAAAACCTTTTAAATAAAATGATTCCGGAAAATTCAGAAGAACTGCATGGTCCGGTCCCTGACTGAGCCTCTCTGTAATTCGAACACTCTTTCCTGCATCGGTTGCTGCGCCAAACACAATTTTCTGAAAAAAATCTCCGCTTATGTTGCCGGAACAGGAAAAAGTGATCAGGTGGCCTCCGGATTTCACAAGTTTCAGACCAAGAAGGTTTATGTCTTTATAACCTTTCGCGGCAGATTCAGCCTGTTTCTGGGTAAAAGCGAATTTAGGGGGATCGAGAATAACGCAGTCAAACTGACGACCTTCATCCCGGTAAGTTCGTAATATCTGAAAAGCATCTCCTTTTACAAAGGATATCGGCGGCAGATCCTGAAAATTAATGAGATTATTGAGATAATCTGTTATCAGCGCTTCAGAGGAATCATCCACACAGGTGACCGATGAAGCCCCCGCCCCAACCGCCGGAACTGTGAAACCACCGGTATAACTGAACACATTGAGGACATTGCCTCTGCAGTAATCCCTTACGCGGGCCCGGTTAGCCTTCTGGTCTGTATACATTCCGGTTTTATGACCAGTCCGCAGGTTTACAGCAAAACTGTATTCATTTTCTTTAATTAAAAGAGAATCAGGATCTTCCTTCAGAGAATCAATCCGTTTTATGACCTGGGAGGCGGTGATGCCGTATTCCGGCGGAAAGCAGCGGGCAGCAGCAGACTCCTGCAGCAGGGCAGGATTAATCTGCTGAAGGGCCTGGATCAGAGAGTCCCTGACCGGTTTTCCGGAGATAAGGCCTGCGGAGGGTTTAAGACCTTCCTGGGTAAGGGCTTCTGAATCAGACCGTTCATATATAAAAGCAGGTTTCAGAACCTCTGTAAGAATTTTTATAATAGTTTCACGAAAAAAATGGGAGCTCCAGGAAAGAAACTGAACTGTGATTCCTTCCGCATACCGGTCTGCAATTAAACCTGGCATACCGTCGGATTCTGCAAAAATCAGGCGTTCCGCCTCCTGCGGACCGGTATTTCTGCGCCTTTTTAATGCTTCAGTTATTTTATTATAAAGAACCGATGAGGCATTATCCGGAGTGACTGGTTCTTCGCCGGGAAATGTATACAGTCTGATCCGGATGCCTGAATGCGGGTTCCATATTCCGGATCCCAGAAGTTCGCCGGACTGGGAGAATACATGTGCTATGGACGGAGGATGGCTTCCTGAGGAAATCAGAGCACCGGAGAAAATCCAGGGATGGCGAAGATGAACTGATTTTTCACGGTCCTTTCTCAGAGTTACTGAAATGATTTCGTTATTTTTCATTAAGAATCGGATCCTGTTCTGAATCCAGATTCTGAAGAGCTTCAGGGGGGTCAAGGAGAACGTAAAAATAAATAACCGGCAGAAATTTTCTGCCGGATTTATAAAAAAGAATCACTGCTGCAGGGATTTGATATATGCTGCAATGAGTTTTCTGTCGCCTTCAGGAATATGCGGATAAGCAATCATCGCTGTACCAGGAATACCGGTTCCGATAGTAGCTGCAATTTCATCAATTCCGGAACCCTGCTTATAAGATGATGCCTGAGCCAGGTTGCGCGGTTTTGGATTCAGAGCCTGACCGGCGACTCCGTCACCAAGGCCTGTTTCGCCATGGCATCCGGCACAGCCGTTCTGAATATAAAGGTCTTTACCTTTGTCGGCATCAGCCCCTGCTACCGGCGCAGCATTTTCTGATTTAGCTGCATCATCTGCAGGCTTTTCTCCGCCGCAGCTGCCGAGGGCTGCTGCACCCGCCAGAATAAAAGCAGAAACAAAGAGGGTTTTTAAGGTGTTTTTTTCTGAAAAAATCATTGGATTCTCCTGGACACGTAGATTTGATGACAGTATGAATTACTGTTCATCAGGAACTGATCATCGTCAGACTCCTTCTGATATATCGACCGATTACCGGAAGAAGGTCAAGCATTTAACTGTCGGGGGAATTCTCGTCATCGTTATTTTTATGTTAATACCTGAACAGGTATCAGCTGATCCATACGGCAGAATCCCTCCGCAGGCATATCTGACCGGCCGTTTCAGTCCTCAGTCTCATCCGGACATGGTTTCCCTGGATGCCTGGAAAATCGCGGTAAACCGTCCAGGACATTATCTTCGGCGGGAAGCTGCGGAGGCACTGAAAAGGATGTCTGCTGATTTTGCCAAAGAACATCCGCGAATTAAAATACGGGTGGTCAGTGCCTTCAGAGGATTTGATCACCAGAAAGGAATCTGGGCGGGGAAATGGAAAAAATCAGAAGCTTCGCATCCGTCTCCTTCGGAAAGAGCTGCCTATATTCTCAGGTATTCATCAATGCCAGGCACTTCAAGGCATCACTGGGGCACCGATTTTGATATAAATTCTCTTGAAAACAGATACTTTGAATCGGGTGAAGGTAAAGTGCTGTTTCAGTGGCTGGAAAAGAATGCGGCGACTTACGGTTTCTGCCGTCCGTATACTGCCGGCAGAAGCAAAGGATATCTTGAAGAAAAATGGCACTGGTCTTACCGGCCTTTGTCTTCTGTTTTTCTGAACGACTGGATAAAACTGTTTCACAGCTCCGGAACTCCGGATCAGCTGAAAAAAAGCGGAGTGGCTTTTCCTGGTTCAGAAGTGTCCCTTGACGAAGCTCATGTTTATGTATCGTCTGTGTCAGAAAACTGTAAATAAACAGGAAGAAAAGTAATGGATTACGGGCCAGTTAAAAAAACAGGAAAGAAAAATAATAATAAACATCTTGTGTTTCCTGAAGCCGGTAAAAAAAATGAATGGCAGAAAAAAACCAGAAAGTCTGCTCTGATTATAATTTCCGGCGCGGTTTTTGTTTTCGCAGTCTTTCTGACAGGCAGATGGCTCTGGCAGGAGAAAAGATGGAGATACATTATCGTGCATCACACGGCTTCTGATATCGGAAATCTTGAATATTTCCGAAGGCTGCATATGGAGGAACGCGGCTGGTCTGATATCGCATATCATTTTGTTATAAATAACGGAACTGCAAATACAGCTATGGGTCAGATTGAAGAAAGCAGCCTTTGGAAGAACCGGATGCCCCATTTTTCCACCCGTATCACATATCTGAATTTTTTCGGAATAGCTGTGGTACTTGTGGGTAACTTTGAAAAACATGAGGTTCCGTCTCTTCAAAGAGAGGCTTTGATTAATCTCTTAGTTAATTTATCTGAAAAATATAATATTCCTCCTGAGAGAATTGCAGGTCACCGGGAAATCTCACCTACCGCATGTCCTGGTAAGTTTCTGAATATGGCTGAGGTGCGTGATGATGTTGCCCGGGCCCTCGAACGGAAAAAACGACGATAATCAGGAAACATGGAAAATTGACTTGTTTATTTAAATAAGTCGGTTTAAATGGTCATCATCTTGACAAAGGAGAGTAAATATGCAGTCTCATGCTATTGATTATGAAATATTCGGCGATGATATGCAGCTTGTCGAAGTTGAGCTCGATCCGGGAGAAACAGTGATCGCAGAAGCCGGTGCCATGAATTATATGGAAGACGGGATTACATTTGAAGCGAAGATGGGCGACGGCTCTAATCCGAAAGAAGGTGTGATGGGTAAACTTCTTGCAGTAGGTAAAAGGGCTCTGACAGGCGAATCCATTTTTATGACCCATTTTACCAATCAGGGCAGTGGTAAAAGAAGAGCAGCATTTTCTGCTCCGTATCCCGGAACCATTATACCGGTCAACCTTGGCGAAATCGGAGGATCTGTTATCTGTCAGAAGGATTCCTTTCTCTGCGCGGCACTGGGAACGAAAGTAAGCATTGCTTTTAATAAAAAACTGGGCGCAGGTTTTTTTTGGCGGTGAAGGATTCATTCTTCAGAAGCTGGAAGGTGACGGAATGGGTTTTGTCCATGCGGGCGGTCATGTTATTAAAAAGGAACTGAAAGGGGAGACTCTTCGCATAGATACCGGCTGTATTGTTGCCTTTACCTCGGGTATTAATTACGATATTCAGAGAGCCGGGAATCTGAAGTCTATGTTCTTCGGGGGAGAGGGGCTTTTCCTTGCCACCCTTTCCGGAACAGGCACTGTCTGGCTCCAGAGTCTTCCGTTTTCCAGAATGGCTGACCGGATTCTGGCCCATGCTCCTTCTGCAGGTGGTTCTTCCACCGAAGGCAGTATCCTCACTGCGGGAAGTGCCTCTGTTGGCGGAATTGCCGGTGCTCTGGGTGGTTTCCTGGGCGGAGACTGATTGCCGCTTTTGCCGGAAACAATTCGCTGGACGGATTGGACATTCACTTAAATCTTTTCCTTTTTACTTTTTAATACCTGCCCGCTGCATTCAGCGGGCAGGCCCGAATAACTAACGATACAAAGCCAATATCATAATTAATAAACTATTTTAACGAGCGCGGGGGACCCCGGCTGGTCCTTTGGTATAACTGGCATTGGAAAAATCAGCGTAATCAGCCTGTCTGCCGTGCCAACGGCACAGGCAGGCGGATCAACATTCTTAAGAAGAAATCCAGCCACGCTTTTTCCAAGTGCGAGGAATCCAACGGCTGGATTTCTTTGAAGATAGCCGCGTCTGATATGACATAATGTCAGAAAATGTCGCATTTATTTATCAGGATATATAGATAAGCTGAAAGATGTAAATCAATAATAAGCAGGATCTGTGCCTGTCGCAGACTGATGGTCAATTTTCTTCTTCCGCTTCCTGCTTCAGCCAAAAATTTCCGAAGGTATGCGCGCAAAAATTTTTTTAGTAAAAAAGTCAAGCGAAAAAAATCGCGCGCGAAATAACTGTACAAAGCTATAATCAGTATCA
>CAZQKZ010000042.1:24659-29232 GCA_964594095.1 uncultured Leptospiraceae bacterium | reverse complement strand
GTGCCAGGATTTTTTTATTGAAGGAAGCCGTTTTTCAACAGCTTCCCCACCCACTAAGGGGGCGAAGTCTGCCCTGAAAAAAAACCGGGAACCTGGATGGCCCAAAGGGAAGCCGTTACAATCAGCTTCGTGCAAATTGAAAATCTGCAGAATCGATCCATTCCTCAGGTCAGTTTTGATGCCATCCTCGAAGAGAGGGCGCTGAAAAACGAGAGAGCTCTGGCCCTTCTTCGTTTTGTGATGTTTGCCCTTGTCTTTACTCTCGACCTTCTCGCTTATCTTGGTCTGATCCGTTATACCGAGATAAGGCCTGAAGGTCTCACTCTGGTTCTGGACCTTACCATGCTGGCTCCTTCGATCATTCTTCTGGGTATTTTTCGGTATGGGATCTATCACTGGAGCCTGACGATCATCGGGATTACGGTTGACTATACTGTTATTTCCATGATGCTCCTTCTGGATCCGACGATCTCCAGAGAGGGTGAGCTGGTCTACTGGACTCTGATGACAGCCTCTGTTTTCCTGTTTTATCTGAATCTTTTACGTTATTCTTTTATCGGCACTGTATATTCAGGCATCCTCTCGCTTGGGATGTTTCTGGGTGTTGGATTCTATCTGAACCCGGCGGCGAGATACGCAGGGTATCTATCCTCTTCTCTGATATTCGTTCGTTTACAACTATATCTGAAGCTATGGGCCCAAGAGATTTAGTCTATTTCTTAAATGGTTATCTTTCCGCTATGACAGAGGTAATCTTTGAAAACAGGGGAACCATCGATAAGTTTATAGGCGATGCGATTATGACCGTTTTTGGCGCTCCTGTCCAGTCCGGGGATGATGCCTTTCGCGCGATTAAATGTGCTCTGGAAATGAGGGATCGCTTAGAAGAATGGAACCGGATACACAATTCGGGACGTCTACCGCTCGGGATCGGAATCGGTATTCACACGGGCGAAGTGGTAGCAGGTAACATTGGATCGGACAGACGACTGGATTATACAGTGATCGGTGACGGGGTAAACCTTGCATCCCGAATCGAGGGATTAACCCGCTTCTATGGCGTTTCGATCCTTATCTCGGATGAGACGCTGCAGGAACCCGGTGTCCGGGAGGCTTTTATCACACGTTACATAGATCGCGTTGTAGTAAAAGGACGCACACAGCAGATCGACATCTATGAGGTTCTTGGATTCGCGTGATTCCGATTTATGTTTGGGCGGAGTGCATCTGTTTTGGTTGACAAATGAATTTTATTCTGTTTTTTGTCGATACAGACTTTTAGTCCGGAGTTTTTATTTATGATCTTATCTGAAAAAGAAAAAGAACGCTATAAAAGGCAGATGATGCTGCCCGGATTCGGTCCGGAAGCGCAGGAAAAGCTTAAAAAATCTGTAATAACTGTGGCAGGCATTGGCGGTCTGGGAGGAACAACGGCATTCTTTCTGGCAGCTGCGGGTGTGGGTCGGCTGATTTTTGTTCATGAGGGTGCGTTAACCGAATCCAACCTGAACCGGCAGATCCTCATGAAGAATGACCGGGTGGGCGAATCCCGTGTCGCCATTGCAGTCGATACCCTGCGTGAATTCAATCCGCATGTGGAAGTTGAGGTTTATGATGAACCGATCCGGCCTGAAAGAATGGCGGAACTGTTAACCCGCTCTGATGTTCTGATTGATGCACGCCATAATTTCCCTGAAAGGCGAATCCTTAATGAGGCTGCTGTAAAAGCACGGGTCCCCATGGTGGAAGCCGCTATGAATTCTCTGGAAGCAACACTGTTCAATATTTTTCCCGGCGAAACCGCATGTCTTCATTGTGTGTATCCGGAGAACCAGTCCTGGGATCCATTCGGTTTTGCTGTGCTGGGAGCTCAGTCCGGGTCGCTGGGATGTATGGCTGCAGTTGAGGCTGTTAAGATTATTACCGGATGCGGGAAGCCTCTTCGGGGCGAAAAGCTGTATTTTGATCTTGGGGAAATGGAATTCAGAAAATATAAGCTGCGCCGTGATCCGGAGTGCCCTGTCTGCGGAAAGTGAGAGAATGTTCTGCTGACTCTTTATCGGGGCATTCCGTAATTCAGAAAATCTGATAATTCCATCCGTCAGTAAAACGACAGCGAAGTGCTTCAGAATTTTTATCCAGAATCTGAGAAATCATCCGGTTTTTAGCAGCCGGAATATATCCGATCTTATACAGAATTTTTTCAGCAGATACAGGGATTCCATTCTGATCGGTTCCTGATGATCTGTTTTCCTGCCAGTAAAGCGCGATGGCTTTTGAATCATATTTATTTTCAGGTTCCCGCTTCATGATCAGCGGATCTTCGTTTTTAATTTTATCCTGAATCAGGCCGGAATCATAATAAGAAAGACCGGCGATCTGCCCTTCATCCAGAACAGCAGTATTCCTGAGTAATTGTTTATTATTACCAGATTCCTGGTCTTTGTTCCAAAGCACAAGTTCCAGAAAAATATCAGAAACAGTATCATCACTGAGTGTTTTATTTTTAAATCCCAGGTATTCATAAAGAATCCAGGTGCAGAAACCTGCCGCATTCAGCTGTATGGTGGCATCGTTATTCTGATCTTTCGCACTGTAATGATAAAAATAAGATCGGCCGCGCAGAACAGACTCTGCATATCCTGCCACGCCGTGCTGCATGATCCGGCCTTCCCGGCTCAGTTCCTCACCGCTCCGGATCGGATGAAGCCGGCCGGTTCCGGGAAAGGGAGGGTCTGGAAATCCTGCTGCAATGCAGATGTTCTGAGACAGCTTCATCAGCCTTGTTTCCAGATCTTCATAATTTTTAACGGTTTTCAGGCTGCGTAAGATTCCCGGCTGGTGTTTTTCATCCGCCTGAGTAACGACCGGAGGAAAAATGCGGCCAGGGTCCGTTATTGTGTCTGTTACCTCAGCCAGAGCTCTCAGAATTTCAACGGAATTAAGCCATACAGGATACTCTTTTTGATTTATAAAACGAAGCAGAGAATTTTTTAAGCTGTCAAAGCGCATCAGACTGCTGCAGAAAGCA
Organism: uncultured Leptospiraceae bacterium; assembly: GCA_964594095.1. Lineage (GTDB taxonomy): Bacteria > Spirochaetota > Leptospiria > Leptospirales > Leptonemataceae > CAZQKZ01. The sequence goes on along the minus strand of CAZQKZ010000042.1, from coordinate 26,201 downwards.
TTCTCCAGAGAGATCATCCTGAGGTTGTATAAGGACTGCCTGTTTATTTCATGCCAGGGCATGCGACTTAGCAGACGGAGAAATTTTTTATTAACAGATACTTCCAGAAATTCAGTCAGGATTTGAGTCCTTTCCCGGGTCATAATATCGATATTCAGCTGAATCCGCTTTTTCAGAGGCAAATGGAAAACATCAGAAAGATACCAGACGGCAATAATATAGGAATATTTATGTTCTTTCCCGGATCTGAACTCCTGCTTCAGAAAATCGCTGAAACCCGGGGTCAGGCGAACGGACTGGAGGGCCATAATCGCGTAATCCCCAAAAGGCTCGGTCAGTTCGATGATTTCTTCCGGGATCATAGGTTCGATATCAAGGAACAGCTGAGTCAGCAGATCAAAACCTCCCTTTGGAAGAACAGGCTGGTAAACCAACTGATCTGTTTCCCTGAACCAGAACAGCAGACCTTCGTCGAATTCAGTTACGGCGTATATTCCGTTTTTTACTTCAAAGAAATCAGCTTTCGGACTTACTTCCCAGATCTCAGCAATGACCGCTTCAGAATCGTCTCCGGGGAATTCTGTGTGCTTTTCTGACTCAGCTATGCACTGAATTTTAATATTTTCTTTCATAAAAATCAGTGTATCACAGGGGTGTGACATTTTTTTCAGAAAGTTTCACCGAATATCAATTAAAACTTGTCAGCAGGGAAATAGAATGTATTATGTCGTATAATAAAATAAATCCTGACAGATGATCAGGTGGACTCAATATGAACATCAGTAAATTTGTTGATAAAGCATACGAAAAGAAATCTATGGGCGAAATTGCAAAAGCACCAGTGAGTGCTCTTGCAGGAATTACAGAAGAAGATGCAGCGCTCCTTAAAAAAGCAGTAGGTGTTAAAACTGTTGCAGACCTGGCCAAGCTGAAATATGTTAAATGGGCTCAGGCAATTGTTACTCTTTCTGCCGGGGAGCAGTAATCGGTTTTATTCTGGTCCCCTGCGGAACAGAGGGGCCAGAAGCTGTAAACTCCGTGAATCTGGACAGCAGGCACTTAAGTTTATTGAGCCGGTTTTCGCCCGAGTTTCATCATATATGCGACCAGGGCATCGATCTCTTTTTTTCCGGTCAGCTGCTTTGCCGCTTTAAGTAAAAGATCTGAATGTTTACCGTCATATGTCCCGAAAAAATTTAAGGTTTTCATGCGATGAATTATATCAGCCGGATCAATGTCAGTATCGTAAAGCCATGGATATGCAGGCATCACAGTTGAGTCCAGTTTTCCTCCCATCTGCGGATCTCTGAAATGTCTGTAATGCCATGCCGCATCCCGCAGCATGGATTCTCTCCACAGATCAGGTCCGGTTCTTTTAGATCCCCATAAAAAAGGACGATCATAAATGTATTCTCCGGATTCTGAATAGGCTCTTTCACCAATATCCGGTTTTGTGAACCTTGCCGATTCCCATTTAAACGGACGAATCATCTGAGAATGACAGCCGCTGCAGCCTTCCCGGATATAAATATCTCTTCCTGC
>CAZQKZ010000042.1:0-24617 GCA_964594095.1 uncultured Leptospiraceae bacterium | reverse complement strand
TGCGACAGGCTCTGCCGTCTGATTTACAAAGAAAGGAGGAATTATTTCAACTATTCCTCCGACTGACACAGTTATCGTTACTAAAAAGGTAAAAAGAGGACCTTTCTTTTCTATTAAATGATGCTTAATTCTGAGTATGTTCATTGCCTTTCCCTTTCCGGTTTTTTTAAAGAACCGTATCATAATACTCAGAGCTGTATGTGACTATAGTCACAAAGGATAAATATTTATCCTGATTTTTTCTGTATTTGTGACTGAAGTCACTGAAATGGTCCGGAGAATATGATCTGATCGGATTACTATGATAATTCAACAGCCTTCGGAAGCAGATTACCGGGAAAAAATTGACATCGTTTTGATCGGTTTTGCAGTGAGCCCTTTATTCTGGGGATTCTTATCCTTATTTGCCGGTTTTTCCATTGCCCTGAAACTCCTTATGCCGGAAACAGAACTTGCAGGTCAGTATCTTTCATTTGGAAGATTCCGGACCATTCATACACACACCGCAATTTTTGGTTTCTCTTTATCTGTGATATTCACAGCAATTTATCATTCCCTTCCTAACCTGACCAGGACTCCCATGTATTCGCGATTTCTCGGGATGCTGCATCTGATTTTATTCAACCTTATAATAGCAGGCGGAACCATAACCCTTGCAATGGGTATTAATCAGGGAAAGGAATATGCGGAAATGGAATGGCCTCTCGATATCCTTTTTGCGATAATGTGGCTGGTTTATTCAATTAATTTTTTTATGACAATCTTTCACAGAAAAGAAAAACAGTTTTATGTATCGATCTGGTTTTTTATTGGATTTACGATAACACTGCCGGTAACATTTATTGCAAATAATCTGGCGATTCCGGTAAGTTTATGGCGTTCCTACTCCCTTTATGCCGGAATTCATGATGCAAACATTCAGTGGTGGTACGGTCATAATGCTGTGGCTTTTATTTTTACAGTACCATTCCTCGGACTTATGTATTATTATCTGCCAGTGAAGATCAGAAGTCCGATCTACTCTCACAGGCTTTCTATTGCCCATTTCTGGTCAATTCTGTTTTTATATATATGGACAGGGCCGCATCACCTTCTTTATTCTCCTGTTCCTGTCTGGATTCAGAATCTTGGTGTGGCTATGAGCCTTTTGCTGATTATCCCTTCCTGGATAGGTGTTTTTAACGGTTTCCTCACTGTTTTTAAAGCGGAACGGAAAGTGGATTATGATCCGGTTGTTTTGTTCTTCCTGCTTGCGATGGTTTTTTATACTGTCACTACACTGGAGGGCAGCCTGCTTGCTGTGAAAAGCATTAACGCTGCACTCCATTATACTGACTGGATGATCGGCCATGTTCATGGCGGTGCGCTTGGCTGGGTAAGCGGACTTAGTTTTGCAATGTTCTATATGCTGATTCCCAGGATTTCAGGAAAGCCCCTTTATTCAGCGGACCTTGCAGCGGCCCATTTCTGGCTGTCATTACTGTCGGCAGGAATTTACGTTCTTTCTATGTGGATGTCAGGTATTGCTGAATATACTGTCTGGAGCACCCTCTCTTATGAAAAAGAAACTAAAAATCTAATACCAATGAGCTGGAGTTCAATCGCCGATATTCTTCTGATTTTCAGAGTCTTTCGCGGAGCAGCCGGGGCATTGTTTCTGACAGGTTTTATGATTTTTTTTTATAACCTGGCAGCAACCGTGATCATTCCTCGTCCTCGGAATTCAGATAATCCAGAAGACCATTCCTGTCCGTAAGGATTATGCAGCCCCGTTCTGATTTTATCAGTTTTTTCTGCTGGAGCTTTTTCAGATTCCGGGTTACTACTTCCCTTGCTGTTCCTGTATGAACAGCAAGACGTTCATGACTGATCTGAAGCTCACCGGATCTGCTGGTATTTTTAAGAATGAAGCTGGCTATCCGGTGCCCTACAGGCAGCGTAGCAAATTCTTCAATAACACTCATCAGATTAAAAATCCGGGCAGACAGTACATTCATTGTGAAATCACTGACTGCTTTTTCAGAATTATAAATCCTTTTGTAAATATCGCCCGGGATTACCGCGATTTCAGCGGAATGTCCGTCTGTTTCCACCCAGGCAGGGTAAAGCACATCTGAGAATACGCAGTTCAAAGCCAGAATGCAGGATTCTCCAGGGGAAATAAGATATAATGTACTTTCGCGCCCTCTCGCGCTGATGGTATAAACCCGAAGAGTTCCGTTTATTACAAGATAAACACCGTTTACTGCATCGCCCCTGCTGATCAGAGTCTCCTTTTCTCCGGTTCTGTGAACCATTACTGACTGGCGAAGGAGCTCGCTTGCTCCTTCGCTTATTCTGGTCAGAAAACTGAATTTTTTCCGGATATTCTCAAAATCTTTATCCATAAAGCAGATCGTTTGGTGAAACACCTTTTACTTCCGTTATTGAGTCATAGGGCAGACCGGCCCGGATATGGGCCCGTTCCACCTGTTCTGCAGATTCGGCCAGATTCAGACAGAAGGCACGGCCTTCGGACAGATTAACGAATGTCCGGACGATCACTACGCCTTCCTCTTTAAATACCTTTTCATAGCGGGAATAAAATTGTTCAGGCTCATCCTGGGTTAAGCTCTCCGGGAAAGTATTCTTTACCTTATCGTGGGTGTCAATAAACAGTTTCATGATTAACTCCTGTTTTAGTTTATAATAAAACAGGCTTCATTTTAAGAAAATAATCAGTGACAAAAGTCACCAAACGGATAAGTTTTGACTGTAATTATTAGTATTATTTCAGCAAATGATTAATGGATTATTAACAATCAGCTGCGGACGCGGTAATTTGCCGGCAGAAATCATCACACTTCAGAGGTATAAAAAAAATCATTATAACACCTCTTTTAATGCATAATAAGCAGGCTTTTTCTGCAGATCCTCATCGAGTATGAACGGCCAGTCATAATCCTGAGTAACCCATTCGGCATTTTCAATATAATTTTCGCGATCCGTCAGACCCCACATTATCAGACCTGAACAGTCAGGATACCTTGAAATACATACCTTGGCTGCTTCCCTGAAAAGATCAGCCTGTTTTGCATGCTTTTCATCCGTTCGACCAGTATTATCATCATTAATACGAACATCAAGTTCTGTAATCTGAACCTTCAGTCCGAGTGCAATGAATCTGTCAAGCTGCTCTGCCAGTTCGGTGGAAGGGACAAATTCCTCATCAATACTTGAATGCGTCTGAAATCCGATTCCATGGAGAGGCACTCCCTCTGCAATCAGCTCCTGAGCAAGACTGTACATTCCGTCAGCTTTCGGACCTGGCATTTCAATACCGTACTCATTAATGAAAAGCAGAGCATCCGGGTCCGCCTCGTGAGCCTTCCTTAAGGCTTTCTTAATATATTCAGAACCACCACCCATATGAATACTGAAGAACTCATTGCGTACAGTTCCGTCATCTTCAAGTGGTTCATTGATAACATCCCAGGAAATTACAGTTCCCGGAGATAAATTTTTAAAATGAGTTACTGTGGAAACAATGTAATCTTCAACCATCTCGGTTATTTTTTCATTGGAGTAGCTTCCGGTTTCCAGCCATTGGGGGACAGCGTATTCCCATACAAGAGTATGTCCTCTGACTTTTTTATTGTTTTCAGCCGCAAAATTCACAGTTTTGTCTCCCTGAACAAAATCAAGTGTATTCTCGGCCTGCCAGATCTCTTCCATTTTCATGGCCCATTCATCGGTTAACCAGCTGACTTCAGATTTATAAACTTTCTGATATTCGGCCTGAAAAGTTTCATCGGGATTGTGAAAAGCGTGATAAGAGTTAAAGGCTGCTCCAAGCGGAATCTTTGATCCCCCGGCTTCTGTTTGACTGAGTAAAAAAGGAAGATAACACAGACAGTCTGTCCTGGCTTTTGTACAGGCAGAAAGAAACAGTGACAGCACTAATACGGCTGCAATTTTCATGAGATAACCCTCCACCCATAGTGGACGAAAAAACCCCTGACTATGCAGGGGTTTTCTGAAGAAATATTTTTTATCAGTCAGCTTTTTTTTCGGATTTTGGTTTTGCAAACTCCCAGGTTAATCCTGAAGCTGTCGGGTCAGTAGGAATATCGAGCTGGTAATCAAACTGATCCATCAGATAATCGTGAATTTTTGCAGCTGCGTTTTTCGCCTGTCCCATAGCAAGAATCACTGTGGAACCGCCGGTTACGGCATCCCCGCCTGCAAACACTCCCTTCTTGGCAGTATGGTAGGTGTTTTTATCCACCATAATAATACCCCATTTGTTTGTGCGGATTTCAGGAGTCTGATCAGGAATCACCGGATTCACATCGCAGCCAAGGGACATTACCACAGTGTCCACCTCATCCGTGAATTCTTCACCGGTGGCTACCGGCTTACGGCGGCCTGAACTGTCCGGTTCAGAAAGTTCCATTTTCGCGCATTTGATTCCCTTAACAAATCCGTTTTCATCGCCGATGAATTCAAGCGGATTAGAAAGAAATTTAAAGTTGATGAACTCCTGCTCTGTGTGTTCCAGCTCTTCTGTTCTGGCAGGAGCTTCATCGCGGGAGCGGCGGTAATAAATGGTTACATCTGCACCAAGTCTCTTACCGGTTCTGGCAACGTCCATTGCTGTGTTTCCGGCCCCGATAACTGCAAGCTTCTTGCCCTGATACAGGGGAGTTGTGTAAGAAGGGAAATCACTTGCGTGCATCAGGTTGATCCGCGTAAGATATTCGTTAGCAGAATAGATTCCGTTCAGGTTTTCCCCGGGAATACCAAGCATTTTGGGAAGGCCGGCACCGGTTCCGATAAACACAGCGTGAAAGCCTTCCTGTTCCAGAAGATCATCTACCGTAAAAACTTTCCCAATAATCATATTATAGACAAATTCAACGCCCATTTCTTCGAGGAGCTTAATGTCACTGTCAATAATATCCAGCGGCAGACGGAAACGGGGAATACCATAAACCATCACTCCGCCCGCACGGTGAAAGGCTTCGAAAACGGTTACAGAATGCCCGCGTTTGCGAAGTTCATAAGCCGCTGTCATCCCGGCAGGACCTGAACCAATCACAGCCACCCGCTTCCCGGTATCCGGAGCCATAATCGGCTTCCGGGGCAGATTGTGCTCCCGCTCATAATCGGCCACAAATCTTTCAAGAGCACCGATGGATACAGGCTCATTCTTTTTGCCAACCACGCATACTGCTTCGCACTGCTTATCCTGAGGACATACACGCCCGCAGGCCGCAGGCAGAAAGTTGGCTTCGCGGATCACAGAAGCGGCTCCGGCCACATCGCCTGCTTCCAGTTTAATAAGGAACTGAGGTATATTAATAGCAACCGGGCAGCCGATCACGCAGTCAGGATTCTTACACTGAATGCACCGGCTGGCTTCGTTCATTGCCTCGGCGAGTGTAAAACCTTTCGGCACTTCTTCCCAGTTTTTAACGCGTTCGTGTGCATCGTGCAGCGGTACATGATTGCGCGGCTGCTTCATTCTTTCCTTGAGGGTCATTCCGTTAATAACGTTAGCCATAGTATAAATTACTCCTTAATTCTGTTGACTGAATCTGCTTAGGTAACTGCAGTGCTGAAGGATCGACGATCAGACAGCTGCAGTCTCCATAGCCACTTTTTCCTTCTCGACGAACATTTTCAGACGCTTCGATAATTCCTCGAAATCCACCTGATGACCGTCAAAGTCCGGACCATGGAAACAGGCAAATTTCGTTTTGCCGCCGACAGTAACGCGGCAGGCACCGCACATACCGGTTCCGTCCACCATAATGGCATTCAGTGAAACAAAGGCCGATACACCTGTGTCACGGGTCTGATCGCTGATGGCTTTCATCATAGGAACAGGTCCTACTGCAAGCGCGAAGGAAACCGGTTCACGGTCCATGATCATTTTCATAGCATCAGTAACCATTCCCTGCATTCCTGATGATCCGTCATTTGTTGTGATGATTACTTCGTCGCATACTTCGCGAAGTTCCTGCTCCATAAGCACCAGATCTTTGGAACGGGCGCCGATTACACCAATCACCCGGTTTCCAAGTTCTTTAAGATCCCTGGCTGTGGGTATAATGGCACCTGTTCCGAATCCGCCGCCAAGGAGAACACAGGCTCCCTCGTATTTTTCCACATGAGAACGCTGACCCAGAGGACCAACAACATCCTGAAAGGAATCGCCTACATTCTTTGCAGTGGCTTCTTTGGAAGTGCGGCCGATGGCCATAATGATAAGCTCTATATAACCTTCTTCCCGATTCCAGCCGCAGATAGAGAGAGGAATTCTTTCGCTGTGGGCATTCGGCCGTATAATCACAAACTGACCGGCCACAATTTTACGGGCAATCAGAGGAGCACTTACTTTGAAATGGTAAGTTCCCGGAGCCAGTTCCTTTTTAGCGATGATTTTATAATCCTGACGGTAGCGGTCTGCTGTGTGAGTTACGGGCAGATTATGGGAATTCGGCTGGAGGTTGAAGAAATGGAGGCTTGCATCGACTTCAGCACGCACAATATAAGCATGGTCCCACTCCATATTATCAAGGCCCATCATTCCGCGGAAGCACTGGTAAGTTTTTTCATACTGCTCTTTATCGAGATAGTGATTGATCTGCATTTTACTGAGAGCGCGGACAGCATGACGCCTGACGGCGGGCTTTGGGTCTGATACAGCTGCATAGGCAGCATCAAACATGGACCAGCGCACGGATTCTTCCAGATCAGATGCAACAACTCTGTTTGCAATACGGCCGAGAGTATGGACCGCCTGAGCTTTGATCATGGAATCAGAGGAGGCGGCACAGTCATTGATCACCGGTACTGCTCGGGCAATTTCAGGAGTTTCGAAACAGCCAAGGGCCACCAGGCAGTTGATTTTAGCATAGGAGGAACGGGCTGAGTTTTTAATTTCGGCAAGAAGCGGGTCGATGGATGGCGCTCCGATTCCCCCCAGAACCCGGCCAAAACTCTGGGCTGTCTCGGCATCAGCATCTTCCAGCTGTTCTATAATATAGGGAATGATTTCAGTACCAAGGTCAATCATGGACTTCACCACAAGATTGAGAACCTGGTTCATTTTTTCATTCTCGAAAGTATCGCGGTAAAAAAGAGATGCAAGACCTGCTGCAATTTCCTTTTTTTCTTCGGCTGTATAGGAGCCCCCGGCTGCGATTTCCCTTAAAGCATTAGAACAAATACCGGCATCGTTAGACATACATCCAGTCACGACGCTTTTGATTTTTTCCCTCATGCAACACTCTCCGTATTGTGTTTATTTATTAAGCATCTCCGGCTGTTCTGATATTTCTGTCAATTCAAAATTTTCCGCAATGCTTGACACATGACGGTGTTTTCTGAGTAACAATCCATTGAAAAAAATCACATTACGGAAAAATGCAGTACCTATACAGATTTTTGACATTTTAAATTCTATTCCCTTTAAAAAAAGCCTCGGAAATAACATAGTCAGCAAATCAGACAGTCTCCTCAGCAGGCCGGGAAATTCCAGTTGACTTAGATACCGGTTTATGTATTGTATAGTTGTACTCTATGACCCAGAAAGATCCTTATGAATTTTTTTTCCTTGTTCTGAATGATTTTGCGGACATCACCAGGGAGGATTTCAGCAGGATCCGTTCTGTTTTTCAGGTTCGTCATCTGAAAAAGCATTCTCATTTTATAAGGGAAGGAGATGAGCCGGATTCTTTTGCATTCATTGTCTCCGGACTGTTCCGGAGCTATTATCTGAATCAGAAAGGAGAAGACTATATTAAAAATTTTGTCCGTCCCGGGGAATTGATTTCCGCTTACAGTTCCTATCTGTCAGGAACTGTATCAGTCATTAACATAGAAGCCCTGAAGGATTCGCTTATTCTTGTTGCCCGTTTCAGTGATTTCCTTCGTGCAGCCAGCGGATCCAGCTGGGAAACTTTTCGCAGGAAACTTACCGAACTTCTTTTTGTGCAGAGAGAAATCCGGGAATATGAATTATTAACTCTGAACGCTTCCGATCGTTATGGAAAATTCAGGGAAAAGTTCATTGATATTGAACCGGAACTAAATGATTATCATATCGCCTCGTATCTGGGAATCTCTCCGGTTTCTCTGAGCCGCATTAAAAAAAAGCTGAAGAAGACAGCTCTGTAAAACCAGCATCGATTCTGTCGAGAATCCTTTCATCCGTAATTCCAGTCCTGTTGCATAATATTACCGAACCAAGTTTCAGAGCGGGATAAATCCTGATTTCGGAATAATATCCTCCGCCTCCTCCTGCATGAGCATAATATGAGTTACCATTAAGTTCTCCATAAAACCAGCCCAAAGATACCGGAAGGGTTTTTCCATCGCTTAATGCTGTTCTTTGGAACATCAATTGCACTGATTCCGGAGTGAGCAGAAATGAAGGCTCAGTCAGCAGTGCCGACAGAAACTTTCCAAAGCCAGAAGCGGTTCCGATCAGACCACCGTAAGAAGGTCCGTTCACATAAAAATTTCTGAAACGCAGCCATCCGCTTTCTTCAGATTTTATAAACTGTTTTTTACTGATAAAGAATCCAAGAGTGAAATTCAGGAGCGAATTTTTTTTAAGGTATCCCCCCGCATGTAAAGAGGGATTGCTGATTAAAAAATCCAGTTCAGAATCTGAGATATCTGCTGCTTCCAGTATGTTTGCTTTAACATAGGAACGAAAATCCTGTCCGGATACTTTTTCAATAATCTCTCCAAGAAGCAGGTAGTCCAGATTCGAATATTTCATTCTGCGACCTGGTGAGATATCAGATTTCAGATTTTTACGTATAACTTCTCTGCGAAATGAAATAAAATCAAAGGAGTCCGATCTTTCCTGCGGATGCACCCAGCGGAGCGGAATGGGATTCGGCAGACCTGAAGTATGGTTCAGTAAATGGCGGATTGTAACAGAATCCGGCAGAAAATAGTCCTTAAGGTACCTGGCTGCGCTGTCATCGAGCTTCAGTCTGCCCTGATCTGCGAGCTGAAGAACCGCAACTGCGGTAAAGGTCTTAGTTAATGAAAATCCGTGAAAGGTTGTGTGTTTAGTTACTTTCTTTCCGCTGGATATATCTGCAAGACCACCTTCATAATTCCAAACCAGCCCGTCCTTATTAAAGATTGCATACTGAAGTCCAGGGGTTTCTCCTTTCTTCAGAATTCCGTCGAGTGTCATTCTGATACGACCGAAGGCAGCTGTGTCCGGCTTGGTACCGGTATCATCGACCTGGCCTGACTTCAGAAACTGCCGGATAATTTTTACAGTTTTTTCCGGATGCGTTGTAGGAAAGTTATGACCTGTATCCGGTATACGAACGTGGACAGCCTGTTTTGGAAAATACTGACGATGGAGTGTCTCCTGGTAATCATATCCAATGAAGCTGCAGCTGCTGCTGAGAAGCAGTACACTCCCCTGAAACTTTTTAAGACCTGTAACAAGATCCGAGCGAAAAAGGTCGGGTTCATTCATTACAGGGAATATTGTTTTTCTGAAAACCTGATATCCGCTTCTGACAAAGGATTCAGGCGGAAGGGAAACCCCCGGGCACTGATAAGGCTGTCCTTTTCCACTGCCTGCCATTGCAGTCATAATATAATCGTATCTTTCCTGGCCGCCCTCATTAACAACAAATAAAGACTGCAGAAGGGGCCATATTAATTTTAATGCACCGAGCCGGGAATTTTTTTCCCTGTGAGTCCGGACAAACTCTCTGGCAGTTTCCTGAGTCAGTATACCAGGTTCTATAATAACAGCTTTATCAACAAGCTCCGGGAAACGTGCCATAAATCCTGAAGCGATCATAGCCCCGTACGAATGTCCGAGCAGGATGACTTTTCGGTCAGGTGAAAACTGCTGAATGATTTTATACAGATCATCGATGTCCTGTTCTGTGCTGAATTCAAGACTGCTTTTCCGGGAGGATAGTCCTGTTCCGCGCTGATCATAAAAAAGCATATAGTATTCATCGGACAGTATTTCCATAGGAAGGAGGTAATGAAAATCTATACCTGGCCCTCCATGGATCACAATTAAAGGAGGATTTTCCGGATCACCGGAGGTCTTTATATGGAATCTGTAATCATCAACCGAAAGAAACGGCAGATCCGGATTCCGGTCGACAGTAGCTGCAGCTCTGATACACCCTGCCGCAGACAGAAAAATAAATAAATATGCAAGTGAATTCATTTTCGCCCTCTGTCTGCAGAATACCAGAGTTCTGTTCCTGATTCATTAACATTTGTTAATAAACCGGAAAAAAATGATTGTCTGGATTTCTGGAAAAGACAATGTAAATCCATGGAAACGGTGGAAGGGGACAGAATTTCCCTAATAAGATCCGGAGTACACATGCTGTCTTTATCGTCGAGTTTTCTTTATCTTCTGCCTCTGGCAGGCGCACATCAAAGCGCCAAGGGATTAATCAGCGCCTGTTTTTATCCCGGTCATCCTCTTTGCCTGACTGAAGATATTCTCCCGGAGTCATGCCGATAACGGAACGAAAATCATTTATAAAATGAGCCTGATCAAAATATCCGGCATCCGCCGCAATGGTGCTCCAGTCAGCAGTGTCAGTCTCAGCAAGAATGGCTGCAATGTTCTGGAGACGTTCTCGCATAATGATCCATCTGGGAGAAACACCCACCCATTCCCGGAAGATTCTCTGTAAGGAGCGAAGGCTGATCTGCAGTTTCCGTGCAAGATGGTCCGGACGGATTACATCATCATTACTCTTTAAAATTGAAAATGCCTGTGGAATTACATCCGGTAGTGTAATTCCCTTCGGTAACCATTGTATCAGAAACTCATCAGCATATCCGGCTCGCGTAACAAAGTCCTCCCGATTCAGGAACAGGGGCTTTTGTTTATAACCGGTGCCCGCAATAAAACTGTCCAAAGGAAGGACAGAGTCCGTAAAATCCGAAACGGACCCTGAACAGAAAGGTCTGAATCCGCCGGGAAGAAATTTTATACCGAAAACCTCTCCATTCCCGGTTAGTTTTTTTGAAAAAATTCCGGTTACCACACCATGGACAGAAACCGATCCTTCCTCTGCTGCGATATGGACAGAGGGGTACGGGAGCACTTTCTGTTCAAAGGATTTTCCCTCAGGCAGATTCCACTGAACTGACCAGTAATGCTCAATGAACGATCCCAATTCAGCAGCTGGTTTCAATTGCCGGATATTCATGTAATTACTCAGATCCTTAGATCTGAGAACAGCGCGGGTATCTTTGTATTCCATAAAGACTGAAGGCAGATTACAGGAAACGCCCCGAAAAAAAATTCATGCTGGCGTCCTTTTCCAATACATTACCCTGATCTGCAGCTATAATAGGATCATGAATAATCAGGTAAAAGACAAGCATAAAATTTCAGGTGAGGCACGCAGTAATTTTTCAGTTAAAAGCTGGAAGGAAACAGATTGGGATTCTTCACTTCCTCGCTGCACTTCTGCTGAAGTGGTTTATAAGTATCAGGGTGACCTAAGAGGTGAATCCCTGGTCCGGTATTTAATGTGCTATACGGATGATAAAACCGGTAGTTTTACGGCTTTGGAAAAATTTAAAGGGGAGGTCTTTGGTTTATCAGGCAGCTTTTCTGTTCTGCATAATGGAAGTTTCAGTGATGGAAGAATTACAGCAGTGTTGTCAGTAATTTCAGATTCAGGAACGGACGAGCTGACAGGCTTACAGGGAGAATGCCAGGCTGTGATGGAGGGGCACCAGGAAAGCTATTCATTGGTTTTCAGGTTTCAGATGACCGAATAGTCTCCTGAGTCGGCCGGGAAGCTATCTTTTAAAAAGCTGCAATCCAACCCGTATTAAGCCCTCAGCTCAATTTCCATAAGCTGTTTCTGAAGCTTTTCAATGAATGAGTTCATTTTTACCGGTTTGGCAATATAGTCGTGTGCCCCGGCCTGAACGGACCGTATGATATCGTTCTTTGTTTTGGCTTCGGTAAGCATTACAAACCGTGCTTTATGTTTCATAGTGCGTGCATTGGTCTGCATTCTTCTAAGGGTTTCAAATCCGTCGATACCCGGAAGGGCAATTTCCAGAAATACCAGCTGGGGCCTGTAAATAATAAAGCGGGAAAGTGCGCTGATTCCATTGGAGGCAGTCAGAACTTCAAAGCCCCTGGTGCTCAGCTCGGCCTTCATTTCCACCAGATCGTCAGGGTTATGGTCAACCAGAAGGGCAGATGTATGACGCTCATTTACAGACAGAAAATCTTCCATAGATTCTGAATCTCATAATCGGAAAAAAAAATCAAGCACTAACAGTGAAAAACCTCACGGCCATAAAAAAAAGAGTATCAGAGTGTGTGAATATTCTGAATTTGTAAAAAAGAATTAAATACTCCTTTATCCGGAAAATTCTGCTTCCTTTTTCAGGCAATGAATGTCAGAATCAGGGAATATATTCAGAAGCGGGGCTGGTCACCATGGAAAAAATTACAGGGTTTTTTATAGAAAGGAAAATGATGATTAATCTCCTTCTCATTGTGATTTTTCTGGGAGGGATTGCCTCTGCAGTTCAGTCAAGAAAGGAAGGTTTTCCGGAAATTTCTCTGAACAAGCTGACAGTGACCACTCTGTATCCTGGTGCGTCCCCCCTCGATGTGGAAACCAATGTAACAGAAAAGCTTGAAGAGGCAGTTTCTGAAGTGGAAGGTATCAAAGAAATACTGTCTTATTCCGATGACGGGATTTCTGTGCTCGAGGTCTTCGGTAAGGAAGATCTCACTCCGGAACAGTTTCGCAGGATGTATTCTGATACGGAAGCCGCTGTTGCTGCTGCTGAGGATCTGCCATCCGAAATCAGGGGAAGACCGGTTCTGCATGAAGTGACTACAAGCGATTCGCCTGTTCTCGAAATTGCCTATCAGGGGGATTATCAGACCCTGAAACCCTGGCTCGAAAATCTGAAAGACAAAGTATTACGGATTCCCGGTGTGAAAAATGCAGACCTGATCGGTCTTCCGGATCAGGAAATTCAGATTCTGGTGGATCCCGTAAAGGCCTCAGAGTATTCCCTTGATCTCAGAAAGACAGCGGAGGCCATCCGGCAGAGAAACACGGACGGATCCGGGGGAACTGTGACCACAGGCGATGGTGAAAAAAAAGTCAGAATTTCCGGTAAATTTCAGAAACCGGAAGATATTCTGGAAACAGATATTGTTACCAACGCAGAAGGATTCGGGGTCCGGCTGAAGGATGTTGCCGATCTGCGGATTGTGCCGGAAGATCTGAAACTGACGGTAAGGAACAACGGGGAACCGGGGGCCGTACTTGTTATCAGGAAAACCGGTTCCGCGGATCTGCTTGATACCGTAGCCGGCATACACAGTCTTCTTCGCAATACAGAGGTTCCGGACGGAATCGAATGGCAGGTTCTGTTTGACCAGTCCGTTCTTACGCGGGACAGACTGAATCTTCTGATTGGCAATGCCGCTATGGGTTTTTTCCTTGTTTTCGCAATTCTCCTTTTTTTCCTGAACCGAAGCGCTGCTGTCTGGACTGCATTCGGCATTCCTGTTTCGCTCCTTGGAATGCTAATTTTTCTTAAATATATGGATATTTCGCTGAACCTGATTTCGCTGGCAGGTTTTATTATTATAATCGGTATGCTCGTGGATGATGCGGTTGTGATCTCTGAGGAATATAATTCAAACCGTGAAAAGGGAATGACCGGAAAGGAAGCGGCCCTTTCTGCAGTGCAGAGGATGTGGGCTCCGGTACTGGCATCCATGGCAACGACTGTCATCGCCTTCGCACCTCTGTTTTTTGTGGGCGGATTTCCGGGTGCTTTTATATGGACCATTCCTCTGATGGTGATTGTGGGCCTTGCCTTCTCACTTGCCGAAAGCTTTTTTATGCTTCCTGTCCATCTTTCCGAATCCGGAGGATCCTCTGCTCAGAAAAAACAATGGATTGTTTTACTGGAAAATCTGTATGAAAAAACGCTGCGTCTGTTAATGCGTTACCGCTACGGAGTTCTCCTGGCGGGATTTCTTACAGTGGCAGTCTCGGGATACCTTATGGGATTTCATGTAAGAAAAGATCCCTTTCCTCAGGACGGCGCAGAGAGTTTCCGTGTCAGCCTTACTCTTCCCGAAGGATCAGCACCGGAGCAGTCTGCTCATTATATTAAATATGCAGAATCGGTTCTGAAAGAACTTCCGGATACGGAGCTGCTTGGATTCAGTGCAAGGATCGGTACACACAGCCCATCGGTTTACACAGAAAGGGGATATCAGAGCAATCTGGCTGTGATTTTTGTTTATCTTACTCCGTATAATTCACGGGACCGGAATGCGCTGGAAATCATTGCAGGCCTTCGTGAAAAATTCAGATCGTTAAAAACAGAACATAATATTGATTACAGTATAAATCTGAACAGACTCGGTCCACCGATGGGGCGCGATATTGAAATACGTGTGATTTCTGATAATGATGAGATCAGAAACAGGAATGCTGCAGAGATCCTTGAATTTATCTCAGGAATCGGTGGTGTCAGTGAAGCAGAAACAGACCTTACTAAAGGTCTAAATGAAATTATTATTAAACCTGATTATCGTCTTTTATCCTCAGCAGGAATCTCGTCTGAAGATCTTACGCGGACGATTATGCTCGGTATAGAGGGGCTGCCGGTTACGGATATGACCCTCGGAGGGAAGAGAGCTGATGTGCGACTGAAGCTGAAAGACAGATCTGTGGATGATCCGCTCAGAAAAAAAAGAAATATGAACCAGAGTCTTCTGCCTATACAGAACCGGACCGGTTATAAAGTTAATATTTCTGAAATGATAAAGCTTACAGAAAAACCAGCTGCGGTATCCACGATCCGGAGGATCGATGGGGAACGCTCGGTGACGGTGTATGCAAATACGGATTCCATGGTGGTTTCTCCTCTTGATGTGATGGCAAGGGTCAAAGAGAGGTTTCCTTCTGATCAGCAGGTTCAGATTCGGTTTTCGGGTCAGCCGGTGGAAACCGAAAAAATATTCTCCGGTCTTATGACAGCAGCGCTGGGAGCGGTAGTCGGAATTTATTTAATTATTGCACTGATTTTCAATTCCTGGTCAAGACCCGCTGTTATTATGCTTTCCCTTCCGTTTATGATTCCCGGTGCAGTGTTTGTGATGCTTACTCATTCTATACCAGGTTCTATGATGACAGGGGTGGCCCTGGTTGGTCTTATGGGAGTGATTGTAAATGCTTCTATTGTTCTTGTGGATACAGTGACGGGACTGAGGCAGTCCGCTGGTGACACTGGTTTATCGCAGGATGATCTGATCATTCAGGGATCGGTAAGCAGACTCAGGCCTGTCTTTCTTACCACGGTTACCACAGTTCTTGGTGTGCTTCCTACAGGATACGGAATTGGGGGGTCAGATCCATTTCTTTCTCAGATGTCACTGGTTCTGGCTTACGGTCTTCTGTTCGGAACTGCAGTCATACTTGTTATAGTTCCGGTAATGCTGCGGACAGGTCTGGACCTGGCCGGTCTGAGAATATCAGGCCGGCGGTAAAGACTTTTTATAAGGTTTTATTCTTCGGATTCGCTGAACTCAATGTCATGGTTTTCGCATGTATCGAGAGTAATGGGAACTGATTCACTTCCGTCATCAAATTCGGCCTTGAATTCCCACTCACAGTTTCCTTCGTCCGGATTATTCCATGAGATGGTTACAGTTTCACCTGCAGGGATTCCCGATCCGATATCAAAAAAGCCCCATTTTGGAGCTCCGACTTCTCTTGCCAGAAGCCGTGTAATCGCCGCTTCTGTATTGTTGGTCACAGTAAAAGAATCATCAGCATACAGTACGGCAGCGGATGATACGGTTATTAACACAGCCAGGATTGTATTAAAAATGGTTTTCATAAAAAATAGACTACTATGAATATAAAAATCTGTCATTCAGAAAATTTTTTCAAGAGCAGATTTTCTGAAATCAAAAATCTGTTCCAGCTGCCTGCGCACAATAATTCTGTGTACAAGGTCACCTGCCGGAGAAAACGGCATGATGTATGTAACATTATCAGTCATTACGGATCCTCCCCGGCGGCCGGGCTGCACCTCGTGGTAATGATACCAAAGACGGTAAGGCCCAATCCGTTGTTCATCCACAAAACTTCTGCCGGGACGGATATGCCTGATTTCGGTCAGCCATTTCTGTTTCCCGAAAAGGGGTACTGAGATTCTGTATTCAATCAGCAGTCCCTCATACATTTCTTCAGGCAGGTGGCTCCGGATTTCAAAATTCAGCCAGGGTGGTGTAATAAGATTCAGTTTTTCTTAAAAATCTGCCCTAAGTAATTCCACTTAACCTGAAAAAAACTGAATTACGGTAAAAAAGAAATCTGCTTGCATACCTTTCAGATGCCAGGAATTTTACTGCGTATGACAGACGCAGGGACTCCGGTCAGAATTATGATAGCCGATGATCATGAACTGATCATACTCGGTCTGAAATCTGTTATCCAGATGAATCCCGAATGGGAAGTAATCTCTGCTGTTCAGACCGGTGTTCAGTGTATCAACGCTTTATCCGTCAGGGAATGCGATCTGCTGCTCGTGGATTATGTTCTTCCCGATATGACGGGAATTGAAATCATTGAAAAAGTAAAACCCCGCTATCCTGATCTGAAATTCATGATTATCAGCGCTTCCTTTGACCGGAGACTCCTGGAAAAAGTGAAAGAAGCGGGCATCAATGGATATCTGAATAAAGCAGAGATCGGAAGCACGGTGGCTTATGCCATCAATGAAGTGCTGTCCGGCAGGAATTATTATTCGGAAATCACCGAAAGCTGGATGCGTAAAGAAGGAGTCTCTGCAGATGCAGGCAGGCAGGCTCCAGGTCCTTTTTCAAAGCTCACCTCCCGCGAAATCGAGATTGTTAAACTGCTTACCTCGGGAAAAAGTCAGAAAGAAATCGCAGATATACTGGGAATTGCGGCGAAAACCGTCGAAGTCCATAAATACAACATTCATTTAAAAATGGGCCGGGTTCCGGATGCGGAACTCACCCGACTGGCATACGTATGGAAACTGATTTCTGATCCTTCTTTGATTTCCATCCATGGTTCCGTTGGAATAACGAGTCAGGAATCATCCTGACTGATAGCTATAAGGCTCCCCGCTGCTTACAGACAGGCGGTATGAAACTTATTACAGGAGCGGATATCCGAAAATCATTTGATGAGGCCGGTTCGATGACAATCCGGATCAGTGGATTATGAGAATCGGCGAAGCGGTTACAGAAAAACCTGAGATAGTGCCGCAGAAGTAGGATCTTCAGTATTTGTGGGCGATGCATCGAAAACACTGATGAGGAAATCGATTTGGGGGCGTTTATTTCAAATTACAGCTGACCTGCAGTTGGTTATGCGGATACAGATGACATAAGTATTTCATCCAATAATTCGCTTCCGGAATTTAATGAAGTTGAAGATATTTTTATAAAAAATGGATTCAACTTGAATATAAATAAATTCGTAATAACAAGCCAAAGCCAGAAGCAATATGTCACCGGTTTAAGTATATCAGACAAAAAAAAACCACGATTATCTATAAAATTCAAAAGAAATTTAAGATTAATGTGCCATCTTGTTGATACATTGGGAATAGAAGAATATCGAAAAAGAGAAAACCTAAGATCGATTTCAAAGATAATTGGACAATTACGTTTTTCAAATCATATAGAACCTGATTTTGTTCAGAAAATATTGCCTGAAGATTTCTCTTCGTATATACTATAGTTGGCCCTTCGCCTAACTGCATTTTTTACCGCTGCTGCGAGCCTCTTCGGACCCGGCTTGCCCTCGCCCTCGCCCTCGCCTCTCCGCTGCGCTTCGGCCCCAAACGGCCGGACATTGGGGGAGTAAAAATAGGTCCGGCCTGGGGGACGGGCTTCGGTAAAAATATTTTCGTTAGTCGAAAGCGCTTACTGATGCACTTTTAGAACTTGAAAATCTGATTCGAAAGTCCAAAAATTTTCTTCAAATAAAAAGATTGACAGTATCTCATACAGAGATATATTTTATCGTGCATGTAATTAGTCGGAAGAAATTACAGGATTTTTGGGAAAAATATCCTGATTCTGAATCACAACTACGAGCTTGGTATAAAATTACCAGCACAACGGATTTCATGAATTTTGTTGATTTGAGGAAGACTTTCTCGGCAGCAGACCAGGTTCAAAATCTAACTGTTTTTGACATATGCGGAAACAAATACAGACTGATTGCTGCAATTCATTATAATCGGAAGAAAATTTATATCCGAAGTATCATGCCTCATAAAGAATATGATAAAAATAAATGGAAACAGGATTTGCTATGATTGCTGAACTCGAAAAAGTAAAATCCGTTTGGCCGGATGTAAAAGAACTGCTTTCTGTCCCGAGAGACAAAAAGCATTATAACAAGCTTGTTAAAGCTCTTGATGAATTGATCGATGAAATTGGAGAAAATGAAAAACATCCGATGGTTCCACTCATGGAGACAATTGGCAGCTTGATTGAAGTTTATGAGATTGAGAATCTTGCCCCGATTGAATCTGACCCAATTGATGTTTTAAAGAGCCTTATGCAGGAACATGGTCTAAATCAAAAAGACCTTTCCGAAATCGGATCACAGGGAGTTGTATCCGAAGTATTGAATGGAAAAAGATTCTTAAATACAAGACAAATCAGAGAATTGGCTTCCCGTTTTAATATTTCACCTGCAGCATTTCTATGAAGGCGCGACCTCGAATAACTTCCGTTTTTACCGCTGCGGCGGGCCACTTCGGACCCGCGCTTGGTGTCGCCCTCTCCCTTCGGTCGCCCCCATAAACGCCGAACTATTTGGGGAGAGATAATAGGTTCGGCTATGGGGGACGGGCTTTGGCAAATTGTCCGCCCAGTGGGGCGGCCAACTTCGTGAAACCTGATTCGTTAGACGCAAGGGGCAAAATATCATTGCAAATTTTTTAACCATAAATAACATATGAACTACAAACGATGAATAGACTAAAAAAATCATTACAGCTAATTCTTGGGCTTCTAGTAATTCTTGGACTGCTCTATATTGCCTACCTAACAATTCACTTCTTTTATTTCTTCTTTGCGAGCCTACAAAAAGAGGTACAAGCCGCTTTAATTACTGGTGTTTCAACGGTAATCATTGCAATTCTATCAATTTTTTTGGGTAGATCATTTGAGAAAAAAAAAGAGATTGAAATAGCTCAAAGAGACAAGAAAATCACGGTATATGAAGAGTTTACTCATTTTTGGTTTAATTACATTCTATCACTTACTGATGCGGGCAAACATCTGGCTAGCTACTCTGAACAAGATGTTATAACTCACATTGCAAAATTTTCAGAAACAATGCTTCTGTGGGGTTCTGATTCAACTGTTAAAGCGTATGTAAATTGGCGTCAGCATAGTGTAAAAATGAATGCAGCTTCCTCAGATACCGAAAGTATAAATTCTAATTCGGAAAGTTATACTAGCCTTGCACTTTTTGAAAAACTATTATTAGAAATAAGGAAGGATATTGGACATAAATCTACGAATTTCAAACCTGGTGAGCTATTGGGTATCTTTTTAAATGAATCAGATTTAAGTTCAAAAATAAAAGGTTGAATGCCACCTTCGCATAACTGTATGATTACCCGCGGCGCGGCGACACTACGAACTTGTTTGGTCCAAGCGCTTCCTCCTTTGGAGGATCCGGATATGCGCCTGTATTGGAATATTGAAGAAGCGCATACCGGCACGCGCATTTGGAAAAATTATCGCTTCAAAGGAAGTGAAAAACTTCGGGAAATCTTTTTTTGTTATGTGCCATTTGCTACGGTTACGGTCCAATCAAGCTAAATCAAAAACATTTAATCATCGAAATGAGTTCAATCCATTACAAAAATTACAACAATGTTCTCACTCAGAAACCGGAGCATTATATAAGAACCGCCCTTGACAGTTTCCTCACTGCCGAACTGCCTGATTCAGTTTTATCTACACTTATTCATTTATCGATTGGATTAGAGCTTTTTTTAAAGAGGAATTTGACCAAGGTTGATCCCAATTTAACGAAACGTAATATTCCGAGGAATCAATTTATTAGATTGGAAAAAAAAACCAAATTATTGGAATCCACTATAGAAAGAAGGAATTTCTTTATTGATGAAATTGCTAAATTCGAAGTAAAAGATGATCATACGATCAATTTTTACCAGGCTATCGAAATTTCGAGATTCATCATGGATTATCAAACTGGTTTTTTAGACAATATACACAGCCTTCGGAACGTTAGAAATGGAATTTTTCACTCTGATTTGTCACAGCTCGAAAACCATTCCCTTTCTCAGCTTTGTTTAAAGCTATTTCAATATATATACTTGTTTTATCAAGATTCGGCTGATCACTATCTTACCTCTGAAATTACAATTTTTGATCCTTTATATACAAAAATAGTTACTTTGCAGCATCTAAACCGTTTTTATTTCAATGAGTTGGGTTTTAATATCCAGAGAAGAATAAATTTGGCGAGAGAAAGATTTCAAATATATCTTGACATAAACCACTATATTATTGACGGGGAAAATAGATTTAAATCGACAATAATTAAAGAACCTTGTCCAGTTTGTAAATTTCAACGCCTTGGAACTTACAAATCAGATCCAGAAATTGTTTTTAGATGTGGTGTATGTGATTTTCACTGTACGGAAAAAGAGTTAAATAGTATTCATCCCGATGTTCCAGATTATGCTCAACAACTTTACAAAAATGCCAACTGCGAATAGCTTTCGATTACTGCTCCGCTGCGGGACTTCGGCAAATTGTGCCCTTATAGGGGAACCCGGATTCATTTCCGGATTTTAGTAAAAAGAGTGAATTATGGCTGCAGTTCATTCCATCAGGGGAAAAAGAATGGGCTCTGCTTCGGTGGATAATAGAAGGAAGCAAGGATGCTAATTTCACTTAGAGATCTGAATCTCAAAGACAAATTTGATCCAATAAAAGACGCTTTGCTTAAATAGATTGCAGATTCTGGCATTATAAGGCCTCAGACGGAATTATGAGTAAAGAATTCCCAGTGCATTAGAGAAATAAAAAATTTTAGACAGGGTTAAAAAAATGTCACATGCGCAGAAAGAGTTTGATAAAATTTGGAAAATCACCAATGCAATGTCTGCAGAAGAATCTTTAAAGATGGATGCTATAATTAATGGCGGATTTGAAGCAGTACTATCCCTTTACAAGGGCTGTAATAACCGGCCGATAATTCTGCCAGCAATCATCTTTACAAAAAAAGATTGACGAATCAGTAAATCCACCATATAATTTACTGAACGCCTGTGAGCAGCTCAGGTTCAGAATTATCCTGTTTTTAATAATGAATAAAGAGAATCAAATAGAAGAAAGTTTAATAGAGCAACTGAAAAGGCTAAAATACAGGCATCGCCCGGACATAGTTGACAGAAAAACTCTTGAGCAGAACTTCAAAGTCAAGTTTGAAGAACTCAATCATGTTCGCTTGTCCGACAGTGAGTTCCTGAGACTGAGAGAGGAAATTATTGAACCAGATGTGTTCAAGGCTTCTAAAAAACTTCGTGAGCAACAATACTTTCAGCGTGAAGACGGAACGCCTTTGCATTATACATTAGTCAACAACAAAGACTGGTGTAAAAACGACTTTGAAGTTATCAGTCAATTACGGATCAACACCGAAAACAGCCACCAACGATACGACATTATATTATTGATTAACGGTTTGCCAGTGGTTCAAATCGAGCTGAAGAAGCTCGACATATCCCCGCGAAAAGCCATGCAGCAAATTGTAGATTACAAAAACGAACCAGGCAACGGTTACGGGAATTCGCTGCTTTGCTATATGCAGTTGTTTATTGTAAGTAACAAAATCACCACCTATAATTTTGCCAATAACAGGAATCATCATTTTGCATTTAATGCAGACGAACAGTTTTTACCCATTTATCAATTAGCGGACGAAAGCAACAGGAAAATAACGCACCTTGAAACCTTCACCGAAAAATTTCTGACGAAGTGTACTCTGGGCAGTATGATAAGCAAGTATATGGTGCTCGTAGAGAGTGAACAGAAATTGCTCATAATGCGACCTTATCAGATTTATGCGGTAAAGGCAATTGTAGACTGCATCCAGCAAAACAGAGGCAACGGCTACATTTGGCATACTACAGGAAGCGGTAAAACACTGACCTCTTTCAAAGCAGCCACTTTACTAAAAGACAATCCGGACATTGAAAAATGTTTGTTTGTAGTGGACCGCAAAGACCTTGACCGACAAACCCGTGAGGAATTCAACAGATTTCAGGAAGGCAGTGTAGAAGAAAATACCAATACAGAAACTTTGGTGAAGCGTTTGCTTTCTACTGATTATGCTGACAAAGTGATTGTTACAACCATTCAGAAATTAGGATTGGCTTTAGATGGCACCAACAAAAAGAATTACAAGGAAAGATTAGAACCACTGCGCAGCAAACGCATGGTTTTCATTTTTGATGAATGCCACCGTTCGCAGTTTGGAGAGAATCACAAAGCCATTAAAGAGTTTTTCCCGAATGCTCAACTCTTCGGTTTTACAGGAACACCCATTTTTGATGAAAACGCAACTTATCAAATAAGAGAAGGCGAAGAAGCTTCCTATAAAACCACACTGGATATTTTTGAAAAGCAATTACACGCATACACGATCACTCATGCCATTGAAGATAAAAATGTCTTACGCTTTCACATAGACTTTTTCAAGGGAAAAGGAGCACAAAACGCAAAGCCAGGCGAAGCTATTGCCCAACAGGCAGTAGTAGAAGCTATTTTGGACAAACACGACGCTGCCACCAATTCAAGACGATTTAATGCAGTTCTGGCTACGTCTTCTATAAACAACGCCATTGAATACTATAATCTTTTCAAAAAATTACAAAAAAAGAAACAGGCGGAAAATATTGACTATGTGCCTTTGAATATTGCCTGTGTGTTTTCGCCGCCCGCCGAAGGTAATACTGATATACAGCAGATTCAGGAAGATTTAGCCCAGGAAAAAGAGGACAACAGGCAGAATCCTGAAGAAAAGAAAGCGGCACTAAAAATCATTATTGAAGATTACAACAATCAATACGGAACCAATTTCGATATAAACTTTTTTGACTTGTATTACCAGGATGTGCAAATACGCATTAAAGACCAGAAATACATTAACAAAGAATATCCGCATAAAAACAAAATTGACATTACTATTGTGGTGGATATGCTGCTCACTGGTTTTGACAGTAAATTTCTGAATACATTATATGTGGACAAAAACTTAAAATACCACGGCTTAATTCAGGCTTTTTCGCGGACAAACAGAGTCCTGAATGACACTAAACCTTATGGTAATATTCTCGATTTCCGTTCGCAGCAGGATGCTGTAAATCAAGCCATTGCTTTATTCTCAGGTGAAGGCAACGGCCGAGCCAAAGAAATCTGGCTGGTTGACCCTGCACCTTTGGTGATTGAAAAATACAAAGAAGCCGTGGAAAAATTAGGGTTATTTTTACAGGAACATAATTTAGTGTGCGAACCACAGGAAGTGTACAATCTTAAAGGCGATGCTGCACGGATTGCCTTTGTGCAGAACTTCAAAGAAGTGCAGCGTCTGAAAACACAGCTGGACCAGTACACCGACATAACCGAAGAGCAAAAAGCGAAAATTGAAACCATCCTGCCCACCGAAACATTGCAGGAGTTCAGAAGTTCCTACATAGAAACTGCCAAACAACTACGAGAAATCCAGCAAAAAGATGGCGACCAAGCACCGCCAGAAATTCAGCAGCTTGATTTTGAATTTGTATTGTTTGCTTCTGCCGTGATTGATTACGATTACATAATGAATCTGATTGCCGACAGTACGCAAAGAAAACCCGGCAAACAGAAAATGAGCAAAGAGCAGGTAATAAGTCTATTGCGTTCCAATTCGAATCTGATGGACGAAGAAGAAGACCTTTCCGAATACATTGATGGTCTGGACTGGAATAAAGGGCAAACAGAAGCGGAGCTTCGCAAAGGTTACGACAGTTTTAAAATTGACAAATACAACGCAGAACTTGCTGCTATTGCCCACAAGCACGGTTTGCCGGCTGCAGATCTGAAGGCCTTTGCTGAAAACATAATGAGCCGAATGATTTTTGACGGTGAAAAACTCACGGATTTATTAGAGCCATTGGAATTGAGCTGGAAAGAACGCAGGGTAAAAGAATTAGCATTAATGGCAGACTTAGTACCCCATTTAAAAAAGTTTGCCCAAGGGCGTGAAATTTCAGGATTAGCGGCATATGAGTAAAGATAAATTAAATCCCAAATTGCGTTTTCCTGAGTTTAGGAATGCGGGGGAGTGGGTGGAGAAGAAGTTGGGGGAATTGGGCAAATTTTTAGGTGGAGGCACTCCAAGCAGAGCTAATAGTGAATACTGGACAGGGAATATACCTTGGATTTCAAGTTCGGATATTAATGAAGTGAACCGTACCGGAAATAGTGGACACCCCGTGAGGGTAATCTTATAACAAGAGGT
>CAZQKZ010000041.1:0-29934 GCA_964594095.1 uncultured Leptospiraceae bacterium | reverse complement strand
CCACAATACAGGCCCAGTCTTCTGTTACCATAATTAGATCACCGCCGATATAGTCAGCGGGGTAATAAAAAACTTCTACATTATCGGGCCTGCGGGAGGGTATGAGCAGCCTCTGGATAGTCATAGCCATTGCCATATCCGGACTGAGAGGAGTGGCAGGTTCAAAAAGCTCCACCCCTCCGATAACCTCATCATTGTGCACCAGTGGGAAAGTAATTACATTTAAAGGAAGTTTTTTATTTTCTTTGCTGTGGGCAAATATAGTGTGAGGAATCCTGTATGTCCTTACAGTCCTCATGCTTCGGGCCAGCGGGCAGAGTTCATTCGGACAGATATTAATCCCCATCCGGTCTTCATGTTTCAGCAGCTGATCCTGGCATTTTGTGCCTGTTACTTCCTCCGGGCTGAAACCCGTAATTTCTGCCGCTCTCTGATTCCAGTAGAGGATTTTTCTGTTTTTATCTACTATATAAGCACCCATATCCACAGAATCCAGAAAATCCAGCAGACTGAACTGTTCCTGGATTTCCTGAAGTGTATATACCCGGACAGATTCCCGATCATCAATGTTTAATTCCGGAGGTGCATTCATATATTTTCCTGCTCTTGGTTGATTTTTTATCTAAATCCGCCGGTAGCAAGAGATTTTTTTTATTTTTAAAGGTGTTATTTTTTCTGATACTGAATATGCAGCAGGATGCGGAAAGCACTGTTCAAAAGGAAAAAGTAATGCGGATCTCTGTGAAATCTGCCGTAAATCAGATTGTGGATTCCTTTACATTACTTGGATATTTACTGTCAGGAGCTTCCCTCCTTTCTCTGATCGGGGCTATCTTTGCAGGTCTGCGAAAAAAGAAGCCTGCAGATTCCGGAGAAATGCAGCCATCTGTATCTGTATCCAGGGAGCCTGTTCAGAGCCGGCCTGCGGCTCCTGCACCATTGCCGGAAAATGATCAGGAAAGATGGAATATGCCTGGTTTTGCCTCGCTGAAGTCCCACCCTTATAAAGGAACCTTTAATTTCCGGAATTACAGACTGAGGGAACATATCCAGGAACAGTCAGTACGTTACGATCTCGAATCCTTTACCAAACATTTTCTTAATTATTTTAATACATTTACAGATGCGCAGCGGGTAACTCTGCTGCTTATCACTGCGGATGATTCCCTGGAACCGGTTATGGAACGAAGGGGAAATATTTTTCTTTCGGGTTCAGCTTCCGGTTTAGCATATCCAGGAACAGAAATGCTGAGAGGCATCAGTGACGGAAAATTTATTCTTGATACTGACGGACTGAAAGGCTGCTTTCCTTTAAAAACAGATGAAGGCACTCTGGGAGCAGTTCTGATTCAGTCAGCGCGTCCGATGTTTAATCCGGAGACGATCCGTAAAATAAACTCAGAAATCAGCCGTTATGCAGATTTTCTGTATCAGTTCCGGATCTACGAACAGGCAAACAGAGATCCGGCAACGGGTCTTCTTAACGGAATGAGATTCCATGAGGATCTGATTCGGCTGTTTCATTCGAGAAGGAATCTGAAAAATCATATCTGGCTTGTTCTGATTCAGTTCCCGTCCACAGCTTCTGATCCGTTCCAGGAGTCCGATGCACTCTCTGCAGCAGGAATTCTGACAGACATTTTCCCCCCTGACAGCGGAAACACTCTTTACAGAATTTCCTCTGATGCCTTTGCTGTAACAGGGCCTGCCATCCGGAAAGATGACATTAATGATCTTTATAATTTTTTAAAACAGTCCTTTCGCACTGCACAGAAAGGCAGACTTTCCAGGTATGCGGCTGCCGCTGTAGTTGCTGCCCATGATTTTTCCGATGCGCAGGAATGGTTCAGCCGGGCCGGACTCTGCCTTGAGGAATCTGCTCTCTCGGGAAATGCTGTGTATCTTGAAAAAAACTCTTCCAGATTAATTAAATACTGAACTTATGAATCCTCTTCTTGATGAAAAACTGATCGCTGTCACCAGAGCGATAATGCCGGAATTCACCGGTGCTTCCATTCGTGTTCAGGCTTTTCATGAAGCCTACGGACCTTCGGTGAACGAAGGACTTTGTTATGAGTCAGTTAACCGTCTCTGCATTTCCGGGGATATTCATGCGGATCTGTATTTCTGTATGGATGGTTACACAAAGCTGAGTCTCCTTCCGAGAATCGCCGAATGGAAAGAAGAACGGAACACGGGGATTCTTGACGGATCTGCGATGATGAGCTTTTTTGCAAAAGAGTTCGGACTGTATCTTGCTGATGAACTGGACAGTGCCGGTTATCAGACAGAATTTTCGGAACCGCAGGATCTGAGTCACCGTCTTATTCCTCTGCCCCCCGAAGATTTTCGTCAGTACATCATTATATTTTTTTTAAAAGATCGGGTTCAGAAGGAATATACCGGAAGACTTTATACTGTACTGGCTTTTCCGAAATCCCTTCGCTAATTCGCTTGACCTTTCCCGGTGCCCCTGTTTTACTGAGGTATGATGTTTTCCGGGAAGGATTTTCAGTTCAGGGCTGCACGCACAGCAGAGCTGATTCTGCTTTTTACAGCAGGTCCTGTCATCTTCTTTGTGATGGAAATCAACCCCCTCATGATCATGCCCTCTTTGTATCTGATTACCCTGATCAGCTGGATTCTCTTCAGAATCACACCCCATACAGAAACCAGTGAATTTTCATTTATAAAGCTTTATCTGTATCTTCCTGGTTTTCTTTTAACGGCAGCCGCACTGGCCTTGTTTATCTGATTTCTGACCCTGATTCCCTGTTTCGCATTCCTCTCAGACACACATCTGTCTGGATTGTGGTTATGTTTCTGTATCCGGTCTTCTCGGCTCTGCCGCAGGAATTCATCTACCGCCGCTTCTTTTTTGCGCGCTATGCAGATCTTTTCACCGAAAAGGAACTGGTTTTCCTCAGTGCCCTTCTGTTTGGTATTATGCATATAGTTTTTGGTCACTGGTTTTCAGTGGTGTTAAGCACTATCGGAGGTTTTCTTTTTGCCCGCACCTACCTTTTCAGCCGATCCCTGCTGATCACAACCTTTGAGCACAGTCTGTACGGAATTGTAATTTTTACTTTCGGATTTGACAGTTATTTTTATGACGGTCCGGCTCTTCCCTGATCCTGAATCCGCAGCATCTTTTATGAATGAACTCGGCAGCCGCAGGGAGCCGTTTTTTTTCATGACTGATTTTGAGCTCCGAATGCCGCTGGTTATTCCTCTGGACAGTTACAATCCGGAAGAAGCGGGCGTACTCTGGAAGTTTCCGGAAAACAGTTCTCAGCCGGATCGTCCTGAAGAAAAAATCCCCTCCGGGTTTTCGCAGATTCATCCGGTGTCCGAAGAATATTTTACTGAAAAAGTAAAACAGGTTCAGGAATTTCAGAAAGACGGTCGTTCTTATCTTCTGAATCTCTGCTTCCGTTCTGAAGTCGATCCTGTAAACAAAGATCTGAGTTCAGTTTTCAGAAGAGCTGATGCTCCCTACTGCATATATGTAAGGACGGATCTGCTTGCGGAAAACATCATTCTGCACGGGGAAAATCCTTTTTTTTCTGACTTCTGCAGAGAGACGGCAGAGTTCACTGTTTTTTCCCCGGAGCCTTTTATCAGAATCTGTTCTGAGGCAGATGCGGCAGTAATCTCAGCAACACCGATGAAAGGAACCATTGATGCTGAAATACCCGATGCAGGGGAAAAGCTGCTTTCCGATGAAAAGGAGCTGGCCGAACACAGAACCGTTACTGATCTTCTTCGCAACGACCTTGGCAGAGTGGCTTCGCAGATCCGGGTGGAGGCTTTCCGCTATATCGAAGAGCTGAAAACCTCACGCGGGCGCGTCCTGCAGACTTCATCCAGAATCACGGGCAGACTCTCTGATAACTGGCAGTCAGAAATCGGAACAATTCTCTTTTCAATGCTGCCGGCAGGCTCTGTATCCGGGGCACCAAGGGAGGAAACCTGCCGGATTATCCGGGAAACAGAACCGGAACCACGCGGCTACTACACCGGCACGGCAGGTATATTCACCGGAAGCAGCCTTGACAGTGCCGTGATGATCCGTTTTCTTGAAAAAAACAGAGAAAGTTTCGGTTATCGCAGCGGCTGCGGAATCACCATATACAGCAGTCCCGCGGCCGAATACAGAGAGTTATTAAACAAAATATATGTACCCGTTATTTGAAACCATCTGCTGGAAAGACGGAATGCTGGTAAATCCTGATCTTCATCTGGAACGGATACATCGTGCCCAGAAGGATTATCTGAAAATGACAACTCTTATGAAAGAAAGTGTTTTTCTTGATATTACTCTTTCTGCCGCAGAGCGGAGCATATTTGCGGAAAGCATTCTGAAAATCAGGTTCTTTTACGGATTTGAAGCAGGAACAGCCGAAACAGCTGTTTATGAACGAAGAAAGCTCAGCAGTCTGAAAGCGGTCCGGTCCGACAGCATTGAATATTCCTTTAAATTTGCAGACAGAAGATCTGTAGATTCCCTTTTCAGACAAAGGGGAACCGCAGATGACATTATCATAATCAAAAACGGATTTATTACGGATTCATCGTTCGGTAATCTGCTGTTTGAAAATGAAGACGGACTTTTTACTCCGGACACACCCCTGCTGAAAGGTACCATGAGGGAATACCTTCTCAGAACCGGAATGATCGCTGAAGAAAGCATTACACTGAATGATCTTCACCGTTATTCAACAGTGCATAACATTAATGCAATGAACGGCCCCGGTGACCAGTCTCTGCCGGTAAAAAGCATTCTGACAGATCACTTCTCCTAAGCCCGGGCAATTTTTCTTCCGGAAAGTTTTTACTTGACCGGTTCCCCCGTTCCTTTATGAATGGTCATACTGCGCCCTTAGCTCAGCTGGATAGAGTGCCTGACTACGAATCAGTAGGTCGGAGGTTCGAATCCTCCAGGGCGCACACTCTTCTCACTCTGCCGGAAATTCTGCCGGCAGACCTATGTGGTAACCCTGGAAATAATCCACACCCGCTTCTTTCGCATATCTCGCAATTCCGGCATCGCTTACATACTCTGCCACAGTCTTCATGTTCAGTCTTCTGGCAAGCTCTATGATAATCTCAAGAGTATGGTACGCATTAGCATTAGTATAGATTTCAGAAATAATAGAACCGTCAATTTTCAGATAATCAACGCTTAATCTTGTTAAATACGAAAAATTAGAATAGCCGCTGCCGAAGTCATCGATAGCTGTGCGGACTCCGTGATTCCGAAGCTGAGCAGTGAATTTTTCCACCTGGCTGAAATCCTCAATGGCTTCAGACTCCGTAATCTCGAAAGCCAGTCTGCCTGGTGAAGGAAACCGGCCGATTTCTGACATCAGGAACCTCACCATATCATGATTCTGTATATCTTCCGCAGACAGATTAAGAGAAACTATCTGATGCCTGTTCCGGAAAACAGAAAGGGCCTTACGGATCAGGGAAGCCTGGAGAGACGGATAGTATCTGGAATGCTTAGAAAGATCCAGAAATTCTGCGGGGCTGTGAATCCGGCCGTCACTATCCCTGATCCTGATCAGGGCTTCATAAGCGGTGATGACACCGTCCTGAGTCCTCTGAATGGGCTGAAAAAACGGAACTACCTGATCCTCTTCCACGGCCCTCCGGATCATTCCGATTCTCCGGAAATTTTCCAGCTGCTTTCTCTCTTCACTTTCCGAGGAAATGCGGAAGCCTTCCCTTTTTTTTCGCGCGGTTTTCAGCGCCGATTCCGCCCTTGAAAGAATCTGGTTTTTTCCTTTCGCTGCTCCTATGGCAGAGCGGAACATAACGCTGTGATCCCCTATGCTGAATACAGTGTTATTCATCGACTCAGAAAGCAGCCGCAGTGAACTGAAAAAATATTCCGGTTCTTCCGTGTCAGCGGCTATGATGAATTCATCCCTTTCGGAACGGTAGACCCGATAATCCTGTTCAGCCCAGTCGCGTATTCTCCTGGAGATTTCACGCAGCAGAAAATCTCCGGCTTCAAAACCATAATAATTATTTATATCCTGAAAACGGTCCACATTAAAAAGACCTACAGCCGGGAAACGGAATTCCTCAAGATCCCGGAAAAACCGGATGCGGTTTGGCAGACCTGTAAGAACATCAATGTACTGTTTTTCAATGGTCCTTTCCTGATGGATGATTCTGGTTAGATCATGCCTTACACAAATATACTGAGAGATTCTCCCGTCTTCATTTTTAAAAGGGACGATCGTTGTATCGAGATAATGATCTTCACCGCTCTTTGATCTGTTTTTATAAATTCCTTTCCAGATTCTCCCGTTGGTAATCGTTTCCCACATCTTCCGGTGAAGGGCATCCGGTGTTTCCGGGTGCTTAACCACCCGGTGTGTCCGCCCTATCAGATCCTCCTTACTGAAACCACTGATCCGGCAGAAAGATTCATTCACATAGGTAATTACACCTTTTTCATCCGTCATGGATACTATAGAACTGTGATCAGTGGCCAGCCGGTAACCTTCCAGAAATGTATTTACTTTCGCCAGGTCTCTCGAAATTGTATTGATCAGATGTGACATGGTACTGATCGGCGAAATTACCGGAGTCAGATTCGCAGATTCGGCCGGAAGCGTTCCCGCTGATTCCGATTCAGAAAGGGCAAAAACCGTCGTGGTGAGATTCAGCATCTCTGTGGTATTTTCATTATGGTAAAATTCACCGTACGTCAGAAATCCGCAGACAGGAATCCCGAACGAATATAAACTAAGTTCAGTATTCAGTGCATCCCCAAGCATGGAACGGCGGCCCATACAGGAATAAATCCAGACTGCTTCTGCCGGATTATTTTTTATATTCTCACGGGCAGCCACGGACTCGTCGAGTATATTACCGGTATCAATGATTCCAAAACGGATTCTGTCTCCTTCGAGGAAATTACCTGCATAAATAAGACTGCCGTCTTCAGGAGCCGCTACCGGTGCCCGGGCCACCTGCTGCTTTCCCCTTTCAATCAGAAAAGGAAAATGAACGATTCCTGCCGGAAGATTGTTCATTGCCTGACTGCCCAGATAATGCTCCAGTACTTTCCTCACCGGGCGACCATCAATTTCTATAAGCCGGTTTCCTTCGGCTTTTGTTACAGTCATTGGGTTTCCAAGGGGCGTGTATCCGAGCCTTGCATCCGTTGTAATGATCAGCCTGGGATTCTCAAAGGCAACACCGGTCACTCCCTCGGTAAAAATCTCATTCCCAAGAATTACAAAAGTTTCCTGAAATCTGTTTCCGTCCCCTGCGGCTCCGCCTGCTGCAATCAGTCCTGGATGGATTTCAGTAATTCCGTGTACAAAGTCTTCGGGCCTGCCGTTCATACTCTCTGCAAAAAATACCGCTGCCTTTATTCCCTGATTCTGTTTTAAGGAATCCGCGATCCTCTGACCTGATTCCCGGCTGCACTCATTTAAGCGGATGGGATGAAGAGATGTATTCCTGAAACCGCAGAATGAAACTGTAACTGAATTATCATGAATCTTACCCTGCCATATTTCGCCTGCGGTAGAAGCACCTGTAATCACTGCGGAAGGAAAACTGATGATGAGATGATCCAGGAACTGCTGAAGGGATTTTTTTTCGGTTAACCCTGAAAATACCTGTATATATATGGATGGAAAACCGTCTAATTCGGATAAGACATCACTGAAATCCGGTCTTTCATAGCTCTGATATAATCGGTTACTGCATTTCATTTGACGTCAGATGCCCTGGAAGGAACGTTACATCACAGGCTTTCCCATGCTTAAAGTAAAATACCCGGAATTTTCCCTTCTGCAAAGATTTTCCAAAGCAGTATTTTCTTACAAGCACATTCTCTGGATTCTTCCTCTTATCGTTTTTTTTGCCGTTCCTGCCCTGATTGGTTCAGAATATTACAAAAAACAGCTTATCCGGTTTCTGGGAGCCAACCTCCACCAGAACACAGCATATACGGATGTGCATCTGAGTATCCTGCCTGCCCCTGGTCTTGAATTTGACAATGTTGAGGTCTATGAAAATTTCGCGGCCGCACTGCCGCTGATCCGGGCAGAACGACTGAATATTCAGGTCTCCTGGAAAACACTGTTTCTCCAGGAGATTGTTTTTAACCGGGTGAATCTCTACGGAGCGGAATTTACTGTATACAGAATTGAAAACATCCGTCATGCACTGAAAGATCCTGGCAAGGGCAGCATCAGCAGCGGGAATCAGTGGAATCTGCAGACTCTAATCGATAAATATCCTTTTCTGAAACGAATCAGCTATGTGCAGCTTTCGAGTCTGAACCTCTATAACTCAAGGATTCATTATAAGGATCTGCCTAACCGGCTTGATTACGACATCCTTCTTAACTCGGCCTCATTATCAAAACAGATCAATGGTAACTATGAACTGAACTGGAACGGACTTTTCGGGGACAGTCCGGTATCAGGAACAGCTGCTTTTACTTTCCCTGCAGGAACCAGCAGTCTGAGCGATATGAGTTTCCGGATTCTGATCAATGCCGAAAATTTCCCTGCCTCATTTTTCCGGTATTTTACAAATCAGTTTTTTCTTGCTGATTACAGAAACACCCGCATATCCGGTGTGGTTACAATCTTTAAAAAACCAGAATCAATGCTCAATGTCCAGGTAAACACAGCTGTTTCAGGTCTGTATTTAAAAAGGAAGGTTGCCTTCCCTGTAATCTATTTAAGAGGATCCATTGATTATCACAACCCTTCCAAATACATGCGTATCAACTCCATGGATCTTGAGTGGCCTGGCAACAGCCGTGTAACAGGTTACGGAAGCATGCAGTGGCTGCGCACATTTGATATTGATCTGAAACTGAATTCACCATATTCTGATTATGCGTCTGTTATTAATTTTCTGGAACTGATCAGAGTCCCCTATCAGGACAATCTTCATGCAAAAGGCCTGAAACAGTATCTTCTTTCACTTAAAAAAGTAAACTACTACGGGCATATACTGGACGAAGTAAATACTTATATGACCTACCGAAGACAGATCCTTGAGATCCCGGTATTTGAATCTCAGTTTAACGGAGGAATACTGAGCGGGAAAGCAAGGGCCGATTTCAGTAATTTCAGTTTCTATTCAGAAGGAGAAATTACCGGGTCCGATATTTATAAAATTATAAGAGTTTACTATGAGAATCCGTATCTCACCGGAGCTGTTTCAGGTCAGTTCAGGATGAAAAGCAATGTGCTGAATCTGGAGAATTTCTTTGATTATCTGGTGATGGACGGGAATCTTGTAATCCGTAAAGGGGAGCTGCTTGGTTATCTGAACGTAATCCGGCCCATTGCTGCCGTTGGTAAAATTCTGAATATAACCGGGCCACCGGGAAAATCAACTGCTTTTGAAACACTCACCCTTGATTATAAAATCCGTAAAAAAACCACCCAGATCCGCAATCTGTCCATGAAAGGGGTCGGTGTTTCTGCCAAAGGAAGCGGACTGGTTTATTTTGATTCCCGTATCGATATGCAGCTCACGATCAGTATGGGAGGCTCGGTTTTCGGCCAGCTTCTGAAAATTCCGGTGATTTATGACGGCATCATAGGAGAGACAATGCCTTATGTGGATCCCATCTGGATCATGTCAGTATCGGCCGGAGGTATGCTGACTGTACCGGCTACCCTGGATCCGTGGAGCGGAGTGATCGTGGGATCCATGGCTTCTGAATACATCCGGGACGGCTATAATTTTGTGAAAGATCTGTTTCGCTCCGAAGAACCCGATGTCCAGAACCCCTTTACCGAAGAAAACGAAAACAGTGCTGACCCTTATTCAGACGGAACTGAAAAAGAGTAATCCTTTCCGGTTTTTCTGCCGTTACTGATAATGACTATGACGGAAGCACTATCACAGGATGAATTAGACGCCCTTTTATCTAATTTCGGAGATGATGACTCCGGCTCAGGAGACGATTTCCCGGTATCCGGTGATGACCCGGTTTCTGCAGACCCGTCTTTATCAGAAATATATAACGCTGCAGCGGAAGCCTTCCGTAACGGAGCTGAAGGCCTTGGAGTGATGCTTGCTGCAGCATCCTCATTCAGCAAAACAGGTGAAGAAACATTCCGGGGTTCCGATGCTTCCTCAAAATTTAATAATGATGGCCTGATTATTGAACTTCCGCTTCAGTCCCCGGTTTCGGGAAGCATATACCTTCGCCTTAGCGAAGATCAGGCGAAATCACTGATTGCCACCGCTACAAGTACGGATTCTGCTGAAATCACCTTTTCCGAGGATCAGGCAGGCACCGCTGCCGAAATAATCAATCCGGCACTTGTAGCTGTAACAAAAGCCTGGTCCGGCAGAATCCGGTCTGCCATATCCACAGGTCAGACAGCCGCTTATACGCTGACTGCGTCAAATCCGTTCGATCAGGATGCTTACCACGAAATTTCTGGCCGTCTTACTATTGAAGGCATTCTGGATGATACAGCCTCCCTGATTATACCGGCTGCACTTGCAGAAGATATTAAAAACCATGAAGCGCCTGCCGAAACTGTTTTTCAGTCACAGCCGGAAGCGCCGGCAGATTCTCCGGCAGCAGGTCCTAAACCCTATTCAAAAAATAACCTGAACCTGCTGCTCGATGTTCAGATGCCGCTTACAGTGGAGCTCGGCCGCACAAAAATGTATGTTAAAGAAATTCTGAGCCTTGGTGAGGGTTCCATTCTGGAGCTTGATAAACTTGCCAGTGAACCTGTGGACCTGATGGTAAACGCAAAACTCATAGCAAAAGGCGAAGTTATTGTAATTGACGAAAACTTCGGAGTCCGGGTAACAGATATTGTAAGCCCAGGCGAACGGCTCAGGATGGGTCTTACCTGATTTTATGCGCCCCTTGAAACAAGGTAGCGCGAATATTTCATATCGGTTCCAAGAATATGGTTCGTCAGCCACTTACGAAGGAAATCCAGCAGCTCAAAAGTAATTGTAGATGAACCTTCATCAAATTCTTTTTTGAATTCCAGGACCTGCTCAGTCAGATTTTTATGTTCCACTAAATGATCTTCAAGATCGGGATATTTATAATCCCGCATGATTTTCTCTTCATCGGCAAAATGGCTGACCGTATAGGATATCAGTGATTCAAAAATCGGACGCAGAACCTCATTAGGACTGTTTTTCCTGGTATGGTTATAAAGATCATTCAGTATATTGATCAGATTGTGATGCTGTTCATCAATCTTCTTAATATGCACCATAAATGTTTCATCCCAGAGGATCAGGTCGTTTCCGTCGATCTGAAATTCACTCGTAAGATTCTCAAGGAAAAGTGACGTGCGGAATTTTTCTTTTGCAAGAACCTCAATCTTATGCGATCCCTGAGAAATGTTGGTAGCCTCACTTGCCACCCACTGGACCACTTCATAAATGGAGTTAGCCGTTTCTTTCTGAATATTAACTTTTTCCTTAATTACCTTGGAAGAAGAGATCATGCTGTCCATTTCTGTTTTGATGTTATGAGCATCACTGCTCTGATGGCTTACAGATTCAGT
Source organism: uncultured Leptospiraceae bacterium (assembly GCA_964594095.1). Lineage (GTDB taxonomy): Bacteria > Spirochaetota > Leptospiria > Leptospirales > Leptonemataceae > CAZQKZ01. The sequence continues at coordinate 18,385 of CAZQKZ010000041.1, read as the reverse complement.
AATTTCCTTAACAAAACTGTCAATTCTCTCGGCCCCGGCGATAATCTCACGGACATAACTGGCAGTCAGATTCACCTGATTTGTGCCCCGTTCCACAGCCTGCAGCGTCTGAATGATGTCTGCCTCAATCTGCTTCACACTTTCAGTGGATCTGTCTGCAAGCCGTGAGACTTCCTCTGCAACCACTGCAAATCCGCGGCCTGCCTCTCCGGCCCTTGCTGCCTCAATGGAAGCATTCAGGGCAAGCAGGTTGGTCTGCTCGGAAATCTCGGTAATAATGTTAATCACGTCCCTGATCCTGGCAGAACTGTCCCCGATGGCCTTCATAGCAAGAATTGTATCCTTAGCTGCCCGGTCACTCTCCCGTGCTTTCTGAGCGGACAGGGTGGAAATAGAACTCAGCTCCTGAATGGATTTGTGCACTGTCTGAATGGATCCGTTCAGCTTCACAATACGGTCTCCCATCAGAATCAGCTGATCAGTTTCTTTACTTATTTTATCGGATATAGACGTTGCCAGATCAGAAAGATCCGAAATGGTTTTATAAGAATCTGCTGAGGCTCTGGCTAAGTTAGAGGATGCCAGGGTGAAATCGTTTGAATACTCAACCATAGTATTAGCAGATTGAGAAACACGGTGGGCAACGTTCCTGATCTGGGAAAAAACACTTCGCAGCACAATCCGGATAATCCGTATGGACTGGATCAGTATGCCCACCTCATCCATAATGTGAATCGAAACCCTTTCGCTGAAATCACCCTTTGCCATTTTCTCGGTGACCCTGAGTGCAGTAATCAGCGGAGTGATAAATGTGCGAATGATAAGCATAATAACGAACGCACCAATCACGATAATCAGCGGAATGGAAATCTGGAGAAACCACCGTATCTGAAAGACAAGATCTGCATACAGTGCATTGTTTTGTTCCAGCTGACTCTGAATTTCCTTCACAGCACTGCGGTTTTCAGGAGTATTGCCCAGCTCTGCTGCAGACTGAGTGAGGGTCGCAAGCTCATTATAAGCATTCTCAAACTGGCTTAATTTAAAAAGGAGAAAGACTCCGACACCCAGCAGCACGGCCGATACCACAACAAATGTAAGAATAAGTCTGGCCTTAATATTAATATTCCGGAGAAGATAAGTTACATTTAAAAGTCGTTTCAGCATATAATTTACGTCGCAATATAAGTCAGGCCTGTTTATTATCGACCTTTTTTTCTTTATTTATAACCGGAAATGCACCATTTATAAGATAAACCGCTGTAATTGCAGCCGTACCTCCTGCAATGATCGTCCAGGAAGGCATTTCTCCCAGAAAAATCCAGCTCCCCAGCAGCGCAGTCACCGGAACCAGAAAAATAAAGGAACTTGCCTTTTCGGAACCAAGCTTTGCGGAAGCATAAAAAAACACGGTTGTACCAAACGATGTTGATATCAATGAAATGTAGACAAGATTCATCCAGAAAAGATAATCAAATTCAAATACACGGCCCAGATCCTCTCCGCTTGTAAATGGAATAATAAATAAAAAAGAAAGTCCGTAAACATACAGACTGTAGGCCGCCGATGAGGAATACTCAGAAGACCATCGTGCAAAAATGCTTACCATTGCCCATGTAAAAGAGGCCAGAAGAAAATAAATATTACCGCTTGTAAAAATATGATCGCTGAAATCCGGGGACCATACCTCCAGAAGCACGGCTCCGCCCAGCAGACCAATGATAAGACCGGCCGCCTGTGAAACTGAGACCCGGTGAAACGAGAAAACCATTACTATTATAAAGGTAATCACAGGATTCAGAGTTGTAACCAGTACCCCTCCCTGACCCGCCATCCCTTTTTCCAGACCCATAAAAAAAAGAATATTATAAGCAGTATAAAAAGCAGATGCGGCCGCAAGAATCAGAAAGCCTCTGAATCCGGTTCTCAGAGATTCTCCGGACAACAGAGAAACAGGAACTATGGATACAAAGGTCAGCAGAAATCTCCAGAAAACGATTGTCTCCCGGCTTACATAAGGAGACATCACTTTACCGGAGGACCAGGAGAACCCCCACAGAGTCATGGCCAGAACCAGAAGATAGATAAACCTGAATGAATTATCTGATTTTGACATAATTGACCGAATCTTTCCGGACAGGTTCTGAGCATAGTCTTATTTATTCGATTGCAGCCGTACTGCTCTGAAAAAATCATGCCTTTGAGGGGCACATCCTGTATGAAAATTTTTATTGATTCCGCCGATCTTAATGAAATCCGCCAGGCAGCTGAAATGGGGATTATCAATGGTGTTACTACTAATCCATCTCTGATTGCAAAAACAAAAGCTCCCTTCCGGGAAACCATTGCAGAAATCTGCAGCTTAGTAAACGGACCGGTCAGTGCCGAAGTTATTGCCACTGATTACGAAGGAATGATCCGCGAAGCACATGAACTTTCAGCCATTCATGATAATGTTGTTATAAAGCTTCCGTTCGGTCGTGAAGGAATCCGGGCCTGCCATACCCTTGAAATGACAGGAATCAGCACAAATGTAACATTGATTTTTTCAGCAAACCAGGCCCTCCTTGCCTGTCAGGCTGGCGCCTCCTACATCAGCCCCTTCGCAGGCCGCCTGGACGATATCGGCCACAACGGAACAGATATTGTTTTTGAATGTATAGAAGTCGCGGACTCGGGTCATTATCCTGCCGAAGTGATTGCTGCAAGCATCCGCAATCCTCTCCAGGTATCCATTCTCGCAAGGGGAGGCGCTCATATCGCAACCCTGCCATTTAAAATCATCGAACAGATGTACAGCCATCCCCTGACCGATGCGGGGATTGCTAAATTTCTGGAAGACTGGAAAGCGGCGAACAGCTGATTTACTCAGTAATCATCGCCTAAGGATCGATAGTAACTTCACTCTTTAGAAAGCAGTCTGGTATCCGCCAGTCTGCCGGCAAAGGACAGATTTCACCCCCGGTTTGCCGGGGTTTCCTGTGTATGGCCCGCTCATTCCCCCAGGAACCAGACAGAATCCGGCTCCTGCAAAGCCCGGGTATCAAACGTTTCTTCAGGAAGACTGCGACCGGCAACACGCACCCCCTCTTCTCCCTTATCCAGATTAACGAGATTCTGACCCTGAATTCTGAACCGGATATTCCGGGAGGAATCTGCAACGATCTGCTCTTTTCCATTATAAAAACCAGGAGCATAATAAGTAATCGTTACAGAATCAGCATCCAGAAAATCGTCAGCCGGTATCAGAAATTCTGCATCTGTCAGCACAGATTCGCTCAGCCCGCTTTTCTCAACCGGCTGCGTCTTTCCGTCCTTTATTTCATAATACCGGCCGGTTCCCTTATACCACTGAACCCAGTATCTTTTTTTATCAGTATGAATGCTGAATGAATGTAAGCGGATTTTATTTTTTCGTATATCGTTATGGAAACGAATACCGGCATAAAGTTTTTTCCCCTGTAAGGAAAGATGAAGTTCCGCTACATCAAAAATCTCTTTCTCGGCTTTGGAGTCTCCAGACGGCGAATTTCCTGATATCTTTCCGGCAGTTTCCACGAGTCCGTCGAGTACAATCTCTGAGGGTCGTTCTGAAGCCTTAACCAGAGGATCCGAAAACTCGCTCTCCCATTTGTCGGAATAACCGTCCCCGTCGGTATCAGGGCTGTTCTGGTTTGTACCCAGTTTTTTTTCTGATGTATCGGAGAGGCCATCGCCGTCAGCATCGGAATATCGGAGTGTTTCTTTACCTGTAATCAGCCCCTTTTCGAATACTTTGTTCTGACTCAGATGTTCCAGAAATACGGATCCGGGAAAACCGGAAAGGAAAAACTGATACATCCTTCCTGAATCAGTGATTTCCACAGGATAGTACGGAGACGCATACCGGTTATTTTCGATTCTGCTCCAGCCTGATACCATCTGAAGCGGATGCCAGTATGGTTTTGAATAATGTAAATACATAGTCATTTTTTCGAAATCGGCTTTCTGAAAGAAATCCCATCTGTCCAGATAAGGATTATAATAGGCCGGGAAATTATGCGTTTTTGCTGCACTCTGCCCTATATACTGAAACGAAAGAGGGGCAAGGCCAATCGCTCTGTAAAAGGCCATCTGAACAGTTGTGGCTGTACCGCAGTCTCCTTTGAAATATCCTTTTTCTTTATACAGTTTATACTGATAATTGATCCAGGCGAATCCGTCCCATCGCCTTTTTTTCCCGAAATACATTTTTTCGTATTCTCCGGCAGCAAACTCTTTCCTTGCTTCCTCAAGATCCTCTTTCCGGAACATTCCCAGCCGGTTAAATTCGGTAAGATTTTCCATGGAGCTTCTGTATTTAGCAAGGGGATAATAACTGTGTTCTGTTCTCTGAGCGAGCTGATCGAGTAAGGGCCGGTCTTCCGTAAGATTATTCTTCAGAAGCATCCGGTGAATCTCAAGCAGTATTTCCGGCCTGTCTATAAATTCCATATAGTATTTTTCTGTATAAAAATAGCCATATTCAGTTTCTGAAGTACGGCGGCGGTCAGCCCAGGCAAGCTGCGCATAGACCGGATAAGTGCTGAGATTATGCTTTGTGTATCCCTGGCTTATCTGCCAGTCTGCAACAGTGCGGTACAGCCGGTACTGCGTTATAACATCTTTCAGAATCTGTCGGCGGGTGGCATCATCGGATAACGCATAGAGATGACTGTTTGCCAGCGCGATTGCCGCAGCCATGGTATCGCTGCCTTCCGGCCTTTCGCTGCGAAGAATCTGACTCAGCAGAATGAGTGCCGGATTCTGTCCGTTTAAAGGTACAGGATATTTATAATCTGACCAGTCACCGCTTACTGCACCCTGAACCAGAACCCAGTCAGTCAGAGGAATATTCTCGGATTTAAGAATCTCACTTACCGGCAGAATGATTTCTCCGGTTTCTGCAGCACCATACTTCATGATAACCCACTTTTTTCTGATGATGGATTCGCCTCCGGATTTTCCGTATTCTATAACATTATAATACGCCTGATCCGGATTATCATAAAAATTATAAATGAACTGCAGCCAGTATTTTCCGGGAAGATCAATGTTCAGAATCAGTCCCTGCTCTTTTTTCTTTGAGGAGAGACCTTTTACTTCGTGTCTTACAAACAGATTTCCTTTCCCGTCCGGAAGAACAGAGAAGCCGGTTAAATCCAGGCCCTCAGTTCCGTCCCCGGCAGGATCGGGAAAAACCTGAACTCCGGCAGGCCAGTCCCCGGACTTCCCATCGGCTTTGATTTCTGAAGCATTTGGTATGTGAGAGTAAAAGGAATCCTGAATGATCAGAGCTGCTGCTTCCGGTGAAGTCTCCACCGTCAGATAATTTTCAAGAATCTGCTTTTCTGATTCACTGAGATCAAGCTGTGATAACTGCCATGCCAGAGATCTGTAATCATTACCTACATTAATTTTTTCCCTGGCGGAAACCGGCAGGATGACTGACACCAGCAGTAATAACCAGATAAGGTATATTTTATTTTCTGATCTCTTAAGCATGATATTCCCTCTTGTTTTAAATTCTGCTTAATAAGAACAAAATTGCAATACTTTTTTTAAATGAATTTTTCTTTTTTACTTTTCGTGGTTTTATTCTCTATGTAGTTCAGATAATAGCGGCTGCAACCGTCTAAGATGTTTATCTCCAGGATTTTTCCGAAAAGATGAGCGGCTTCTTCGGAGTCTCCCTGCTGAAACAGTTTAACTGCTTCATCAAAAAATGGGGCAGCTGCCTGAAATTTCAGGTATTCTTCTTCTGAATATCCATCAAGGATCTGATGAATTCTCACCGCTTTTTCCTTACCTTTCAATCTGGTTTCGCCTATAAACCGGCTTCGGAACATATTTGTTTTAGACAGTGTATCTTCAGTGATGAGAATACCTGTCCCAAGCTTTCTGTTCAGTGATTCCAGACGGGCGGCGATGTTTACAGCATCTGCAATTACCGTTGTATCCAGCCTGTTGTTATCTCCGATGGTACCCATAATCATCGGTCCGGCATGAATGCCGAATCCGGCTCCTTTTAACGGAATTGAGCCATTCATTCGCACTGTATCTGCTTTCTTTTTCATAGCAATTGCACATCGGACAGCGTCTCCCGGATCAGGAAAAAGTGCCATTATGGCATCGCCGAGGTATTTATCCACAAACCCTTTATTCTCTTCAATAACCGGGTTCATTGTGCGAATATACTCATTGACAAATGCAAAACTTTCTGACGGAGTAAGATTCTCAATAGTCCCTGTAAAATCTTCGATATCTGTAAAAAGCACAGTCATCTCCACCTGAACAGAGTCCCCAGGCATTACTTCTGTAATACTTGTCCTACCAAGAGAATGCAGAAACTGAGCCGGAACAAAGCGCCGTGCGGCATTAGCATAAATTCTCTCTTTTTCGGCTTCAAGAGTCTGCATTTCGAGCAGCTGCTGCTTTGAATTTTCCCGGTCCCTCCGAAGAAGGTTTATTTTATCAGCCAGAGCCAGAGACAGAAGGACAGATTCACTGACTGCTCCGAATTTCAGAGCATGTTCTCCCAGTAATGAATAGGATGTACCGGAGGTTGCATAATACACCTCGAGTGCGATGAATCCGATATTCAGAATCCAGGCTGTAAAAAAGAATATCGCTGATCTTTCTCCTTTTTTTAATGCAGCCCCTGCTGAAACGAGAGCAATTAACAGAAAAAAAATTATTGTAAGTGCAAGCTGACGCATCAGAATTATATGCAGATCAGGAAATACCGTTAAAAATATTAAAGAAACTGAAGACAGCAGAACCAACAGAAATAAATAATACAGAATTTTAGATATTCTTTTCAGTTCCAGGAAATGCATAGTAAACAGTACAGTCCCGGTCACAGATGCTCCTGCAAGACCGGTCTGCAGCCCGTGAAAAATATACGGACTCTGAAACAGACGTGCACTGAATCCCGCATACTGAAGCTGGAAAAGGAGGAAAAAGAAAAGATAGACGGAATAAAAAAAATAACCTTTTTCTGATGTTGATATAAATATAAACAGATTATAGAGCAGCAGGGCAGACAGTGCTCCGAAAGTCAGCGACAATATTACAATATTTATAATTTCGCTGAGATAAGCTTCTTCCTCTGTTTCAGCAGTAAATGCCGTTTTCAGGGAGGTTTCTGAACTGAAAACAAGGAGCATTTCCATTTTATTCGAACCGGTTTCTGAAGGGAATGATATAACAGGTGTACGAAACCATACAGGAACACTGTTCCGCCCCAGTCTGTTAAAACTGCCAATAGGAAAAGGTCGCGAAGCCCCCTCCTTAATGCTGTAAAGTTCTGCTTTATCAACGAATATATTACCAATCCGGAGCATAAGATTTTTTCCCTGATATTCAGAAGGAACCTCAACCGTCAGCAGTGAATACACTGTCCCCCGGCTGATGCCCGGAGGCGGACTTTTTGCAGCTTCAGCAGAAAAAGATTTTTCCTTTATCAGAGTATAAACTGTTTCTGTATTCAGACTCTCATTGAGATCGGTTACAGTTTCTGTGCTGATGATCTGCGGAGATGCGCCAGTGGTTTCAGCATTTAATAAATACGGCACTAAGAATGCAGGAATCATTATTATTATTTTACTTATTTTCATTTTCCCCCCTGGTATGCCTGGTTTTCATAAGGTTACTCCGTCAATGCTCCGTGGACCAACTGTATCCCCAAAAAAAACATCTGTCAATAGGGCAAATGACCTATAGACAGATTGCATTTCTATGGTATAATCAGAAATATTATATAAAGACTGAGAGGTTCCAATGAAATCCCGGTTGCCCGTCAGGCCGGTACATTTGTTATTAAAATTCAAAGGTTCTTTTGCTGTAAAAGCAGTTGTCCTGTCTGCCCTGATATTTATGCAAATGTGTGCAGGAACGAAAGAAAAAACTGAGTCCGGCACGCCGGAATTTTTCAGAATATCAGGTCCAGGCTGTGCACCGGATGCTGATCGTGAAGATCCGGCAGAACCACCGTCAATGCACTGCAGACCTGGGGAAGAAAAACCTGCCTTTTATTAAGATTATGCAGCCGGAAAAGTGCCGGATCATTTTAAAGACCGCGGAATCTCATTTAAAACGGCCCATTGTATTCGCGATGCACGCGATAATATATACAATAAATTAAATTTGTTTTTTGATAATTATTGCAGAGAAAAAGGCATGTCACCTATCGCTTCCCCGGTGAATCAGAACACCTGCCTGACTGCAGATCCCCCGCCCTCCGGTTGCTATAATCAGAAAAGAGTCAGGATCTATCACTGCTGCTCTGCAGACAATGAAGGCAGATGTGAAAAGGAAAATGATGCGAAGTGGATGCAGTGCCTTTGTCTGGGTTATTCACAGATTCCTCTTCGGTAGGACCTTCGCATTTATTCCTCATCAACTCCGGTCATAAGATCCATAAAGGCGTCATCCCCTTTTTCAAACCGGAACCAGGTCAGACACTTGCATTGATCCCAGGTCTGCAGCTGAATTTCCTTTATGCAGCGACCGTTTTCCGCAGATGCAGGGCAGCAGGCATAAATCCCTCTCTCTGTAAAAAGATGCGGCCTGCTGCGAAGTACATGTATTCCCGGATCTCCATTTGCCCAATTATGAAGACCAGTTCGTGAATCCCGGAATTCCATAATTCTTTTTCCGTAATTATTACTGTATTCGTATTCTGCAGAATCCAGACAGCTTTTTTGCTTTGTTTCGGAATCCCCGGTACGGGCAGCACGTAACGATGGCAGTCCATAGACTGAAACATAGGCATACTCCTGCTGATTCTTTTTGCATTTTTTTCTCATTATAGGGTCTTTTTCTGGTATCCAAAGGTTCTTCTGCCGGACGGCAGCCCCAGTCATAATCTGCATCTTCCCAGGCTAAGTTTTCCGGTTCAGAACTGGCTTTTCTTTCTCCGAATGAGCAGCCAAAGACTCCTGAAATTAAAACCAATATAAATATACTATATTTGATATGCGTTTTTACTTTCATAGAATAATCTCCCGGTATTTTAGCATTAATGTGCAACATTCCTCTTTGATGTCAGAGTCGGTAACCAGGTCCATGATCCCGCAGGATAACCAATCAGCTCAGGAATGAAATCCAGCCAGCTTAAAACAGCAGAGCCTGAAAGCGTACCAGTCTGAATACCATAATTAAAGAACACAATCTGTCTGCTGCTGACAGACGTTCCTATGTAATTAAAAAAGCCGATATTTCCATTACCAGAGCTTTTCATACTCCCAATCTGATAAGCACCAGGTAAAACAGATAAATATTCCGGCAAATCCGTTAATGCGACCCGATACTCCAGCAGATAGATAAATAATGCTGTAATCAGACCAGTAAATGTTAAAAACCAAAAATCATATGGGCTCTTATTGATTTCCAGAATCCTTATACTGATTGCATAGAAATAAGAAGAACTCCATCCAGTAAAAAAACTGCCGAGAGGTATGAATATAAAGAATTTCATTGTCTGTATTCTGATATCAATGACAAGCATTACCAGAATAACAGCAATGGAAATCAATCCTGCGCCGGCTAAAGCTGCAATTATTGGTATTACCCTTTTCATAAAGGCCCTCCATCTTTTTTCACAGCTCCAGTAACGCCTGAATCCTTTGCACCGTAGGTCTGCAAATAAGTTCCATTGCCGGGAAAAGGGCGATTAATCGTTTCAGAATTCCAGCAGAAACGGAGTGTCTTTCCAGGCAGTTCCGTCTCCTAACTGACCAAGGTTATTCCTGCCCCAGGCGTAGAGGCTTCCATCAGTTTTAATTCCGAAAGAAAAGGCCCCTCCGCCTGCTATTTCAGAAAAATCCGAGCCAATCAGAACAGGGGTCATTTTATACATATTGGTTCCATCACCAAGTTCACCAGATGAATTGTTTCCCCAGGCATACAGATCCCCGTTAGTTTTCAAAGCAAGGGAATGATAAGCCCCAGCCGCTACTTTTAAAAAACCAGATCCTATTAACTGGGGTGAATTACTGTTTACCGTAGTCCCATTCCCAATCTGACCATAATTATTGAGTCCCCAGGCATACAGTTCTCCGGAACTGCTTACAGCCAGTGAATGCCCTGAGCCAAGCGCAATCTCGGAAATATTACTGATTATTAACTCCGGCGATAAAACATTCACCGAAGATCCATTTCCGATTTGTCCGTTTGTATTATTTCCCCAAAGGTAAAGATCCCCGTTACCCAGTATTGCTGCAGAATGGTGACCACCTGCAGCTATTTTTGAATAAATACCTGAAATACTATTAAAAGAATAACTATTTACAGTAGTACCATTACCTAACTGACCAAAGGAGTTATACCCTGCTGTATACAGTGTACCATCTGTCTGCAGCGCGAGAGAGTGGTAATCTCCGGCTGCAATTTCCTGAAAATTATTTCCCAAATGACAGACGCAATACGGCGTTAAGACATTTAATGTGGTATTATCCCCTACCTGGCCGTAGTTATTATTTCCCCATGTATACAGGTACCCGTTTGTGTCAATCACAAGAGAATGATGGCCGGTTTTGCTAATCCCGAATACACTACTGAGCATAGTATCAACTCTTTTCGGTACACCAATTTTTTCAAGTGATCCGTCACCTAATTGACCAAACTGATTGTCACCCCACGAATAAAGATCGCCATATATATCCACGGCCATAGCATGTGCTCCACCCCCACTGACCTTGCTGTAATTGGTGCCTATTAAAACCGGTGTGTTTTTATCCAGAGGTCCAATTCCAAGCTGACCGGAAAGATTACTTCCCCAAATATACAATGAACCATCTGTCTTAAGTGCAATTGTATTGCTGTAACCGGCATTTACTTTTTCAAAACCGAACCCGGCAGGAAGCGGAAAATTTAAAGATCCGAGATGACCTAAGCCTAATTGACCATAATTATTCCTCCCCCATGAGTATAGATTATTAACTAACCTTCTTGCAACCGAATGAAACGCTCCAGCAGAGACATCAGAGTAATCTGTGCCTATCAATACGGGCGAATTTTTATTTTCATTAGTGCCATCGCCTAATTGTCCGGAATCGTTCTGACCCCAGCTGTAAAGAGTGCCGTCTGTTTTCACTGCCAGCACATGCGCATATCCTGCAGAAATCTTATCAAATCCATTGGCTATAAGAACAGGGGCCGTTTTAAAGATTGTCGTTCCATCCCCAAGCTGGCCACTTGGATTATCTCCCCACGAATAAAGATCGCCATTAGTTTTTAAAGCAACGCTGAAATATCCGCCTGCAGAAATCGCCTGGAAACCATTACCGATCAGTACAGGAGCAGGCTTATATATGGTTGTATTATCTCCCAGCTGACCAGCGGAATTATCACCCCAAGCGTAAAGCTCACCATTTGTCTTTAATCCTAATGAATGGTATTCACCAACTGAGACATCAATATAATCGGAACCTATAAAAACCGGGCTTGGTTTATTCACAAGTGTCCCATCCCCCCATTACCTCAAAGAAATCCAGCCGTTAGATTCAATGAATTCGAGCAATGCGTGGCTGGATTTCATCCATTCAAAATTCAACACTCAACATTCACAATTCCGCGAAGTGCATTCAAAACTCACAATCCAACATTCCGCAAACCGCGCGCCTTATTCATAAAGAAATCCGCATCGCGGATTTCTTCCAAATCCTCAAATAATCCACTCGCTTTCGCTCGCGATCACGGCCCAGCGGACACACAACGGACGTAGTAGCTATTCGTCTTATTGTTGTAGTTCACGACGCCAGTGGTGAAGTAGACGTACCACGCGTCCGTCGGAAAAGGAACATACGTAGACGCCGACCAGTAATAGGTCGCAACTGTCCCCGGAAAAGCGGTCTGGTCAATAAAGGGCGCTGCTGCCTGGCCCCGGTCGATGATGGTTTTGAGTTCGTTTACCGACGGCAGCCGCCAGGTTTTACCGGCGAGGGTCAGGTTCTTACAATAATTCAATGAATTCTGCCAGGTTGCTGTAGTGGCTGTTCCCGAACATGTGGCGTCATTAGTCTGGCCCATACTGCACTTCTGCCACACAAGCCCGCTCAAAGTGTCGGTGACCGTCCCATCGCCGTTGTCGGTATAGGGAGCCGCGCTGATGGACGCGGTTACAAAAGCGAATGTTGCCGCCACAGTCGTGATTTTTTGTATGTTCCAAATTTTCATATTTTTCTCCATTTTACTTACACTTTATTTTGTAAAACAATATTTCTTTCCTCACGCCACGTCCGCTACGGGCGCCACGTAAAGGCAGGGTGACCAATGCTCTCCGACTTCCCATCGTTGCGAACATGGCGAACTTTGCGTGAGGTCTTGTCTCCATAACTCTTTTCCTCACGCCACGAGTCTATTCTGGTAACCCATTCACAACCCGCTTAATACCGTTCTTCAAACTCTCTTCTCCAAAATTTACCAAAAGCCCCAACTGCAAACCCGAAAGTCGCAGGTAGGTGAGGAGCTGTTTACCGTGAAGCGGTACAAGCTGTTCGACTGATTTAAGTTCAACAATTACTTTTCGCTCTACAAGTAAATCGGCTCTAAAACCTTCTGTAAGTATCAGACCGTCCCACACCACAGGGATTATCTTTTGCTTTTCTACAAAGAGTCCTCCTTTTTCAAGGGATCTGGCAAGTATCGCTTCATATACACTCTCCAGAAGACCAGGCCCTATTTTCGTATGAATCTGAAAGCAATGATCCATAATCACCCTTACAAGATCGTTTGCGTCGTTTTTTTGTTGTTCCATCCGTAAATTGTAACATTCGGGTGTGACAAAATCTTACAACACAACTATGCATTCCCTTTCCCTCACGCCACGTTCGCTATGGACGCAATAGTTTTGTTTCTTCGCTATTATAGAAACATTCTTTCATCTATACAAATCTCTTACATCCTGTTTATCCCTGCATGGCGTGGCGGACGTCGCGTGAAACCCTGCTTTTCTTCCTAAAAATCTAATGCCAGTTGACCCGGCCGAAACAGACTCATGCCGTATACCGGCAGCCTGAGCTTTACCCTTTCGGTCAAAAGAGAATCCTGACGAAAAAGTACATACGGAATACTGTGTTTCTTTGCCATTCTGCACAGATCACTCACCGTAACCCTCCGAAAATCGGGCGTTCTATGAAACCAACGCTTGATACCATAAGCTGCCTGTCCGCTGCGCCGGTATGGTTTTAGATTTAGAAGCCGGGCAAGATACTCCGCTTCTTCCCCGTAGAATTCATAAAAACGACCCACGGGAAGAATCAGCAACTTTCCCGGAAATTTCTTTCTAAAATAGGCAAGCTGGCTTTTAAACCGGTAGAAATGGCTCAGCCTGCGTGGTATTCTAATGTAATTCTTATGGATTTGCAGTTCTGCGGCCAGAAGCTGGATTTTATGGTGCAGATCTCGCAGCACGTTTCCCGTATTTGCATACTGAAAATGGGCAATATAGGAATTGGTTCGGGATTGAAATGCCCGCAATGCCGATTCCGATACCAGATATTCCGTGCGATTGAAGTTCCCCTTTGTTTTTGATGGTCGGGGCAGTACTTCTGACAGGACCTTTTTAAAATTGCGATAGACCCTGCGCCGCACCAGCACATAGCGGGGTTTAATAAAATAGCCCAGAAAATCGATTCCTTTATAGACCGACACAGGCTGTACGGCTTTATCTTTTAGAGACAGTCGCAGATGTTCCTTTAGATATTCTATAATCTCTTTTTTCCATTGTATCAATTGCTCTGGATCTCTGTGCATCAGAATAAAATCGTCCACATAGCGAATGTTGTGTTTTACCCCGAGCCTTCGTTTCACAAACTGATCGAGCTCATTCAGATAGATATTGGCAAAGAACTGACTGGTCAGATTGCCTATGGGGATCCCACGTTCCGTATCCTCATGGAAGAGGGTCTTGTGTGGAGGAAGGGTACCCGCTGGCGGGATCTTACCCCGAAAGACGAAGTGCTCGGCAGGATTATGGAAAATGATGGCTTTTAATACATTCAAAAGTTTTACATCCCGTATTTCCCTGGAAAGGATTCTGAAGAGTGTGGGTTTGTGCATCTCCATAAAAAAGCCTTTGATGTCGAGCTGGAGATAGTAGAGTGGCGACGTCTCATTGCCTGTGCCCTTTCGAATAAAGTCCCGAAGCCTTGCAACGGCTCTATGTGTTCCTTTCCCCGCCCTGCAGGCGAAGGAATCGGAAATGAATTTCTTCTCGTAGTGGGGTTCCAGAAAATCCACCACAAGTCGGTGGACCACACGATCCCGAAAGTTGGCAGCAAAAATCTCCCTGAGTTTGGGTTTCTGTACATAAAAACAGACAGAACGAGATGGCTTAAAAGAACCATTTACAAGGGATTTTGAAAGAGCTACAAGCTCCCTGTAGAGGTTCACCTCAAAGCCCCGGGTATTGAGCGCACGTCGTTTCCCCTGCCTGCACTTTACATAGGCCCGATGCAGATGATCGGGTGTGCAGAGGGTGGCAAAATCTGTGGCGGTTGCAATCATGACCACGCTCCCGCGGACACACAACGGACGTAGTTGTTATTCGTCTTATTGTTGTTGTTCACGTTGCCATTGTTGAAGTTGACGTTCCACGCGTTCGTTGGATTAGGAACATACGTAGACGCCGACCAGTAATTGTTCGCAACTGTTACCATCGCACTTATTTGCCCTCTCTTTCGACAGGACGCACCGCCCTCCTGTTCCCTGCAACGGGAGAGAGGAGAGCTGTACAAAAATACCCATAACGGGTGGCGACGGCGCACCGTGATCTTCGGCTCGCTCAACGCATTCGCCTTACGAATAGATTGATTCTGGCCGTTTCTTGATTTCATTATCTTTACCGATTCCGCAACACATTTTTTTCACGCAAAGGACGCTAAGCTCGCAAAGGTTCTTTATCCTTTCATTCCCCTTCTTCTCTTCATGGTCCATTTTTTCACCATGAAGGACACGAAGAACAGGAAGGGTTAAAGCAATAGACTTCGACTTCACTGAACACCTCAAGCGGCCGGCGTAAACCATACCTTCGCCTGTCTGCCGACAGGCAGAGACAGGCGCCTTTGCGTGAGACCCTGCTTCTTAAACTACCTGCACAACCCTATTCTTCTGGCTTTTCAGCCATCCTTCGTTCTGTCTGGAAATATTTTTCAATCGCTCCATAATCTCTTTATACACAGTAAATGAAGCCAGAGCCTTTGTTTCTTTGGCAAGAAACAACAGCTGACGCAATTCTTCAAGCGTTACCCGCAATTCAGTTAGCGCTTCCGCTTTGTCACGGACTGAATTGGCTTTAACGACCAGTGAAAGTATATGCAGAGTTCTTTTTCTCATTTCACTGCCAATGACATATTTATTATAACGATCCATTCTCCTTACCTGGTTTTCCATAAACACGGCCAGATCCATAGCCGCTTTATAAATTGGTAGATGTTCATATTTTGCCATATCTCTATTTAAATAAAAAACAATAACAAATCATGGCAGAAAATCTGCCATGAAGATCACGGTCCCGCGGACACACAACGGACGTAGTAGTTAGCTGTCTTATTGATGTAGACCACGAAGCCATCGTAGAAGTCGACGAGCCACGCGTTCGTTGGAGTAGGAACAGACGTAGACGCCGACCAGTAACTGTTCGCAACTGTCCCCGGAAAGGCGGTCGCATCGATCTTCGCGCTGGCCGAAGTTCCATAATCTACAACGCTCTCCAGTTCGGCCGGTGTGGGCAATCTCCAGTTGGTGCGCCCGGCATAACCAGCTCCGCTGTTTGCGGTATTGAGGGCAGCGCACTGGTTCATGGCATTGTACCAGGTATAGGCTGCTGAAGTTCCTGTGGCACAAGTCGCTCCGCTAAGCCCCTCGCTGCAGGTCTTCCACACCAGCCCAGTCGTGTTATCGGTGGTGGTGTAGTCGCTGGCGTAGGTAGCATGGGCCGTTGGGCCGGTGTAGCTTCGGGCGTTGGGGGTATTTACAAAATCACCGTCCTGATACGGAAAGCTGGCATCGCCACAGACAATGGACGTCGAACCATCATAGCAAAGGATTTGGCCGGTATCGGGCATGGCAAAGTAAACGTTGCGGCTGTTGGTAGTAAAGATCCGCTGCACGTCGGCTGTAATCTCGTTGGCCGAGTTGTCTTTGAGACCGGCTTTGGCAAGGGTCCACCGAATACTTGAGTTTTCAGGGAACTGCACCCAGCTTAACTTTATGGAAAGAGTTGTAGAGTTCGTCCAAATGAAAGTCGTACCTGTAATGGGGGTGGCCACATAGGAAGTTCCATCCCAGATACCAGTGGTCAGGGTGGGTATGAGAGTGGTGTTCATCGGCTCGTCAAAGACGACGGTAATGGTTCCCTGATTGGGGGCGACTCCTGTGGCGGCATCCGCCGGGGTGCTCGATGCAATGGTGGGAGCTGTGGTGTCGGCCACTGATGCGGTGGTGAATCCACTGGTCGATGTGTATTGAGGAGATAGGGTATTTCCGGCCACATCCTGAGCGCCGGTATTCACCCTGAATTTAAAATTCGTGGTGATCTGTAGATTGGCCTGCGGTGTCAGACTGAATTTCCGGTTGCTGTCGTAGGGAGCAGGCACTGCCGTCATCTGCACACAGCTTGCAAATCCATTGGACGATACTTGGACTGTTCCTGTGCAGCTTGTGTTTGTTGTATTGGTAGTGATCGTTGCAATGTCCATGGATTCGCTGAAGACGATCCAGAGAGTCCCATTAGGGGCCGCCCCTGTCGCACCGTCAGCAGGGGTTGTCTCTGTTACAACCGGCCTGGCGCCATCCGCTTCAGTGATGGTAAGAGTGTAAACCTGGGGAAGAATCACAGCACCCAACAATGACGTGATGCCAGGAGTTGCACTCGTAGTCACATCGGGCTTAGCACCGGTATCGGGCAGGGTCCCTTCGGTAAATCCTAAATAAATAACAGAGTCATCGGCAGTATCGGTTGCCCAGGTAACCGCACTTCCATTCACAAGATGCACGTTGGAATAACCGGCCACCTGCCAGTGGGTCGTTGCTGTACCGCTCCCGTTCAGCACAAAACCAGGAAAGGTGGAATCATCCACCGCTCCATTGAACTCAAGCCGGTAGTGGTCAATATAACCATCGCCATCAGCATCAATCGTGGTGGCTGACAGAATCTGGAAAGTATCCACATTCACAACGGTTGCCGTTACATCGGCCGGATCGATCAAATCGTAATCCGCATCGGCAGTAGAACCTGTATTCATGGTAAGCGAAATCGTTACCGTCTGATCGGTATCCAGTGCGGAGTCGGCCACACCCGTGACGGTTACGGTCTGTGCAGAAGACCAGTTCCCGGAGGTAAATGTAAGACTCGCAGGCGCAACAGTCGCCTCACCGGTATCGGAGGACGATAGATCGATTACCACGTCGCCCGATGGTGGGCTGTTGAGAACGACCGTAAAGGTATCGGTTGTTCCTGATTCACTTACACTCACCGCCGGTTTACTCACCGTTACCCCTGGCGGATTGGTTCCCTGAACAACAATCGCTTTCGAATCGCTCAGATTCTGACCGGCGGGTATGGTAAGAGTCGCGCTGTTGCCCGCCGCATCGGTCAGTGTGCCGCCCGATAAAACCAATGGCGAAATGGCAGCAAGGTCTGCGCTGGAATCACCCGACTGCACTGTGTAGATTCCGCCCAGGGAAAGAGAAGGATAGGTTCCCGCACTCACAGCTATGGTTCGATCGGTGACACCTGTTTCGAGGGTAACATGCAGAGGCCCGGTAACAAGAGTCACATCCTCACTGAATTGGATAGTTACATTGATGCTCTGGCCAATGTAGTAGGTTCCGTCTGCGGTGGTCGAGTTGATGGAGGAAATGGAAGGTGCTGTGGTATCTATGGTTATGCTCAGTGCTGCTGATGCCGTACTCATATTACCGGCTGCGTCGGTCTGCATCGCGGTGATATTGTAAGTGCCAGCGGTAAGAGTTCCTGAGGTCAGAGTCACTGTGGAGGCAGAACACAAGCCCGATGTTCCACTCGGTGCAGCATTGACATAGAGCTGCACACTTTCGCCGGTAACACAACTGATAGTGAATTGCGGTGCGGTTGCATTGGTCAGATTGTCGGTGTTTGATGTTCCGCTGTCGCTGCTGGCAGCCAAGTCAGGGGTACCGGGAGCTCCCGGAGGTGTACTGTCATATGTTATGCTCCACAGCGTCGAGGCGAGGTTACCTCCGTCCGTAACTCCGGCAGGAACAGACACACTGACCGTTCCGTCTCCGGATGGAGTTATCTGAACAGTATAAACAGATCCGCTTCCCGTAAAAGAAGACACAGTTGCCCCCGTCACACTCAGATCACTGCTGATAAAACCGG
>CAZQKZ010000040.1:14586-30022 GCA_964594095.1 uncultured Leptospiraceae bacterium | reverse complement strand
TCATTACAGACAGGGTAAAAGGTTCACGGCATACGGAAAAAGATCCATGGGGACTATCTTTTCCGACTGTGAAATAGATGGAATTTATATATTTCAACCCCCGGACAGGGATGACCGGCTTCCCCCGACCGTTCAAAACAGGAGTTTTCAGTTTAATCCGGAAATCCGGCAGATAAAGCGGGGAATGTCTGTAATATCAAACACATTCTTAATCAGATTCTCTGAGAATTTACCATAGGAAATAACCGGAACCGGATTTCTGGTATGAGTGGCAACAGAAAGATCCTCCATATTTCCATGGTCCGAGGTAATAATCAGAAGCTCTTTTTCCGGATCAATTTCTTCCAGTATGCCCTCTAAGAAACTTTCCAGAATCATAATGTAACGGGTTGCAAGTTCTTCGGACTGTTCGTGCCCCGCATGGTCTGTCTGAAAGTACTCAAAAAGACTGAGATCATAAGCCCGGGCTGCCCGCATCAGGATTCGCCCCTGCTTTCGGGGATCAGCCACTGGGTAATCCATAACGGAATCCGGGTAAATTTTATGCAGCAGTTCATGTGTTATATCGGTGAACACTGCTTTTTCCTTTTTTATATCGTCTAAAGTAAGGAATCGCTGACCTGAGGCTTTCTGGATCAGAGTAGAAGCGCTTAGAAATCTCGGTTTGTCCCGGATTTTCTGAAGGTACTGGTCCGAATACGCATTCAGAAAGCCTGCTTTTTTTCCAGCATCTGTGAATCGGGTTATAATAGAAAACTCTTCAATAATCTTTTTCAGGGTTGGTCCTGGTATGGCGGCGCCGTGAAAACCCAGCTCTTTCATTGCATTGACCCCTGTCCAGAGGCAGGTTTGCCCTGTAGCAGATCCCGGCAGGCCTGGATAACCAAGCAGCGGATCCACTGGTTTAAAAAACAGTTTTGGGTCGAAAAACCGGGTGGGCTCTCCGGGCCACCTGACTTCTTCGAGGGAGGGGTAGAGCAGGGGACCCCGGGCAAAGGTCCGGAGGGGATTTTCCGGAGCTTTTTTAAGCGGTCCAACCCCGATACCGTCGATAAATAAATAGAGTATACGCATAATACCTGTTAAAAAAACGTGAAAAAACTCAATTCTGAATTGTTGTATTTACGATGCAAGAGATAAACAAAAGAAATCTTGTAAGAAGTCTGATTCCTAATGAAATGGTTCTGGAATCCATCCGGAGCCGTATCAGGAAAAACCCTTCTCTGCCGCATCCCCTGCCTGCCGTACGGGATAAAGTATTTAATCCGGAGCTGAAAAGCCTTACCGAGGGGATTCTGCGCCATTCGCCGGCTGATTCTGAATCCGTCCCGGAGGCACCCGAGGTTTTAGAAATACCTCAGGCGCTGCGGTCCAGATTTGATTCATTGTACCATGGGGCACAGCTTCCCGTCCCAGATTATGCATCCCTTTCCCTGATGCATATTTACAGCAATTATGTTTTCTCTGCAGACTCCATGGACCCTCTGTTTCGCTATCTTCTTCGGATTACAGGAGCGGATACCCTTTCCTGGATGCTTTATGATCCCCGTATGCAGTGCCATACCCCGGTTGCTGATAACGGCCTTGATTCTTATACACGACGGAATTTTTACCTGGGTCTGAAGGACCACTATCTTGACAGCAGCATGCAGTCACAGATGCTTTCTTTGCGGGGAAACCTTTCAAAAGAAATGAATTTCAAAAAAAGGTTTTCTACTGCTTTTTATAAAAAATTCGAGAGTGCCTTTTTTCTGAATCTCACTTCATATGGAGTGAATGGGTTTCTGGTACTGTTTTTCCGGAACCGCGACGGGAAAGAAGCTGTAACGATAGCAGAAGCAGCCGATGGCCTTATCCGCGACATTCTTCCGGCCCTGTTAAGAAGGGTAAGCCAGGCAAATTCCCGGAAACGGAAAATCCAGCATACCAGTCAGCAGATTATGTTTCAGTTTTACAGGAGTGTCCGAGAAATAAGTGATTCCGGAAAACTTTCTGTGAAAGCGGTCTTTATTGAACCCTCAGAGCACAGAATGCATTCATCGTTTCCGGTCTACTTTGAGCAGGGACTGGAAAGACTCCTTCGCGAAATCGACAGGTCAGAACGGATGTACAGAATCGGCAGTTTCCGGCTGGCTTTTCTTCTGACCGTTACACCGGTTGAAAGAATTCTTAATCTGATCCGGGAACTGGAAGGGATCTGGGGTTTCTCTGCTCTGGTTCAGATCCGCAGTTATCCGGATGAGTCCCCGAATATTGTCAATTGCCACTACCAGTGTTTTAATAATACAGGAGAAACACTTTCTTCTCTCTGGAGAGCAGCAGAGTTCTGAAACTAAAAACCGGAAAATCCGTTATCTTCCTATTTATATTCTTGATGCCGTTTTTCGCGGTCGAGGCTGAAGAATTCCGGTCTGAAAAAGACCGATTTGATTTCGCTGTGCGCCTTCTTTATGAACCCGCCCCCGGTAAACAAAAAGAAATCCTGAGAACCGCTCTGAAGCACTTAAAAATCTGTTACCAGGAACAGGAAACCTGGGGCAGAGATCCCAAAGCACTTTCCGGAAGAGCTTTTCATGCCGGGATTGCATCCTGGTACCTCGGGGAAAGGGAAAAAGCTCTGAAGTGGTTTGAGATCAGCTACCAGGCATTTCCTTTTGCGGGAGAGGCCCTGTATAATCGCTGGCTTATTTTTATGGAAATGAATCTGGAGTCTGATGCCCGCCGGGAAAGACTCAGGTTAGATACCCACCTGAAAAATGAAAAAAAATAGCAATCGGCATGATGGATTGCTATTTTTTCACTTGACACAACATAGAAAAGACCCTAATTTGGTTTCAGGATTAGCAGTCGAGTAGTTTAATTGCTAATGGAGTATTTTACAGAATGGCTATGGTAAATTTAAGATATGCGGCTGGTGCAATTCCGGATTTCATGCCCGCGGATCTGATAGATCGCCATGCAGATATTCTGCGCCTTGTAGTAGAAGGGTATATCCATACCGGTCAGCCGGTAAGCAGTCTGTATTTAACCGAAAATTTTAATTTGGGCATAAGCTCGGCTACCATCAGGGCAGTGTTCGCAGATCTGGAAAGATCCGGTTATCTTTATGCGCCTCACCGAAGCAGTGGCCGGATTCCCACCGAAAAAGGTTACCGCTTTTATGTTCAGAGTCTTCTTTCTGAGCAGTTCACCACAGATGTGGATCAGGGCTTTATTCAATCCGAATATTTAAAAAGGGAATTCCGCATACCGGAAATTCTGGATGCTACCTGCCACCTGCTCAGTCACCTTACGGAATATGTGGGAGTGGTGCTGGGACCCGAACCTGAAGCGGCTGTGCTCAAACATATCGAGCTCATTGACCTTGGTCAGGATGAACTTCTTGTGATATTTGTTACCCGTTCCGGTGTGGTTTACAGTAAAACTCTCTTTATAGAAGATCGTATACCCGGTGCACTCCTTTACCGGCTCTCGCGGTATCTGAATCATTATTTAAAGGGAAACGATTTCAATGAAATCAAACGAAAGCTTCTTGAGGATCCTTATGCGGATACCTCAGACAGGGAAATCTGCGGAGCTCTGAACAGCATTAACCGGCATCTGGCGGGAAGTTTTAATCTGGTAAAAGGTGAGGACGAGCTCTATACTGCGGGACTTGAGAAATTTTTTGCGCGGATCGCCGGTCAGAACAGGCAGAAACTGGAAGAGCTCAGTGAACTGTTCCGGTCTCAGGAAAAAATCCGGTCCATAATTAAAGAAACCATAGCCCTTGATGAGGTTCTGGTAAGTATAGAAGGTGATATGGACGAAACGCTGCACGGTCTGTCAATGGTCGCTGCTTCCTATAAAATGGGTGAAAAGCGGATCGGAAGCATCGGGGTGATCGGTCCGAACCGGATGGATTACCGCAAAGTAGTCAGTCTTGTTGATTATATAAGAATATTAATGAGTCGTATGATGACTCGGATGAGTAATTAAACAGAAAGAGGGAATTCAGACAAATGAGTGAAGAACAGATGAATACAGAAACTGCGGAACAGGAAGCCCGGCAGCCTGAAAACGAAGCCCCGTCGGCGGGAAACGAAACTGCTCAGCCTGAAGATTCCGCTGTATCTGAGCTGGAAAAATGCAGAAAAGAAGCGGATCAGCTGCGTGATTCCTGGACCAGAGAAAGAGCAGAATTCATGAATTTCAGGAAACGCTCCTCGCATGAACAGATCAGAATGCGTCATACTGCTGTGGCGAATTTTGTAAAAGCACTTCTGCCTGTACTGGACAATCTGGAGAGAACCATCAGTGTTCCTACAGACGTGCCTGAGGTGAAAAACTTCGTTTCAGGAGTGGCTATGATTCATCAGGAGCTGGTTTCCGTTCTTGAAAAGGAAAAAATCAGACCAATGAAAGCCGCAGGTCAGCCGTTTGATCCGTTCTCAATGGAAGCCATTGCTATGGAAGACAGGGAAGGTCTGGAACGGGACACTGTGCTTGAGGTTTACGAGGAAGGGTACTTCATGGAAGCTGAAGAAAATGAAAGACAGGTGATCCGGCCAAGCCGTGTGAAAGTCGGAAAACCAGCACCTGCTCAGCAGTAAATTAAGTTAATATTTAAATACATTCAGAAGGTAGAAAAGTATGTCAAAGGAAAAAATCATAGGAATAGACTTAGGTACAACGAACTCATGCGTGGCTGTAATGGAAGGCGGTGAGCCTGTTGTGATTCAGAATGCTGAAGGAGCCAGAACCACTCCCTCCATTGTGGCTTTTACCGGTGATCAGCGACTTGTGGGTCAGATTGCAAAAAACCAGGCAATTACAAACCCCACAAACACGATCCGTTCCGTGAAGCGTTTTATGGGTATTCGTTTTTCAGAAGCACAGTCTGAGATCCCGAAGGTTCCGTACAAAGTGGTGCGCCACGGAAGTGACGGAATCAAAATCGAAACCGATCACGGATCTTTCAGTCCTCCGGAAATCTCGGCTGCCACGCTTCAGAAAATGAAAAAAACCGCGGAAGATTATCTGGGTCATGAAGTAACCAAGGCAGTGATCACTGTACCTGCTTATTTCAATGATGAACAGCGTCAGGCGACTAAAGATGCCGGTCGTATTGCAGGGCTCGAAGTGGAAAGGATCATCAACGAACCTACCGCAGCGGCACTTGCATACGGTCTCGACAAAAAAAATAAAAACATGAAGATTGCTGTGTACGACCTCGGTGGTGGTACTTTCGATATTTCCATTCTGGAACTGGGTGACGGAGTCTTTGAAGTTAAATCCACAAACGGTGATACGCACCTCGGCGGGGATGACTTCGACCAGGCTATTATTGACTGGATGGTGGAAGAGTTTAAAAAAGAAAGCGGTATCGATATTGCTAAAGACCGTATGGCCCTGCAGCGTCTGAAAGAAGCTGCTGAAAAGGCTAAAATTGAACTCTCCGGTACTATGCAGACTCAGATCAACATTCCGTTTATCACTGCGGATCAGACAGGACCGAAACACCTGAACCTGAATCTCAGCCGTTCTAAATTTGATCAGATCACTTCTTCTCTCGTGGAGCGCACAAGAACTCCGTGTGTGAATGCTCTTCGCGATGCAGGCTACACAGCATCTGACGTAGACGAAGTTATTCTCGTGGGCGGTTCCACAAGAATACCTGCTGTTCAGGCACTGGTGAAGGAACTCTTTCAGAGGGAACCAAACCGTTCTGTGAATCCCGATGAAGTGGTTGCCGTTGGTGCAGCGATTCAGGGTGGAGTTCTTGCCGGAGAAGTGGATGATGTTCTTCTTCTGGATGTTACTCCTCTTTCTCTCGGAATTGAAACACTTGGCGGAGTTTTCACAAGACTTATTGAAAGAAACACAACAATCCCGACCCGCAAATCCCAGGTATTCTCAACTGCAGCGGATAACCAGACCGCAGTGTCTGTACATGTTCTCCAGGGTGAACGCGAGATGGCGGCCCACAACAGAACGCTGGCCCGTTTTGATCTTGTGGGAATCGCATCGGCTCCGCGCGGAGTTCCGCAGATTGAAGTAACGTTCGATATTGATGCGAACGGTATTGTTCATGTTTCCGCAAAGGATCTGGGAACCGGTAAAGAGCAGAAAATTAAAGTGGAAACCACATCGGGTCTTTCTGAGGAAGAGATTAAAAGAATGGTGGATGAGGCAAAGGCTAACGAAGATAAAGATAAAGAATTTAAAGAAACCACCGCTGCCATCAATGAAACAGAAAGTCTGGCTTATCAGCTTGAAAAAAGCATTGCCGAAGCAGGCGAGGCACTTTCCCCTGCTGACAGGGAGGCCGCTGAAGCTGTGATTAAAAAAGCCCGGGAAGCTGTGGAAAGTAAAAATCTTGCTTCTGTAAAAGCTGCCCAGGATGAACTTTCTAAAGTGGCCATGGATATCGGGCAGAAAGCAGCAGCAGCTGCACAGAGTCAGGCAGGAGCTGCCGGTGCTCACGGTCCGTCCGGAGATCAGGGAGGATCAGCCGGAGAGAAGGTGGTCGATGCAGATTATACTGTAGTCGATGATGATAAAAAATAAAATATAAAAAATCAGACGCCGGCAGAACTGTTCCGGCGTCTCTGTTATTATAAAGGCAAAAAAATGGCTGAACGAGATTATTATGAAATACTGGGCGTAAGCCGGTCTGCGGACAAAGATGAAATTAAAAAGGCATACCGAAAACTTGCCATTCAGTTTCATCCCGACAAAAACAAAGGCAATAAGGAAGCCGAAGAAAAATTCAAGGAAGCCACTGAGGCATACGAAGTGCTGAGTGACGATGAAAAACGCCGCATGTATGATCAGTTTGGCAAAGCAGGCCTTGGAGGGGGAGCCGGAGGCGGTGATTACGGGTATCGTGCCTACACAGATTTTTCCGATATTTTCGGAGGATTCGGAGATGCCTTTGCGGATTTCTTCGGGGGTGCTTCCTCGGGCCGGGGCGGAGCGCGGCGTGGCACGGATCTTCGGTATAATATTGAACTCAGCCTTGAGGATGCCGCAACCGGTAAGGATCTGAAAATTGAAATTCCTAAGCAGGAAACCTGCGATGCCTGCGGAGGGAGCGGTGCAGAAAAGAACACTGCGGTTACCACATGTGCTATGTGTAACGGAAAAGGCCAGGTCTATCGTACAAGCGGCTTTTTTACGGTGAATACTACATGCCCTCAGTGCGGGGGTGCCGGTAAAATTATAAAAACTCCCTGCAAAGTTTGTAAAGGCAGCGGTACCACAGAAAAAAGAAAAACAATCCATGTAAAAATCCCGGCAGGGGTGGAATCCGGAAACAGGATTCGTGTTCCCGGAGAGGGAGAGGCGGGGCCCCGGGGCGGACCGAACGGGGATCTTTATATTGTTACTCATATTCGCAAGCATGAGATTTTTGAACGTGAAGGAAATGATCTGGTTGTAAAAAACAGCATACCTGTCACAACCGCCATATTAGGCGGTGAAATTGATGTTCCCACTATTGAAGGTAAAAAAGTTAAAATGAAAATTCCGCCGGGGACTGAGAGCGGGCAGATTTTCCGCCTTAAAGGAAAAGGAATGCCTTACCTTGGGGGCTATGGAAAGGGAGATCAGCATGTGATCATCCATGTTAATATCCCAAGGGATCTCTCGCGCCGGGCAAAGGAACTGGTGAATGAATTAGCCAAAGAAATCGGAGTGTAAAAGAATCTTATGCCAAACAAAATAAAACTTGGTCTTATCGGAACCGGGCACATGGGTCAGTACCATGTCAACGTAGCCACAGGTCTTGCATCTGATTATGATGTAATCGGTATTTATGATGCTTCAGCGGATCGTGCAGCAGAAATTGCGGGCAGATTCGGGGTAAAGGCATTCGGCAATCTTTCTGAGCTTATCGAAGCCTGCGACGCCGTTACTGTAGGTGTTCCCACTATTTATCATTATCAGATTGCTAAAGAGGCTCTTGAAAAAGGAAAGCATGTTCTTGTGGAAAAACCGATTACCGAAACCACAGAGCAGGCCAGAGAACTCGTGGCACTTGCAAAATCCAAAGGACTTGTGCTTCAGGTCGGGCATGTGGAACGCTTCAACGCTGCAGTAATGGAACTTAAAAAAGTTGCTGATAAACCAATGCTGGTAGAATCCAGAAGGCTTTCTCCTCCGAGTGCCCGCATCGGCGATGTTGGTGTGACTCTGGATCTTCTGATTCATGACCTTGATATTATTACAAATCTGATCGGCCGTGAGATTAAATCCATTCATGCACGGGGAAAAAAGATCTACAGCAACCACGAAGATATCGCTGTGGCAACCCTGCAGTTCGAGGGCGGAGCTGTGGCAAATCTGACAGCAAGCCGGGCAACCCAGAGCAAAATCCGGACTCTTACAATCTCTCAGGAAAAGGCATACATCATCCTTGATTTTTCCACTCAGGATATCGAAATACACCGGCAGGCCAGCATCGCATCGCTTTCCGTACCTGATGAGCTGCGTTATAAGCAGGAGTCCTTCGTCGAGAAAATCTTTATTCATAAAGATAATCCTCTGCGTCAGGAGCACCTGCATTTTATCCGGTGCATCCGCAAAGAGGAGACACCGATGGTTAGCGGCGAATCAGATATCCGGACTCTTGAGACCGCGAATGAAATTTTAAGGCAGATCCGCGAAAATATGGAAGCATAGAGTGGATTCTCAGTTTCATTCATAAAAAAAATCATTTGCTGCATACAATGAAATAAAGATTTTAACAATTAAGGTTGTCCGGAATCATGCAGGCCTGTAAAAGGGACTCTGCATGATTCCTTCGGTATTCAGAAAAACCTGGTTATTAATCCGGGTGATTGCAATTCCGTTATTTTATGTTTTCTTTCTTGTATCGTGCGAAAGCGAATCGCTGCAGGACCCGGCCCGTTTTACCTACCGGGGAGAGCCGCTGAGTCTGGAAAGACCATTTCTTTTTTACCCTGGCGATAAGCCCGAGTTTGCCCTTCCGGATTATGATGACAGCAGCTGGGATCTTCTGAACCCCTATACCACCTGGGAATCGTATGAAAAATTTGCAGATTACCGGGGAATCGGCTGGTACCGGATCAGGATTCAGATATCCGAAATTCACGGGGCTATGGGGATAATCGTTCCTTTTCATCAGAGGGGTCTGAGTCTTTATGTGAACGGAAAATTTCTGATGCAGACCCGCCCGTCGGACACTGGGAACGGATATCAACGAATTGCAGGCAGACCGTCTTTCATTCTTATACCGGCAGAATATCTCCTCGAGGGTGATAACCTGTTCGCTTTCCGGACTCCGGATCTGGATGGTTATGGTGGCTTCCGGGATCCCCCGGTAATCGGTGATTTTGCCGGGATGCAGGCCCTCTGGAACAGAAAAACGGTGTATTATCTGACCTTATCAGTCAGTTCTTTGATTCTTGCTGTTTATCATTTATTATATTATTTTTACAGGAAAAAAGATGAGTATCTGCTGTATTACAGTCTGGGAAGTATTTCTATTTCAATGTTTATTCTTGGATACACCGGTTTCGGTCTGTTTATTGCAGATCATTACTTAACGAATGCGGTTACCACAATGCTTTTCGGAGTGCTGATTGCTCCTGCAGAATTCCGTTTCGTGCATTCATTCCTCAGTCTGCCGATGGGCATTACAGGTAAAATCATTGAAAAAATGTATATGGCGGTTTTTCTGCTGATAGCGGGGAGTCTTGCAGTAACCGGCAATTATGTATTTATAAATTTTTATATCCTCCCGCCGTTTTATATCATGCATTTTATTCTGAGCTTCTATGCTATGTGGCCGGCCTGGCTTGGGTTTAATAGCAAAAGAGAATATTCATTGTTTGTGGTATTTTCAATGTCAGTTCTGGTTATAGCCATGATTTTCCAGATGCTGACTCTGATGGATATTATAGAATTTCCTACTACAATAGGGGAAGGGTATACTCTGATTAATCTGTTATTTGCCGGAATCATGGCTCACCGGCATTCTCTGGTTCATAAGGGACTGGAAACAGCAAACGAACAGCTCCGGGGACTTGACAGGCTGAAAGACCGGTTTCTTGCCAATACAAGTCATGAACTTCGGACACCGGTTCAGGGTCTGGTGGGGATCGCAGATTACCTGAAGGAATCGCGTAAAGAACTAAGCGAAGACGAAATTGACAGAAACCTGAATCTTATTTCTGTGTCAGGGCAGAGGCTTTCCCGTCTGGTGAATGATCTGCTTGATTATTCTGCTATGAAATCCGGAGTCCTGAAACTTAATACGGGTCCGGTTTATCCGGCACCTGTAATCAGATCTGCAGCTGAAATTCTGAAAATCATATATTCGGGTAAAAAAACGAAGATAATTACTGAATGCAGACCGGAGTCCGTCTGCATTAACGGAGATGAAAACAGGGTTTATCAGATAATTTACAATCTGATTCATAATTCTCTCCGGTTCACAGATTCAGGTTATATTAAAATCAGTGTAACCAAAACGTAGACTTTGCAGAAATCCGCGTTGAAGACACCGGAACAGGAATTCCCGGACAGTTCCATGAAACCATTTTCAGGGAATTCGAGCAGATAGAGGGCGATTACAGGGGCGGAACCGGTCTTGGCCTTCCAATAGCAAGAAAGCTTGCAGAACTCCAGAATGGAAATCTAATTCTGGAAAAATCTGTATTAGGGGCAGGCAGTGTGTTTCTGCTTCGTATGCCTGTCTGCAAAGAAATCCCTTCGGAAATGTCCGTTTCATCAGTTATACTGCCGCAGGAAGATTTATCAAAAAAACACAGTTTAAGTGAACCGGAAATTATACGCATTGGGTCCGGAGTAAGCAAGGCAGTTGTGACTCTGGTGGATGATGATCCTCTGATTCTGGAATCAGTGGGTAAGATGCTTGCCCAGGATGGATATGAAGTGCGGGCTTTCAGCGATTCTGCAAAAGCACTGGAACATATTCACGAAAATCCGGGAGACCTTGTGATTGCGGATATTTTTATGCCCGAAATCAACGGGATAGAGATCTGCCGCAGTATCCGGAACAAATACAGTTCAGCGGATCTGCCCCTGATTCTGCTTTCTGCACAGGCCCGGTCCGAGGACCTTTTTGCTGGAATATCTGCCGGAGCCAGTGATTATCTGGTTAAACCGGTGATCCGGCCGGAGCTTCTTCTTCGCACGGATTCCCTGATCCGTTTTTCACGATCTCTGAAGAAAGCCGATCATGCAGAAAAATCCGCTGCTGAACTGGTTCAGTCCGAGCGAAACCGTATTTATTCAGATCTGCATGACCATCTTGGATCCGTTATGACTGATCTGATCATTCAGCTTAAGAGTTTTTCTGCCGAAAAACCTCCGATGCAGGAGGATCTGAAAAGGTTCCGGGAAATTCTGAAATCCGGTCTCAGTCTGCTACGCGAAAAACTTGAAGAGATTGATGATTTCAGTCTGGTAAAGGAGAACACCTTTACCGGAATTCAGATCATTCTTCTCAGGCGATACACGGGAGCAGGAAGGACTATGCGGTTTATTTTTCCCGAAGGGAGAAAATACAGCATTAACAGTGAATATACTGCTGCGCATATTCATGCGATGATCACCGAGACAGTAAATAATGATCTGAAATACGGATCAGGGGAGTCGGAATGGCATATTTATCATGAAGATGATCACATAGCCTTTCGATTAGAGACTGTAACCACTTACAGAGTATCTGAGAGAACGGGCAGAGGTACAGGGATTCTTCATATGAGAATTTCCGAAATCGGGGGGACAGTTTCCATGGCAGCTCAGGAAGGTGTTTTCAGACAGATACTTCGCATACCTTTGCATCATTTCAGAGGGACTGAATTGTCCGATGAAACACTCTGATTCTGATTTCAGTAAAGGTGGCTTTTCATGCTCTTCATATTTTTATACCATGAAGGAAACAGCACCTGCACTTTTTTTCCGGCTTTTTTATAATGTTTCCGGATGGACTTTGAGGAATCCATGTAGGTTTCTGCTTCGTCCGGCAGGCGAAGCAGCAGTTTTTCCCAGAAGGTGAAATGCTGGTCTATGAATTCCTGACGGATGTCTTTCGGTTTCTGCGTGAGAGGACATTTAACGATTCCTGAATCCGGATCTTTTTTCAGAAATTCTTCAAGGAAAGTGAGGCCCACAAGAATATTCTGTTTATCGTAATAAGGTTCAAGGGGGAAGGTGCGGCATGTAATACTTCTGAAACGTCTGTCGCACTGAGTGACTCCTTTGCACTCACAGAATACCTGGTCAGACCGGGCTGTATCGAGAAGCTCTTTGTCCTCTTCGGATTTCGGTTTCCATCTGAACCAGAGATCTGTCTTTTTTTTCAGATAATTAAATTCGTTTTTATAAATAAGAGGTACGGCCTGTTCTGCCACACAGCAGTAGGGAACTCCGCCGTAATACGGTGCACATAGAGATCCGCAGTCATAGGGTGTGACTTCTTCAGTGAGAAGAGTAAAATAGTAAGCAATTTCTTCTTCGGATAACGGCCGCGTCATATAAAGTCAGATTCATAACCGGACCCTTTCCTGAAAAGGAATAAACAGATTCTGCCTGTCTTTTCTATCACTCTGTTCTGTTTATACCAGCATATATGCTGATGAATGCGGGACGTCGCGAAACATTCATTATCAGAATCACCAGCCGCCTGGATTTTTTTTCAGCTCATCAGGGACCTGATCGGGGACGCCTCCGTTCTGAAGGGAGTCCAGAAGTTTCGCCGGGTCATCAGTACCATAAGGAGAGGAAACTTTCGGAGTTTCATCCGGGGGAGGGAGCCCTGCTCTTCTTGGGGAAGAGGGATTAGAAAAAGTTTCTTTGGAGCAGGGACCAATGGGACCGGTGCAGATTTCCCAGGTTCCGGTTCTTACGTCTGCTGTGTAAAAGCCTTTCTGATACAGAGAACCGGTTTTATAGTAATACTGCCAGAATCCTTCAGCCATATCATTCTTATAGGTACCTTTGTAAAAAATCTTCCCGTTTTCGTAATAATTTTTCCACTCACCTTCGCGCAGTCCGTTTACGTAATTCCCTTCGGATTCGGTCTGACCTGAAATGTAATAGCGGACCCATCGGCCGTTTTTCAGATTATTTATATAAGAACCTTCTTCCTGGATTTTACCTCCGGGGTGGTACAGTTTCCAGGATCCTTCGCGGAGATTCGAGCGGAATTCTCCTTCTGCTTTAAGACTTCCGTCAGAATAATAAAAGATCCATTTTCCTTCTCTTTGATTGTTTCTGAAACCACCTTTGGATTTGATGGTTCCGTTTTCATACCAGACAGTCTGAACTCCGGAATCCATACGCACCCAGACTTTTCCCCGTTCATGGAAAACCGCTTTTTCATGCACAGGTACAGGCCTTGCCGGATCTTTTGCCGGTGCGCTTTCTGCCGCAGAGAATACAAGGGCAGTGGCAACTGCAGAAAGGAAGAGAGCTTTTTTCATACAGTACATAATCGGCAGAAACAAAAAAAAAATTAGCCCTGACTCAGAGAAGTCCGGCTTCTGCAGCAAGTTTACGGATCTGACTTCTGAAGAAAAGATCCTCATTGATTTTCTGCTCAGTTTTGTTTACTCCGTGGAGCACGGCTGTATGGTCCTTTCGGCCTATGAGAACAGCAATGGACACCAGTTTCAGATTCAGGTGCCTGTAACAAAGATATGCAAATACATGGCGGGCTTCGGTAAATTTCCGGTCCCGGGCAGGCCCCCTTATAGAATCCGGTGTGACTTTGTAAAAATCAGCGACCGTCCGCAAAAGAATCTCGGGATCATGCCCGGCAGTATCAGCGGAATACAGTTCGGAGCAGGCAGAATCAGTTATACGCATATAAAGCTGCTCATCGGAAAGAGCATCATATCCTGAGCCTGAAAGAAGCTGCAGTCTGTGTGCTGCGGACTGCAGCTTCCAGCCGTCGTCCCTGATTCTGGAAGCAAGGTATTCTGAAATTCTGGTACGGGCCTGGGGACTGAGATCCGGCAGGCTCTGTGACAGCGCATCCTGCATTACTGAAAATCTTGCATCCGCATCGGGAAGGAAGAGACGCACAGTAAAGGCACCCCCGAAACGGCTCCGCAGGGAATCAGAGAGCGGAATTTCAGTAAACGGAATATCAGAAAAAATTACTATTTTCCCCTGTCCTGAACCGAAGTCATCAATGAAAAAGCGAAGCTCTTCCTGGGTTCTGGAAGAACCCTGCTTTAATATTTGGAAATCATCAATAATAAGAAGATCTAATGATCTTAATTTCTCTTTCCATGCAATGATTTTTTTTACAGAAAGAGCATTACTGAATTCTTCGATGAAACGGCTCCACGGAATTCTTTTTGTTTTTTTACCGTTCATTCCTGAGCGGATTTCCAGACTTCGTGCGAGAGTTGTTTTACCTGATCCGTTCGGACCCCACACAGCGGAAAGGGGGCCGGGGAAGGATAAGCTGTAAAGCAGAGAGACCTGATTTCTGTTTTCTGTATGCGGATGAAATTCCTGTGTATGTACAGATACGGATCTGTCTTCATCGGGTATGAACGAACGCAGATGGATCTGTCCTTTGATATTCTGCAGAAGAAGTTCTTCCTGAATATCCTTCAGATATTTTTTTTCTATGTGTTTCCTGACTGTTTCATCAGGCGCTATCAGACTGACTGTGGCGGTTTCGTGATCTGTTCCAGGTGTGTATTCAATGCGAAGCGGTTCAATGAATCTGGTAAAGAGGCTTTCGGGATATCTGCCGCGAAGCCTCTCTCTGCATTCTGTCCATACATCCTGTTTCTGTAGTGATTCTGATTTCATATTTTATATATATTATACTGTTTTGCGCTGCCTGCCCGGTCTGGCTTTAAGATTATGTCCCTTAAAGCTCTGTTTATTATGTCACTTTCCGGGCGACATTTCACCAGTCTGGGGTACTGCGGATTTCAGATCAAGTGTACTGCAGAAAATCTTAGGAGCCGGTCCAGGAAACAGAAGGATTTTTAAGACATACTCGAAGAAAAAGCAGGTGATGAATGAAACAGTGTGTAATTATTTCAGGAGCAGGAGGAAGGATTCATCCCTGCAATCCACAATGTAACGGAAGCTCAGTTTCTTCCGGTCATAGGCACTGATTTCCGGAGCTGCAGGTGTGAAACGGTATATTTCTGTCTGTGCGGAACGAATACGTCTTCTTTCAGGAGTGATACTGTTCTCCATTACAGTAATACCGTTGTATGAAATGCGAAGAATGATCCGGCTGCAGTCATAGCCTGAGGCTTCATCGGGAAAAAGAATATCGGTCTCTGAGGTGTTTCTGATCCGAAGATAATGGAGCAGATCTGGTTCGTTTTTTCCTTCCGGCACTGCAACCACACCCGATATTTTAATATTTTTATACTGAAATTCCTCAGATTCGAGATTCTTAACGGAATAGAGCACCCCGGAATAA
>CAZQKZ010000040.1:13086-14562 GCA_964594095.1 uncultured Leptospiraceae bacterium | reverse complement strand
AATACAGCGAGAAACAGAACCACATCGGTAAGTATTGTAAGGAATGTTCTGTTTCTGTAAGGAGACGGGGCGGCAGCTTTCTGCTGTTCAATTTTCTCCTTAAGTTCTTCGGGGCTTTTATAATAATATTTCATAAAAGAGCTCTTCTTATTCCTGCCGCGAAATCAGATGATACAGGGTGGACAGAATCTGTAACAGCTGCATGAAGCAGGTTCATACTGTGATGAATTTTCTGCTGAACTGCACATTCCATACTGTAAGGATCATGGAGGTGTCCGCGCTTTCCGGAGAACGCTGCTGCAAGAATACCTGAAAGGGAATCGCCTGTACCTGCGGTTGCGAGTGAAGGTTCAGGATGCGGGAAAATCAGCGGTTTTCTTTTTACTCCGCTGCAGTGCGACGGATCCTCCGCAGGCGGAGGGGGAATGAGAACGGACACTGCGTCTTTTATCAGGGACCAGCAGCGGAGATTTTCCGTGCTGAATAAAACTGCTTTGCTGAATGATTCTTTGCTGTGAATGGGCGACCCGCCCAGAGAAGCCCATTCCCCCGAATGAGGAGTAAGCAGGGTTCTGCAGCGAAGCGGTTCTGGGTAGTCAGAGTGAAAAATCAGACTGCAGGCAGCGGCATCGAGTATTATAAAGGGAGGTGTCTGATTTCGCATCAGCCGTTCCTCTGAGGATTTCCGGATCATTTGTATAAATGCATCAGCATGATGGACTGCATCTTCCCGGGAAAGGCCGGGCCCAATTACAAAAGAATCAGGGGAGCGGAATGAAAGTTCATCCCTTTCTGTCTGAGGAAGTCCGTCTGCCGTCATCCACATGAGGGAAGGCTGTAAACCAGGACCTGCCGCCGCAAAGGAAGGTGAGGGGGTGACTGCCCGCGCGATGCCGCCTCCCGCAGCAAAAAAAGCCGCAGCAGACAGAAGGAGGGCACCTTCCATTCCTGCAGAACCGCCCGCTATGACAGTGTAGCCTGCTGCGTATTTATGCCAGTCCGGTTTTTTTCTGAAAAAAAATGCTGTTTCTTCCGGTCGGGAAAAAATCCGGGCAGCTTCAGATTCAGACGCAAGCCGGCTGATGGCTTCCGGATCAAATCCGGCGGGCAGTGTTTTTACAGTGCATCCGGCCAGTCTGCCCGCCGCAAGGGCAATGGCAGTTTTTTCATTACCAATGGTGAAAAGGATATCAGCCGGGAAAAGATCCGGATCTTCCGGCAGGTCTTCAGAAAGACCGAGCGGAACATCAATACTTATAAACTGAATATTCCTGTTTTTGTTTAAAAGTTTGTAATTTTCTGCTGCAGAGACAAGAGCAGCCAGCTCGGGTTTGAGAGTACCTTTCTGACCGGTTCCGAGAACTGCTTCGATAATAATATCATTTTCAGATAAAGAAAAATGATCCGTAAAATGCAGGAATGGAAAGGACTGAATGCCGCTTTGCTGAACAAGATCCCGGTAAAAATCTGCATCGC
>CAZQKZ010000040.1:6419-13075 GCA_964594095.1 uncultured Leptospiraceae bacterium | reverse complement strand
GTGCAGAAGAATCATTGGAAAAAATCAGTATATTTTTCCGGAGTTCTTCCCGGAATTCAGGGTGGCTCAGCAGATGCCAGATCATTGCATAGCCGTCCCCTCCGTTATTCCCTTTTCCCGCAAGCAGAATAAATCTCGCCTGATTCCGGAAGAAATGGCTCAGGTCTGTGCTGTAAAGGCAGGCCAGAGCGGCCTGACCCATAAGCTGCCTGCCGGAAATGCCCCTGGTTTCCGTCAGAGAATCGAGCCTGCGGCATGAATCGTAGTTAAAAAGACTGATTATTTCCATTCGTGAATTTCAAAAGTGTTTCGATGGAAGCGGGAACTGTAAATGCTCCCGTCTGAATCAAACCAGTATTCCCTCCATGCCGAGCGAGGAGAGGAAAACTCGATAAGCCGGTTGCTTAAGTATTCTCCGGATGGAGAGTAGATTTTAAAAAGAATCCGTGTGCTTTCGCCTTCTGTGCTGGAAATATAGATGGACCCGTCAGGCATTACCCATGCAAAGGAGTCGCCTGCATCAGTGATGCGGAGAATTTCTGAAGACGGAATCCCTGTGTCAGCGGAAATCCTGACCACGGACCGGTAGACCGGTTCATAGGTTTTACTGTTCCGGAATACTAATGACGCAATCGCTGCAGGGGAAGAAGACCCGAAAACCGGAACGATATCTTCTGTTTCTGTGAGGAACTTTTTTTTATCTTCCGGAGTTATATGGGAATCAGCTGAAAATTCATATTTTTTCTGACCGTTTTCATAAAGAGAAAGAACCCTGCCTGAGTCGTTTTCATGCAGAATATAGATCTGACCTGGTCCGCCCCCGGTGAGCCGCAGAATTTTCTTAAAAGAACCGATAGTATGGAGAATTTCATCATCCTCAGAAATCACAATGACCTCAGAAGGCAGAAATTCAGAGGAAGCAGGGTTCAGCTCACCCGGCAGACGGTAAGCAGGGTGGGTATCTCCCTGTTCATAAACACGGCTCCTTGAAGCTCCCGGAAAATTTTGAATATACATGGTATCGTCAGAGTCAAAAGCAGTCAGACCGGCAGAGTCCAGAGCTACCTTTACATGAGGAACGGAACCGGAAGCCGGGTCAGGCTGTTTACTGTAGATTTTCTGGGGTACACGCTGGCCGGACCGAAAAAGTTTCACAGATGCATGATAAGGATCTGAAATCAGAAAGCGGGACTGATCGGAACTGACAGCCGGATACACAGGCAGATTGAAAACAACCCTGTCATTCAGCCCCGCAGATATTCCTTCTGTTTTATTACTGTCGGAAATCAGATGAGCCGGAAGGGAAAGTACAGCCGAAGCCTGGATTTCAGTAATTCGGAACTGGGCACAGCCTGCCGCTGTAACCAGCAGCGCAGCAATGGTCACTGCCCGGCTAATGGATTTAAAAAGCTTCATTCTGCGATTAGAGTTTCATTCTGACCAAATCCGGTCAACCATTATATAGAAAGACTTGACCTGACCTGATACTCAAAAAAATATGGATCTGGGAATCAGGGACATATTGGATCTTCGGGATTTTTTACAGGAAATACTGCCCTCCGGGTTTGGTATTTATGAAGCGTATATCAGGCCCGCTGGTAAAGGCTGGCATTTTGAAATCATCCTCGACGGTCTGAAGCACCGTTCAGGTGCAGTCAGTGTCGACGACTGCGCTGAATTCAGCAGAAACTTTTCAGAAAAACTGGATTCTGAGCTCTTGGCAGAAAATCCCTTTGCCTTATGGCCTGGGATATTCCCCGAAGGGCTCACTGCAGAGAATTATTCTGTGCAGGTGTCTTCCGCCGGAGCGGAAAGAATTCTGCGTATTCCTGAAGATCTGGAGCGTTTCCGGGGGCTGCCTCTTCGGCTGAAGTTCCGAAGTGAAGGAACGGTTTATACCGCCTTGGCAGTGTTTGAAAAAGAGGCAGATTCTTATTACTGTTTTCGTGAGTATGTTCCGCGCAAAGGCAGTAAAAAGAAAAAGCTTACGGAAGGATTACTGAGTATCAGCGGCTGTGAAGCTGCAGTGTTAAAGGAAAACCTGATTCAGGCGAATCTGTATTTGGATTTATAAAATGGCAAAAACAACGAAAACAAAATCTGCAAACGGATCTGACTTCAAAATTTTTTTTGATACTCTCGGAGAAGTGGCTGCTGAAAAAGGCCTTTCTCTTGATGAAGTAACAGAAGTGCTTAAGAGCAGTATCATTACTGCCTACCAGAAGCAGTACGGAACTGACGCACGGCTCTCGGTGGTTCTCGATAAAGATACACCGGAAATTGCCGTAATCTGCAGACTTGATGTGGCAGAAACTGTGGAAGAACCCTCCCAGCAGATCTCCCTCAGCGATGCTAAGAAAACTCATCCTGATGCGGTTCCCGGGGAAACCATTGAAATAAAGGAAGATCCGTTCGGATTTTCAAGAATCGGTGCCACAAATGTAAAACAGATTTTCCTTCAGCGTCTGAAGGAAATGGAACGCGAAATTATTTATAACGAATTTAAGGCAAAAGAAGGAGATCTCATCAACGGTTTCTTTCTGCGCTGGCGGGACCGGGATCTCATGTATATTGATCTTGGCAAGGCTGAAGGTGTAATGCCCCGGAAGGAGCAGATCCCTGGTGAAAAATTCCGGACCGGGGACAGGGTAAAAGCCGTTATTCAGAATGTGGATCTTCGGCGTGAAAAGTCCAGAGATCCAGGACCGGTCATCACTCTTTCCAGAGCATCAGGAGACTTTGTAAAAAAACTCTTCGAAATGGAGATCCCCGAAATTTACGATGGTGTAGTTGATATTCTGGCAGTCGCACGGACGGCCGGATTCCGCACCAAGCTCCTTGTTACCTCTAACCGAAGTGACGTAGACCCGGTCGGTGCCTGTGTCGGTATCAAAGGTGTCCGTATTCAGTCCATTGTGCGTGAACTCGGAAATGAAAGAATTGATATTATAAATTTTTCTGAGGATCCGGCTGTGCTGATTTCCAACGCGATGACTCCGGCAAAAGTTACCGAAGTCAGGGTGGATTCTGCACAGAGGGAAGCACTTGTGATTGTGGGAGATGACCAGTACAGTCTGGCCATCGGGAACAATGGAATGAATGTAAGGCTGGCTTCACAGTTAACCGGATACCGTCTCCTTGTTAAATCCCAGACCCAGTTTGCTCAGGAAATCTCCACTCCCGAGGCCCGGGCAAGACTGGATGAGATTTTCAGTAAGCCTGTGGAGCCTGTTGCTTATCAGGCTGATGCAGAAACGGAAGGGGATGATGAACTGACTCCGCTGGATGAGCTGCCTCTGTCATCGCGGATTATTGCTATACTGGAAGATGCCGGTATCAGAAGTGTTGAAGAGCTGGTTGAAAAAAATCAGGAAGAACTGGAAGCTGTACCTGGCTTAGGTAAAACCACTGCCCGACAGATTATGAAAATAATCCAGGAGAATGTGGAATTCGAGGAAGATTAAACGAATGGCAGAGAATCAGAATACAAATAACAGCAGTTCCCGGGATTCATCGGGGCACGATGCTGACAAAAAGAAAAAGCTGGTAATTAAAAAAACCGGCATCACACAGAATAAAGACATCAGTGATGTCTTTCGTGATTCTTCAAAGCCAGCTCCGGCTAAACCTGCACCCTCGAAAGAACAAAGACCTGCGCCTGCAGCTCAGTCCGGCACAAACCAGGACAGACCAAGGCAGTCGAGACAGGAACCAGTACGTCATACTCCAAGGACTCAGGCATCCCCCATTGTAAGCAGGGCGCCCCGGAACGAACCAGGCCAGAGGCCGCAGGGAAGTCCGCAGCAGGGTGGCAGGCCAGGGGATTCATCTTCCCGCGGGCCCGGCGATCAGAACAGAAGGCCGCCTGGGACAGGATACCAGGGTCAGCGACCAGCCGGAGGCGGACCAGCCGGAGCAGGTCGCGGAAGACCTGGAAACGATTTCAGCGGAGCATCCACTCCTTTTGACAGGGTAGTGGAAAGCGGACGCAGACCTGCCGGGGGCGGTAGTGGTCCGCAGGGCGCCGGAGGAAGAGGGCCTTCCCGCAGCGGTGGCGGACCTAACAGAAAGCCAGGAGATGCGCCGGTGGTGCCTCTGGTTGACGGAGCAGCAGCGCGGAGCAGCAGAGGTGGCGGCAGACCAAGCGGCGGTAAAGAACATACATCCCGCAAAGGTGATACCGATGATCATTTCCTGGTAAAGCTTGAAAGAAAGAAAAACCGGCCTCAGTCCGGGACTACAGTGCCCAAGCAGATCGAAATCATGGGTACTCTTCAGGTAGGCGAACTTGCCAAAAAACTTAATCTTAAACCTTCTGAAGTCATCGGAAAGCTGATGAAAATGGGTGAGATGGTTACCATTACCCAGGCCATCGATTCCGATACAGCAAGCCTTCTGGCAGCTGAATACGGCTGCGAAGTAAAAGTAATATCCCTTTACGAAGAGACTATCATTCAGGCAGAAGCTGATATTGAAACAGAGCGGACAAACCGGCCGCCGGTAGTAACGATCATGGGTCATGTGGACCATGGTAAAACAAAACTTCTCGACACCATCCGGAAAACGAATGTGGTGGCAACCGAAGCCGGTGCGATTACACAGCACATCGGAGCCTATCAGGTGACTACTTCGGGAGGTAAGATAACCTTCCTCGATACTCCAGGTCACGAAGCATTTACTGCAATGCGGGCCCGTGGTGCAAAAGTAACCGATATTGTGGTTCTGGTAGTGGCAGCCGATGACGGTGTGAAAGAACAGACTGTGGAAGCCCTGACTCATGCAAAAGAAGCCGGTGTTCCGATTATTGTGGCTGTAAACAAAATTGATCTTCCAACTGCCAATAAAGAAAAGGTTATGCAGGAACTGGTTGGTCACGGACTGCAGCCGGAAGACTGGGGCGGAAGCACCATTTTCTGTGAAATTTCTGCTAAAGAAAATATAGGAATCCAGAATCTTCTCGATATGATACTGATTCAGGCTGAAGTGCTTGATCTGAAAGCCAATGCGGAAATCCGGGCTGTAGGTCATGTAATTGAAGCCAAAATCGACCCGGGTAAAGGTCCTGTTGCCACAATCCTTGTGGAAAAAGGAACACTGCGGGAAGGTGATCCCTATGTGGCGGGAATCTTTTCCGGCCGGGTCAGGGCAATGTTTGATGATCTGGGACGAAAGGTTCAGGAAGCAGGTCCCTCAACTCCGGTGGAAATCACCGGTATTGACGGAGTTCCTGAAGCAGGCGATCCGTTCCAGGTTGTTGAATCCGAGCGTTATGGCCGTGAAATTGCCGGTAAACGTCATTACTTCAAACAGATCACCGATGCAGCCAACCGTCAGCCTCCAAGTCTCAAGGATCTGCATAACTGGCTTCAGGTACATAAGGAACTCAAGGTCATTATTAAAGCGGATGTGCAGGGTTCTGTGGAAGCCATCAAAGACGGGCTTATCAAACTCTCAACAGATGAAGTCAAAGTCCGCGTAATTCACGGAGCCACTGGTGCCATCTCTGAATCTGATGTGAGTCTTGCTTCTGCATCAGATGCGCTGATTATCGGATTCCAGGTAAGGGCCACACCAAAAGCACTCGAACTTGCCGGTCAGAGCCGTGTGGATATCAAATATTACAGTATTATTTACAAAGTAATAGAAGATATTCAGGTCAGTATGGAAGGACTTCTGGAGCCCGAAAAAATCGAAGAGATTCTCGGATCTGCCGAAGTGCGTGCAATTTTCAAAATCTCCAAAGTTGGCAATATCGCCGGATGTATGGTCAAAAGCGGAACTATTAACCGCAAAAGCAGAATCCGCATAATACGGAATAATGTTGTGATCCACACCTGCGGTATTAAAAGCCTCAAACGGGAGAAAGACGATGCTTCAGAAGTGCGCGAAGGATTTGAATGCGGTATTCTTCTGGACGGATTTAATGATTTCGTCGAAGGCGATACCCTTGAATGCTTCGAAGTGAAGGAAGTTGCCCGGAAACTCGGGGGCTGAAAAACTGCATGAATGAGATCCGGAAAAAAAGGATGGAGGCCCTGATACTCAGGGAGCTGAGCGAGCTGATTATCCGCCGAAGGGTGAAGGATGACCGACTGGGCCTCGTATCTGTTTCCCGGATCGATCTTTATCCGGATCTCAGCAGGGTCACTGCATTCGTATCTCTTTTCGGAAGCGAATCAGAAAACCGGCATACCTGGAAAGCTCTTCTTGACAATGGATCATTTTTCCAGTCTGCAATCGGAAAAAATCTGAAGCTGCGTGTCACACCAAAGCTATGGTATGAGACCGATACCAGTATTGCGGAAGGGGATCGTATTCTCCAGATCATAGAATCAGGTGCAGACAAAGACTGATCAAAGGACAGGGGAGCCGGCTTCCGGGATAGTCCTTGCTTACAAACCACCTGGGCCTGGCAGTGCAGCCCTTACCGGAATGCTGCGAAGGGCACTCAAAACAAAGAGTGTTGGTCATGCCGGTACTCTGGACCGGTTTGCCGAGGGGCTTATGATTCTTGTGGCCGGTAAAGCAACTCCGTTTGCCGATTTTTTTCTTCATCAGGATAAAACCTACACAGCCGAATTTAAATTCGGTTCCTTTACCGATACCCACGATCCCACCGGCACCGTAATGGAAGAGCGGACTCCCGATGAAAGCCG
>CAZQKZ010000040.1:0-6407 GCA_964594095.1 uncultured Leptospiraceae bacterium | reverse complement strand
CCTTTATTGAAAACAATATTGATATTATAAAAAAACTGATTGAAGATTTTACTCTGGAAACAGAGCAGCTGCCTCCCGTTTATTCGGCTCTGAAGAAAGACGGTAAACGCTTTTCGGATTATGCCAGGAGCGGGAATGCAGAAATGTCTCCTGAAAAAAGGCAGATCAGAATTTTCTCTGCAGAAATGAAATCTTATAATGCATTGGACTGTACGGTTACGGCAGAATTTGCGGTAGGCTCCGGAACCTATATCCGCTCCATAGCACGCGACCTGTCTGAAAAACTGAATTTCCCGGTGCATCTGAAGCGGCTGATCCGCACTCATTCCGGTTCCTTCTCCCTTGAAAAAAACAAAAATCAGATCTGGTACCCTGCCGGCACCGATACGGCAGAAACGGAATCGGATTTTTTTACGCAGAATCAGCCTTTTCTGATCCGGGTACAGGAGGCCCTTCCGGACTGGCCCTGCTTAACCTTAACGGATGACGCTGTCATTGCCGATGTCTCACACGGAAGACTTTTCCGGTTAAATGATGCATTTGCAGAACAGCTTCTGGAAAAAAGAAAAGAAACAGTCAATTTTCTTATTGAAAATGCCTTCAGGGACCTTCTTGCCTGGGGGATCTTCTCAGGAAGTTCATTTCGGTATAAACGGGTTTTTACCTCATTATAATTTCAGAACTGTAATTTCCGTGTAATCAAAGTGACCTAAAATGTTTCTATTGTCTGGTCCGGCAGGAAGAGACATAATGCAGCAAACCATCACCAGAAGCGAAATAAAAAACCTAAGCGATGAGCATAAACCCTTCACCGGATCGGGAAAAAAAAGTTTTATTCTTGATACAAGTGTTATTATTCATGATCCGTCGGCTGTTTATCAGTTCGGGGAACATGATATTGTGATACCACTGGCAGTAATCAAAGAGCTGGATGGTTTTAAAAACGGAAATGATCAGAAAGCGTTTAACGCCAGGGAGTTTTCAAGGATTCTGGACCAGCTGAAAGAGGAATATAAGACTCTTCTGGAGCCGGTTCCTCTGCCATATCCTTCCGAAGGCACCATCAGGATAGCCCCTTCCTCGCATCAGAAAGATCTCCCTCCTGATCTGCAGCCTGGAAATAATGATTCCAGAATTATTGCCACTGCTCTGAAAATCAGTAAAAAATCAGGCAAAAAAAAGACTGTTCTCGTAAGTAAAGACACTAATGTCCGGCTGCTTGGACATTCCTGCGGGCTGATCACGGAAGATTATAAAAGGGGGCATGTGCCGGATGTGGAAAGAGTTAATATTCCTCCTGCGTCTCTTACCCTTAATGACAGCATCATAGATACTCTGATGAAAGAAGAGTTTATATATCTTGCAGACGCTGACGGGGAAGAGGAGAATCTGACTGTTTCTGGTTTTAACGAAGATTTTTTTTACTGGAATCAGTGTCTGACTCTGCACGGAAATAATTCCAGCCATTCGGTTCTGGGCACCATTGATTATAAATTCGGCCGCAAAGGAATCCGGAGACTCCTGAAGGAGGAGTTGTCAATGTGGGGACTTGTCCCAAGGAATCGGGAACAGACATTTGCGGCTTATCTGCTGCTTAATCCTGAAATTCGACTGGTAACCCTGAATGGAAAAGCAGGAACAGGAAAGACTCTCCTTGCACTGGCGGCCGGACTGGAGCAGACATGCGAGGTTCCGGCAGGTAAATATAAAAAAATTATAGTTATCAGACCGGCAGTATCGGTAGGAAAGGAAATGGGTTTTCTTCCCGGGGACCTGAAAG
This sequence comes from uncultured Leptospiraceae bacterium, assembly GCA_964594095.1. GTDB lineage: Bacteria > Spirochaetota > Leptospiria > Leptospirales > Leptonemataceae > CAZQKZ01. The sequence continues at coordinate 4,627 of CAZQKZ010000040.1, read as the reverse complement.
AAAAAATAGCTCCCTGGATGAAACCTGTGTATGATAATATTTCTTTTCTGATGCGAGATTCCGATTCCAAAAACCGTTCCAAAGCCGATCAGCTGTTTGAGTCAGGAGTCATTGAAATTGAGCCTTTGAGTTTTATCCGGGGCAGGTCTTTGAATGATGCCTTTATAATTATTGATGAATCCCAGAACCTAACCCCCCATGAAATAAAGACTGTGATTACAAGGGCTGCTGGAAAATCAAAAGTAATCCTGACCGGGGATTTAGACCAGATAGATACTCCGTATCTTGACCGGCAGAGTTCCGGCCTTGCCCATGTTCTGAAAAAGTTCCGGGGCCAGCAGATCTTCGGGCATATAACACTTTCTAAAGGGGAAAGATCCGGGCTTGCGGACCTTGCTGCTGATCTTCTCTGAGAAGCTGTACACCGCAATACTATAAAATTGAAAATATTTATAAGTAAATTTTTAAAGGTTTTCAGGACAGATTTCGCCCCCGAGTGGGTATGAATAAACGCTTAGGCAGGCAGGACTCCGAAACCAATCAGAAGCATGCAAACACGAGCCAGTAGCAGACCCCGAACACAAAGACGTTTTGGGCTTTATATTTGAATGTTTTCCGGGGCAGTCTGCAGCTGTCGAAGGAATAAAAGGCAATTAGTTTTATGCGCTCACAGGTATAGCAAAACGCCTGGCAAAAATGCTTGCCTTGGAGGTAGAAAAACGAATCTATGACGGGTGCTGCAGAGAGTGATGGAATTGAAAGCAGATAAGAAAAAAACAGGATTTGAAATATGAGCAACCAGGATATCCGCTGGCAAAAGCGATTTCAGAACTTCCTGAAGGCTTTTTCGCTTTTAGAAGAGGCTGTGATGAAATACCAAAACGAAGGAATTTCTGATTTGGAGGAACAGGGACTGATTCAGCGCTTTGAGTTTACACACGAACTGGCGTGGAATGTTCTGAAAGATTATTTTGAATACCAGGGCATTACCGGTATAACAGGTTCCAGAGATGCTGCACGGGAAGCCTTTAATTAAGGATTAATTGACGACGGCGAAGGTTGGATGGAAATGATCAAAAGCCGAAACCAGTCTTCGCACACCTATAATGAAAACACTGCCAAAGAAATCGCAAAGAATGTGGTGGAATGGTATTATGATTTGTTTTTAAATTTCAAAGACAGAATGACCCAATTAAAAAACTGAAAGATGTTTGGATTAAAACAGAAACATATAAACCTTATTAATCAATGTTTCGCTCAATACCCCGAAATTCATCACGTCATTCTGTATGGCTCAAGGGCAAAAGGCAATTACAGACCCGGATCCGATATTGACCTGGCCATCAAAGGCGATTTGGATTACAGCAGCCTTCTGAAGCTGGAAAACGAATTGGACGACCTGCTTTTACCTTACAAAATAGACCTTTCGCTCTACCACAAAATCAGCAATCCGGACCTGATAGACCATATCAACCGTGTTGGAAAAGTGTTTTATGAGACAGAAATCTGATGATGAATTTCGCTGTAATACAGCGGCGGTTAGTCTGATCCTTGACTAACTCCAATTTACAGGCACAGATTTACCCCCGAGTGGGAGGGTGGCCCCCGGTTGGAGGGCCAGAAACTCATTGAGCTATTCCGCCCCAAAACCGCCGGATTTTTGCCATGTATCACAAAAAATTCCAGGCGTCAACCGGAAATGTCACAGCTTGGTGCTACGATTATAATGGGAAAGACTGCGGTAAAGACGGGCGGGCAGCAGATTTGCTTTCCTATTCAGGTAACTGCTGCAGAAACTCCCGAATCTGTACATTGGAAATATACCGAAGCTCCCGATTCCATTTTTCCTGAAGCATTTCGGTATATTTCACGACATTATTGCGTTTAGGTTCCATAATAAGATATTGTATCAGTGAATTTTTGGGAGTCAAGTGGATTTTTTATTGACATAGTATATATAAAGTGCAATGTGTGTTTTTTTCTTCTGATACTGAATTGACAAATAAGAAGGCCTTTAATATAAGAATATTGTCTCAACTCCGATATGGAAAATACACAGTTAAAACAGATTCAAAACAAACTCGAGGAAGTTTTTAATCCAAAAGAAATATACCTCTTCGGATCATATGCTTGGGGTGAACCATCGCCAGAAAGTGACGTCGATTTCTGTGTTATTTTATCTGAAAGTGAAGAAAAGCCATATTTCAGAATTAAAAAAGGGCTTAGTTCTCTGCATGGCATTGATTTGCCTGTCGATCTTTTAGTATATACTGAAAGTGAAATTGCTGAAAAGAAGAATCACCCTTCTACTTTAATCTATAAAATCATTCATGACGGAGTAAAAGTCTTTGAAGCCTCATGAAGAATGGCTGCTGTTAAATTGTCACGCGGAGAGGATTCTGTTCTTGACGTTGCTATCTACCATACACAGCAATGTGCGGAAAAAGCTCTGAAAGGATTTTTAGCATTCCATCTTCAGCCGATCATTAAAACTCACGACTTACGAGTTCTACTCGATAAATGCATTACAATGGAAAGCTCCTTAGAATTACTCAAACCGGATATTGATATCCTTAACCCATATTCCGTTATGTATAGATATCCGGATGTTGAAATTGAACCTGAAGTTGAACAATTACTTGAAGCAATTAAGTCCTGTAAAAATGTATTTGAAACGGTTTCGAATCTGATGTGACTTAATATTCAAATATGCGAAGAGTCCACACGTCATATAACTAACAATTACCCGCTTCGGCGGGCCACTTCGGACCCGCCTTGGCCTCGCCCCGGACTCATCTAAATGATGAGTCTGAACCCAACAAGGTGTCAGTGGCACCTTGCCTTTTATTTCCCTTCGGTCGCCGCATAAACGCCGACTTATTTGGGGAGATAATAGATTGCCGGCCAATAAGTTCCGGCAAATTGCCTTTTCTCAGGACAGATTTCGCCCCCGAGTGGGAGGGTGGCCCCCGGTTGGAGGGCCAGAAACTCATTGAGCTATTCCGCCCCAAAACCGCCGGATTTTTGCCATGTATCACAAAAAAATCCAGGCGTCAACCGGAAATGTCACAGCTTGGTGCTACGATTATGATGGGGAAGACTGCGGTGAGGCCAGGCGGGCAGCAGAAAACCCGCAAGCGATTTTAGGCTGATTCTCCAGTATGCAGCGGCCTATATTTTTCCTCATTTTGTGCGCATTTTTCTTGACTTTCTTTGTGAATAAAACTTAATGGTCAGGGCGCTTCATTTTGCTTGAGTTCAGATTTTATTCGGGTTCAGATTTTACTTGAGTGCGGGTAATTGGAGTTATACGCAATTCGCCAAAGTATGAGATAGTAATCGTTACAAATAATGGAGAATACGAAATGGATGATAGCGAAATAGAATCAAAAATGCTTGATTTAATTCCCAAAGATGGGCGATCAATTGGAAATAAATCTTTAATCACTGATTTAAGGAAAAAGATACCAAACCTCCCAGACGATGATTTTTGGCGAATCCGTAATCAACTGATTCAAATCGGTAAACTAAGCAAGGCGCGAGGCAAAGGTGGCGCAGTTTATCTATTAGAATCACAGCTTCCAGAACAAAAGAAGGAAGATCTAAAAAAGACAAGAATTAAGGAAAAGGATCTATATGATCCGTTACTAAATGTAATTAAAACTTACTGGGTCAAAGAGAATGATATCGAAGAATATATTCTTGAAAAAACCGCAGATGGAGGTGGAAAGAAAACTGGAGGCAAATGGACACGCCCAGACATAACACTGATTTCCATAAAAAATTACCAGTACATTTATGGGAAAATAATGGAAGTGGTCACTTTCGAAATCAAACCTGAAGATAATTACGGTGTTGAATCCGTTTTTGAAACTGCGTCACAGTCAGTTTTCGCGCATAAAGCATATTTATGCGTTCATCTGACTTCAGGTAAGCCAGAAACCGAAGAATTTGAAAGGATTCAAAGACAATGTGAAGTATTTGGTATCGGTTTAATCGTTTTTGAAAAACCAGAAGATTGGGAGACCTATGAGACTGTAATCGAACCCAAACGGAAAGATCCCGATCCATATGAAGTTAATCTATTTATAAAGCAACAATTATCAGATAAGAGCAAAGAAGAATTAAGCAGGAAAATTAAATAATAAGCTCTTTGTTTATTGGCGAACTGCATATAACTTTAAGATTTCACGCTGCGTCCTCCCTTGGCGGTCGTCCTTGGCCTCCGCCCGGCAATGCTCCCATTCGGCCCGCGGGCTTCGGCAAATTGGCTGCACCCTGCGGGCTTGTAAACTTCGTGAAACCTGTTTCGTTAGGCGCAATCGGTAAAAAGGTAAAGATATGAAAAAAGAATTTCCGGGCTATTATAATCTTAATGAATCTGAAATCAGCATTTTATGGCAAAATGCACATTTTATTCTAGATACAAATATAATATTAAATATCTTCAGATTTCCAGAAGCCTATTTTTCTTCACTAGAAAATATAATAAATAATTTCCCCGATAGAGTTTGGGTACCCTACACTGTCGCACAAGAATATCACAAAAATCGAGATTCAGAAATAGAAAAACTGTAAACGCTCAATTAACCCATCTTGTAAAGTTCATCAAATGGCATAGACTGGA
>CAZQKZ010000039.1:6448-31978 GCA_964594095.1 uncultured Leptospiraceae bacterium | reverse complement strand
AAAAAACTGTGAAGCTATCCTGCCTATCCTGCATATCCTGTTAGAAAAATGATTCTGGGTTAACAAGATGTACAGGATGTGACAGGATTGGTGTTGTAGATAGCGGAGACTCTATCCTGATATATCCTGCTTATCCTGTTTAAAAAAATGCAGCCCCCTCTCCGCCTGTCTGTCGGCAGACAGGTGCTCTTTATGTGAAATTTAAATCTGCAGAAAAACATCGGATTTATTCAGTGCAGAAATTCGGCATCATCCGGTCTTCGGCAGATTTATTCCTGTTTACGATGCTGTTTTGATCGACATGGCAAAAGAGGATCTGGACCGATTTCGCAGTTACAAGCTTCTTTACTCCGGTCTTACATTGCTGAAGTATGCAAAAACAGAAATTTGGGAGCCTATCGAGGATGCACTCGCTGAGCTATTCGCCGAGGAAAAAAGTGTGGTCATCCATAAGACTTTGGTTTTATATTTCATAAAAGTGGGTGGGTTAAAACCAGAGGAACTAAAAGAAAAAATCCTGAATCCGAAAGTGAGGCAGGAAATAATGACTACAGCAGAAATGTTAATCCAGCAGGGCATAGAAAAAGGTGCTTACCAGAAAGCCTGCCAGACTGCAAAAGCCATGATCCGGGCAGGGAAACTTGAATTCAGTGAAATTGCTGCCTACACTGATCTTACTCTTGAGGATATTGAGAGACTAGTTAAGGAACAACAGTAATACTGGGATTTTTTTAAAGACAAAGGCCTTTGTGGAGCCTTCTATACAGCTACCCTGCATCGGACCGGCACAGGCTTTCCCATGTTAGTATAGTCCGTGGCTGTGACATTTCTGCTTGACACTTGGAATTTTTTGTGATATTTGGCCAAAATCCGGAGGTTTTAGGGCGGATAAGCTGACTGAGTTCCGGTCCCTCCACCAAAAGGCCATCCCACCCGTGAGGGGGCGAAATCTGCCCGCAAATCGGGGGGGGGGGGGGGAGAGGCCAATTTGTCTGGCGAATTGAAGTCCTCTGTGTAATGCGTTAATGCCCAGGCCCCCTATGCCAGGGCCTGGTCAATGTCCGCGATGATATCGTCAATATCCTCGATACCGATGCTGAGTCTCACAAGTTCCGGAGTCAGCCCCGCTTCGCGCTGTTCTGCCTCAGAAATCTGAGAATGCGAAGTGCTGGCAGGATGGAGCGCCAGTGATTTTGCATCCCCTACATTTGCCAGATGTGAAAACAGTTTCAGTTTATTTATAAAAGCTTCTCCGGCTTCTTTTCCTCCTTTGGTTCCGAAAACAACCATAGCCCCGAAGCCTTTCTTCAGATATTTTACAGCAGTGGCATGAGATGGGTCCTTCGGAAGACCGGGGTAGCGAACCCAGCTTACTTTCGGATGCGAAGCGAGATGCTCTGCAACTTTCTGCGCATTGGAGCAGTGACGGTCCATTCTTACATGCAGAGTCTCCAGACCCTGGAGAAACAGCCAGGAATTATCAGGTGAAATGGCTGCCCCAAGGTTCCGAAGGGGGATGGTTCTCATTCTGAGTATGAAGGCGAGGGGCTGCAGATCCCCGAGGTCGTGCCCCCAGCGAAGACCATGGTAACTGTGATCAGGTTCGGAATACAGTGATGATTTTGACTTAGACCAGTCAAACTTTCCTGAATCGATTACTATTCCGCCCAGACCGGTCCCGTGCCCGCCGATCCATTTGGTCATTGAGTGCACCACAATATCGGCACCGTGTTCCAGCGGCCTTAGCAGGTAAGGAGTTGTAAAGGTGGAATCAACCACAAGGGGGAGTCCGTGCTTATGAGCGATGGCAGCCACTGCACTGATGTCAGCCACATCGAGTACCGGGTTGCCGATGGATTCAATATAAAGTGCCTGAGTTTTTTCGCTGATAGCGGCTTCAAATCCGGCAAGGTCCCCTGGTTTTACAAATTTTGTCCTGATACCGAACTGGGGCAGAATATCATTGAACATTGTATATGTTCCGCCATAGAGATTATTGGCAGACACAATTTCATCTCCCTGACGGCAGATGTTAATCATTGTATAAAAAATTGCGGAAGTTCCCGATGCCACAGCAAGCGCAGCAGCTCCTCCTTCGAGTGCAGCGATCCGCTTTTCAAGTACATCGGTTGTGGGATTCATCAGCCGTGTGTAGATATTTCCGAGTTCTTTAAGGGCAAAAAGGTTGGCTGCATGTTCCGTGCTTTTAAAGACATAGGAACTGGTTCTGTAAATGGGAACACCCCTCGATAGAGTAGTTGGGTCTGGTTCCTGGCCTGCATGCAGGGCAAGGGTGTTGAATCTGTAATCTGCCATGTTTTTACCTCTGGTGTATTTTCTGAAACAAGGTGCAAATCTCCTGCACCTGCAATCAAATTAAATACCTATTCTATAGGTCTCTAATTTGTGTTCTAATTGTCAATGATTAAATACCGGCTCCCTCAATAAACACAGGTTTCATTACCTCGTGGTGGCTTACCGGAGACCACTGAGAGACCTGTTCAAGACTTGCGTCCATCATCGTCTGAAGGGTGAAGTCACGTATATCCAGAAACACCCGGCGGAAGCGGCATGTGGACTCCTGAGAGCAGCTTTCATATTTTGTTATGGAAACACAGGGAATCGGAGCCAGCACTCCGTCAAAATGCCTGACAACCTCTCCAAGGGAGATTGCGGAAGGTTCTTTTGCAAGAAGATACCCGCCTTTCTGTCCCGGAATACTCAGAACCCAGCCTTTTTCTTTCATATCGAGCATGATCTGCTCCAGAAATTTTTTAGGTATATCATTCTGTTTGGAAATTTCACGAATGGAAATCGGATTTCCTTTATAGCCATCTACAAGAGTAAATAAAGCTCTGAGTGCATAGTCCGTCTTTCTGGAAACTTTCATACAGTGAAAATCCGAAATGGGTTTTTCTGCGTAAAGTAATTTCTGAAAAAAAATACCTACTGGGTATTTTTTCTATGTAAGATACCGGATTTTCTGTAAAAAAAACGGTTATTAAAAAAAATTTCGCGCAATTGCTGAAAAATATTTTTTTATATACAGTACGGGGCCATAAAAAATATGGTCATTTCTACTTCATTTTTTGAAGAATTTACTGTTACCTGTCTGAAGATTTCAGATGTTCGGAGGTGATGATGAGTGATCCACTCGGCGAACACTATCTCATAGAACTCTATGAGTGCCAGAATGATACGCTGGATGATGTCCAGCTGGTTTCGGATACCTTACTGGAAGCTGCCCGTCTTGCGGGAGCTACCATTATTGATGAACGATTTCACAAGTTCAGCCCGCAGGGTGTATCCGGTGTTATTGTTATCGCTGAGTCGCATCTTAGCATCCACACCTGGCCAGAGCTTGGATATGCCGCGCTCGATCTTTTTACCTGCAGTCATGATTTAGACATGCAGCAGGCAATGGATCTGCTTAAGCAGGTATTCCGCCCAGGCGACCTTCAGGTGCGCTATGTCCCTCGCGGTATAGTGAATCCGGAATTCCGCAAATCTGCTATGCAGATCCGTGATGTAAGCCTGGTTTACAGCGGCGCGGCCGAGTAAGTTTCTTTAAAATGGATGAGGCCTCAGAACCTCATCCATTCTCACGCAGCATTCTCTCCAGATTATAAAGATCCGTAACAGTGCACAGATCCCGGAACATTCCTTCCCACATATATTTCTCCGGATTCCTGTCTGTATAAACAGAACCGGCTATAATTACCAGAAAATCCTTCGCTCTTGTCAGACCCACATAGGCAATGCGTACTTCCTCATCCGCAGTATCCTGATCCTGCATTCCGGAACCGCCGCTCCATCCGCCCATCAGATCCAGAAAAACCACCGGAAATTCGAGACCTTTGCTTTTGTGAATGGTCATACAGACTTCATCGCGCAAACCTGCTTCTGTCCAGGTTCTGATTCTGTGATTACTGCGGCTAAGGATTCGAAAAGGGGTTTCCGGGTAATCCGGGTCATTCTCAGGATAAAGTCTGTTCAGTATTTCGGCAAGCAGTCTTTCTTCTCCCGGATTCAGAATCACAGCCCGGACTTTCGCACCTCTCTTTTTACCGCGTACGGATTTAACCTTCTTTTTCAGCTGGCGGGAGGAATGTTTAATGATCTGGTTTCCTGCTTTTACTATATGTTCCAGGCTTCTGTAGTTTTCTTCCAGTCTGTAGACGCTGACGCTCCGGAAAATTCTGCTGAAGTCAAGAAATGGTTTTACGGTAGCTCCCCGGAATGAATAAATTGCCTGGTAATCATCACCCACAACTGTCAGATTCGGGGGTGCCATCAGTTTCAGGAATTCCAGCTGGTCGGGGTCTGTGTCCTGAAATTCGTCCACAATCACAAGATCATAGGAGCGGGCAAGTTCTGCGGATTGTGCAGTCGAATTCCGGAAATCCTCCAGTACCATCTGAATCAGATCATCATATTCATAAATATTATTTTTGTTTTTATAAAGCCTGAGCTCTTCTTCCATTTCTCTGTGGAGATCCGGCAGAATCTGCCGGGTTCTTTCAGAGTTTTTGATTATGAGTTCATAAGGAATCCCCCCGGCTTCTTCTTTTCTTTCCCTGAGAAATTTCATGAAAAAGCGGATTCTGTCGTCGTCTTCCATTATGGATATATTTTTCATGGAGGGTCTGAGCTGAGGCAGATGGCGGAAGCAGAAAGAATGAAAGGTCGATATTTCCACAGAGTCCCGGAAATCCTGGGGCAGCCTTTCACGGATTTCTCCGGCTGCTTTTCTTGTAAAACTGAGAAGGAGAATCCGGTCAGGGGAAACCTTTCCGGACCTGACCTGATGAGTTACCAGACCTGTTACAGTAAAGGTTTTTCCGCTTCCGGCTGCGGCGATGACCTGTTTTACAGGCCGGTCTTCAAGTATGATGGGAAGCTGTGCTTCCGAGAATTTCTGCAGGTAATCAGGAAGTGATTCTTTTTTAATATTCTTCATACTGATAACAGGTAAAAAAAAATCCGGATTCTGAAAAAAAATCAGAAAAAAAATGCGCAGAATGAAATTTTTTTTACCTGTAATAAATGAAGTCGCGGACTTCAGGAGTTACAATATGAACAATCTTTCATTAGCTGTGATAGACGGAAATCTGACTGCGGATCCTGATACTAAAGTGATTAAAGGAGATAAAACTGTAACCACTTTCAGTGTGGCGATCAATCACGAATACGGAAACAAGGAAGATAACAAACATGTTTCTTATGTGAATGTGGAAGCCTGGGATAAGCTTGGGGAAAACTGCGGAATGTACCTGAAAAAGGGAAGCCGTGTGACTGTGCAGGGTCAGATCCGCCAGGATCGCTGGAAGGATGATAAAGGAAACACGAGAGAAAAGATCAAGATAATCGCTCAGACGGTGCGATTTGATACGATCAGTAAAAAAGAGAAAGAAAAAGAAGCTGCGTAATAAAGCAGATGTCCGGACGCCGCTTCCTGCGGGTACCGGGTTTATTCGGCCCTGCTGCGGGTTCTGAGTACGGAATACAGTTCTGAATCAAGGTCGCGAAGCATTTCCTCAAGATCTGCAGCAAGGTCCGGATTTTTTTCAGTGTATGTGAAGTGATGGATCAGAGTAATATAATAAAAGGCAAGACGTGCTCTGATTTTGAAAAGAAATTTTTCGTGGCCCCGGTTAAGATCCGGCTCCAGTCTTTTGGCTTCTTTTATTAATGATTTTACCTCATCGCCGGAAAGCTTTCTCCAGCCGGAGCGAAAATATTCTGCGGAGAGCCATGCAGGCATCCATTCCAGAACATATTCCGGTTTTTCGCTGTATTTCTCCCATAAATGCGAAAACACCGAGCTGATATGAGGAGAAGAAATATATCCGGGATCGAGTGCCTGCGGATTTATAAAAAAACCATCTCTGTAAAAGGAGAGACCCCTGTCAGCAAGTGCCGGATTTTCCGAAGCGAGCAGACATTCTCCCAGAAGAAACAGAACTTTTGCATCGCCGGAATTAAGTCTTCTGGCATACTGAAAAATATCGGCTGCATTTTCAGTGTCCCCGGTCCGCATAAGGAGCTGACCAAGAGTAATAAGAACATTTCTGTCAGGAGACTGTCCGCCTTCTTTTTCAAAGGCGGTTTTGTAATGGCCGGCTGCTTTCGAAAGGACGAACTGCATTGCGGCCCGGTAGGCTGCCAGACCATAATAGCCGCGGGAGTCGGCAATCCGGTCGAATTCTTCCCATTCCCGCAGAAGAAGAGAGCCTTGTTTCAGACCTTCTTCCGAGGAGGTAAAGAGATCAGACCGGTTATTCCAGTAGCCGCTGATATATACTCCGGCCGCTCCCTCCGGATTTTCCGGGTCTGCTTCAAGTATTTCGCCAAATTCTTCCACTGCTCTGGAAAAATATCCAAGGCGGAGGGAATCAGCAGCTGCCTGCAGCAGTTCGGAAAATTCTTTCACCTTTATAAATCCTGTTATTTATAATTTTCAAAAACAACATGAAAGTCCAGATCGGCTTTGCGGATCAGTGCAATGACTTCCTGAAGCTCATCTTTGCTTTTGCCCGTTACCCTGACTGAATCTCCCTGGATTCTGGGCTGTGCCTTTACTTTGGCATCTTTAATCATTTTTGTGATGACTTTACACTGATCCTGAGAAAGGCCGTTCTGTATATCAACCTTGCATTTATAAACACCGCTTACATTTGTTTCGAATTTACCGTATTTGAATGCCTTCAGTGCGATTTCGCGTTTGATGAGTTTGCTTTCGAACACATCGATCAGCTGTTTCATGCGCATTTCATCGGAGGTTTCAAGAGAGATGGTGTCTTTTTCCAGTGAGATTTCTGCCTTCGCTCCTTTGAAATCGAACCGTGTGGCTACTTCTTTTTTTGTAAGGTCCACTGCTTCAGCCAGTTTCTGCCGGTCGACTTTGGCTGCAATGTCAAATGAATATTCTGATGCCATTTTCTGCTTACCTCTGTTTATAAAATTATTTAACCTGTTTTGCTGCGTTCTGTCCGGCAAGGCTGACGGCTGCTTCGAGCCCTGAAGGATCCTTTCCTCCTGCCTGCGCCATATCTGGTTTTCCGCCGCCTGCACCGCCGATCAGCGGAGCCGCTTCTTTGATCAGTGATCCGCAGTTAATCCCTGCACTGACGGCATCTTTATTTGCCATAAACAGAAGACCTGGACCTTTTTCACCGGTGCTTCCGAAGAGAATCAGCACATTTCTTTTCTTTTCCTTAATGGAATCTCCGAGGACGCGGAGCAGCTTAGGGTCTTCGTCGCGGAAGATTCTGGCAATGATGCTGACGGACCCGGCAGTCTCAGCCGAAGAAATCAGGTCATCCGCTAAAGAAATCAGATCGGATGCGCGGGAAGATTCATCAGCCTTTTTTGCCTTAATCAGTTTTTTCTCGCCATCACGCAGAGCATTTTCGTAAGATTCCTTCAGCGAGCTCAGTTTCTGTGTTTCAAGAGGGTCAGACTCAAGCTGATTTCTGATGCCTGTGTCGTCAGGCAGATCCGCTTTGATAATCAGGTTTTCTGCTCCGGAGGCAAGAGCTTTTTCGTTGAACTCCTGGATGCGCGAAGAGAGTTCCCGGATGGTCTCCTGAAAATGCAGTATTACCTGCTCCCCGGCTATGGCTTCGATCCTTCTGTTGCCTGCGCCAGGACTGCTTTCTTTAAGAATATGGAATAGTCCGATTTCGGAAGTATTGCTTACATGACAGCCCCCGCAGAATTCCACTGATTCTGTCTCAGAGCCGCCCATCTGAACTACCCGCACAGTTTCGCCGTATTTTTCGCCGAAGGTGGCCACTGCACCTGTTTTCCTTGCTTCTTCAATCGGCATGTATTTCCAGGTTACCGGTGCCTTTTTCCGGATTGCTTTATTTACCTGAAGTTCCGTTTCTGATAAGATTTCCGGGCTGACTTTTTCCGGGTGTGAGAAATCGAAACGAAGGTAATCCGGTGCAACCAGAGAGCCTGTCTGCTGGATGTGATCGCCCAGGTGCCTGCGAAGCGCTGCATTAAGAAGATGTGTGGCGCTGTGATGCCCTGTAAGACTTTTTCTTCGCTGCTGATCGGTTTCTGCTTTTACGGTGTCTCCGGTTTTCAGACTTCCGGAAATCAGTTCTCCTTCGTGCAGTATAAGGTTTCCTTTTTTCTGAGTGTCTTTCACTATAAAGACTGCAGAGTTTTCTTTTGTGATTTTACCGGTATCTCCTTTCTGTCCGCCGCTTTCACCGTAAAAGCAGGTTCTGTCGAGGATCAGTATGGCTTTGCCGGAACCTGTTAAAGAGTCTGTGCAGTGATCGTCTTTTATGATCGAGAGGATTCTGCCTTCAGAAATAAAATGATCATACCCGGTAAACTCTGTTGCGGAAGAAATAAGATCTGCTGGAAAACTGTTAGGGAAATTCCATTCTTTCCACCGGGCACCCTGTGAGGCTGTTTCCCTCTGTTTTTCCATCAGCTGTTCGAAACCCTGAATATCGGTTTCGAGTCCCTGTGCCTCAGCCAGCTCCCGGGTGATTTCCAGTGGAAACCCAAAAGTGTCGTACAGCCTGAATGCCGCCTCACCAGGAAACACAGTAGCTTTTTTTTCTTTGAGTTCTTCTGTGTAATGACCAAAGATCCGAAGACCCTGTTCGAGAGTATGATGAAATCTTTCTTCTTCTGAAAGAATGCGGCTTTCAATGGCTGCCGCACTTTTTTTCAGTTCAGGATAAAAATCTCCGTAGATATTTATGATTTCAGGAACCAGTTTATGCAGGACAGGCTGATTTACCCCGAGTTCGCGTGCAAAAAGAGACGCTCTGCGGATGATGCGGCGGATTACATAGCCGCGTCCTGTGCTGTCAGGGAAAATTCCGTCTGCAATGGCAAAAGTAACCGCGCGGGAATGGTCAGCAAGCACCCGGAACGGAGTCAGCGAATCTTTTTTATAAATTACACTGGCTCCGTCACTGCGAAGGGTAGGGATCAGAGATTCTGTTTTTTTTATTATGTGAAGAAGTTCATCTGTGTCATACACTGAATCCGCATTGTTTTTCAGAGCGATGATTCTTTCGAGTCCGGCACCTGTGTCGATTCCGGTTTCGGGAAGCGGGCTCAGATTCCCTGAAGTATCCTGATTGTACTGGTTAAATACAATATTCCAGTATTCCATAAACCGGTCGCAGTCGGACCCTGGCCTGCAGGCATCTTTGTCTTCGCAGGTGCAGATTTCCTTCCCGCGGTCCAGGTAGAGCTCGGAGCAGGGACCGCAGGCACCGGAATCTCCGGCCGGGCCCCACCAGTTGTCTTTTTTACCAAGACGGGTGATCCTTTCCATCGGCACCCCGATCTGCTGATTCCAGATTTTCTCGGCTTCGTCGTCTTCTGTATAGACCGTTACATGAATTTTTTCAGGATCAAAACGGAGCCATTCTGTGGAAAATTCCCAGGCAAAGGCAATGGCTTCTTTTTTAAAATAAGAATTGAAAAAACTGAAATTCCCAAGCATTTCAAAAAAAGTAAGGTGCCGGGCTGTGCGGCCTACACTCTCAAGATCCGTTGTGCGAAAGCATTTCTGCACCGTGACAGCCCGCTTATAGGGGGGAACTTCCGTGGCTGCAAAATAGGGTTTGAACTGGACCATTCCGGCGGTTGTAAACAGCAGAGTGGGGTCGCTTTTGGGAATCAGCGAGGCAGATGGAACGTGAGTGTGTTCCTTTGATTTAAAGAAGGAAACCCAGGCTTCCCTGAGCTGAGCGACTGTCTGAATATTATGATTTTCTGTCATGGGATGTGTTATCTTCCTAATAAAGGACTCTGAATCGCATCATCCTGAGATCCGGCCTCTGGAGTCAATTCACAAAAAAAATACTGGAAATGCTGCAGTGGGTCCTGAATCTGGCTCTAATGCAGTGGAACAGAAAACCGAATTTCTTCAGAACAGTCGTGATTCTGACTGCTTTTATCCTGATCAGTGTGGTTTTGGGCTGTATGTATCCGGAGGCTGAGCTGGCTGAGGCCGGTGGATCCGGCAAAACGATTCCCAGATCTGCTGTAATGGCAAGGCTGCGGTATGCCGTTCTTGCGAATATGCAGGAATGCCCGGAACATGAGTCCACTGCACTTTACACACTGGAAGAAGTGCTTGCCCGGGAAGTCAAATATTCTTATTATACAAAAGAATCAGCGGAGAGATGCCAGCTGATGCTCCTTTCAGCACCCTGTATGGGCAGCAGAATTAATGAAACAGATTACCAGACCAAATATTATTTATATATTTTCCGCTTCTGCGGACTGAAAAAAGTGTCCGATTAATTTCTGGCTGGTAAATTTAAGGCATCCAGATTCCGATTATCAATAGAGAGGGAACCCATGAAATACCGTCTTTTAACAGCAATTATCACAGCATCCGCAGTCAGCGCATTGGCGTTTGTATCATATCAGGCAGTATCTGCCCAGGGAGTGACTCAGCCTGCTCCGGCTCCGGAATCAGAAAAAGAAGCAATTGTAATTCGCAAGAAGGACCCCCTTCGTACATGCGGGGAGCGAAAGCTGGCCATCCCGGAAAAAGAGCCCGCAGCGGTGAATGAAAGCCAGGAAAAAAAGGAAGAAGCCGAGCGTATCCAGAAAGTGAAGCTGAGGGAACAGGAAGAATTCAAAGAGCTGGTACTGGATATCCAGGATCTTCATAAAGAGCTTGCAAAGCTTTATCCGCATATCAAAGAGTATCAGGAAATCATCCTCGAGGATTCAGCAGGTACTTATATTCACAACCGTTTTTCAGCGCACAGCAAAGTTACAAGTTTTACCTATAATCCGGCCGGTGATCTCACCTGTATTGTGTTTGATGTTTCCACAAGGGAAGTTCAGTATCCTGAATATTTTAACAGGAGAATCATCCGGATCTATTACCCCGATCTGGAAAATCCCGAAATTGAAACTATGGGCCATAATTATAAGAATGTAAGTAATACAGCCAGTCTGAGCACTCTGGAGCAGGCTGAGTTCGGCAGGCATATGACAAAGCAGCTGAACCTTGCCAAATCAAAGCTGCAGCTGCTGGTTGCTTATCATCTGGAGCAGAACCGAAGAATCACTCAGTGGAAAATCCGGATGGATTGATACTGTTTTATAACTTTATTCTGCTTCAAAAGGCAGCGGTTACCGCTGAAATGAGGGTTTACGGCCTAATAAACGTATAAAACAAGTAAAAAAAACCCGGGATTTTTATGTCCCGGGTGACAGGATTCACAAAACATATATTATGGTAATATCAGAGAAGTCACATCATCAGGGGTTGTCTTCAGTGTTCCCCCGGTCAGAGTCTGTCCATTGATTGCCTGGTTCACTATTGAGTGAGTATCGGTTTTAACGTTTTCTGCCAGAGCAGCATCGTCAGTGCTAATCGTTACATCGCTGAACAGGACATTAAACATAAACAGCGGGTTCAGATACGAAACATACAGTGCTCCGTTACTTTCATAAACTGCAATTTTGCAGGGAAGCGCTCCTACATGTGCCATACCGTATTTCATGGCTGCCTTAGCGTATTTAGGTGAGCACATTTCTATGATCTGGACATCAGAGGGAAGGCTGAGTGCAAATGAATTTTCCGTACCTCCAGGAACCGTTCCGAAAACTCCGGTGGTTGTTTTCATAACGGCAACTCTTGCTGATCTCCAGCCTTCCGCAGCTGTTTTAGCTGCTGTAAGATTTACTGCTGTTCCATCACTGCCGGTTGTTCCAAGATAATCCAGGATTCTGACGGAGGCTTCTTTCACTGTTGTGGCGGTAGCTCCTGAATCCAGCCATTTCTCAATGATAAAAGGCTTCTGGGTACCTTTGGCATCCGATACAGAAAGCAGTGGTCCGATCTTTTCAGAAACCCAGGTTATATCTGACTGTCCTTCAAGTGCTTTTTTAATCAGAGTTTTCATTTCGTTATAAACGGTTTCCGGGTTGACGACATTACCGTTCGAATCCTTCATCTGATTCGGATCTGTGATATCTGCAAAAAACAGTGCAAAGACTGAGCGAGGGTCGGTAAGATCTACATAAATTTTATCAGAGGAATGGTCAGCCCATACCTGGATCTTGCATGGAAGGGCCGGAGCGTGGTATTTACCGGTTCCCATTGCTGCTGTGGCATAGCCTTTATTACACATTTCTACAACATTTCCCTTTACTATATAAGTAGATCCGTCCTTTTCCAGAACCTGGGGTGGTCTTACAATAAGTGCTTCAGAGGTATCGGTTATCGGAGTGCTATCCTGTTCCTGACCAGCAACAACCCATCCGAATGGAAAATCATGGGCGACTGTTTCATCGGTACTTTTAACATAATCTGCAATAGTATTAGCTGTCTTTAAAGCGAGAGCCTCGTTAGCAGTTACACTTCCTGCACCTTGGATAACTGCTAACCTTTCCGTCATATAAAATTCTGAAACTGATGACGTCTGGGACGTCAACGCTGCCGCAGCAATTAATGATAAATCATCAGAAGCTGCTTTTGTACACTGAATTGCAGACACTGAAACTGTTAAAAGTGCTGCCAAAATGCCGAAAATTTTTCTGTTTACTGTTACTTTCATAAACACTCCACTATTTTTAATTTTCACTGGAGTGATTATATACTGTTTGACTGAAGTCTGTCTGTGACAAAGTCACATAAAACCGAAAATTTTTCCCATTAAGAATCAGGATTCTTCAGTCAGTGAATTGATATATTTCTGAAAAGAGGGAATATGGACTACCCGGACTATGCCACGGCTTAGCCGGAGGTGTCCCAGTTTTTCGAACTCTTTCAGAGTTCTGCTTACCACCTCTCTTGCGGTGCCCAGTTCGTCGGCTATTTTCTGGTGGGTGGTGTGAATTTCACAATGAAACCGGCAGGCAATCTCTATAAGGTATTCCCCAAGTCGGACATCAAACCGACGAAAAGCTACATTATCCAGAATGGATGTAATGTGAATGAGTCTGCTGGCCATCAGGCTGAAAACATACTGTTGCCATTCCGGGTAACTCTGAACAAGATCACGGAGAAGATCAGCAGGGATTACGAATAATTTCGAATCCGCAGCAGCATCGGCCACGGCGGGAAATCTGGAAGAACGCATGACACAGGAAGCAGTAATAAAACAGCATTCCCCGGGATTTACATGATAAAGTGTGATAATACGACCTGATTCACCCGGCTTATAAACACGAATCTGGCCGGAAATTACAAATGAAAAATCTTCACATTTATCACCTTCAGAATAAATAATTTCCCCGTTCCGAATTTTACGATACCGGCCTCTTTTTTTAAGTTCATTCTGCGCTTTAATAAAAAGATGTGCATTTCCAGGAAAAGCATTGTAAATTTCACTTAGGTTGTTCATATGTTTCCCTTTTCTGCCTGATTGAATCATCGGGCAGAACACTGTGCAATCTTTAACAATGCAGTTCCAATGATATAATTTAACCGCTAAAAGGGATTGTGGCAAGAAAAAATCTTACTTATCAGTTATTCCGGGCGCATCCGCAATTTTTCCCGCTTTCAGTCGGCCTGTAAGCAGACAGGCGGGTGTGCCCGCCCCTGAGAGTGTACTATAAAACTGGTTGCCGGAAAATGGCAGGTAAAAAAATCTGGCATTGAGATTAAGGAAGGATACGCATGTCTGAAGAAAAACAAGGCAATAAAAAAGTGAACAAAATGAACCTTGCTGAGGTAAATGAAGCTCTGAAAAAAACCGAAGAGCACATGAAAAGTCTGACCAGCAAATATGCTCAGGCACTCCTCAGCCGCAAAGAAGAGCTTTCCTCCAAGTAATCCTGCAAGGGATCGTTCGGTCTATTTTTTCTGTAAATCCCCTTGCCTGTTGGCGCCTGTCGGCAAGCAGGTGGGTCTACAATCCGCAGGTTCTGTAAAATTTTTTCTTGCAACCAAATGCAGATATAATACTCCTATATACTGAACATTGCTTTTCTATGGCAGGGGACGGGGTTATATGAATCAGCTGAGAGTGTATTTCGGAAAAATGAAAGGAGCAACCCTTCTTTCTTCAAACCGGTTCAGCCGGGATTATATTTCATTTGGCGAGCTGTTCTGGGCATTTCTGGGATCTTTTCTTGGAATTGGACTGCTTTCTCTGCTTCATTCCGGGTGGCTTGAACCTGCCGGACTATCCCTGATGATCGGATCATTCGGCGCATCTGCCGTACTGGTGTATGGAGCTCCGGCAAGTCCTCTGGCACAGCCTCGCAATCTGATTGGGGGTCATATAGTATCGGCTCTGGCTGGGGTTACGGCCAGGCTGCTGATTCCCGCCGATCCCGTTCTGGCTTCCGCTATAGCTGTATCTGCTGCAATTCTTTTTATGCTCATCAGTCTGACTCTGCATCCGCCGGGTGGGGCCACAGCACTGATTGCTGTGATTGGGGGACCTTCTATCCATTCTTTAGGTTATCTGTACGTTATTCTGCCGGTTGCTTCAGGAGCTCTGATTATGCTCGCAGTGGCCCTGCTTATCAACAATATACCCCGGAATCGAAGATATCCCGCCTTCTGGCTGTAACCTGTTATTGAAACCGGACATCAGACCGATACAATTAAAGTGTATTCTGCTCTGAAAACCGGTTTTGGATCTGCAGTGTTTCTGATCTGTATGTACCAGTTGGGTGCGCAGACTCCTCCGGTGCCGGTACAGGGTGCTTATAAAAATCCATCGGAACTGATAACTCAGGAAGAGGTTCTGAATCTGGAAAACGATTACAGAGCTCTGCTGAGCAATCCGGACCAGGGCCGTGAAAAGGCTTTTCAGATTATAAGCCGGGGTTCCGGTCTCCTGACCCGCTTTTACAGTCAGTTCACAGAAGGCAGACGCATTGAATATGAACGAAGAACGGAACCGCTTCTTACTTCCGGATTTGATGTAAATGCGCTGCGGCTGCATGCACTGCAGATGAACAGAACTGTTCAGTCATCTTCGTTTCTTGGCCATTCGCCTTATCTGAACAGAATTCATTATGTGATGGGGATGGCCTCCGAACTGACAGACGACAAAGCCGCAGCGGTCCGGCATTATAAAAGCGCTCTGAGATTCGTAAGGCTTCAGCCTTTTACCGAACTGATTCCGCCCCCTGAAAAAGCAGAGTCTCTGACGGTTTTTCTGAGTCAGATCGTAACGCCCGAAAATTATTTGTCAATATATAAAGAATATCTGAAATACCGGCAGGAAGCTGCTGTGTTTCAGGAACAGATGGACATTGGGTTTGCAGATAAGTACCGTTTGGCGGAAGAAACGGATCCGGTAATCCGCGATTATGCCCTTCGCACATCAGAAATTCTGAAAGAAATGCCGGTTCTGATCCGCCGAATGGAGTCAGACCGGAAGTCCGCTTCAGAGGATCTGCGTGATTCAGGTTTAAAGCAGACTGCGGCTGCTTCTTTAAATGCTCTTCTTCAGAAAGAGAAAATGCTTCATGAAATCAGAACCACGGAATTTGCAAGATATGCAGCGATGCGCTCCAGAACCGACGGGGAACTGGTATTCCGGCTGGCGAGGATTCTGAAGGATCAGGAGCATCTTCTTCGCGAGGAAGATGCCTATGCAAAAAGGGACTCTTTTTCAGCCGGAATGGGAGATTCTCCCCTTGAATCATGGCAGGGTCTGCCTGGTAATTATACTGCATATGAGAGATATCTGGAGACTGCACACCGTACAGATCCTCTGAATCCGGAATACATTGCTCTCCTTTCAGAGCAGGTGAAGCGCAGGAGACATACAGAGCGGGCTCTGATGTACGAAGAAAAATATATAAATAATATAATTAAATACAGAAAGAATGCGGATCAGTCGGCTCTTTCTGAAAGATATCTGAGTGCAGCGGGTCTGTATAATGATCAGAGAAATTATATAAAATCTGCAGAAAACTTCGAAAAATATCTGGAACTCAGTATAGATCCTTTACCGGGAGATACTTCCCCGGCTGCAGAGCTTCTGCGCAGCCGGAGAACGGAGGCAATTCTGCATCTTGGAGAAATACATCTTCGCCGGACACAGAGACCGGACCGTGCATCGGAGCTGCTGGAAGAAGGCCTTCGGAGAATCAATGAGTCTGTATCCTGGGAGGAAAAACAGGTGACTCCCGAAGACCTCCGGGATCACAGAAATGAAGATTTTAAACTGCCGGATTCCCTTGCCTCTCTGACTCCTCAGGAGCGACTGAACTTCCTGCGGCGAAGATTTCAATTATACAGAGATCTGGCTTATTTATCGCAGAAAAGGAAATACACTGAAGCACAGATCAGCTGGACGGAACGCGCTGTAAGAGATTTCCGTTATCTGGAGGAAGACAGACGGATTCTTGAGGCGGAGGCAGCTGAGCTTCGCAGACAGTCCGATACCCTGAAACAGGATCTGCTGAACCAGGAAAACGAAGAAAAACAAAGAGAATATTATATTCTGCTGAGAACCAGACAGCCCGCTTTATCAAGGCAGATTTCCTTTCTGAACGGAGCGGTAAACTCCCTTGCACCGGTTACCATGCTTCTGTCGCTTGCTGACCTTCGGATGAATGAAAACCGTCTGACGGAAGCTTCAGCACTATATGAAGAGATTGTGCGAAAGGGGAACGGTCCCCAGATTGCAGAAGCCCGCAGAAAACTGAAATCCATTGAAAGGCTGCAGCGGGAAGGCCGCCGCGAAGATCAGAGTGCCTTCTGAGGCGGCTGAAAACTTCGGAGAGTTTTTTCAAAGATGGGTCTGTACTGTTCAAAGGACCCGGGATCGGCTGCTGCGGTTACAATATAGCCGGTTTTTCCGTCCGCCACCATCAGCATAAGGTAGTGACTGCTGACAGAACCGGTCCGGCTGCGGAATTCAATAAACCTGGCAGGCAGTGAGCCATGGGGAGTTTCGGATTCGCTGATCAGCTGAAAATCTGTCAGATAATACTCTAAATTGCTTCTGCTTTGAATGAAGTAATCTTCTGCATCAGGCTTTTCGCTTATATCTTCGGCAACTACATTTATGTTTTCGCGGAAAGGATCTGCCCCGTTTTCCGCAGGGCTGACCGCAATGACTGTGGTGCCTGCCACACCATTCCGTACTTCCCAGTTTTCCGGAAATTCAATCCGGAAAGGAGGGTTCGGATGTATATAACTCTGCGTTTCCTTTTTACTGCAGCCTGAAAAAATAACGGCAGTGAGTAAAGTGATCAGAAGAAAACGCCAAATCATTGTTCCTTCTTATACAGTGATTGAAATTCATGCAATCATTTTTCCTGTTTTTGTGAAAAAAAAGAGCGAAAAAAGTAAAAACCAAAGATACCTGCAGCGGATGCAAGGATCAGTGCAGCCCCCAGAAGTTCGGTCAGATCAGTCAGATCGCTCATACCGGCCATAATCCGAAGGGGGGCCGCGATGAGAATCAGAGCAAAGACAACCAGCAGATGCACAGGCGGAATGAATGAAGTCTGTTTTTCCGGTGGCAGAAAGAATTTCAGGCTAAGGAGAAGGATGATCGGCATAAGTCCGGCGGTGAAGGCAATATGAGAAAAGTGGCCCCGGAAATCCTGCATCAGGGAGTGCCCCAGAGGTCCGAGTGCCAGGCTTAAAGTAAAGATCGTATAAAATGCAGCTTTGGGATCAGGCAGGGAGCGGATCCTTTCTTTTAAAGGAAACAGGGCAGCAATCCAGATAAGGAAGGCGAGAAAGCGCAGGAAACCCGGTATATGAAATTCAAGCCGGCTCAGGCTGCCTGCGAAAATCCAGAGCTCCCCCAGAAATGACAGAAGATACAGGACCAGGGCCGCCCCCGATGCGAAAGAAGGCAGTCCGTAAAAATGGTCCTCAGGCCTTGTTTTATCGGTCCAGAGAAAAAGGGCCGGGAAAGAAAGAAGAACAAATCCGTTGAATACGAGTGACTTGCCTGTTTCAAAAATATAGGGACGGTGGTCCATCTCGGAAAAAACCAGAAAAAGCCCCCCGGTAATACCGGAAAGCACCGCTGTCTGAAGCAGGTAGCCCGACCAGAAACGCACCCGTTTGTTGGCAGCAGATGCCGGCCATTCCCGAAAAAGTATTACGGATAAGACTAAAGTCAGAATACCGTAAAACCAGATATGCGTTTTCATGAGGGCTGCCACTCCGAGGGCAGCCATCAGAACCGGAAAAAACCACTCATACCATTGGCCGCGCATAGTGAATATTATTAAAAATAAAGCTGCAATGGCCACAGCTGTACGGGAGTGCAGGTTAGCCGGGTAGCCACCGTAAAGCCCCTGACGGAAGATGAGGTCCGAATGCCAGCCCTGAATCAGAAATGCGGGCACCCAGATCAGCAGCAGGGCCCCGGTAAACCCCCATAAAAAAATGCTTAATATAATAGAAGGTAATTGTGCGGAATTTTTCATTCAGTCATTTTTTTTTCACTGTTCCTGAAAAACAAGCAAAAAATGCTTGCTTGATTTCTGATTAGTGCTTATAATGTGTTTATGATAATCGAACTCAGAATTGAAAATTTCGGAATTATTGAAAATGTGAGGCTGAGGCCCGGAGCACATCTGAATACCATCACCGGGGAAACAGGTTCCGGTAAGTCTCTTGTTCTGCAGGCGGTGGATGGTCTGCTGGGTTCCCGGCTTGGCCCGGGTATCGTGCGCAATGGCTGTCCCAGGGCTGCGCTCGAGGGTATCTTTGATATTCAGAAAAATTCCCAGGTCAGAAGCTGGCTGGCGGAAAACGGTTTCCCTGACAGTGATCAGTATCTTTCCCTGCGAAGGGAAATTCCGGTCGATGGGCGCGGCCGCTGTTTTGTAAACGGTCAGCCGGCAGGTCTGAATGCTCTGCGTGCTATTGGCGGAATGCTTATGGAAATTCACGGTCAGCATGAACACCAGAGGCTTCTCGATCCTGAATCGCACCTCGATGCGCTGGATATTTTTGCGGGTCTGCGGCAGGAAAGGGAGGAGGTAAGCAGACTTTTCTACAGTTATAATCACCTGAAAAAAAGGCTTCGTTCTGTTAATCTGGAGGCAGGTGAAAGAAAGAGGAGGATTGATTACCTTAAGTATGCCATTAATGAAATAGAAGAATTTGAACCGGAAGAGTCTGAATTTGAAGAGCTCAGCAGAATGAAGGCGGTCATTCAGAACAGCGGCCGGTACTACAGCGATGTTTCCTTTGCTTTTTCAGGTCTGAAAGAAGAAGAGTCCTCAGTAATCGATTTACTGACCCAGATGGAACACCAGCTCTCTTTTCACACCGACATACGCCCGGAACTGGAAGAGCCTCTTGGTCATCTCAGGGAGTCCATTTACAGACTGGAAATGCTTGGCGATTTCTTAAGATCAGAAAAAGAAGGCACTCAGTATTCTCCCGAGCAGCTGGAGGATATTGACGACAGAATTGCAGAGTATAAAAAACTTCATAAGAAATACGGTGGCAGTACTGCATCGATGCTTTCAGCATTAAAGGATTTCCGCCACGAGCTCAGCGAAATGGAAATGTCAGATGAAGAGGCCGAAATGCTGGCAAGTGAGGCTGCTGTACGTTACAGCGAGCTCCTTGCTGCTTCTGAGGATCTTTCCCGTAAACGGTCGGCTAAGATCCCGGTTCTTGAAGAAAAGCTTGCCGCAGAGCTCAGCGATCTGGGTATGAACGGAGCTGCCATCAGTATTTCCGTGAAACGGGAGGTTGACCCTGAACTTTCCTCTGACGGCCGAATTGCTTACTCGGTAAATGAAAAAGGGCTCGACCGGGTGGAATTTATGCTCAGGGCTAATCTCGGTGAAAAGATCCAGCCGCTTCGCAAGGTTGCGAGCGGGGGCGAATTATCCAGAATCATGCTGGCAGTAAAATCCATTATCATCGAAAACAACCCTGTCTCCACAGTGGTGTTTGATGAGGTGGACACTGGTGTAGGCGGAGAAGTGGCTCATGCCATTGGAGCAAGGCTCAGAACCATTGCCTCTAAAAGTCAGGTACTTGTGGTAACTCATCTCCATCAGATTGCAAGTCTTGGGGACCAGCATTTCCGGATTGCCAAGGAAATTAAGGATGGTCGTACACTGACTCAATTGCAGAGGCTGCAGGGGGAAAAACGACTGGAAGAGCTTACCCGGATGCTCGGTGGAGGCCTGGTCCAGAGTCCGGCAGCTGTGGAGCATGCCAGGGAATTACTGGCAAGGCATGTGGGTTGAGGGCTGAATCAGCGGACGGCCTGGTAAAAACCAGGCTGTTACTCAATTAAGCTTAAAAGCAGGATTGAAATATAGCTGACGGATAAGGCCACATCTTTTTTTTGTCCTTTAGAAAGGAAAAATCAGAATTTCCGGTAGTCTGCCTTGATCCAAAGAATAAAGAAATATTTCCAAAATGCCCGTCAGTCTGCCTGGTCCCGCAAAACAATCCGGTATTCCGTAGCATTGTTTCTGGTTTTTCTGATTTTTCTGCCTGTTTTCTCTCAGAGAACAGATTACGAAAACAAGATCGTAAAATCCGTCACTTTCACAGGATTACAGAATGCTTCCGAAGGAGAACTCAGGTCCTTTCTTAATACAATAGAAGGTTTCCCGTTATCGGGTATCACGCTGAACAGTGATATTAAAAACCTCTTTAACAGCGGCTATTTTTCCAATGTGCTGGCAAGGGTCTCCTTTAATCAGGATGGCACTGTTAATGTTATTTTTGAAGTAACAGAGCTGCCCCGTGTGGAATCCATTGATTTTAAAGGGGTTGAGGAGCTGTATCCCGCGGATCTGAAAGCCGGACTCCCGCTGAAAGAAGGGGATGTTTTTAACAGCCAGAAAGTCCAGGACGGAATTTCTGTAATAAAAAAGAAATACAAAGATGAAGGTTTTTTCCTCGCAGAGGTCTGGTCTGCTTCCAGCGACCTTGATGCTAAAAAAAATACAATTAGTGTCGTTTATATTGTGGATGAGGGGGACAGTATCCCTATAGCCCGGATCAATATTCTCGGGCTCCGAAAAACCGATCCCGACTCTGTCCTTGGCGTGATGGAGCATAAATCCGAAGGATTCATGGAAAGCGGGATTTTTCAGGAAAGCAAATACGAAGAAGATAAATTCAGAATTCTGGCATATCTGAAAAGCCAGGGTTATCTGGATGCCGACATTAATGAAAAAGAATCCGGCTACGAAATCCGCTGGAGAAATCCCCGTAAGCCTGAAGATGGCAGGGTGATTGTAATCACTTATTCTGTTACAGAAGGTGAGGTTCGCTATTTTGGTGGTTATTCCGCAAGTCATGACCCTGCCTATCTCAATCAGGAACTGAATCCTCCCGAAAGAAGGGCCAAAGATCCCGATAAGATTCTGCCGGTTTATCCTAAAGAAATGCTGCTGGATGTTCTGGAATTTTCAGAAAATAATGTCGGTGATATTTTCGATGAGGGCAGATTCTTCCGTGACAGAACTACCCTTCAGGAGCTCTATGCAAACCGGGGTTACGTATTTGCACAGATCCAGCCGGTATACGTGAATGTAGAGCTGACCTCAGAAAATATTCAGAAATACAAAGATTGTCTGAAGTCCGACAGCCCCGCAGCCGGAACGCCCAGCCGCTGTAAAGAAGAAGCCGAATGGATCAATCCTGAAAAACTGGAAAAGCTCCTTAAAGAACAGCCTGAATACGAAGGACGTATCCTGCGTCATGTTCATTTCATTATACGCGAAAATAATCTGGCCTATATCGAAAGCATTATAGTTAAAGGAATGGTTAAAACTCAGGAGCATGTAATCCGCAGGGAACTTCTGATCAAAGAAGGTCAGCTTTACAATGCCGCTCTGGTAAACCGAAGCAGGGAAAGACTGATCAACCTTGGTTACTTTAAAGAAGTAAACATGCAGATGCGGCCAGGGTCCGATGACCGGAATATGAATCTCATTATGGATGTTGTGGAGCAGCCTACCGGTACAATTTCTATGGGCGGGGGATTCGGTACCACATCCGGTTTCTCTATTTTTGTGGAAGGCGGCGAAAGCAACCTCAATGGTACCGGTCAGAGGCTTTCGGGAAAACTGAACTATGGTCCTACCACCCAGCAGCTCGGTCTTACCTGGACTGATCCCTGGTTCTACGAAGCCTGTTCAGATTCCACGGGGAGTTTCTGGAAAAATAAACAGAAGCAGTTCGATGAAGCAAGGGATTTCGATACAGTTCTAAGCATAGCCTCCACTCTGCAGAATGCATATCTTTCTTATAATCATGCGATTCATAAGTATGTTGCGGATGAAACAGCGGATGGCCCGGCCGGCATTGAAGCTCTGGACCGGGTAAAATCCCGGATTCGTTCTCTTCTTTATACTCATGTTTCTGACGAAGAAAGCTGTTACCGCAGTATGCCGCGGCCCTGGGCTCTGTCTCTTTCGGCAAGTTATACTTCGAGTACATATGAAAATATTGCGTCAACATCATTGTATATAAGTGATCAGGATTCAGACTTTTTTGAAATGTCAAGTTATGATGTAAGTGCAGTCGGAGTAGGAGTTGGTATCAGTCATTCGTTCCTTCTGAACTGGGCCCATTATCATCGTTACAGCCCCTCCTGGTCTCAGGCATCCAATCCGACGGCCCTTGTAAGTGATGTTGTTCTTAAACGTACGGCACTGGGCTGGCAGTTTAAGTCCTCCTTTACAAACGGTCTGATTTATGATAACAGAGACAATGTGTTCAGTCCTTCGGAAGGAGTAAATCTTGACTTTTCTGTTGAGACTGTCGGGCAGATGCTCGGAGGACAGGATCACTATAATCAGTATACTGCATCCTTCAAAGCCTATCACTGGTGGTTTGACTATACGTTCGGAGGCCTTTTCAGGCGAAATGCTCTTCGCAAATGGAGAGTAGTTCAGGAGTTCCGTGGTTCTGCAATCTTCACACACGAAACCGTTCCGTATAATAAAAAGCAGGATAAAGAAATCAATCCTTACCTGGAACAGCAGGACAGGCTCTATCTTGGCGGTTATGAATCCCTGCGAGGGTATGATTACGCGGATTCCCAGTATCCGGTTCTATGGAGAGATGGCGGTAACCACATGCTTCTCTGGGGAACCGAGCTTCGGATGCCTATTGAACCCAGTATTCTCTGGATGGTCCTGTTCATGGATGCAGGGGCCCTTTATGAGAACCTGGGCGAAAAAACCGGGGAGGAAATGGAATCAATCAGCAATTACACTGCAAAGAATCTGGCACTCATTCCTGGCCTCGATCCATCATTTGAAGTAATCTATAATAAATATAATTTAATGAACGGGAAGCCGTATTTTCACGGGAATATCACAGACTGGTGGGATCCCTCAAGAACTGTATTCAGCCGCAGGAATATTGCTATGGACCGGATGATGTATTCCTGGGGATTCGGTCTGCGCATTCAGATCCCAGTTCTGCCGCTGCGTCTGTTTATGGCACAGAAAGTATATTATGCAGGCAACATGAGTTTTAAACCGATTCCGGGCGACGATAAATGGGAATTTGTTTTTGGAATCGGAGATTACCGTTTCTGATCTGAATATTATGCAGGTACCCTCCCGAAAAGAATCTGACCGCCTGAACCGGCGCACTCTGAAGCGGCTTGCAGGTTATATTTTCCGGTATAAAGGCCGAATTGCCGCAGGTGTTCTCTGTTCCCTGATAGCTTCATTTTCCAATATGTTTTCGATTACTGCCTTTGTTCCGATTTTCAATACTCTCGGCCAGGAAGAACCGGCAGAAGTTTTTGAAATCAGCGGAAATGAAAGAAATCTTATAAAAAGAAACGAAGAAGGAGAAGTTCTTGCTCTGTATGAAGGGGCCCAGCTGACTCTGGCTTCTGTTAAGATCAGAATAAACTCCCTTTTTGAAGGTAAGGAGCAGTCAGAAATTATTCTTCTTATTGCTGTTTTCATTCTTCCGCTTTATTTAATCAAGCTTCTGTCGGTAACGGGCACTGTTTATTTCATCGGGACTGCGGGCTATATGGCCATCCGGGATATTCGAATGGAAATGTATGAAAAAATTCATACACTTAGTTTAAGTTATTTTTCCAGGGAGCGCACCGGGCCCGTAATGAGCCGGGTCATTAATGATACGGAAACTGTGGGCCGCTCTGTCTCTATGGAGCTTACAGACAGTATAATTGATATAATTTATCTGATCACCCACCTGATCCTGCTTGCGATGATCTCCTTTAAGATGCTTCTGATTACATTTGTGATCATCCCCCTTGTAAGCGCACCGCTTGATAAAATAACAAGAAAGGTCAGAAGGTTTTCCCTGCAGCAGCAGCAGAAACTGGCAGATATGGGAGCTCACGTTCAGGAGATTATTTCCGGAATCCGGGTAATCCGGGCTTTTTCCATGGAAAATTTTGAAAATGAAAGATTCAGAAAAATCAATAATGATCTGTATTCTTCAACATTCCGCACTCATTATTATCACCAGGTAGGCCCTTCAGCGACCGAGTTCATAGCAACGGTAGTGGTTCTGGGATTTCTTTCCTGGGGCGCTTACCAGATTTCAGAAGGTTATCTCTCCAAAGGATTATTCTTTGCCTTTTTCTTTACTTTAATATTTATCATGAGGCCGGTGAAGCATATTTCGGTAATGATGAATCTGATGGCTTCCGCAGTTGCAGCGGCCGGAAGAATTTTTGAATTAATGGACACTCCTCCTGATATTACCGAGAAACCGGATGCGGTTCCTTTCAGAGAGCTTAAAAAAGGGATTGAGTTCAGAAACGTAAGTTATATTTACCCGGAAGCCGAAAAAAAAGCGCTGAACAATGTAAACATAAAAATTGAAGCCGGACAGATGGTGGCTCTGGTCGGAACTTCCGGTTCGGGTAAATCAACTCTGGCGGATCTGATCGCAAGATTTGCAGATCCTTCCGAGGGAAGCATTCTCTTAGACGGAATCAATATTAAAGATTATAAAATAAAGGAACTGCGCAGGTCCATCGGTTTTGTAACTCAGAATATTTTTCTTTTTAATGCAAGTATTCGTGAAAATATCGCATACGGAGCGGAAAATGTAACAGAGGAGCAGATTATATCCGCGGCTAAGCTTGCACATGCCCATGAGTTTATTTCTGAGCTGCCGGTCGGATACAGCACTCTTACTGGGGAGAGGGGGGTCATGCTTTCCGGGGGTCAAAGGCAGAGAATCGCCATCGCCCGTGCCCTTATTCAGAATCCGTCAGTTCTGGTTTTTGACGAAGCCACATCCGCACTCGATAATGAAAATGAAATGCTGATTCAGGAAGCTATGGAAAATCTGAGATCCGGAAGGACAATGATTGTGGTTGCCCACAGACTCTCCACAGTTTATAAAGCAGACAGGATTTTTGTGCTGAAAAACGGAATCATCGCAGAAAGCGGCACACATCAGGAGCTTATCCGGTCCGGCGGTATCTATTCTGAACTTGTAAAATAAGTGTATGAATTTACTCCAGAAAATATACATATGGATTCATCATACAGTTTACCGAAGCAGACTGAAAAAACGCACTGTTTTTTCAGGACTCTATGTAATTTCAGCCGGAAATATTTCCGCAGGCGGGACCGGAAAAACAC
>CAZQKZ010000039.1:0-6434 GCA_964594095.1 uncultured Leptospiraceae bacterium | reverse complement strand
TGCCATGTTTATTGCCTCTGAGCTGATCAGGAGGGGGCGAAAACCTCTTGCAGTGCTGCGGGGTTATAAAGGAAATATAAGTTCTGCTGAAGGAGTCCTTGTAAGCGAGGGAGATCCCATGAACCCGCTTTCCGATTATAAGGAAGCCGGGGACGAAGCAATGCTTCTTGCCACCGTGCGCGGACTTAAGACGGCTGCCGGCAGAGACCGGGCACAGGTTATAAGGAAATATTCATTAAATTGTGATACTGTTATTCTTGATGATGCATTCCAGAATCCTTCTGTTTACAGAAATCATGAACTGGTTCTCATTGATGCTACGGTTCCGGCTGCTGCAATCCAGGTATTCCCTTCCGGTAAATTCCGGGAGGGGCTGGATTCATTATACCGGGCAGACACGGTTGTGTTAACAAGATCAGATCTTGCTGATCCGTTAAACAAAGAATCTCTTAAAGTTCTGATCCGGCGCATTCTGGATGATAATGCAGACAGAAAAATCTTTGAAAGCAGCCACAGTTATACTGGTCTTGTGGCATTTAAGGACTATCCCCTGAAAAACCGGAAAGTCCGGAAAAAGCCCGTTGGTTCCCCCGGAGCATTCTGCGGGATCGGTAATCCGTCTGCTTTTTTTCAAATGCTTGAAAACCAGGGATTCTCTCTGAAAGAAACAGGCGTCTTTCCCGACCACCATCCGTATACCGAAGCTGAAATCGCAGGTCTTATGGAGAGTCATCCGGATCTGGACTGGATCACCACAGAAAAAGACATCATCCGTATCCGCAGTCTGAATCTGCGTCCTGAGTATACAGAGCGGCTCTGGATTGCTATGATGGAATTCCGGATTCTGGAGGGAAGGGAGACTGAGTTTATCGACCGTCTGCTGCAGAAAGCATGATTGACATTTCAGGCAGCCGATTTTTAATAAACCAAATTCAGTCATAATCAGGAAAACAGACCTTTGAACGGAACAGTAATCGCTGTATTTGCAGCAGCCATCTTTCTCAATGCATTTGCCAATATTCTGATCAAGGCCTCCGCTCTTAAAAAAGATGAAATGAGTGTGGATGGAATGATCCAGGGCTTTATACTGAATCCCTGGATGATTGCCGGTGTAATCAGTTTCGGAGTGGCTTTGCTTGCATACCGCTATGTTCTGAATCAGGGAATCAAAGTGAGTCTTGCGTATCCCATGATGACCACAATAGGCTATGCTCTGGTTCTTCTTGCAGGCCGGTTTGTATTTCATGAACATCTGAACTCAGTTCAGTGGATCGGAATCGGTTTTCTTGTGGCCGGTATCTGGCTGATTTCCAGTCAGTTTTCAGTTATGGAATAAGCGGCTCGGCAGGGTTCGTTCAGCAGTGTGGGAATATTAAAAATCATAAATATTTTTCATTATTGTCAACTAAATGCTGATCATATCCTTCAGATACCAGAAAGTTGTAAGCTTCAATAACCTGAGTTGGAATAATCTGTTCAATCTGATACCCTTTAGCCGGATATTTTGCTATACGCTGAATATCCCCAACTATTTCATTAATAAGTATATCCGGATTGTCAAAGGAATTAAAATGCTCATCGAAAGTCCTGTCTTCTGAACAGATAAACGGTATTATGGAAGGCCATTGTTTCTGAACAGCAGCCAGAGCTCTGCGCTTAGTGTTTGGCTTGGTAACAAAGATTATTTTTTCTGCATTTAATCTTTTGTTAAATAACAGATTTCGGGAATACATGATATTCTCTCCGATATTTGTGGATTTATCTTCAATGAAAATTTTTTTTTCAGGAACCCCAAGGGATAAAGCAATTTTTCTGAAAACTACAGATTCCGGGATTTCCCAGAATTTAGATGTCCAGGGCCCAAGAAATCCAGAAAATAGAATATATGGGGCAAAATCATTCATGTACAGAGATACTGATTTTTTAGCCACACCTAAATCATATGTACCAAGGCCCAGTATAATATCAGCCTTTTCGATATTGTTTTCAATATTATGATAATGCCACAGAACCTGAACATTATTAAAGATTTCTGTATCGATTCTTTTCATCATTGTCTCCTGTAAATTGCGGTCTTTAAAATATTGAAACAGATCCTCCGCGTGACCAAAGCATATCCGAGCCGGAAAAACCGAATTATCTGTATTAACTTTTATCCTGATTGCTTAATTATTTCTCCGAAGCTGTTTCTTTTTTAAACATAGTCAGCTTCCACTGATCCAGGTCAATCAGAAAAAAGATTAAAAAATCCGGCGGTTCCGGGCAGGAATAGCTCAGTGAGTTTCCGACCCTCCGACCACCCCGGTCCACGAGGCGGCTAAATCTGTCCTGAGAATAGGTAATTTACCGAAGCCTGTCGCCATAGCCGAACCAATATTCTCTCTCCAAATAGTACGGCGTTTATGGGGCGACCGAAGGGATAGGGCGCAGTGTGCATTCGCTTTTTTCTTTGGTTAAATTGAAAGCTTAGAAGATCAGGTCAAATAAAAAATGAAAATTACCGCTGGACATTATTCTGATACCTATTATAATAGGCATGTGCCTCTGTCAGGAAAAGAGATGTTAAAACGATTCCTCAGAACGGATCCCATGTAAAGGGCCAAAAAGGAAGGTTGAATAAATCGGAGTAACAATATGTTAATGTATCACTTCAAAATTAAAGAAGAAGATTCTGGTTTTTCTGCTGAATCCGTTGAATTGAAAGGGTGCAGAACTGAGGCGGATTCTACAGAAGAGCTTTTATTAAACATGAAAGAAGCTTTGGATCTTTATTTGGATGAACCTTCTGCATCAAAAATTTTTATTCCAGAGCCAAAAAAATACAGAAAATTACCTCCGAATATTATTGCTGTTGAACCTGATCATAAAATTATTTTGGCTCAACTTATCAGACAGGCTAGAATTAAGGCGGGTAAAACTCAGACTGAAATGGCTAAAGAACTTAACTTTAAGGCAGTTTCTCAATACCAAAAACTGGAAAAAAAATCAAACCCCACTGTAGAAACATTACTTAAGCTCAAAGTGGTTTTGCCTGAGTTTAGATTGGATTTGATTTTCTCATAGACCGTTTCTTAAGGGTAAGCAATCAATCGTTTTTTGGGGCAGGTATAAGCGGACGGAGCGACTAGTCCTGAGCCCGTTGAAGGGAGCGGAGTTAAAAGGCAAGGCACCTTGTTGGGTTCGAAGTTCCCGCAGCGCAGTGGTAAAAATTTAGTTAGGCGAAATTCCAAATAATCATACTTTTTTCCATTTGGCATTCCGACCCCGAATTGTATTTGTTACTTTTCCTTCCTTTTGAAGTTCTTTTAATATTTTCCGGATTAACTCGATACTGACTCCTGGAGAATGATATTTTACATCTGAGACGCTGAATTCACTGGTCTGGCTATTAATATATGCAATCACTATATCAGACTTCGAACCTTTTGAATCGGGCATTGATTCCATTTTATGATCAAGCTGCTTATAAGCTTCCTTCAGAATAAAGAGCAAATAATTTGCGTATGGCCAGATCGAGTTTTTTCCATCAATCCATGAAATCGAACTTTCTTTTAAGGTTTCGTAATATCTTTCTTTATTTTCTTCAATGATTTTTTCGATGCTAATGAAGCGACCTACCTCGTATCCCAGATGATAAAGCTGTAAAAGGAGAAGAAGCCTGGATACCCTGCCGTGTCCGTCTCGGAAAGGGTGTATGGATAAAAAGTCCAGATTGAATGCGGAAAGCAGTATCAGAGGTGGAATGTGCCTTTCCTTGATTTGATTTTTCCAAAGTTTTACAGCTTCTTTAAGGAAAGTTCTGCTTTCTTTTACTCCTGGAGGTCTGAAACGTATTCTCTCTTTTCCATTAGGCAGTCTTTCCGTAATGTCTACCTGTTTTTCTTTGAACTTCCCGGAATCCCAGATATCTCCTCTACAGTATTTGTGTAATTGTAAAATGGTATCCAGGTTAATTTCGATTTCAGAGTGGTTATCATGAATCCACCTGAGCGCTTTTTGATAACCTCTGACTTCTTCTTCATCCCTATCTTTAAGCATTGAGTCGCCGAAGACAACCGTACCTATCCTTGAATTATCGACTTCAACCCCTTCCATTCTGTTTGAAGAAACAGAACTTTCGATTACAGCATGTTCTCTTAATTGTTTGAGCTTTTGAGGTGATTGTTTTGCATATAATTCCTGTTTTCCTTTGTACTCATCAAGAGAGGATAGAATCCAGGAAGTGGCGAGAGGAATATGCTCAAGATTTTCTGACAGTTGAAGTATTGTTTTCATGTTACCTGATTTAATACCTATATTCAGTCATATTACCTAATTAATACTTTATGTCAAGGGGAATAAAAAATACCTCCTTTAATACCTAATTTAGGAATATGGGAAGTCTAAACCGGAATTTCGCCTAACGAATTAGGTTTTACGACGTTGGTCGCAGGCCAATTTGCCGAAGCCCGCGCGGCTTTTGCCGCATTGCCCGGCGAGACCCAAGCCCGACCGTCAGGAAGGGCGCAGCGTGAAACCATGTGTTATGCGCCGTAACGTTTTTGTATACTTGATTCAAATGCTTTTAAATCGAAGAATAGTAATGTAGTTTTGGAGTCACTTTGTTCGGGATAGAGCTAAAAATCACATTTCTGATAAAATGATACAGCTTCAGGTCTGGATCAACGATTAAGAAACGACATCCAGTTTTATTTTTAGTTATAAACCAGGATTTAATTAAGTCGATAGCCAACCCACCATAGCTCTTCCCAAGATGATTCTGATGGGTAGCAAATCTGCCAATTAGAACAGCCGGGTAAACTCTATACTGTGAATTTGAAGTTATTGTCATATCAAGGTCTGTACAGGCTTCTATAGCATTATTGCTTAAAGAAAAACCGACAAGGGGTTCTTTTACCGATTTATGATGAAGAAAGTAGGTTTTTGTAATTAGCTCATCTTCAGAATCTAACGCATCATTATGAAAAAAACCCTGTAATTTAGGATCACAATGAAATGCTTTTAAATCAGTATCATGTATAGATTTCAGGTAAAAATCTTCAAATTCGGGCAGCTTCACGGATTATCGTTCTTATTTATTAAATGATTTAAGATGGTTATATATTTTCAGTTGTTGCTCAGAAATGATGAGTTTTTTAGGTTTTTCAGCTGTTTCAATGAACTTTCGAGCTTTTTCTCCTCTCAATGAGTGTATTTTTTCAATTCTTACTGCTGCCATATTTTTATACTTAATGAATATGATACTGAATTAAAAATAATATTATAGTCAAGATATTTCTATTCTGATAGATTCAGTTCTATTTGTTCAATTCTAAAGTTATTGCACATAACTCATTACATACCCATTGCGCCTTTTATATACTATGTAAATAAAAAATCCGCTTGACTCAAAAAAAATACAGAAACAATAACTTATAATATTACCTATACGAATTAATTTCGTAAAATATTTCAAGGAAGCTTCAGAAGCACTGGAATCGGGAGGTTCGGTCCAGTCTTGCTGAGGAGTATCGAAAAGCAGGAATTTCAAGAAGGATCTTTGAGGAGCTGGCATCAGAACCATTAAGCAGTATGTTTTCCATCTGGAAAAATTCCAGGAATATCTGCAAAGCCATGGGACCAATCTGAGCCCGGAAATTTCTGATCAGTTTCTGGCCGATTATTTGGAACATCTTCTGGATAGCGAACAATCCGAGTCCTATCTGAGCGGATTCCGGTCGGCTATGCAGGCATGGTTTTTCACGGAGAATCCGCAAAGAGATTTTTCATTTTTCATTGCATGCCCGTGATTTTTCTTTCAAATAAATGGTAAGCCTGGTGCGCGCCCGAAATATTTTTTTTAATGGACAGTCTGAGAAGCCTGGATTTCATGGTCAAACCGATAGGTTGTTACGGGATGTAGCGCAGGGGTAGCGCATCTGCTTTGGGAGCAGAGGGTCGTTGGTTCAAATCCAATCATCCCGAAATCAATCTTTAGGGCCGTGGTAATTGGCATGGGCAGAAAGTGCCAGTAGCTCAGCTGGATAGAGCAACTGCCTTCTAAGCAGTGGGTCGGGGGTTCGACTCCCTCCTGGCGCAAAAGCTGAGTGTCAAGTTGGTGCCGAATGCATTGCTGAAAATATGGCGGATGTAGCTCAGTTGGTAGAGCACCAGATTGTGGCTCTGGTGGTCGCGGGTTCGAGCCCCGTCGTTCGCCCCATTTTTGTTACATAAGCTGATAAAAATGGTTGACGGTAAAAGCCGGCTCCGGTTCCATGGCATACGCTGCTGATTAAGGTCATTCTGGCCTGCACAGTATGCGAGCGTGGTGGAACTGGTAGACACGCCAGGTTTAGGTTCTGGTGCCGTAAGGTGTGTGGGTTCAAGTCCCTCCGCTCGTAATGATTCGCGGGAATAGCTCAGCGGTAGAGCACCTCCTTGCCAAGGAGGGGGGC
>CAZQKZ010000038.1:25628-32426 GCA_964594095.1 uncultured Leptospiraceae bacterium | reverse complement strand
TGCACAGAGATCTCGGAGGGTTGGGCTCTTGTTTTTATCTCGGTGTCCTCAGTGGCTGTATGTTTTATTTCAGAATACAAATCGTTTTATACCGTCTATTAGCTTAATGTTATTAAAATTAATCAGCAAACCAACATTATAATTCCCGAGCTTCATATAGCTTAGAATCTGAGCCTCGAAAATCGGATCATGTTTGGCAGTGCTTTTCAGTTCAACGACAATAAGTTCTTCAACAATAAGATCCACTTTAAAGGTTCCGACATCCTTTCCCTTGTAAGAAACGTCTATGGGATATTGCTGCTGATATGCCAGGCCTCTCTCATTCAACTCTATGCATAATGCAGACTCATAAATAGACTCCAATAGTCCTGGGCCGAGTGTCTTATGCACTTCGATGGCACTTCCAATAATTTTGTCAGTGATATCTGAGTATATATATTCTGAATCCAATTTATTACACTCCCTTCTCAGTGCCTAACAATTATATAATTATATTAAACAAATACCCCAAAAGGATAATCGCAAGAGAGACACTGCCAAAAAAGATGGCAAGCAGTGCCGGTTTCATTGCTTTTTTAAGCATCATTGCTTCGGGAAGTGACAGTCCTACGGTAGCCATCATAAAGGCGATGGCAGTCCCGATGGGAACTCCCTTTGCAACAAGCGTCTGCATGACCGGCACAATTGCTGCTGCATTGGCATAAAGCGGGACTGCAGTGATTACAGCCAGAGGAACCGAGTAAAAGTTATCTCCTTTTAAATATTCTTCAAAGAAGTTTTCGGGTACATAACCATGCAGTCCCGCACCAATCGCGACACCGATCACAACGTAAAGTGCTATTCCTTTAATGATTCCGCGCGCTTCCGCTGAGGCCTCGCGAAGCCGGTCTTTCAGGGAGAGGCTGCGTTTTTCTGTTTCTGCAGATGTTACGTTATTTTCCAGAATCTTTTTTACCCAGTCTTCCAGAAACCGTTCGAGCCTGAATCTGCCAAGCAGCATTCCCAGAAATGTTCCCAGTAAAATTCCGCTTCCGGCATAGATTAAAGTAACTTTCCAGCCGAATGCTGCCAGGAACATGGCAACGGCGACTTCGTTTACCAGAGGGGATGTAATCAGAAAGGAAAGGGTGACCCCAAGGGGGATCCCCCCCTGAAGGAATCCAAGAAACAGAGGGATAGAGGAACAGCTGCAGAACGGAGTCAGTGCACCAAACAGAGCCGCGAAAAAATATTCAGATCCGTGCAGTTTATTTTTCTGTAAGAAGTCCCTTACCCGCTCTATTGGAAACCACGAATTGACGAGACCCATAATGTGTGTTATGATATAGAGCAGAAGAAAAATTTTGATTGTTTCGTAAATAAAGAAATGCAGAGCATCCGGAAATCCGGTTCCTTTTTCCAGTCCGGCAAGATTGTAAATAAAAAAATCAGCTATTAATTCAATCATTTTTCGGCCTCGGAAAGAAAGAGGGCTATCAGGTCATTTTTTTTATACACCTTTCCGGCAGATATCAGTCTGTCGTTAATCACGAGCCCGGGAGTAGTCATAACACCGAGTTCCATCAGTCGCTGCAGATCCTCAACTTTGGTGACTCTTGCGGCATCGCTCAGACCTGCTGCTTCAACAGACTCTTTTGCTACTTCGTAGAGCTTGTTACAGCTGAGGCAGCCCGTACCGAGTATTTCAATGTCCAGTTTTATATCCATATAGACCTCTGTCTATATAGATGAATGTCTATATTTTTTGTCAAACAGAATTCACAGGTCTGAAAACCCGTTCAGCAGCTGTTTTAAAGGAACAGGGGTTTTTCTGGCGAGGGAGTACCGAACCCAGTTCCCATCCTGTAAACTTTCCACCAGACCAGAGGTTCTTAGAATTTTCATATGATGGGAAATGGTGGGTTGCCGCAGACGAAACCGGGATTCAATTTCACAGGAACAAAGGGTTCCTTCTGTATCCGCAAGCATGCGAAGGATTCGGATCCGGACAGGATGAGCTATGGATTTCAGAATGGCTGCCAGGCTGTGGTCTTCTGCAGTGCAGCCTGCCGGACCGCTTTCCCTGCCGGGGATACTGCACAGGATTCCAGCCTTTTTTTCTGTACCCGGAACACTTTTTCTCATCGAAACAATGGTCTGCCATCGGAAAAAAGTGTCCACCATTTTCTGAGAATCTGCCTTGATGAGTCGCTCCTGCCATCCTCCCTCAGGATATCCAGGGGCTGACCGCCCTGCTGACTTTTTTTATTGCCATGGGAGCCGGAAGGTAAATAAATGTTTTCAGGTAACAGCAATGAAACTATCACCCCGTATAATTTTTCTGATTTCCATTCCGGCAGACCTTGTAATTCTTTTTTTTGTCTGGGTCTTCCTGTCCACTTACCAGCCGGCAGATGTTCAGCCTGAAGAAGTAATATGCTCCGGCAGTGAACAGCCAGTGCCTGCGGGTAAGCATGTTAAAATTCTCAGCTGGAATGTTCAGTATATGGCCGGTAAAAATTATGTGTTTTTTTATGATATTCTTGACGGTTCCGGTCCTGATACAAAACCGCTGCGAAAAGACATTGAAGCCACATTCAGTGAAGTTGCCCGCATAATAAACGATGAAAACCCTGATATTATTCTTCTCCAGGAAATAGATCAGGGGGCTGCCCGAACAGAACATGAAGATCAGATTGCCCGGCTGCAGTCGATGATCTCAGGGGATTACAGCTGTTCCGTTTCTTCTTATTACTGGAAGGCAGATTTTGTACCGCATCCCAAAGTAATGGGGTCTGCCGGAATGAAACTGCTGACCTTAAGTAAATTTAAAATCGATGCAGCAACCCGGTATCAGCTTGCGCTGATTCCTGATAATTTTTTAGTGCAGCAGTTTAATATAAAACGGGCAGTGCTTGAGTCCATCATACCTGCTGCCGACGGGCGCAGAATTTCTGTAATGAATACCCATCTGGATGCCTTCGCCCAGGGAAGTGATACCATGCAGCAGCAGGTTGATTTTCTGAAGGGTCATCTGGGAAATCTTACGGATGCAGGAACTCCCTGGCTGCTGGGAGGCGATCTTAATCTCCTTCCGGGAAAAAAACAGTATGATCTTCTGGAGCCGGAAATTCAGGCTTATTACAATCCGGAGAGCGAACTGATCCCTCTTCTGAATCTGTACCGGTCCAATCCTCCGGTTGCTGAAACGCTGGGTCTGAACAGGGAAAAATGGTTTACTCATTATCCGAATGGTTACGGCAAAAGCGGACCGGACAGAACGATTGATTATATACTTTTCTCCCGCGAGTGGGAGATTTCTGAAAACAGAGTCCGGATTGAAGACGCGAAGCATATTTCTGATCATATGCCGGTTATATCTGTAATTTCCTTAAAGTAACCGGAACGGAAAATTTTAAAGAAATATTTATGTATAATAATGCTCAGAAAGAAATTACTTCGGTCCGGCCGGGGCGGTACAGGCATTACAAAGGAGGTCTCTACGAAGTGATCGGGACGGCTCATCACAGCGAAACCCTCGAGCCCCTGATAGTATATCGTGCTTTATATAATTCCCCGGAATTCGGAGAAAACAGTCTCTGGGTAAGACCGGCGGCCATGTTTCTGGAAACCGTTATATCAGACGGAAAGCCGGTCTCCCGTTTTACATTTATTGGAGATTCCGGCAAAGAATGAATAAAAACAATGCCATTCCCGGCGATGAGTTGCCGGATCATAAAAAAGAAGATTTAAAAAAAATTATTATTCTTCCTCAGGGTGTGAAGATTCTTTATGAAGACCGCGATATAATTGCCATTCATAAACCCGGCGGCCTTCTTACTATGGGAACCGCGAAGGAAAAATTCCGGACAGCTTATTCCATTGTAAGTGATTACCTTTATAAAAGGTACCGGAAAGGGAAAGTGTTTATCGTGCACCGTCTTGACAGGGAAACCTCCGGTGTGGTACTGTTTGCCAAATCCGAAAAAGCAAAAGAAATCCTTCAGGAAGGCTGGGAAGCAACAGAGAAAACCTACATTGCTGCGGTGCATGGACAACTCGCAGAAAAAGAAGGAATTCTTGAATCGTATCTGACAGAACACGGACCCGACAGGGTTTACAGCACAAAAAACAAGGCGGAAGGAAAACTCAGCCGTACTCAGTATCAGGTGATTTCTGAAAACCGGGAAATGAGTCTACTCCGTATCAGACTGCTTACCGGACGCAAGCATCAGATCCGGGTACAGTTTGCAGATCTGGGACATCCGGTGGCTGGCGATCCAAAATACGGAAAATCAGACAGTTTCAAAACCGGAATCGGACTGCATTCCTGGTCCCTTGCTTTTGAGCATCCCGTAACCCGAAAAAAAATCACAATTACAGCAGATTTACCTCCCTGGACCAAAAGATTTCAGCTAAAAGTAAATTAAGGATTGCTGTTATTTTACTTTTGGCTGAAATAGTAAAATAAGGCTTGCCGTTATTTTACTTTTGGGGCGTATTATGGACATACTTGAATTCAAAGCAGGGACTCTGAGGCAGGGCTATGAATATCAGTATTTCATGCCCGAAACCATCAATCACAGCTTTCACTGGTCTGATCCGGCTCTGAGCAGTCTGCTGGAAGAAGCCTCTTTGGCACTCGGGGAACTGAATGCATTTTCCAGATTTGTTCCTGATACAGATATGTTTATAAATATGCATGTTTTTAAAGAGGCCGTTGTTTCCAGCCGTATTGAAGGCACTCGCACAAACATTGAAGAAGCTGTTACGGAAGAAAGCGAAATTGAAGCAGAAAAAAAAGATGACTGGCAGGAAGTTAATAACTACGTAAAGGCAATCGGCAGTGCCATTGAAGAGCTGAGTTCCCTGCCGCTTTCGAACAGACTGATCTGCAATACACATCGGATTCTGATGTCTGGTGTGCGGGGGCAGAATAAAACTCCTGGTGAATTCCGCAGATCGCAGAACTGGATAGGAGGAGCCGGACTGAAAGATGCGGTTTTTATTCCTCCCGCCCATACCGAGCTTCCGGCACTTCTTTCAGATTTTGAACAGTTTCTGAATAACAATGATATTCAGATCCCCCATCTGATCCGCATAGGTATTGCTCACTATCAGTTTGAAACGATACATCCTTTTCTGGATGGCAACGGCAGAATAGGGAGACTCCTGATAACTTTATATCTGGTATCGAGCGGGATTCTGGAAAAGCCGCTGCTTTATCTTTCTGATTTTTTTGAAAAAAATAAATCTTTGTATTACGATAACCTGACTCTGGTTCGCACAAAGAATAATCTGCTCCAATGGCTGAAATTTTTCCTTACAGGAGCTGTGCAGACAGCGAAAGACGGAACAATGACTTTAAAAAAAATAACAGAACTGAAATCTGCCATTGAAAAAGACCGGATTGCTCCGATGGGCCGACGATCAGAGCAGGGTTATGTTCTACTGAATGGTTTGTTTAAAAAGCCGGTTGTAACGGTACACGAAGTGCAGAAAATTACAGGTCTTTCTGCGAGATCTGCCAATGAGCTTGTAAATGCATTTGTTTTCCAGGGAATCCTGCGCGAAACAACCGGAAATCAGCGTAACAGAATTTTCTCTTTTAAGGAATACCTTGCTTTGTTCAGTGACTGATTCACCGGTCAACTTAGGTGCGCCCGATTATTTATTTCCGCATGAATTATTCTTGCCTGAGGGCAGGGGATATTTTATCGTGTTGCCATATTTTTTATGAAAGCACGTATAATTTTTCTTCTGGCGATCAGCACTCTTTTTACTATCATTCTGTTTTTTATCAGCAGTTATGATATCATAGCTATGCAGTTTGCATGGTATAACCGCATCTCATTTCTCAGTGAATTTTTCAATGATAATCTTTACCAGCATCAGAAATTCGGAATAGCGGATTTAGTTGTATTCTTTTTGTTAGTAAATTTAATTATTTACGGAGCCGGTTTTTTTAAAGCAGGTGAATCTCTGCGGAAATGGCGCAGAGAGGCGGGATACGTACTCAATGCGGGATTCACGCTTGCCGTGACATCCATCCATTCAGTAAAATGGACTCTGTCAAGAGCAAGGCCCGGCAGTATAGTAATCTGCTTTCAGGAAAACGGAGCCCGCGCCGGATTATCCCTCAGCGATATAAATCAGCCGCAGCATGCTGCTCAGATTCAGTCTATTATGCAGTCCTGTGTGGACACTTGGTATTCTGCCTGGTACAGTCCCGGTGCTCTGACCGCAGCCATGGGGTTTAATAAAGGAAGTTTTCCAAGCGGACATGTGGCTACAATGGGAGTATTGATAACAGTGTTCTTTCTGTTACCCCGGTTTAAAATCCATTCTCTTTACAGATGGACATTTCTGGTGTTTGTTATTTTTCTGCAGTTTATGATGGGTTATTACCGCATGACAAGCGATACTCACTGGCTTACGGACAATCTGGCCAGTGTTTTTCTTTCTGTTATAATTGCTTATTCCTATTATCATTTTCTGCATTTTCCTCAGAAAACTGAAAATGATGCGATTTCTTACAGTCTTGCTGAATCAGCTGAAAAAAGAAAAGCCGGATGGGAGATCAGAATGCTTTTCAGTATGCTGATTTCTGCCTATTCTCTGGCAGCAATTATAGTAGGATTTCGTGTAATATTTACAGATCATCAGATTCAGAACGGTATAATTATGATAATTTCCGGAGCAGTCTTCGCTGCGATTTCAGCTGAGTCTGCATTCCGGGCAGTATTCAGCCGGGGAATGCTGTCCGGAAAGAACTAAAAAAATAAAATTATATTTATAATCTGTAATAAGCAGATAAAT
>CAZQKZ010000038.1:24668-25609 GCA_964594095.1 uncultured Leptospiraceae bacterium | reverse complement strand
TCCGCAGTTACTGCGGAGCAAATCCACTGATTACCAGACCCTGGAGATTCCTGTTCTGAAGATTCAGGCTGCCTTCGCGGTCAAGGATTTTTACACACACTCCTGCGGCAATAGCGGCTTCAGCCTCGGCTTCCATATCCGTAAAAAACATAATTTCTTCAGGCGAAACATTCAGTTCTTCTGCAATTTTTATGTATGTCTGCTTTTCTTTTTTAGGTCCGGTCACTGTATCAAAATATCCGCTTATATAAGAGGATAAATCCCCTTCCGATGAATATTTGAAATAAAGTTTCTGGGCCTGAACGGAACCTGAACTGAAAATGGCAAGTGTCTTTCCTTCATTTTTCCATTGTTTTAAAGCAGGAAGAACATCTTTATACAGCTCACCGCGAAGCTCACCGGACTCAAATGAGGATTTCCAGATTTTACCCTGAACAGCTTTCAGGATGGTATCTTTTTTGTCCTGTTTTATGTAATCAAGGAGCCGCGCTGTGGCCGCCTGAATAAAATCTTTCTCTTCTGCAAAGGAAACACCCTCTGATTTAAAAAGTGCCCGCAGGGAGTTCATTTCTTCCCCGGCTCCGTTAGACGTGTAATCTGAAAGAAAACCGGGAAGCTTTTCTGCGGCCAGTGGGAACATCACTTTATGAACGAAAGTGACAGGACCAACGGTTCCTTCTATATCAAGGAGGATTACTTTCTGTTCGATTTTCATGTCAGTGGTTCAGTTTTTAAGACTGGCTGTAAACTGGTCATAATCAGGATATTCTTTGGAAATATCCTCACCTGTGAAATGACCCACCCAGCCTTCCTGATTTGTGAATACTCTGATGCATTTAAAATGCGGTCTGGAACCCATATCAAACCAGTGCTTAGTTCCTTTAGGAACATTTACAAGGTCACCTTTTTCGCAAAGCAGTCCGAAAACACCTGCATCATTG
>CAZQKZ010000038.1:0-24656 GCA_964594095.1 uncultured Leptospiraceae bacterium | reverse complement strand
AGAAAAGACCGCTGCCATCCACAAAAAAGCGGGCTTCATCGTCTGTATGAGTGTGCTCATTCAGAAATTTCTGACGAAGGGTTTCGTGGCCCTGAAATTCCGGGTGGATGGCAATCACGTCCTGGTCAGTGAATCCGCGCTCGGTTTTGAGTTTCTGGACGGATTCATGATAAGCTTTCAGAACGGTTTCAGGATCAGCATCCAGAGCCAGATTCTGACCCGCATTCCACTGTTCCAGTTTGATTCCCTGAGTGGCGAGAAGTCTGGTGATTTCTGCACTGTCTGTAATTTCCTGATATTCGGATTTGTTTTTATATATACGAAGAACTGCCATTAGATAAATGCCTCCCTTTGTGATCTGATATAGACTTTTTTTCACATAAGGTCCGGGTCTGCCACTATTTTTTATCATGCAGGATGGATTTTTGAAAGATAATCAATACAGGATGAAATACTTATTACCATGGAACTGGCCGATTTTTTTTAAAATACTTTCTGCATCGCTTATAGTCCTGGCGGTGTTTGCATTTATATTCCTGAAATTAATTATCCCTTTTGTGAGCGAATCTCTGTATCAGCAGAAAATGGATGCAACCCGGAACGTAGCAGAAGCGGCCTATTCCGTTGTATCTAAACTTCATCAGGATTA
Organism: uncultured Leptospiraceae bacterium; assembly: GCA_964594095.1. GTDB lineage: Bacteria > Spirochaetota > Leptospiria > Leptospirales > Leptonemataceae > CAZQKZ01. The sequence goes on along the minus strand of CAZQKZ010000038.1, from coordinate 24,007 downwards.
TAAAAACAGCCTGATAACGGAAAACCAGGCTAAACAGTCTGCGCTGGATCAGCTTGCAGCCATCCGCTATGAAAATGAGGATTATATCTGGGTGAATGATATGAGACCGGTGATGCTTATGCATCCGGTCAATTCTTCTCTGAACGGAAAGGATCTCAGTGATTATAAGGATCCGGAAGGGAAGCTAATTTTTAAAGAAATGGTTTCAGTAGTTCAGAAAGACGGAAAGGGCTTTGTTCCGTATATGTGGCCGAAGCCGGGCACCGAAAAACCGGTTCCTAAAATAAGCTATGTAATCAGATTCGATTCCTGGGACTGGATCATCGGAACCGGGGTTTATGCTGACGACCTTGACGTGATTACCGGAAAACTTGAAAAGACAGTCCTGCAGACAGGAATTCTTTTCGCTGCGGCTATGATGCTGTTTTCAGTCATTTTTGCTTACGGTCTTTCCCGGCCTCTGCGTCAGGCAGTCAGAATAACCATGGAAATTGAAAAAGGAAATCTGCTGGTACCTTCAGGAAAAGGAGGTTCCGATGAAGCAGGACGCCTGATGGAAGGCCTGCATATGATGAAAGAACGCTTATCGGAAATGATTGATAAAATCATACCATTGTCCCTGAATATTGACGATATAACGACCAGTCTCAAAACAGCGGCAGTGATTACTTCCAAAGGTACCTTCACACAGTCCATGAAAGCACAGGACATCGCTTCCACAACAGAAGAAATGAGTCTTACCATTAAAGAGATTTCCAGGAGTACGGAAACTGTTTCCGGTAAAGCCAGAAAGGCAATGCTGGAAGCTTCCGAGGGACAGAAATCTGCAAAAAGTATTGTTGGAAAAGTGGATATGATGCGCGGGTCTACTGATGCCCTTGTGAAGTCTATGCACCACCTTAAAAGCAGTGTAAATGCAATAGGGAATGTGGTGGGAACAATTAAAGGGATTGCCGATCAGACGAATCTCCTTGCTCTGAATGCGGCTATAGAAGCTGCCAAATCAGCGGGGCATGGCAGCCGGTTTGCGGTTGTATCTGAGGAAGTTAGAAAGCTGGCAGAACGGACCATCCAGGCGACAGAGGATATTGCACAGAAAGTGGCAGCTGTAGCTGAAGAGACTGCCCGGACAGAACTGATGATGGAGCAGTCGAGTCAGCATGTGGAAGAGGCGGACAAAGGATTTCATGAAATGGATGAGATTCTTACCGGTATTATAAACGCCTTTAAAGAAGTTCAGGAATCTCTTTCGCATATTGCATCAGGAATTGAGGAACAGTCCATTGCATCGCAGTCAGTAGCTAAAACCCTCGAAGAATCGAGGCAGTCCAATAATGAAATTGCCCGGAGTGCAGAGAATGTAAAGGATCTGGTAGTGCAGCTTTCTCAGGTTGCTGAAAAACTCAGGGAATCAACCCAGGGGATTCAGACAAAAGGAAACAGACTTACTATTCTTTCACTTGCGAAAGTTGACCACAGACTCTTCTGCAACAGGGTGGAAGATCATCTTAACGGTGCGATTAATCTTAAAGAAACAGATATAACAGATCATTATAACTGCAGGCTTGGAAAATGGTATTATTCAGTGGGAATGCAGACAGTAGGCATGCTTCGGACTTTTAAGGATCTTGAGGACCCTCATGCCAGAATACACAATATTGCACGAGACGCAGTGAAGCATAAAAACGAAGGCGATGCAGAAAGGGCCCAGGCCGAATTCAGAGAGATGGAGAAAGTTTCCGGTATTATACAGGAGAGCCTGGACAGTCTGCGCGAAGAATTTGCTGCGATTCTTGCAAAAGAAAGCAGCGGCTGAAATTGGTTATTTTTTCCATGTATCGGAAAAAGATTCTTCTTTGAAACCGACTGTGGCCTTTTTCCCGTCTGTAATGAGCGGTCTTTTTATCAGTCTTCCGTTAGAGGCAAGCATGGAGAAAATCTCGCTTTCTTTAAGATTCGGTATCTTTTCTTTAATGTTTTCAGAGCGATAGGCTTCGCCGGAAGTATTAAACATTTTTGCTGCCGGAATTCCTGCAGCAGCTGCAATTCTTTTCAGCTCGGCTGCTGATGGCGGTTTTTCTGTAACATCTGTGAACTCGTAAGGAATGCTGTTTGACTGAAGCCATTTTTCCGCTTTAGTGCTGGTCCCGCATTTTTTATATCCGTAGAATTTCATGAGTCCAGAATAAAGAAACACCGGCAATGAAAGCAATAAAAAAACCCCGGCAGATACCGGGGTCTGATGAATAAAAAAAGTGAAAGAAAAATCACTGCATTACAGCAAAAGTAATGCGATGGTTTTCATCTGCTTTCATGTTATCTTTATTCTGAAGGTCATTGTCCGCTGCGCTGAAAGGCATCAGGCGGTCGCGCGGGATGCCTTTTGCAGCCAGAAGGTTGATTACTGTTTTTGCCCGGGACATACCGAAAGACTGAGCTGCTCCTTTCCCGCCGATGGAATCAGCATGACCGATTACCACAAGTTTCTTTCCAGCTTCAAGACTTTCCAGAGCTTTCTGAAGTGCGGGAGCTACAACTTCGATAGCTTTTTCCAGTTCAGCCACCCGGCCTTTATCCATCTGCTTAGGGCTGGTTACACCGTGAGGGAATTTGATTTCGCCCTGGACAGGGGAGAGAGCCATACCGACAACTCCGTCAGCTGTTGCTCCGTTAGGCATTACAGGACCTGTAGGTTCTGCATTCAGTACATTGATACCGGTCAGCAGAAACCCTGCCAGAACTGCCGCAGCAATCATTTTATTTTTGTTGATCATTCTGTTAACTCCTTCCAATTGGTTAAGCCATTTGACGTAATCCTGAAAAATTATAAAGCGCTTTTAGGTAAAAAAAATATAAACCCTTTTTTTTTCCGGAATTTACGAACAATGACTAAGAAAGAATCAATATTTCAGGCAGACCGGACGCTGATTTCCTGTTTAGACGGCTGACTGATTTTACCTGATCTGAATTTCATTGCATCTGCAATACGAATAGCTAACTGTTCAATGACAGGAACCGCTACAGAATTTCCGAACTGTTTATAAGCCTGGGTATCGCTCACGGGAATAATGAAACTGTCCGGGAATCCCATAAGTCTTGCGCATTCGCGGGGTGTCAGCCTCCTTGGATTTCCGTTCGGATTCATTTCTGACTTATTCTGCGCAATCAGTATTTCTGAACCATCTTTGTAATACCGGGCCGAAAGAGTTCTGGAAATTCCGACGGGATTGGCGATTCCGTATCCGAAACCGTTTCCGGCAGCATTATGTTTTTCTTTATAATTCTGAAGATAATTCCAGAGATTATCAGATAAGGTGTACCGGGGATCCGGGTTTTCTTCCAGAACAGACCGGAAAGAAGGCGACATGGTGCTGTCATCAGGGAACTGAAATCCGGCTGCATCATTAAAATCGAGGAATCCGGCTATATAGATTCTTTCCCTGTTCTGAGGAACATAACTCTTTGCATTAATAACTTTATAATGCACATGATATCCAAGCTCTTTCAGAGTAGACAGAATAACCTGAAATGTGCGGCCTTTATCATGACTTATAAGATTCTTTACATTTTCCAGAAGAAAGGCCCTTGGTTTTTTATCCCGGAGAATTCTTGCAATTTCAAAGAAAAGAGTTCCCTGGGTTTTATCAAGAAATCCATGAGCTTTGCCAAGGGCGTTTTTCTTGCTGACACCTGCAATACTGAAAGGCTGACAGGGAAATCCGCCAACAAGCAGATCATGGTCAGGGACAGACGATGACGGAATGAGATTGATATCGCCCTCCGGCTGATCTCCGAAATTTGCCTTGTAAGTTTTCTGGGCGTGTTTATCCCACTCGCTGGAAAAAACGCAGCGAAAACGGCCTGTGCTTTCGAGCCCAAGCCGGAAACCACCTATTCCTGCAAACAGATCAATAAACGTAAACTGACGGCCCCTTGCCGATGAAGCGGAATTTTTTTTCACGATATTCAGAGTATCGGCTGAATGAGCAGGGTGTGTAATCAACTTTTTCATGAGGTTATTATATCAGGGGGGTGTGACATAATTCCGGTCATTATTTTTTAAAAATGAAATAAACAGCCAGAATCAGAAATGTAAATCCAATGAAATGATTGAGCCGGAATTCCTCAGTTTTAAAAAATATCAGAGAAAATGCAGTAAAAACACTCAAAGTGATCGCTTCCTGAAGTACCTTGAGCTGGACCAGAGAAAAAGGCCCCCCGTTTCCCTGGTAACCGATCCGGTTTGCCGGCACCTGAAACATATATTCGAATAATGCTATTCCCCAGGAAACCAGAATCAGACCGAAAAGGCTTTTTACCGGCATTCCCCATTCGTGAAACTTCAGATGCCCGTACCAGGCCAGAGTCATAAAAGCATTGCTGACGAACAGAAGTCCGATTGTGATCAAAGCAGGATTCATAAACTCAGTATCGATAGTTTTTACGGAATGCATCATCGCTAAAATATCCGGTCCTTTGCGTAAAAAAATATTCCTTGCCCCTTGACAAAGACTCAGGTTTTTAATTTACTGGATAATATATTGCTGATCAAAGGGGACGAACTGGCTTCGACTGCTGTGATCCGGAGTATAAGTTGCATGCGGAGTTGAGGAGCTCCTTAAAACCTCAAAGTTAGATTGCCAACAACGAAATGGCTCTGGCTGCTTAATTAGGCCAGCGCTCTTCCCTATTGGGCCACCGGGGCAGGGAAAGGGTGTCATACACCGGAGGATCGGTGAACCAGCCGCCTGGCGCGGGTTCATTTAAACAACAGTCGGGCAGGCGTATGAATAGGACCGCCTTCTCGCCGGTTCATGCGCTATTAATGAGAAGGATAAGCATGTAGATACTTGTGCTGCGCACCGTAGGACGCGGGTTCAACTCCCGCCGTCTCCACCAGCTGCCTTTCAGGAACTTCATTTCAGGTTTCCAATGAAAAATGGAATCTCAGACAAGCCGATAAAAATCTATGCCGAGCATCCTGAACCAGAGGCTATAAGGCAATTTTCAGGAGCCATGGAGCAGCCCTTTTCTGTGAGAGGGGCCCTGATGCCGGATGCTCATTCAGGGTACTCCCTGCCAATCGGTGCAGTGGTTGCTACCGAGGGGGTAATTCTTCCTTCGTGGGTAGGCTATGATATAGGTTGCGGTATGTGTGCTCTTCCCACTGATTTTAAACGGGAAGATATCGCCTGCCATTCTCAGAAAATTTTTCATTCAGTGTACCGGAGTATCCCGACCGGTTTTAATCATAATAAAAATCCATCCTCCTGGAAAAATATTCCCTCATTGTCAGATGCCGGTCAGAAAATTTTCAGTAAAGGGGGCCTCAATCAGCTGGCCTCTCTCGGAGGAGGAAATCATTTTATAGAGATCGGCTCTGATGAATCGGACAGGGTTTGGATCATTATTCACTCCGGGTCAAGAGGTATTGGTCATGCAATTGCATCCCATTACATGAAGCTTGCTTCACCCGATGGTAAAGCAAGGGAAGGACATTACGGCTTTTCTGTGAAATCAGCAGAAGGTAAAAATTATATTAAAGATTTAAAATTTTGTCTGGAGTTTGCTCTGGAAAACAGAAAGCAGATGATTTCGCGGGTGGAAAAGGAAATCGCCTACTACTGTAAAGGGTCCGGAGACTGGAATTCGCTGATTAACAGAAATCATAACCATGCCGAGGAAAAGGATGGTCTCTGGATCCATCGAAAAGGAGCCACCCATGCAGAGGATGGGATGACAGGAGTAATTCCCGGAAATATGCGTGATGGATCTTTCATTGTAAAAGGCAAAGGAAATCCGGAATCTCTATGGTCTTCTTCACATGGGGCTGGCCGGGTTCTTGGACGAAAAGAAGCCCATAAACAGCTGAATCTTGAGGATTTCAGAAGATCTATGAATGGAATTACTGCAAAAGTTGAAAGATCAACACTTGACGAATCTCCGTTCGCCTATAAAAATATTTTTGAAGTTATGGAGATGCAGAAGGATCTTGTAGAGGTGCTGCATCATGTGAAGCCGATCGTGAATATTAAGGGTTGATTTGTTTTTTTTAGTTTCCTTTCAAAGGTTTTTTTCCTTAGATCAAGCTTTACTATACATATTATTCGGTTTTTTCTGTTTTTCTTGAAATGCGCCGTTGGAGTTCCATTATCCGGCAATTTCAGGACACCCAAATCAAACAGCATCAGGATTGTAAAAACATAACATCTTGATAACCCGGAGCTGAAAGAAAGAAGAGACAGCTCCGCCCAATCCTCCTCGGAAGGATAAAAAATTAACCCTGATAAGATTCTGACCTGCCGCCTGATACTGCTTCTTCCATTTATCCGATTTAAAAAGCGCAATTTTAGTTTCTGCCAATGGATCATTCAGAAGCCTGTGGAGATACGCCGCAAGTAATCTCCCTTTCAGCGTGGCAATCATCGGAAATCCGATTTTAAGGTTTTTTGAAATCAGTAATGTTGAAGAGATCATACAACTACAGGTAAAAAAAAACAGAATCAGACAAAAAAAGCTGAAAAAAAACCTCGGTTTTTCAACATTGATCCATGAAAGGAAAAGTTCGGGGAAGTTTCTTATTAAGGATAATAGCGATCGGTCTGCTTCTGTCGGGACTACCGGCCTGCCGGTTTGAAAAGGACTATTCCGACTCTTCACAGCATATAACACTTTGTTTTACTCTGGCGCTCTGCCAGGGGTCACAGGGTCCTGCGAAGTTCGGAATGATCGGTGACAGCTGGACTGATATGGTCGCCGGAACCAGCCTTATAGACTCACTTCGGGACTATATGATTAATGATTACGGCTTTCGCATTGCTGGTGCCACTCTGGCCGGCAGTCGCACTGATTATGTTCTCTCAAGCGCACTTCACCTCCGGGTAATCGACGAAGCGGGCCCTGAAATAAAGTATATGCTTCTTTCCCTTGGTGGGAATGACTGGGACTATAAACTTCAGGGTCTGCGGGAGAATGCAGAATCGGAATACAACCGGGTTTTTTCTGAAACTAAAATGAATTTATCAAGAATCATTGAATCCGGAAACCTGCATAAAATCAATTCCTGGGGAGGGGATCCACTGATCTGGATCATTCATGGATATGATTATCTGAATCCGGATAATATTCTGATCAGCGATACTGTAATCCTTGATAAAATGTGCCGTATCTATTACCAGGATCAGGGGTTTACTGACGAAGAAATAAACAAATATTTTACCACAGAGGCCATAGATGCCTATAATGAAAGACTAAAGTCGTTTGCAGATGAAAATCCTTACCTTGAATACATTGATCTCCGGGGAACACTGAAAGGTCCTCCTGTTGCAGATAAGACTCTGATGTTTGACTGTATTCATCCGAATCCGGTTGGATTCAGTCTGATCGCAAGAAATTATGTAATCGGTGTGGATTCCATCACAGGGGGAATCCGATGAAAGCATTATCTGGTCGGGAATCAGGAGAAAAAATAAATAAAAAACTGATTTTTATTTACGGACGCTATACAGCTTTATTCAGTTTATTATTGTTTTCCTTTTCCCTTTCTGCTGAGGAGTCAGAAGCATTGACGGAGGAACCGCAGTCTTTCTGGATCATTCACCTTGATGAAGAGAAAAAAAAACAGATACATATAAATCCGGTTTATACTCAGATCTCTTCAGCTGCTTCGAATGCCGGAGGAAATGTCAATGATTATGCCGGTATAAGAAGAATCTGGACTCACCACAGAGCCGGGGCCGACGGAAGCTACCGGCTCAAAGGTTTTCATTCCGGATTCAGGATTTCTGCGGATGCCCGTCTGAGTTTTAATGAGACAGCAAAAAGGGAACGTTATTCAGAAGGAGATTTCCTGCCATCTGAAAATTTTCTTTTTCTTCGATACATGCCTGATGATACTGAAAAAGCCGCCTATCCTATCAGTTCCGTTCCTTTATATGGTTCACAGGAACAAAGAAGCATGATCAGCGCCCGTGGCGGAAATATGTTTGTTAAAACTGATCCCGAAGGTTTTTTATTTTCCGGTCTTACAAATGGCGGTACAGCTTCCGGTCGCTATCGTTTCGCTTCGGAGGAGTGTGAGCAATGCAGTATCAAAGCCGGATTGTATGCATTTACAGCAAACCGCGAAAAGGAGATTCCTGATCTCCCGGACGGGAAAGCACGTTTTACCGGCGGCACTCTTGGAATCAGTAACAGAATTTTTACACTGGATATTTCCGGACTTTATTATCGCTTTCCCGGCCAGCCCCAGCACTCAGGAATTGTGATCCCCATAACTCCGTATTATCCTTATATCCTTTTACCATCCCAGACATTTATGCCTGATTATAAAGTATATTATTATGCAATACGCACAGAAACAAATCTTAAAAGATTCAGAAGTCTGGTGCATATAATTTATAATCAGGGTAAAGAGGAACGGCCCACCTATGCAACAGAACCCTGGCCCAGGCCCTCCTGGAGCATCAGGGGAGTTCTGATCTATACAGCACTGTCCTATGGTCTTGGTAAAGTAAAAGAATTACCAGTCTGCAATCCATACTCATCTGCAGCCCGGTACTGTTCCAGGGAAACTAAAAAACAGTATACTCACAGTGGCGAATTGTCAGTTCTGACAACAGGGCAGGATATTGATGATTATGATCTGAAACACCAGGGCTATGCCGGAATCAGGCCGGCTCCTGAAGTCATGGGAGGGCTTTCTTCCATATTACTAAGTGGTCCGGGAATCGCTGAGGAACAGCTTCCTTTTTCTAATCTGCAGCCTGGAACCACACAGGTCCATCCCCCCGGACTTATAAACAGCAAAAATATTACCGATAACCGGGATCCTGCTTATCCCGATTACTCTAATGACGGCTTTACAGTATTTTCCGGGGCTTATATGTATCTGTTCCGGGATTTCATTAATGAGGTCCGGCTGAACTATGGACAGCTGCATAAAAGTAAAGGAACAGAAATGATTCTGAGGTCCTCCTGGACAGGACTTAAAGAAGATGCCTCCCTGCAGGTGTTTGTTTCCGCAACCGGACTTCGGCTGAAGGTAGATCAGGAATCATATATTCCGGAACTGGATGTTTATGTAAAAAGGAAACCCTCTGTGAGGTACCTAAGCCGCTATATGGCAGGAATTACTTTTGTTTACTGAAAACATGATAAATTAAACAATAATGCGTTTTATATCCTCAAACACACCAGGGGCAGCGGCAATATAACCGCGGCTGTCCGGTGTAAAAGGGCCTCCTGAAATATCACAGAGCACCGCCCCCGCTTCCCGGATTATAGGTACAGATCCTGCAAAATCCCAGGGCATATCATAGTATTCCACTGCAGCATCAATGGTTCCTTCTGCAAGATAGGTCAGAGTTCTTACTGTGGTTCCGAAAATTCTTACATTAAAAACTTCGGCTGAGAGCTTTGCCAGAGCTGCAGTCATTTTTTCCGGCTGCTGGTAAAAAGAAGAGTCAAAACAGATCCCGGCTTTGGTGGTATCTGAAACAGAAGACACATGGATCCGGTCGTTATTTCTGAAGGATCCTCCTCCGGATTCCGCATTATAGAGATTCTTTTCAACAGGCATATAAACAGCACCTGCTATGTAGTCACCCTTATACAGAACCCCCACGGAAACACCAAACAATGGTATCCCTTTTATATAATTATGGGTTCCGTCAAGGGGGTCGATGATCCAGAGCGGTGTATCCGGGTCTGTGTTCCGGAGGTCAGGTTCGCTTTCTTCGGCAAGTATATTGTGAGTCGGAAATACGGATTTTATAATAGAAATAATCATTGATTCCGAATCCTGGTCAATTTTAGTTGCCAGGGACCGCTTCTCTTTTTCTATTATCGATTCGGCTACTTCAGATTTCTGAAAATGCTCCATTAGGAAATGCCCGGCTTCAAGTGCTGCTTTCCTGCATGTGTCTATGATAGAATTCATACCGGAAAATGTGCCTTTTAAGGGTCTTCTAAGTCAACCCCTTAATCGGGGAACCAAAGCTGAAATTTTTTTTTTACTTCCTGAAGGGCATACCGCTTTTAATCAGGAATTAGTCGTCTATATAATTTAAGGGGATCAAAAATGTCATCAATTCAGAATACCATCGGAAACATCAGAATACCGGCTCTTCCCGATGTTGTTATAAAAGTAATGCAGTATGATTATCAGTCCGAAAAAGCAAGCACTGCTGAAGTTGCCCGTATTATTTCCCCCGATAAAGGGATATGCACAGAAATACTCAGAGTGGCAAATTCTGCTTATTACGGACGGTCAGGAAAAGTCAAAACAATGCTTGATGCAGTTACCCTTCTGGGCATGAAAACTCTGAAGAATCTGGTGATTTTTCTGGGCACTAAGAAGCTTTTTGGCACAACCCGCGATCCGGTATTCGTTAAGTATCTTCAGGAGTATCCGATTCTCAGTGCTTTGTATGCAAGGGAGCTTACCATGCCAATGAAGAATGAAGAACTCAGTAACACCGCGTTTCTGGGAGGTCTTCTGCATAAGGTCGGAATGTCTGTTCTTGCAGTGACCCATGGGGAACATTATTCGTATCTGATTCAGGAATCATTTCGCAACGGATTCGATATCAAAGAACTGGAAAGAAAGGCTTACGGCACAGACCATGTGGCTATCGGCCTTGCCGTTGCGGAGAGCTGGAAGCTGCCGACGGAAATTAAGCAGGTGATCCCTGTCGATGCGCTCACAGAGCCGGAGCTTCTTACCGGTCCGCTTGAAGCAGTCACTGCTTTATCTTCGTTTTTTGGATTTCGTGCGGCCGGTGTGAAGATTTCTGTTAAAGAAGAATTTGCGGCAGCCGCGCTCAGCCGGCTTCCAAATCTTCAGACACAGAAACCTGATTTTTTTCTTACCGAGCAGTATGTAACAAAAATAAAGTCTCACCCGTATTATGAAATGGCAATGAGGTAATATGGAATCTGTATTAATTGCGGAGTCAGATTCGCAGAAAAGAAATCAGCTGGCAGGCTGGCTGAGAACCTGGGGATATACAGTAACTGACGTTTCCTCAGGTTCCGCCGCGAAAGATGCAATTCAGAATGAGGAACCCAGGCTCCTGCTTCTTGGTCTGTATCTGGATGATCAGCCTGGTCTTGAACTGCTGAAGGAACTGAGAGAATCAGGGTGGAGTTCCGACCGATGCATTATTATTGTCTTTTCCGCAGACCAGTCCGATGAAATCCGGATTGTCTGCCTTTCTGCCGGTGCAGACGATTTCATACCCTGGGATACTGAACCGGTCGATCTTTCCATGCGTGTTCAGTCCGGACTCGAAATTCTGTCCTACCGCAGAAAGATCACAGACCTGAACGATCAGCTTCAGCGCGAAAAAGGGATACTGCTTCGTTATTTCCCGGCAGATCTTGTTGATAAAATCCTCAGAGAAGAAATAAAACCTGAACTTGGCGGGGAAATTACAGATGCGACTATTATGTTTTTTGACATAAGAAAAAGCACAACGATCGCCGAAAGAATAGGAGCTGCAAGGTACGCGGAATTCATCAGCGGAATACTCTCTAACGTAATGGAAATAATATTTGACAATCACGGGTCTGTGAATGAAATTCAGGGAGACGGAATCCTCGCCACTTTTGGTATCCCTGATAAAAGAGAGAATCACAGACGGCTGGCTTTATCAACAGCTTCATCGATCAGAGAATACATACGAAAATTTAATGAAGAGAAGTCGGGTCCGTTTCCTGAGGAGCCGGTCGGATTCGGGATTGGTATATCCACGGGCAGGGTTTTTGCAGGCAATATCGGATCTGTCCGTCATATGAAATATGCAGTGATGGGTCCTTCGGTAAACCGTGCTTCGCGTATACAGGATCTTACAAAAGAAGTGAACGTTCCAATTCTTCTGGAAGAGTCTGTTCTGCCGTCTCCGTGGCAGGATCATTTTCACCGGATTATTTACAAAGACAAATCTGATCGTTTCAGGTTCAGACTTGAATCCTTAGGCTTCTATGCTCTTCGGGGTGCAGCGGAGCCGGTTCGAATATTCGGCATCATTTAAATACAGTAATCATACAGAGGATAACGAAATGGCAGAAGCACCTCCGCTGCAGAGCGACCTTAAACCGTTTGATTTTTCACCGGAAATCATACAGTCTTTCCGCGAGAAAAAGGAAATACCGGTTCATTTTTATAATAAAAACGGTCAGATACTCATTTATAAAAAAGAAGAAGCATCTGATTCTGAAATTGACCGCCTTCTCAAATTTCTGAATCAGGGAATTTTCTATAACGACAAGGACAGTGCAAGACTCGGAGTTCAGAGAAAAGATCCTCCGCCTCCTGGATTCACAGATACGGAACTTCTGAATAAGAAAATGGCGGATCAGGTTTCCGGTACTGCTACGGAAATTTTTGATACAATGAAAAAATCAGCCATGACCACAGTCATGGCGAGAAGGGCCAATGAATCCATGAACAATTTTCTGGTCGGATTCCAGGAACAGCCGGATGTTATGACAGGTCTTGTAAGCATCATTGAGCTGATCAAAGAATCCGGTATGTCTTATGAAGTGGATGTGGCTGTTAAAAGGGCGGTAGTCGCTATGGCCATGAAAATCCGGAGTAATAATATTGTGGGTGCGGATGCCCTTGCGAAATCGGGTGAACGTCTGAGTAATGTACTGATGGCTGCTCTGTATGCTGATATAAGTTATGCTAAACTCAGTCTGCCGGAAAGCGACGGGCTCACCGGAGATCAGGTCAGTTATATCAGGAATCATCCGATTTACTCTTATTTTATGATCGCCCATGAGCCGACAATTCCTTCCGATGTAAAACGAATGGTTCTTTATCATCACAGTCCTCTGGGATACATGGGACTGAATAATAATTATCCTTCTGTGGAAGCGCTTAAAAAGAAATTTGATCTTATGCGGGGGCGTATTACCGGAGACCCGCAGAAACAGGTGACACTGGATGACATGAATCATCAGCAGGAATTCATCCGCAAACGTGATAAAACCCATTACGATGAAGACCTCAATATACTCAGCCTCGCTTCTGAGTTTGCATCTCTGACTTCCGATGTTCCCTGGAGAAAAGCATATGCCCCTGGCCATGCTGTAAAAATACTTGTAAATGATTCTTTTTTTACTTATCCGGTAAGGATTATCAGGGAGTTTCTGGATCATATGGCTGTCAGTTTAAATTCGAATCAGCCGATCCTGCGTGAGGGGAATTATCTGGTTCTTGCTAGTCAGTCAATAAAAGGCGCAACCCATTTCGAAGTATGTCAGGTTTCCGATATGAGACGCTACCAGAGCAGGCCCGGGGTCGATCGTATAGGCTTTATTCAGCCCTCAATTGTAAAGCACCCTAAATTAAAACTGACTGGATTCCGTCCGGAAAACATGAAACCCGATAAACGAGCCTGCCACTATGAGCTTATGATGGATGATTCAAGAAGGATCGTGTATATTATAGATCCGGTGCTGAATCCGGAGCTGTTTGAGTTCGTGGATTCTGTGGCTCATAAGGGATGATATCCTTATATTTTATTCAGGCAGCAGAATCCCGGTAAATGGTTCTGCTGCAAATGTTTTCTGAGCTGTTTCCAGAACATCTTCGAGAGTGATGGTGCTGAGTTCCTGCACCGCTCTCTGAATCGGGTTGCCTGTTTCTCCGCGAAGAACGGCCATACTGACAAGAGATGCAAGTCCTGCCGATGTCTCGGTTTTTGCCGCAATGGATGACAGAATGGATGCTTTCGCACGTTTCAGTCTGTGCTCTTCCAGTTTTGAATCGGTTATCCGTTTAATCTGGTCCTGAACTTCTCTCTCCAGCTGCGGAAGCTCTTCCGGATCAATTCCCGTGGAAACAGACAGCACAGAGAAAGGAAGATACCGCATTGAGTAAGAATAGATTCCATAACACGACATTCCCAGCTCCTCCCGTATTCTTTCATAAAGAAGTGCGGAATCATTGCCTCCGAGAAGGTAACTCATGATTTCTTCTTTATAACGTTCCGGAGCAGAAGGAGATACAGCAGGGACCATCAGAGTATAATACGCTTCTGAAATACCCGATTTTCTGAGTTCGAGCCTGCCAGGGCTGAAGGATGCTTTCTGAACGGCAGGTTTTTCTGTAACCGGACATTCCGAAAGGCGTTCCTTGAGCACCCGGATTACAGTTTCCTTTTCAGCACCACCGACGACGGTAATCAGTACATTCTCTCCACCGTAATATTTCTTACGGAACTGATGCATTTTTTCAACAGTTGAGTTTTTAATACTTTTAACTGTCCCGATGATGGGGTGATAATTTTCTCCCAGATATTTCTGCATAGAGTGCTCAAACAGGTAATCTTCAGGATCATCTTCCCTTTCGCGGAGCTCACTCAGAATCGGGTTGAGTTCCTTACGGAATTCATCGGCCGGAAAAATCGGATTCAGATACATATCTGAAAGAATATCGAATGCTTCCTCAAATTCCGTGTTCATTGCGCTTATATAGTAAACAGTATGGTCATACGAAGTGTATGCATTCATTCTGGCCCCGATATCGTTTGCAGCCCGGGAGATGGAAGTGCCGGCCGGTCTTTTAGCGGAACCTTTAAAAAACATATGTTCAAGGATATGAGCCATACCATGATTTTCTGAATCCTCAGCTGAGGACCCGGCATAGGTGATGAACTGAACTGATGTAAGAAAACTCTGGTTACGCATATAAAGAATTCGGTAACCGTTAAGAGTGAAGATGTCAATTTCTGGCAGAAGGGAGGTGTTCAGTTCCGGCATAAGCCAGAAATCTGCTGATCCGGAGTTCTGTCAGCCTTAATTTTCCAGGCCCTGTCCCAGGGGCGCACCCGCTGAAAGCAGGAAAAATCGCGGGAGTGCAATTAAAATTGTAAAATTAAGAATGATTGTAGCCTTTGCCAGAGGCAAAAGCTGCTAACAAAGGCACCAATACGGGCAATTCGCCGAGCGAATTGGTCATTCATTTTCAATTCTTCATTCTTAATTTTTAATTCCTGCCCGCTACCTACATTTAGCGGGCAGGCCCTGTCCCAGGGAAAGGTTCTGGTTGTTATATAAGATCCTTCACAGTAAGACTGCGGTTTTTTTTATTATACAGGGCGGATTCCAGTTCGCCATGGAGTTTCCTGAGTTTCGGTTCGGAAATATCTGGGGGGAGTTTCAGAAGCGGACCTATAATCCATGACTGTAAATCTGATATTCTGATTTCATTTGCTGAATGAACCGGATAATACTCTCCTGCACTTTTATTATAGGAAATCAGTTTCCGGGATGTAAGCCAGTCTCTTGCTCTTCTGGCATGCGGCAGAGTTTTTGAAAAAGCACTGCGCATGTCCTTTTCGCTGAAAGGGCGCTTTTCCTTAAGGAGACATCGGTATGTGAGTAAAAGAATCTCAAGACTGTACCAGAAAAGATAATCGTTTGTTTCGTTTTTGCGGGATTTCCTGTCCAGGTATACATAAGGGTACTGAATAACATACGACAGTTCAAGACCGAAGAGCAGAATCTGATTGGAAAAAAGCACTACGATCATACCTACCGGAATCACAGCCCATGCTCCGTAAATGTACCTGGTATTCGCGAAGGCGGCAACCCATGTACGGAATCCAAGAAAAAACACAAGCAGTATAAAAGCAGTAAATGCCGCACCCGCAGCGGCAGCTTTCCATTCCACATGGGCATTGGGAAGAAATTTATAAGCCGGGAAAAATCCGGAGAACAGAATGAGAAAGAGAATTAAATATAAAAGTGATTTAAATAAGATACTGAATAGTTCCGGATAGGATTCATGCTGAACAATTTCAAACGTGACCCGGGGAAGCCCGTCCGAATCCGGTTCACCGCTGATTACCGGAGTCCGTATGCGAAGTCTTGAATCCTCTTCTCC
The DNA here is from genome assembly GCA_964594095.1 of uncultured Leptospiraceae bacterium. Taxonomy (GTDB): domain Bacteria; phylum Spirochaetota; class Leptospiria; order Leptospirales; family Leptonemataceae; genus CAZQKZ01. The sequence continues at coordinate 8,109 of CAZQKZ010000038.1, read as the reverse complement.
GAAAAGAAGTATATCCCCGTTATCATCGGTTATATGGGAATAAAAGGAAATCTGTGAAAGGACCGGGTTTTCAGGAATCAGCCAGGAATCCCCGCCGTCAGCTGTGAAGCGGAAAAGCCCGTTCTCTCCGTAGAGGAAACCTGTACCATCTTCGTAGATCGTAACATTCAGAACGTGCTGATCCTGGTTTGCCCTGATTTCAGGAAACCGGAAGGACTCTCCCGATCGTTTCCAGAGGACTCCCCCGTTACCTGCGAAGATTTTTTCTCCGGTCAGTTCATTCAGACTGACAGAGTTAATCTGAAAGGTTTTATCTCCGAACTGTTCCTGAACAGGAGGATTCCATGTCCGGCCTGCGTCATTGCTGAGAATGTATCGGCTGTTTCCAAGAATATAAATGCTTTTATCTTCGAGTCCGCTGTGGACTGCAAATTTCCGGTAAATACTGTCGAGGGCTTTCCATTTCCAGGTTCCGTCAGGTGTTCTGGAAATCAGTACACTGATGCTTCCTGCATTTGCCAGAATGAAAAGAGTGTTATCGGCTGTAACTGTTACATCTTCCAGAATAGCGCTGCGGAATGCTGATCCGGTTTTCACTGCAAAAATATGGTGCGTCCAGGAGACTCCTTCATCGCGGGATTCAAAATGTGCACCACTCTCCGAAATAATATGAATACGGCTGCTGTTAGCAGAGGATGCACTAATGCTTACGAAGTCTCTGGGTTCTATGCTGCGCCGGTCAGATCCGATTCTTGAAGCTTCGTCGAGAGGAATCCAGCTGCCGGTGCGTACTTCAGGTCTCATTAAATTCAGTGTCATCGTACGGAAGGGAACCTGTTTATCAATGCGTCCTTCGAGATCAATTTTCCGGATTGTTCCGGAGAGTGATGTTTTATCGTGTCCTGTTTCCGGCATAGTCCGGAAATTCCGGAGGATCCCCTGATTAGAAATCAGGATATAGCCTCCCGGTGTTACTGCCGTATCCACAATTACAGGGGGAGTAAGCCGCTCCATATAGTATTTCATGGTTCCGGCAGAAAGGAAAAAGAGGCCGGGGAAAATCACAAGGGCAGAAATATAAAGAGAAAATCTGTAAATAATCGGTCGTTCTTTTTCCGCTCTGTAAATATAACTGAATGATTCCTCCAGATGATTCATCATGTTAGTGGCTGCATAAATCATGAACAGAGAACCAATCCCTGCAATGGTGTTTGCCCGTGAGATGATTTCTTCAAGGATTGTGAAAATCTGCCCGGTTTCCATAATCCCGTAAGATGCAAAAAACCGGCCAAGATTCATTCTGATGGTGATCAGATCAACAGAGGCATATTTGATAAAAACAGTCAGTGCAGGAATCACAGAGATGATGATGGAATAAGCAATGGCATTGGCCCTTATATACCCCCCATCCTGTTCAAACCGGCGGTAGGAATAATAGAAAACTCTGCTTATATACAGAATTAAACCCCTAACTTCTTTAAAGAATCCACCGGCTTCCATTTCAGGGAGAGACTCCCTGATGATCGGGAAGGGGTGTTATATAATCAATTTCAGAAACAGCAAAAGTATCCCTGTGCTCAGAACCGGGGTAGACATCCAGCACTTCCATCTGCAGCCAGATCTGATGAACGTTTACGGGAAACTTCGGTGAACTACCCGGCCCTTTTAGAAAATCAGCGGGAAGAATGACTGGTTCCATTGTATCGGGCAGAATAACTTTTTTTTCGGATCGGAACTGAAGGGGGCCCGGCAGGCGGTATTCCCGGTCCACATCGACTTTTTCCTGAAAGTAAAACCTGATCACAACAGTGCGTGGCCGGGCGTATTCCCTGAATCTTTGCGGATTTTCATGATGGCCGCTGTAAACAATGAGTTTTACAGGCATATTTTCAGACGGAGGCCGTCCTGGGAAATGGGTCAGACCCAGCTCTGCAGAAATATAAGCTTTTTTTTCGGATGGGGAAGTAAGCCTTTCTGTCCAGGCAGTCTCTTTTTTGCGGTCAAAGGCAGAATACGCTGAATCAGAGCCAAGCAGATAGCTGTCCCGTGAAAGAACCATTTTCGGATTCAGAAGTTCTGTTTCAGAGGCAAAACGGTGTGCCCCGTATACCGCAGTGATCATCATCCCCCCTATTAAAAAGAAGAGCACAGTGGCAGCAAAATTTTTTTCCCTGGTAGACAGCATTTGAGGGCTTCCGATTCTTGGACTATATACTACTATGGAAATCCTTTTTTTTAAGGAAAGCGTTTTTTATGCTCGATAAAGCTCTTAAAATTTTATTCGGAACTAAACATGAAAGGGACGTCCGGAGAATGATGCCGGTTGTTTCAAAAATCAATTCCCTGGAACCACAGATGAAGGAGCTGAGGGATGAAGATTTTGCCCTCCGCACGGCCAGATTCCGGGAAAGAATCCAGAATGGCGAAAAACTTGATTCCATTCTGCCTGAAGCTTTCGCCCTGGTTCGGGAAGCAGCCTGGAGAACTCTCGGTATGCGTCATTTTGATGTCCAGATGATAGGCGGAATTGTGCTTCATGAAGGCCGGATTGCGGAAATGAAAACCGGTGAAGGTAAGACCCTGATGGGAACTCTTGCCATTTACCTGAATGCACTTACCGGAAAGGGTGTTCATGTGGTCACAGTGAACGATTACCTCGCTAAACGGGATGCCATGTGGATGAAACCTCTGTTTGATCTGCTTGGAGTATCCGTCGGAATCATTCAGCACAATATGGATTTTTCTGCCCGTAAAGAGGCCTATAACGCCGATATCACTTACGGTACCAATAATGAATACGGTTTCGATTATCTTCGCGATAACATGGTCACTGACCGCGAGTTCAGGGTGCAGAGAAACCATTATTTCGCCATTGTGGATGAGGTGGACTCGATTCTGATTGATGAGGCCCGGACCCCTCTGATTATTTCCGGCCCTGCCGAAGAAAATGCTGAGAAATATGCAGCTATTGACCGGTTCATTACAAAGCTCATCGAAAAAGAAAGCAGAATGGATCCTCCTCCGCCGAAGGAAGTGGAGCCAGGCAAGGAAGAACCTCACGTAATCTTCGGAAACCATTACGATATCGATGAAAAATCAAGGAATGTAACTCTTACTGAACTGGGTGTTCAGGCTCTCGAAGAAATCATGGGGGTCGAGAACCTCTATGCTCCGGAAAATGTGGATATGGTAGCTCATATTCACGCTTCGCTCAAAGCTCATCTTATCTTTAAGGATGAGGTGGATTATGTTGTACGTGAAGGCGAAGTCATTATCGTAGACGAACACACCGGTCGTCTTATGGAAGGACGGCGGTATTCCAATGGTCTGCACCAGGCTATTGAGGCAAAAGAAAAAGTTCCCATTAAACAGGAAAGTCAGACACTCGCATCTATTACCTTTCAGAATTTTTTCAGAATGTATGAAAAACTCGCGGGTATGACCGGAACTGCAGACACAGAAGCAGAAGAATTTAATAAAATATACGGACTGGATGTTGTTGTAATTCCTACCAATGTACCGGTGGCGCGAATTGACCATCCGGACCGCGTCTATATGCGGGAAGCCGATAAATTCCGGGCCATTGTGGAAGAGCTTCGGGAGCGTCACGCTAATGGACAGCCTGTTCTTGTGGGAACAGTGTCTATTGAGAAGTCCGAACTGCTGAGTCAGCTGCTAAGCCGGGAAAGTATTTCGCACAGCGTTCTCAATGCAAAACATCATGAAAGGGAAGCAGAAATTGTTCAGAATGCCGGAAAGCCTGGTGCAATAACTGTAGCAACCAACATGGCAGGACGGGGGACAGATATTGTCCTCGGTGGTTATCCTCTTTACACAAAAGAGCTTGAAAAACTGGAAGATGAAGAAGATCACACTGTTAAGAGTTTTCGCGATGCCCTTCTGAAAAAGCAGTGGGATGAGGCCAGAAATCTGGTTTCATTAATGCCTTCTGAGAATAAACGAAAAACCGCAAAAGAAATCATGGATATGGCGGATCTCTGGCTGCAGAATCATATTGCGGTCAAAGAAGCCGGCGGGCTTCACATACTTGGAACAGAACGCCACGAATCCCGGCGGATTGACAACCAGCTGCGTGGTCGTTCGGGTCGTCAGGGAGATCCTGGTTCCAGCCGTTTTTATCTGTCTCTCGAAGACCATTTAATGAGGATCTTCGGCGGTCAGAAAATCATGGGTATTATGGAGCGCATGGGAATGTCCGATGGGCAGGAACTGGAAGCCCGGATGGTGGACAGTGCCATTAAAAGGGCTCAGAAGCGGGTGGAAAGCCATAACTTTGATATTCGTAAGCATCTGCTTGAATATGATGATGTGATGAACCGTCAGCGTGAATTTGTTTATCTGGAAAGAAACAAAATTCTTGATAACGATAAAGTCCGGGAAAGGCTCTGGGAATGGGCAGGCGATGTTATAGAAAGCCGGATCATGGAATACTGCGAAAGCAGGGACACAGGTGCCTGGGATACCGAGTCCATGCAGGAATGGCTCCGCAATGCACTGAATGCACCTGTTACCATTGATCCGCAGCAGTTCCGTACAGCTGCAAATCCGCAGCTGGAACTTTACAATTTTATCTGGAATGAATGTAAAAAATTCTATGAGGATAAAATTCAGAAGGTTGGTTCTGAAAATTTCAATTATGTGGAACGGCGCATAGCAATGGATGTAATTGACGCCAAATGGAAAGAGCATCTTTACACTATGGACCATCTTCGTGACGGAGTGTGGGCTCTGAGTTATTCAGAAAAAAATCCTCTGGTTGAATATAAAATCCAGGGTTTTAAACTCTTTGATGAAATGGTGGCTGCCATAAAGGAACAGATTACGGAGTTTATTTTCCGGATTCAGATAGAAGGGCCCATCGAGCAGGAAGAACGTCATGATACTCCGCAGCGTGATTTTGGCAGTGAGTCTCATGCATCTCTGGAATCTTTTGGAAGCAGTGTATCTTCAGGGACTCTTCCGGGATTTCGTGAAGTAGAGCTAAAAAGGCCGTCTGGATTTCAGACGCGGCCGTCTGGTTCACCGGATAGTGAAAGTGCTGCATCGCACTCTGTTTCAGCTGGCGGTGCTTCAAAAAGGAAAAAATCGAGGCGAAGATAATATGAGCCTGCGCTGTTAGGATAAGACGGCGCAGGAAGAAAACTGGGCCCACTTGGACTTGAACCAAGGACCAATGGATTATGAGTCCACTGCTCTAACCGACTGAGCTATAGGCCCGTTTTAAACCAGAGTTTTTCCTCACAGCTTCTGATTCAATAAAAAAACTCTTTGACTTCTTTTTTGTCCATCTGTAATTTTCCCTTATGGAGTATGATATTGCCCTGAAACGGTTTCTTGAATTTGCCGGCGAAAGTTTTTTCCGGGATCTGCTTCATGAAGATGTACGTCAGGTAGAGAAAATTGAAGAGCTGCCTTCTGAAACAGTCTCGGTCAAAAGAACAGATTTTCCGGTCCGGGTCATAAACAATCAGGGGAATGAGATTATTCATCTGATAGAGTTTCAGTCCGACTGGGATTCTGAAAAAATCCTGACAATGATTCAATATCGGGTTCGGTATATGCTTAAGTATGGGCTCCCGGTAAGATCGGCACTGATCCTCTTTCGTAAATCGGGTGTGGCTGTGGATTTTTACAGAGATCCGGAGCTGGAATTCAGATTCAGGCTTATAAAAATCTGGGAACTTCCTGCAGAAGATTATCTTAAATTCTATACACTGCTGCCTCTGGTTCCACTTATGAAAGACGGGTTAAAATATGCTTCGGAAGCAGAAAGGGCAATTTATGAATCCGATGATAAAAGCAAGGCCGATTATTTAACAATTTTTGGCATTTTACTGGGGTTACGGGATAAAGGACTTTCAATGGAGTTTCTCAAAAGAAGGAGGGATATTATGATACAGTCGCCGATGTACGAATGGATTCTGGAAGAAGGAATTGAGAAAGGAATCGAAAAAGGCAAACTGGAAGGCAAACTGGAAGGCAAACTGGAAGGTAAACTGGAAGGTAAACTGGAAGGCAAACTGGAAGGCAAACTGGAAGGCAAACTGGAAGGCAAACTGGAAGGCAAACTGGAAATAGCAGGAAATCTGCTGAAAAATGGTGCTGAGCTTCCTTTTGTGATCCGGGTAACAGGACTGGCCGAATCAGAGCTGAAAGACCACGGATTGATCTGAGGTTTGTTTTTAATAGTTTGCATACGGAGCTGATTTCAGATTTTCTGGTTCAGATGGAGAAGGGATTCGAGCCAATAGTCTCACTGGTTGATTTTACCGATCATCCTCTGGACCTTTCGATTGCGGCAGCACGGACGTGTTATTCATCAAAAGGGATCATCACTCCTGAACAGATGCGCCAAACGGATGCGGACAGGCAGCTTCGGGACCGGTTAGCAGCCTCCACTATGAAGGCTGGTCACCTCACTACCAGGCAGCATGCACAATTTGTTTTTGCCCTTGATAAGGTCAGCCGGCATTTCGTGTGGAGTTTCCTTCATTCCCATCCTTTTTATAATTCAGAGCAGGTCAGTCAGCGATACGTTGAAGTGAAGCCGGGGAATTTTTTTATTCCTGCACGCCTGCGTAATTCACCAGCCGGCTCTGATATCCGAAAAACAGCTGATTTATATAAAGAAATTACCGAATATTCTGTTAACCTGTATAAAGAACTGGCCGGGATTCTGTTTCAGCCTGCGGCGGAGGAATTCTGCAGGATTTTCCCGAACCGGGCGAAACACCCTGAAAAATGGAAATCCGCAATTCATAAAAAATCAATAGAAACTGCCCGTTATGTACTCCCGGTATCCGTGCACACATATATGTATCATACAGTTAATGGTCTGACTCTTCACCGTTATGCAAAAATGATGAATGATCCGGATGTTCCTGAGGAAGCAGCCGCTGTAGTGAAGCAGATGATCGCTGAGGTGCGTAAAATCGATCCGGATTTTACAGGTGAATTTTCTGCGCCTGGCGCTGCTGATGACTTTGCGGAAATCAGAGTTCTGAAAAAAATTAATCAAAATCCTGAAAGGGAATTCCGGTATTCAGAGGCACCCTCAGAGCAGCGGTTAAAAGAATCTGGGGATTTCGTAAAGGGCTTTGATTCCCGGATATCAGAAGCTGGTTACAGTTATTCTCTTCTGGAGAGTCTGCCGTTCAGCACAGCAGGTTTACTCAGCCGGTCCCTCCACAGTGTAACAGGTCTTCCGTACGGAACGCTCACGGAGGCCGAGGCTCTCAGAATGATTCTTGAACCTGCAGAAAATCCGCACATTGCCTCTCATATTAATGAAAATATACATTCCCGGATCAGCAGAATCCTCCAGAATGCAGTTCTTGTTTTCTCTAAAAAGATTTCCCACACAGCAGACTCTCAGGATCAGAGGCACCGAATGGTTCCAGGTTCGAGGCCGCTTCTGATGACTCAGTTTTCCGGTCGTCCTGATTATATAACGCCGCTTCTGATCAGGTCTCACAGACCTGCCCTTCAGAAATACACAGAGGGAATGGAAGCCATCTTCAGCAGAATCCGGGAATTTCTGGATTCTGGCGGACTTACCGAAGAAGCTGTATACCTGCTTCCGAATGCTTTTCCTGTGCGTTTTACTGAATCAGGGGATCTTCTTTCTCTTCGCCATAAATGGTCACTTCGGCTGTGTTACAACGCTCAGGAGGAAATTTTCCAGGCATCGCTTGAAGAAGTTCGTCAGCTTGAGGAAAGGGAACCGCTGCTGAAAGGATTTTTCAGAGCGCCTTGTTATTTAAGAAAAAAGGCAGGGATCAATCCTCCGTGTCCGGAAGGAAGCAGATTCTGCGGAGTCCGGGTCTGGGAGAAATCTCTGGATGAATATAAAAGACTTTTATAAGTATGAATCCAGAAACAGACGACCTGAAACATGTTCCGGTAATGCTCCGGGAAATTCTTTCTGCCGCTGAAAGGTGTCTTTCCCGTTATTATCATGAGTCATCGGATAATTATCAGCCTGGATCAGCTGGGAGCCCGCTTATACTTGACTGCACTCTGGGAGAAGCCGGTCACACAGTGGCATTTCTGAAAAAATTTCACGGAGTAAAAATCATTGCCTTTGAC
>CAZQKZ010000037.1:0-33027 GCA_964594095.1 uncultured Leptospiraceae bacterium | reverse complement strand
CGGCTTTTTCCTGTAATTGGGCCGTCGCCAAGCGGTAAGGCAGCGGTTTTTGGTATCGCCATACGGAGGTTCGAATCCTCCCGGCCCAGCATAAATCACAGCAAAAACCGGAGAACCCCGATAAAGCATTGAATGCAGTATTATCATGAGCCCACAGGATTCCATTCACGAGGCAGCTGCCGTAGTACTTGCAGCAGGGAAAGGAACACGGATGAAATCCGAACTTCCCAAGGTAGCCGCTCCACTGGCAGGGCGGTCTATGCTCAATCATGTACTGGACAGGCTTGTGGAAGCAGGAATACGGCGTATCGTGCTGATCGTTGGATATAAAAAAGAAGAAGTAATCGCCCTTGTTCCGGAAGTTCCGGGAGTTACCTTTGAATACGCTGTTCAGGAGGAGCAGAAAGGCACAGCCCATGCCCTCCTCTGTGCAAGGGACACTCTTGGCTCCTTTCATGGTCCGCTGCTGGTTGCCTGCGGAGATATGCCCCTTATCCGGTCCTCAACAGTAAGAAATCTTGTAAATACACACATTAACAGTGCTGCTTCGGCAACGGTTCTGTCAGCTGTACTGGATAACCCGAAAGGGTACGGCCGCATTGTCCGGGACACGGAAGGCAGGCTGGAAAAGATTGTCGAAGAAAAAGATGCCAGTGATGAAATCCGCACGATTCAGGAAACTAACACCGGTACTTATGTTTTTAATTCCCCGGAAATTTTCAGTATACTGACCAGAATAGACTCCAACAATGCCCAGAACGAATACTATCTGCCCGATGCAATCGCCCTCCTCCGGTCCGGTAACAGTACCGTGGCGGCACTTGCTCTGGAAGATCCGGTCGAAGCAATGGGAGCCAATTCCAGAGAGGATCTTCTGATTCTTGAGGAAAAATATCATGAGTATCGGTCTAAGGGAGAGTAGTATGAGTTACGAATTACTGGTTTTTTCCGGAAATGCAAATATTCCCCTCGCAAACGAAATCTGCGACTATCTCGGAATGAATCTCGGGCGGGCTTCTCTGAAGCATTTTTCCGATGGGGAAATTTCCGTTAAACTTGAAGAAAATGTCCGGGGACGTGATGTCTTTATCATCCAGCCTACTTCGCAGCCTGCAAACGATCATTTAATGGAACTTCTGTTAATGATGGATGCATGTCGTCGCGCTTCTGCTTCCCGAATTACGGCAGTCATCCCTTATTACGGCTACGGTCGTCAGGACAGAAAATCCGAACCCCGGGTTCCGATCTCAGGCCGGGTTGTGGCAGACCTCATTGAGTCCATGGGGCCGAACCGGATCATTGCCATGGATCTCCATGCGGATCAGATTCAGGGATTTTTCCGGATTCCAGTGGATCATCTTTACGGTGCCCCTGTTTTTGTGAATTATATAAAAAACCGGCAGTATAAGGATCCTGTGATCGTTTCTCCGGATTCAGGCGGAGTGGAGCGGGCCCGTTATCTCGCAAGACAGATCCATGCCGGTCTGGCCATTATCGACAAAAGAAGACCGCGGGCGAATGTATCCGAAGTGCTTCATGTGATTGGTGATGTAAAAGATAAAACCTGTATTCTGTATGACGATATGATCGATACAGCAGGCACAATTACAAAAGCAGCCGATGCACTGAAAGCCAACGGGGCGGAAAAGGTTCTGGCCTGTGCATCTCATGCGGTTCTCTCGGGACCTGCCACAGAACGTTTAAGGGAATCCATACTTGATGAAGTTATTCTTACCAACACTATTCAGTTAAACGATGCAAAAAAACTGGATAAAATCACGGTTCTTTCCGTGGCAAGCCTGGTAGGAGAAGCGATCAGAAGGATTCATAATGAAGAATCAGTCAGTTCGCTGTTTCTGTAAAAAATAGTAATAATTGAAACGGAGTTAAAAATGGAAAAGAAAATCAAAGCCGCAGTCCGCAGTGAAAAAGGAAAAAACGCTTCCGGGCGTCTTCGCAGAGAAGGAACTGTTCCTGGTAATCTTCTTTTCGCAGGGAAATCTTATCCTCTTTCCTTTGAAGAATCAGCTTTTCAGAAACTGCTTGCAACGGGTATCCGTCAGAGCACTCTGATCGACCTGGAAATTGAAGGGGGCGATTCCTCTGTAAAAAACAGCCGGGTGCTCATTAAGGAAATTCAGCGTCATCCGGTAAGCGGAAAAGTCACTCATGTTGATTTTTACAGATCTGAACCAGGCAAGAAGGTCGAAGTGAAAGTCGCAGTGGAAATCACCGGTACTTCCAAAGGTGTACGGGCAGGTGGAGCTCTCGAGCATTATGTTCGTCACGTAAAAGTACGCGCTGTACCTGATTCTCTGGTGGATTCTCTGAAAGTCGACATTACTGATCTGGATGTTGGTCAGGTCATTCACTTAAGCCAGGTGAAAGTTCCTGCTGAATGGGAAATCCGCATGACTGGTGATCCTCTGATCTGCCGCATTGCTCAGTCCCGCCTGACACTTACAGAAGGAAAAGCATCCTGAGGAAGTTCTGGCTAAGAAATGAGATTCAGGTTCCCATAAGGACCTGAATCTCCTTAGATTTAAGAAGGAAAGCAATGAAGCTGATTATCGGATTAGGAAACCCTGGCGATAAATACACGAATCACAGGTCGAATATCGGCTTTAAGATTCTGGATGTCATTGCCAACAATAACGACATCGATATCCGCACCAAAAAAAAGAAATCCCTGATAGGCAAAGGGAGTTTCGGTAATGAAGAAATCGTTCTGCTGAAACCGCAGACCTTCGCAGAGCTTTCAGGGGAATCAGCACTCTATATAGCATCTTTCCTTCGCATTAAACCTGACGATATTATAGTAATCCTTGAAGATTACAATCTTCCTATCGGAAGGATTGTGGTTGAAAAAGGCGGCGAAGATAAAGATCATCCGGCCATTGAAAACCTTGCGATAGCGCTGAAATCCTACGGCTTCATCCGGGTAAGGATCGGAATACATGGCGAAAATCCTAAGAAACTCCCGCGTCAGAAGTACATTAATCAGGAATTCGAACCTCATGAAAACCTGAAGCTGATTGATATCATAAATGATGCAGAGTCTGCCATCCGCGCCATCACTTTGGGCGACATAGAAGAAGTCATCGACAAATACAAAAACTAAGCTTTTTTCGGCTGCCTTGGTTGACTTTTCGGCCTGATTTCATTAGTTTGACACTATCATGAATAAAAATTCAAGTTATATCATTCTCATATTCCTTGGAGTCTTTGCTCTGCTGTACTTTCTGTCTGCAGGTTCTGGATTCCAGCAGGAAGAAACCGAGAAACTTACCTTTTCCCAGTTCAGGCAGATGCTGACTCCCGATGGTCAGAAAACAATCGGCACAATTTACACCAAAGACATCCCTGCGCGAAATGTATTTGAGGAAAACCCCTTCGTAGTCACCATCTCCCCCACAGCCATTGAAGGTCGCTATCTGAAGCCTGGGGTAATCATTGAAGAAGGCGATGATGCAGAACGAATCCGGAAAAAAACATTTCCGTTCCGGGTGGAAATCGTTCAGGGAGCCCTCACCGAAAATCTTCAGAACGACCTTAATGCAGCTGGTTACTTATACAAATTTAAGAACCCGGCCGATAACACGTTTTTTTCTAACATTCTGTATATTGGTCTGTTTCTGGGAGTACTGGTCATTGTATGGTTCTTTCTGATGCGCCAGCTGCAGAGCACCGGAAACAGGGCCCTTTCCTTTGGAAAAAGCAAAGCAAGATTCCAGCCCGAAGGAAATAAAAATGTAAATTTCGGAAATGTTGCCGGCTGTGACGAAGCAAAACAGGAACTTGTTGAAGTAGTTGATTTTTTAAAAGATCCTCGGAAATTTCAGGCAATTGGTGCAAAAATACCCCGGGGTGTTCTTCTGGTCGGCCCTCCTGGTACCGGTAAGACTCTTCTTGCGCGGGCCGTTTCCGGAGAAGCGGGTGTACCTTTCTTTTCAATATCCGGCTCAGACTTCGTGGAAATGTTTGTGGGAGTCGGTGCATCAAGAGTACGCGATCTTTTTGAGCAGGCTAAAAAAAATGCTCCCTGCATTATATTCATCGATGAGATTGACGCTGTGGGCCGCCTGCGCGGTGCAGGACTGGGGGGTGGTCACGATGAGCGTGAACAGACTCTGAACCAGATGCTTGTGGAAATGGATGGCTTTGAAGAAAACGAAGGCGTCATAGTAATGGCTGCCACAAACAGACCGGATGTTCTGGACCCTGCACTCCTCCGGCCAGGCCGTTTTGACCGTCAGGTTGTGGTGGATGCACCTGATGTGAAGGGACGGGAAGAAGTGCTCCGTATTCACGCAAAAAAAGTTCCGCTTTCCTCTGATGTTAATCTTAAAGATATTGCACGGGGTACTCCTGGATTTACCGGAGCGGATCTTGCCAACCTGATTAATGAAGCGGCCCTTCTTTCTGCACGACGCAATAAGAAGCAGGTCCACCAGGCAGAGCTTGAAGAAGCTAAAGATAAAGTAATGATGGGACCGGAACGCCGTTCCTTCCTTATTACACCCAAAGAAAAGAAAGTCATTGCCTACCATGAAGGAGGTCATGCTCTTCTGGGTGCCATGCTTCCTTACGGAGATCCTGTGCACAAAGTCACTATCATCCCCCGGGGACGAGCACTTGGTATTACATGGCATCTGCCGGAAGACGATAAATATATTAAACCAAGCAAATACTGGCACGACCGGATCTGCTCCGTAATGGGCGGATATCTTGCAGAAGAACTGATTTTTGGTGACACCTCCACAGGTGCTTCCAATGATATCCAGGTAGCCACAAATATTGCAAGACGTATGGTTACGGAATGGGGTATGTCCGAACGACTTGGGACCATTGCCTATTCAAGCAATGAAGGAAATCCGTTCCTGGGCCGGGATTTTTCATCTGCAAGGCAGTACAGCGACGAAACTGCTTCCGCCATTGACGAAGAAGTAAAACGCATTGTACAGGCACAGCTGGACCGGGGCCGGAGAATGATGACCGAAAACCAGGATAAACTGGAAACTATCGCTCAGGCACTTCTTACCAGTGAAACCATCTCTGCAGCAGAACTCTACGGAATCCTCGGACTTCCTGTTCCGCAGCTTCCGAGTCATCCCGATTCCGATCCGGATAAACCCGCACCACCGGAACCAAAGGAAAATTCGGGAGGACTTGGCCTGGGAATGGGACCTGAGCCTGTTCCCGCAGGCTGATCCGGAATCCCGCAAACAGACCAGCCCTGGTTGTTTTAATGCAGCCAGGGTTTTCCGCTTACTCAACCCTCCTGACCTTTAATTAAGCAGCCCCCCGCAGCCGAAAATAACATAATGGAAGAGGATCTCTATTACATACTGGCCAACCCCTTCCGCTCCGGATCTGCGGATCACCAGAAAAAGGCCGAGGAAGAGGAATCCCCTGATGCCATTCTGCATAAGAAGGCACTGGATCTGCTGGAAGAAAGAACCGCTCAGAATGCTGCAGATCTGGAGGCCTTTCAGCCGTTTCGCCGGGGCCTTCATGAAGCACTGAATCAGCATCAGAATCTTTACCTTTCCCTTCAGAAGATTCTGTTCAGCACCGAGTCCCTCACAGAAAAAGTAGGTGAAGCGGTTCCCGGAATGAAACGCAATATTGATGACTTAATGAAAAGTTACAAAATTTACATTGTAACATCCTCAGAAGACACCCTTAAAAAAGAAGCTCTGCGTCTGGAAAGAAAGTTCTTTGATCAGCCGGGGAAACATGGTCAGATTAACTTCATAAAACTTAAAAGATATTACGAAAAATTAAAGACATTTAATGAGCAGGCGAAGAGTTACTGGAAAGATATAATTAAAGGGATTGATGCCCTCAGTATATCGAGGGATCTTGCGGAACAGGGCAATGAAGCCAGAAAGCTGAATGCAGGAAACATCTACAGACTTATCCGGACTACCGATGCTTATCTTGAGGCACTTCGCAGTTACATTCCTGTGGAAAGCGAAAACTACGATCCTATCACAAGGTCCTGGCAGACCGGACTCACTTTCACCCCAGGCAGACGTTACACCCTTTGGGAGTTCTTTAACGATAAAGATCCGGATGAAGAGGAAGCACCGGAAGAAGAGGAAATAAGCGAGGAGCAGGAAGATGTGCGCCAGGATTTTGAAGGATCAATTGCCAAAAGCATTGTTCTGGAAACACTGGAACACAAACTGAACAGTGCCAGTATTATCTCCGTACCTATTCTGGGAAGCAAAGACTGGAACCGTACTCCGGATTATAAAATGGAAGTTTCTGTAAAGGAATACGACGATAGTCTGGATAAATTCCGGATCGCCTTCCATGTCATCGTGGATGAAGCCACAGCATCGCTTCAGTTCAGTCAGATGGATGCAGCAAACAGAAAAGGATTCGCATCCCGCTACATGAATGAATATGTAATCCTCCTCACAGAAACACTTGACCGTATTATAAGCGAAATAGTGATTGATGACTACCCAGGTCTGGAAAAGCCCCGGGTGTTTCTGTATCACTGCGGACCAAATGTGCTCTTCCGTATTCTGATGGCTGATCTTCAGAAAATGAACCGGGGAGAACTTTTTTATCAGCAGTCTCTTCAGACCACTGTCCGGGAATATCCGGTTCCTTTTATAAAAAAAGAACTGATCGGCTGGTGGAAAACTTATTTCAGTGAGATGGACGGCTCCGAAATTGATTCCTATGTAATTTATTCCCGTCTTCTTGAAATGATTAAAAAAGATTATAGAATTCTTTACGAAGAAGGAATCCAGATGAAAAAATCAGAGCGGAGCAAATTCTCCATTCTGGGAATCGAGCAGTGGCTGCGGGACCACAGAAACCGGGTTTTTGGACATCGTAAAACCGAGATCTTCCGGAGGTTCCTGAAAGGTACAGTCTTTGATGCAGACACCGATCATACCGCAGTGGCACGGCTTCTGACCGCAGTACGTGCGCAGCAGGAACATTCAAATGCTAAGGCCTCCTCCGGAATTCGCTGAGACGGCCTGGTCTCTTGCCCTGAAAGCTGCTGCTCAGGGCGAAGTGCCGGTGGGCAGCGTGATTTTTACCTGCAGCAGTCCGGATTCCCCGGATGAATCAGAGAAATGTGTCATGATCGCCGCTAACCACAACAGAATTCTGGAGCTGCGCGATCCGACTGCTCACAGTGAAATGCTTGTTCTGCGGGATGCCGCAAAGCATTTCCGGTCAGAGAGAATCCCTGATGCTTACATGATTACAAGTCTGGAACCGTGTCTGATGTGTACGGGTGCGATTGTACTTTCCCGGATTAAAACAGTTTTTTATTTTGTTTCAGAGAAAAAAGGTATGGGAATGCAGAAAGTAATTTCTGCGTCAGAAAGAGACCCCTCAATGCGGCTGAATCATTATCCTGAGCTGATCCACCTTCCTGAATATGAGGAAAAATCTGCCGGACTGCTCAGAAGCTTTTTCCGGGCAAAACGGAGTTGACCGATCAGCCCAAGAAAAAAAAGATGACTCCACCATCGGGAGAGGTGTCCGAGTGGTCTATGGTGCACGCTTGGAAAGCGTGTGTGCGAAAGCACCGAGGGTTCGAATCCCTCCCTCTCCGAAGTATTCACTCACTGGCAGGCGCCGGTGCTTCCTCCGGCATTTCCTGATCAGGAGGAACTTCCATCTGTTCGGCACCGGAATCCACAGTTTTGCTTTCTGTTTTATCCTGATTCTGTTCCGAAATCTCCGGTTCGGGAAAGCTGCCTCCGGCTTTACCTGAAAGTACAGTGCGGGCGTAGTTATACCACACAGCACCGGCAGATGCAGATCCGGACCCTGGGAAAGGCGCCCCCTCATCATGACCTATCCATACTACGGAAATCTCTCCTGGAACTATGCCAAGAAACCAGGCATCCTTTACTCCCGGAATGCCGCGGAATTTTTTCCGAACGGATGGCACAGACTGGACTGTTCCTGTTTTAGATGCAACTGGCAGCGGTGTTCCGTCTGCCGCTAATACCGGATTTTTATTCATCCAGTAAGCTGTACCGGACTCATCTTCCGTAGTTCCCCGCATAAGATATAGCGCCCCGGCTGCGGCTTCTTCTGAAAGAACTCTGCCTGGAATATAAAGCTCCTGGTCTGCATCATAAAGAATACCACCCTCTGCATCTTCCACCCGAAGCACTATGCGGGGATGCACCGTCCATCCCCCGTTAGAAACTGCTGAGTACATTCTCGCGAGTTCTATAGGCGAGAGCTCTCCGCTTCCGAGGGCCAGGCTGAGATTATCAGGAAACCTGTCTGAAATCTCTCCGAATTCAAGATCGAGGGAACGCGAAATCACACCCAGAAACCGGTTTACTCCGAGAGAATGCAGAGTTTTCACAGGGACTGTATTTACGGAAAGCGACACTGCATTCCGGAGAGTCATCTCTCCTTTATAACCGGCATACCAGTTCCGCGGAGAATAACCTCCGATCCTGACAGGTTCATCAGTCACCATTGAATCAGGGGAAAGAATCCCTTCATCCATAGCAGCCGCATACAGAAAACCCTTAATTACAGATCCCGGCTGCCGTTTCATGCTGAAAATGCGCTGCAGATTCATATTCCCTTCATCTACCGAAAAACCCCCGGAAAGAGCGAGTATGTCTCCTTTAGAGGGATCCATTACAAGCATGACTCCCTGCAGCCTTTCTGCTGTTGATTTCAGAAATGCAGGATCGGCTTTTTTTATTCCGGTTATATCGGAACGCACTTTTCGTATCTGAGCTCGCAGAGACTGAAGCAGGGCAGACTGTCTGGCGGAGTCAATGGTTGTATACACTTTAAGATTCCCTGCACGGACTGTTTCTTCCGGCAGATTTTCATAAAGAAACTGTTTCACATACTGATTGGCATCCGGTGCCGGATGATGCAGCCTGAAATCCCTGTTGGCCCCGTAAAGACCTATGGTTCCCGGATCATAAACATTGTTTTTTTCGTCTGCCCGGACCTGATGGACCTTCATAAAAGACTTCAGACTTTTAGTTTTTTCCTCTTCCGTCAGATGGCTGTCCCTGATCAGCGTATCAAGAACCATTCCCTGCTTCATAAGGCTGAGCTTAATATTTTTCTGAGGGCTGTAACGCATTGGACTGGGAAAAAGACCGGTAATCATCGCTGCTTCTGCAACTGTGAGTTTTTCAGGGGGTTTCCTGAAATAGTACCAGGAGGCTTCTTCCGCTCCGATACGTCCCTCACCCATATAGACATGATTCATATAGAGACATAATATTTCGTCTTTTGAAAGCATTTTTTCCAGTGAAAATGCCGTAAATATTTCGTATAATTTTCTTCTTACAGTTGCACTCCTGTCCGTGAACATTACCCGGGCAGTCTGCATAGTGACGGAACCTGCCCCCTGCCGGATATCAAATGCCAGCAGATTCGTGAGCATGGCTCTTAAAACACCCCTGAAAGAAATTCCCCCGTGATTATAAAATTCTCTGTCCTCAGCAGAGACCACCGAAAGACGCATCCATTTCATATCGGTGCAGTTTTTCATGGTCAGGTCCGAGCCTTTTTCAGGAAGGAGTTCCCCGATAAGAGTGTTATCACCTGAATAAATGCGGATCAGTGGTTTTACGGCTCCTCTTTTTCTTCCGTAAAGCCGTTCTTTTTCAAAGAGAATCTGTTTTTCTATTGTATCTTTATCTGTAAGAAAACTGATATAATGCACCGTAACAGTTATCAGTAAAATCACTGCACCAGCCGACGAGAGTATAACCGCCCATCGGATAATTTTTTTCAGCTGGCGGGGTTCCGGACTCAGCCGGCTCAGGAAATCTGTCATAAAAATATACCTTTTTTTACTTGCAGGAATTACCATTGTCTGATATTGTATTACAGAGAATGACCGGATTTTTTAAAAAACACAAAACAGCCACTGCCGTCCTTCTGGCCGCTGCTGTAATCTGGTTATTCTGGATGATCCTTTTTTCTTCATTTGTTATAAGCCGGGTCATTCAGTATTCTGTATCTGCCTTCACTGAGTCTGATATAGAACTGACTGCCGACCAAGCCGGTCCTTTAACAGGGTTCCGGTTCAGAAACATCCGTCTTGTATCATCTGACGGGACTCCGCTTTTTTTTGCAAAGGAATTTTCTGCTTCCTGGTTTCTGCCAGGTATTCTTGCAGGCAATGCCGGTCTTTCGGGTCTGGTTCTCACTGATGCCGAAATTTACATAACTCAGAGAAAAGACGGCTCATGGAATTATGAGGATCTTACCGGCAAAGCCGCAGCGGAAGATGCCCCTCCTCCTTCTGAAACCCCGGAATCATCCGGATTTCCTTTCCCGGTCCGTTTTTTCCTGAAATCAGATATTAAAAATCTCAGTATTTTTTATACTTCTGCAGAAACCCGGTTTGAAATTAAGGGAATCAGCCTTTCGGCGGATATCGAAACAGAACGTTCTTCCGTCATCCCATCCGGTACAGATCTATTCTCCTGGTTTTCCGGATTCCGGGTGAGCCTGAATCCGGACGGACCTGTTTACCTCAGCTGGAAAACACCGGACTCACAGGGAGAAGGTCCGCTGCTTTTCTCAGTCCGGACCACTCAGACGGGGAAGGATGTTCAGTCCGATTTTACTGCGGATGCATCTTCTCTCCGCATTCTGAAAAATAACGCAGCACCAGTCACATCGGATCTGCTGGCAAAAGCCTCTTTTATTTATAAAGCAGAAACAGATTCTCTGCGTCTGGATTCATTAACACTTACAGAAACCGGCGTAACGGATTTCAAAGCAGCTGGTGCGGTGGAAGGTCTGTTTTCCGGCCAGGAACTGAAATTACACTTTGATGCCGGAAATTCCCGCCTGAACTTTGACAGTCCGGGCCGCATAGCGGGTCTTTTTCTGAATGATTCAGGTCTGCCTGCAGCCGCCGGAACTCTTCGTCTGCATCATCTGAAAGCAGAAGGAAATCCGGAAAGTTTAGCTCTGGTTACGGATATTCAGGGTAACGATCTGCTGCTTAATATGAATGGTGCAGTGCATAACATCTCTGCGCTGCTCCTTAAAGGATCAGGAGAACTGAAACTGACCGGCGAGAATAAGTCTCCTCTCAGTTTTATAAAAAATTATACTATTCCAGAGTTTAATGTAATTTACAATAATGCGGAAATCCGCGGCAATGCATCCGTAACCCAGGATGCCGGAATTGCCGCACAGCTCACAGTAAACCGGCTGCGGCTGGACCCCTACGCTGCTCCCTGGCTTTTCGGTGAGCTGAGCGGAAAAGCACGCATAGGTTCCTCACCGGAAATGAATGAAATCCGGATCATCGGCGATCTGGCTGTAAGAAATTCCAGGTATCTTGCCTTTAACGAGCTTTCTGGTTTAAACCACTTTTTTCTTACTACGGATGCTCTGATCCGCTTTACTCCCGGGACCACAGAAATCCGGCTGAATAAAAGCGATCTGACTGCAAGGAATATACGCTTTGAAAGGTCATTGGACCTGAAAGGAGATATTGCTGTTCTTATCTCCGATTCATTCCGGTACATTTTTAAGGTTCCGGAGCTGAATCTTTATTATAATTCTCTTCACCCCTCTCTGCCTGAACCGCTGAGGCTGATGCTTGCTCCTTACAGGGAATATATAAACGACGGATTCCGCCTGAAAACAGATATGGAGATGGAATACAGTAAAACCGGACTCCTGCTCCTTTCTGATTCAACTGCGGAAATTCCCTTTCTTCGCCTCGACGATCTTCGCATTAAAACTGATATTTTTTACGGCAGGGAAACCACGGAATACCGGAAATTTGAAGCTGAAACTCTGCGTCAGTCTCTTGTGTTCCGCATGACAGGAAAGCAGGGAACTCTGCCGGGATATACTCAGAAAGGCTCTCTTCTGAACATGAGCCTTAAGCTCAATCAGCCATCACTTTTCCGGGCACATCCTCTGATCGAACTGAAAGGGCTTCTGGATATGGATCTCAGTATGAATCCCCTCGAAGCGAAAGGCTATCTTAAACTCAGAGATTTTGATCTGAATATCAGTAATGCCGGATGCCTTTCTGCTGTGACTCAGAATACCTGCCAGATCTGGAAGTTTAAACAGCTGAACCTTGATCTCCCGGTAAACCACAGTTACAGTCCCGCTCCGTATAAGGTACCCCCGAACCTTCTGGTTACCCAGGCCTCACTCCCGGATTCTGTAAGCCCTCCGGCCAATTTTTCCGCAGGCTATATTGCCACTTCAAAGTATCCGTCCGGTCAGCCAAGGAAG
Source organism: uncultured Leptospiraceae bacterium (assembly GCA_964594095.1). Lineage (GTDB taxonomy): Bacteria > Spirochaetota > Leptospiria > Leptospirales > Leptonemataceae > CAZQKZ01. The sequence goes on along the minus strand of CAZQKZ010000037.1, from coordinate 20,775 downwards.
GGAGATTTTTATGTGATCGGATCCCCTGATTATCCGGGAATCAGAGGTTTAACAGCTCATGCAGATTATACAAATAATGTAATATATCTGAACAGACTCAAAATGCTTATGTATAAAGAAAGCGTTTCCGAAACAGGAGAATCCCGGTGGAATCCTTACGGATACATTACAGGTACCGGTCTGTATTATAACCTTGCTGATTTTAACCCGGAAAACCAGGAATTCGGTGCTGATCTCCAGGTGCGCAAACTGGATCTTGCTCCCTGGCTGGCAGGCACAGTTGCCATTGGCAGGGAAGATGAATCCGGTGTGATCAGTTTTGACCTGACTGCCGGTGCCTCGGGGCTTCATGAAATGATCAGCCGCACAAGAGCCAGACTGTCGGTCCACGAAATCAGTCCCCGTTTTACCGGTTTCGCAACCAGACTTCTGGTTCCTGTCGCCATGGTGGCATGGGCAGCGAACTCAACTCTGAAAATTCCATCCATTCAGATTGAGCTGAAAGAAGGACTGGTATACAGCTCAATTGCCATCGAACGGGGAGGGTTACTGAGCGTTCTCCTGAAACCCTCCGGAGAAGTAATCAGGCAGGACAGAATCCCCCTTGGTCAGTTCCTGGAAAGAGCTAAAAACGAAGCAAGGACACTCAACAGGAGCAGCAGCAGTGAAACTAATTAATTTTTTATTTTTAATATATATTTCATCCGTTTTCTGGTCGTGCGCCCAGGCGAAAAGGATTCCTCTTCCGTTTGGTGATTTTGATTCCTGCATAGCAATTGATATACCGCCGGTTACCCTGACCCCCGCAAGAACAGCAGCAGAAAAACAGCTGATCGGAGAGCACCGGGAAATAGAAGAAAACGGCTGGCTCATTGCATCAGCTAAAAATACTGCTGAATCTGATGCATCGTTACAGACTGCAGGCTCCGGTGAAATCCGGAGTTTTTTCCGCGATGCCGGAATACTTGAATTTTATAATGATCTTGTTCTTCGCTACAAATCAGAAGGGCTCCTTGGGGAAAACAGCAGCGGCAGACTGGAAATTGTACCGGCAGCTGTTTCAGGCAGAAAGGGAAGAATGGCAGGAGGAGACGAGGCTGAAAATGCAGCACGAGTGGCCCGGGAGGTGAATGAAGCAAGAGCACGGGCACTTGAATATGTAAAAAAAAGCAGAGAAGATGAGGAAATCCTCCGTCCGTTTTTTTCTGTAAGACCAGGCGACTGGAAAAAAACACGAAACGGAGAGTGGATCCGTGAAAAATAAATATTTATTTATACTTTTTTTCACGGCACTGTTCTCGGTCTCCTGCAGCAGTGCCGATATCATCGAGCCTCCCCGTTTCCGTTATTCTGAGGTTTACCCTGCCTATTTTCTTCAGAATCCGGGTGGACACCTTCCGCTTACAGTTCAGGAGGGGGTTTCACTGCATCCTTATGTAAGCGGGAACTATCTTTTCTACTCATCCACATCGGCAGGTGTATCTGATATCTGGCTCAGAGACCTGACAAGTACAGTAAACATACCTGTTGTGCGGCATTCTTCCCGGCAGCACAGTCCGGCATTTCATCCTCTCGAAAACCGGCTTGTTTATGTTACTGAAGACAGAAATCCCGCAGGAAGTCTGAATATTGTCAATATTTCTCCTGAACCTGAGCAGCTCTTTTTTTCTGCTCTGCGGGGCAGAACTCCTGTGAACCTGATGGCTTCATCCGAGGATCTTTCTTCAGAAATCCAGAAATACTTTGAAAAAATTCCAGGTTGCAGCCTGCCGTCATCAGACCGCTCACCGGTCTGGAAACCGGATGGTTCAGGAATCTACTATTTAAGCGATCGTTGTCAGCCGGGCCGAACTGATCTGTGGTTTGTTTCTCTGAACAACCTCCGGCCTTCGGGGATTCCGGTCCGGATTACCTTCAGCGGAGCAGACCAGTATGCACTTTCCGGTGACGGCACTGCAGCTGTTACTCTGACTTTTACCTCTGCTGACCGCGGGGGACGGTTTACTCTGATCAGGAATCCTGAAGATAATAACCGTTCCTCAGAGATCATTACCATCCCTGCCACCGGGAAAGATATGAATCTTTATCTTTATCCTGCACTGGACCGTACAGGAACATATCTTTATTATGCAGCGGTGCGGACTGATGCCGACGGAAACGGACGGCCCGACCCGTCTGACCCTGCCGGGATTTACACAGTGGACCTTCGGAATCCAAAGACCGAAATCCAGCTCCTCGAAAGCCGGGAACCTCTTTATTCACTCAGGTATTCTGATTTTGAATCAGGCACTCTGCTGTATTCCGCAGCTCTTGGGAAAACAATTAATATCCATTATATTTACAAAAAAGGAATTATTCCGGAGGAAAAAAACATAAGAGGACAGTATGAATCTGCTGCGCGTTTCCGTAAAGCCTCACCGGAACGATATCTCCTTGCTCTGATGGCCGTCAGAAATTTCTTCGGAAACTCTCCTGAATACCCTGTTTACGAAAGCCGCATTCTTCAGGAGATCCGTTCCTTTTTCCCGGCACAGCTGAAAGAACAGGCACTCGCGGCAATGAGTCCGAAGAAACCCGGCCCTTTGAGCAGTCTGGATGAAGAGCTGTCATCTGTTCCTCCCGAAAAACAGAAAAATATATATTTAAAGTATTTATCTGTTACAGATAAGCCTGGTCAGGAGCCCCTCTATACCCTTTTAAGTGACCGCTACATTAAATATCTTTTTGCCCGGAAAAATTATTCTGAAGTTTCTTCAGTTTCTTCAGCCTTCCTGCGTCAGTTTCCTGATTACACGGAAAGGGCGGAAATTACAGCACTCAAAGGCCTTTCAGAACTTTATCTGAATGGCCGGTTTTCAGATTCACTTAAAAACTTTTACAGAGCATCGCAGCCATCTTTTTCTGTTAAAGACCGGACTACTGATTCCGTCTGGCAGTATATTAAGAATCAGTCTGATCCTTCCTCCGCAGCAGAATTACTTCTAAAGGAAGCAGACCTGCCCTCTGAGCTCCGGAAAACTCTTTTACTGGTAAAAGCGGACGTCCTCTTCCGCAAAGGGGATCTGACGGCTGCGAACAGTACACTGAATTCTGTAACTGAAGGGACAGAACCGGGAAGCGCCCTCTTTATCAGATCGTTCAGGCTTCGCGCCCTGATTGCTGAGAGACTTGGAAATATTTCAGGGGCCGAAGCTGCGAGACTTGCTTACGGAGGTTCTTACCGAAGTGACGGAGCTGTAAAGCTTACTATTGATGAATTCCAGGATATAATTGAAAATGCGGAAAACAGTATGAATCGTTACCTTCGCACCGCAAGATCAGTAAACAGAACTGTTGATGCCGAGGCTTTCAGACAGAACACTCTGCTGCTCCGGATCGGAACAAATGCGGGTATCAGCGATTACACTGATCTGAAAACAGCTCTGAGTCCCGGGGACCGCGACACGCTGGCCTTTTTCTGCAGTCCGGAAAGCAATACTCTGGATATCATTATGCGGACCGGTCAGCAGCGTTACGTGCAGTCGCTTCTCGGACTCTGCCAGAGGAACAGCGGCTATTTTAACGGCAGCTCGCCGGAGCTCCCTCTGATACGCGATGCAGAAACCGCTGCCGATCTTCTGTATTTAAACAGTTATATACAGGCAAATCTTCTGAATATACTTTTTTTTAATATCAGAAAAACCGGTCAGTTCCAGGAATTCTACAGCCGTTATTCTGTTAAATACCACCGGATGAAAGCTGATACAGCAATGGAGAGAAACCGTATTCTTCTTGATGCAGGAAGGAGAAAAACAGCGCTTATCAGCACGAAAAGTCTTAAAAGTATAGTTAAAGAAGAAGATCCGTTTGATGCAGCAACGTTTAATGAAATACTTCACGGATATCAGCTTGCATCAGAGGAAGCGAGGCAGATACGCGATCTTTCGCTGATTTACGGATACGCATATACCCTGATCCAGAAATCTGTTGAAAGGGAAATGTTCTATGATGAGCTGCAGCGCGAAGGTACGGTCTTTCCCGAAAGCACCCTTAAAGAGAAAAAAAATGCTGTACTTGCAGATTTAAAGAGAGCTGAGCACCAGCTTCAGTATATTCTTTATACAGACCCTTCCTATACCGATGCTTATCTCCTGCTTGGTTGGATGTATCAGTATATTGACAGCCGCCGTCAGACCCGCGTTTTTGTGCGCCCTGGTTATGCAAACAGGCTGGTTAACTGGGTCTTTAATGTTAAAGAAAGAAAAGAAACTGACGGAATATACTATTACCGGAATTATTCAGCGTACTTCCCGGACCGGCTTTACGAAACTAACGTCTCCCTTTATGAAAGTGCTGCCTCATTTGACAGTCTTGCCCGTACCACTGCAGAAAAAACTGCCCTTAATCTGAATCTTGCCAATAATTATTTCATGCTTATGAATTTCGGAAAAGCCGCTGAAAAATACGGAAAGGTAAAAGAGAATCTTAACAAAACCTCACTTTTCAGAAATTACAGAGAGCGGGCTCTCTTTCATTATCATTACGGGCGTTCTCTCTATTATGAAAACTACCATGCAGAGGCGGCCAGAGAGCTCGGCGAAGCAGGACGTCTTTATGAGACTCATGAACTCAAACCTCTCGCAGAAAAATACAATACTGCTTTGTTTCTTTCAGAAACTCCCGGAGCTTATCTGACAGATCAGCTTTCCGATGTACACGAGAAACTTTATATTATTTCAGCTTTGACCGGACTTGCTTATCATGAAAGCGGCGAATATCACGGAGCAGCGGCAGCTCTTGAAAAGGCTCTCAGTCATTACAGACCGGCCTTTGCTGACCGGCGGAATGCAGCCGGGGTTTATAATCAGCTTGCGCTGACCTGGCAGAAGGAATACCGGTTTCCGGAATCTGACTCCAGTGCACTGAAAGCCGCAGAAATCTCACTTGAAAAGGAGCTGGCTACTGAATATGAAAGGTTTATTCCTGAAACATTCGGAGGAAGGGTGCTGGGTTATTTTCTGCAGTATAACGAGGATTTCTTTATTATCGGTGAAGGAAGAAATCCTTATGGTTTTTCGCCCCTCAGACATTACGAGCTCTCCCAGGGTATAAGAATGGAAAACCTGCTTCGGTCAGGGGATTTCCGGAAGGCCTCCGCCCTTGCGGCAGAACGTCTGAAGACATTTTCTGAGCTGGACAGCGGGACCTGGTCGGGCAGAACAGGAATTGTAAACACAATTAATTTACAGGCTTTCAATCTTTTTTCCGCAGGTGATTACAGCAGTGCCTCTCTGAAGTTCAGAGAGGCAGCCGATTCTGCCAAAGCCTCCGGGAATCTTGTCCTTTACAGAAAAAACACCATAAATTATTATAATTCCCTTTTTGCGCTTCTTGATTCAGGGGAAATCCGGCCTGAATCAGCTCTTCATATTATAAACGATGAAATTGCCGCTCTTTCTCAGTTTCGCGACAGTTACCGCGAAAAGTACAAAGAACAGTATATTTACAACAGAAAAACAGAATCTCCTGATTTTGTTTACAACCCGGAAACGGATGACCCGGTCGTGGAAAAAAATATCACTGCGGATCTTTTCGGGTTCACAGGTACAGAATCACTCCTTTTTTACTATAAAGGTTTTTATTATTTAAAAAATGCTAAAAATGAAAATGATTTGCGGATCGCACATGCGAATGCCGGAACTTCTGTCGTTTTTGCTGAAAATGCCCTTTCCACTCTTTCTGCCTCTGAAAAAAGGACCAGGCCGGATGCATTCCGCATGCAGATTAATCTGGCAAGATCCTGGCGGCTTAAAGGAAACCTGCTTCGGTCCGCCTTTATACTCACAGAGCTGCTCGAGTCTGCCAGGGAATTCCGTATGATCTCCGGAGAATGGAATGCACTCTGGGAGCTGGCCCTTACAGAAACAGAAATCTACATTCATACAGGTAACAGAGAGTCTCTCACAAAAGCGGATCAGTATTACAGGGATGCCTGGAAAGTTCTGACTGCACACCCCGAAATCTTCAGCGAAATTAAGGACCGTTACACCGGTTTCTATGAGTCTAAGATCAGGTTTCTGTTTCAGCACGGAGATCCGGGTCTGATTCCGGAAACTGAAGAAACTTACTGGTACCATTTTCTGTTTAATGAATTCACTAAATATGCTGTATCTTTTAAAAACGAAGAGCTGACCAGATCATTCAGCAGTTACACAGAAGCTCTTGCCGGACTAAGGAGAGCCCGTCATGAGGAAACCTCCGTAAGGCAGTCTTTCCTACCATTTAAAGATACTGCGGGCCGTACCTCCGAAGCTGAAAGGATTCTGGCAGAAAAAAAGCAGCAGCTGATCAGGCTGAAGCCAGGTCTGGCCGCTTTTCTGAAATTCCCGTACATTCAGGGAAACCTTCGCCCTGCGCTGCGCCGGAATCAGGTGCTTGTAAAGATTAAATTATTTAAAAATACACTACATCTCTGGTCCTGGTCACCCAAAGGGAATAACTATCTAAAAAATGATTCCGCAGCCGGTCATGAGGAAAAAACCGCAGATCTCCTTAAGACGCTTCTGAAAAAGATGCCTCCGGAAACAGAGGTGATCATACTTCCTGACCCTGAGATTTTCGAGCTTTCCTGGAAGGAGATCTGGGAGAAAGCCGGACTGCAGAACCCGCTCCCTGTATTCACATCACGAATTTCCGATACCTTTATTCCCTTCTATAACCGGGAATCTGATATCGCTCCTGAGGACTCAGTCTGGCACCGGTTCAATATTTCCGGAATTACTGCTGTAAAAAAAGGCTCTGATTTCAGCGACGTATCGGACATTGCGGATTTTTACGGAGACGACTGGAAGGATCCGGACGGTCTGATAAATGATTCCGCTTACCATTACCGCAGATGGATCGGTTCCGAAAGCACGGCATCAGCAGCCCTCCTGAATATAGATCGGGGCCCGGATCGCTATAAAAAGGCTGCTTATATTTATGAAATAGTCAGAGCAAACGGAGCAGCTTCTGTTCTGCTCTACGACTCCGCAGCAGAAGACAGAATCCGGTCATTTCTGGAGATAAAAGGAAAAAGACCCTACACTGAATCCGGACTGAGAACATTCGGCTTTCCGGGATTCAGGAAAGACAGTCTTGGCAAAACACTGGAAAACATTAAAAATAAATATATTTTAAACAGTTATGCGCTGGCTGCATCCGGAGATTACCGCTCTGCACTGAAAAATGCCGGTACCGCTGCATCTCTCTCAGAAGATCCCGATGCAGGACTTCTGGCTGCAGGATGGAGACTCCTTCTGTCATCCGGTCGTCAGGGAGCTGAAGATGGAGAAAATCTTATCTTTACATCAGAAAAAAAAGGTATTGATCTTTCGCAGGGAAACGGCTACAGGGTTTTCGCTGAAGCCCTTCTCAGAACCGGGCATACAGATCAGGCAGTAAAATACCTCAGACCGCTTGGGGAATCCGAAAAAAATCTTCTGTATCTGAGCTCCGGTCTGTCTCTCCGCTCCTTTCATCCCGATAAAAAAAATCAGTTCCAGGAAGTTTTCAGATCGGCCCTTGCGGAAATCAGGAACCGGCCCGGTAAAATACGGGAAATCAGCGAAGGACTGCTCAGACATGCCCGGCACGGGGAGATCCGGAATTTACAGGCGAACCGCGAAGCTGAAATGGATTACCGTCTTCTTTATAATCATAAAATTCCGGAAGAAAATCCCCTTCTGTATCTGCCGGAAACAGAGGATTCCGGTTTAATCCTGTTTCGCTCCGCTCTGAAAGATGCATGGGAAGATTTAAAGAACCACAGAAATCCGGATCTGCTTAAACTGAATAACAGAAACAGTATTTACGGCAGATTAAGTATCGCAGAAAGAAGTCTCCTTTTTTACATACTCCTTCAGAAGACTTCTTCAGATCCCGGACTCCTGACTGCGCAGATGATCCTGGAACTGACGGAGGCAGAACTGAAATCCACCGGATACGACAGAGCCGGGATCATGGCAGTCAGTACAGCCTTATTCACAGCAGAATCAGGGGACCCTGTGACTGCAGGACGTTTTTTAAATCTTTATAAATCATATAAGGATTTTATGATTCCGTCTGAAGATGCTGCCCTTGTTCAGAAACGGACAGAAGAGATGCTTTCCATCCGTGAGGTTTCTGTTTACAGTCAGGAAAATCTTCTTCGCACCGGGTCTGTGGCTGAACTTACTGCTGCAAGAAACCGGCTTCTGACCGATACAGACCGGTTTCTCCTTATGAAGGACTGGGATTCTGCCTTTGAAGCATGCCATCTTATGAATATTATTGACTTAAAAATTTCGGGTTTACCGGTTTCTCCGGGAACCGATCATTATGCGGCCCGCATCCGGAAAGCTCTGCCGGAAGGCCAGCGTTTTTCAGCACTTTGCGCAGGATCCGATACAGCCTACCGGATTACTTTTACTTCTTCCGGTACAGCTGCTGATCCTCTGAATATTCGCGAACGCTACTTAAAAGGAAAACTGACAGAACTCCTTTCTGCACAGGAGGATTCACTTCTCCGGAAAAACCTCCTCGAAGAGCTCCGTCAGCTTTACTCCCCGTTTTTCTCAGCCGTTCCCGGATCAGTCGGATATGTATGGCTGCCCGGAATTCATATTCTTGCCCCTTCGCAGCCGGATCGCTTTACAAGTGTTTATCTGGTACCGGATGTCGATACCTTTCTCAGGTCCGTCCCCAAAGGACATGGGAAGGAATTCGATAAGAAAACAGGAGTCCGTTTTGAGGGAGCGAAGAACGTTGCTTCAGATTATTCTGTCATGGAAAGAATCACTATTGCAGCATTCAATGCAGGCCGCGAAATCAGGAAGAACGGTCCGGTCCATCTGGATTCCGAGTCTGATTTTTTCAGAAGAATAAAAGAATCTGACCACTTCTGGTTTTTTACCGGCTCACAGCTGAACCCGGCAGTTCCGGAAGACCGGCGAATGCTTCTCGGCCGCATTTACCGTTCCGCTTCTGCGGCAGCTGCACCTGGCATTTACCGGATACAGAAAAAAAGCAGCCTCGCGGACGCCTATTATATTAAATATTTTTATGAATCGGCTGCAGGATCACCCTCAATGATGAGCAGGATCTATAATTCCTATGAAAAAGTAAGGCGTTACCAGGGAGGAACGGCACCTTTTGGTTATCTGGTGATCACTCCCTCCATTCTCAAAAACTGATTGATTTCTGCAGTAATGATCTTTATCCTGAGTATCAGATGAAGAAAATCACCTTTCTGGGAACCGGATCGTCAACCGGGGTGCCCGTGATCAACTGCCAGTGTCCCGTGTGTCACTCCTCGGATCCTAATGATCAGAGGACACGTCTCAGTCTGCTTCTGCAGAGTGATTCCGTTACAATGCTTATAGATGTGTCTCCTGATTTCCGTATGCAGATGCTGCGAAATCCCGTAAAGCGAATTGATGCAATTCTGCTGACACATTCCCATAATGATCATGTAGCCGGTATTGACGAAGTCCGGATATTCAATTTCATTCAGAATTCTTCCATCCCTGTTTACGGGGACGGATTTACCCTTTCCGAAGTAAAAAAAAGATTCTCATATATTTTCCGTAAAACACAGACAGGAGGAGGAAAACCAGTCCTCGATCTGATAAAAATTAAACCTTATAAAGAATTTACTGTAGGTGATTTCAGTATACTGCCGGTCAGTCTGGATCACGGCAGAATCAGCATACTTGGTTATTTAATCGACAGAAAGTTTGCTTATCTGACTGATGTTTCGGGCATTCCGGCTGCCACTTCTCCCCTCATCCAGGGAGCTGAATCCATAGTAATGGGAGCGGTGCGGGTCAAACCGCATCCCACACATTTTTCGTTTGATCAGGCACTTGAAGCACTTAGAAAGCATTCTCCCCGGAAGTCATATTTTATTCATATGAATCATGATCTCAGCCACAGGGAACTTGAAAACCGGTACGGTCCGGAAGTTACGATCCCTTTTGACGGGATGACTGTGGAGCTCTGAAATTGGAATCTGAAAAACTCATCAGCAAAGAAAAACTGAACAGCCTTCTTACTCACCCGCTGCCGAATGTGCGGCTGGATGCAGTAAGGGCACTGCAGAAATTTTTTTACAACGAAGCCGGTATCTCAGAAGCCATTCTGGATGCGGCGGAAATTCTCGGACCTCGTGAGGCAAATACCATCACCTCGGCTCTTCGCTGCTTCCTTCCATCCGCTGAGGATATCCGGCGCATTGCAGGGCTGTATAACAGGGCTATGAATGATCCGGATCCCTTCAGCGAAAACCTTCTGCAGCATCTTGAGTGGGCGCTGCTAAGGGCCCCGTTTGAGCTTCTTACAGAAAACAGAACCGCCCTTGCATTCAATCACCATCTTCGGGGAATTTACGAAAATGCAAAACAGAATAAAGCTGCTGCAGAAAGAGGTCCCGATTACCTGTGGGGAAAGCTGATCGAATTCTGCGAAAGCCGGCGCGGACTGGGACTCTGGGGAAATGATCTGCGGTACGGTAAGTTTCTTACAGATTCACTAAAAAAATACCCCGAAAAAATCAGAGCAAGGGTTATTCTCAATCTTAATAAAGATAAAAATTATAATTATCATTTTGAAGAATATCTGATTGAACTGAGCGGAGAACTCAGGATCAGAGAGGCGGTTCCGGAACTCTTCAGGAGACTTATGAGGTCCTCAAGGAGTGAATCCCTCCAGCCACGATGCGTGCGTTCCCTCGGAATGATCGGGGGGGCAGATACTGCCAATCTTGTTAAAAGTTATTATATTTCCTCGGAAGATGAAAAAATGTATCTTCCCGATGTACTTGGCTATATGCCGGATTCAGCGGGAATCACAACTCTGATGAAACTGGTAAAGGAAGAAAATGACCCTGCATGGATTATTTACCTTGCCCGAGCTGTATTTTCACTTTTTTCCAGGGAAGGCACCCTGACGGTCCGCGATAAAATGCTTTCGCTTGGCATGGAAAGCACTGTGCATGATCTTGAGCCCAGTATGATGGCAGTCTGGGCATATCATGATCAGGATTAATCAGTATTCAATATTTAATTCTCTGATTTTTTTATCGAGGGTATTCCGGTTTATTCCGAGAAACCGTGCTGCCCGGGTTTTTGTATAACGGAATCTTTTCAGGGCCATCAGTATCAGCCTTCTTTCGACTTCGGCGATTACAGTGTCGTAAACATTTCCGTCAAGCTCTGCAAGTCTGCTTTCTACCGGAAGATTCTGCAGCGACCATTCCGGTGATTCTCCGTCTGCGGTCAGCTCGCCTTCTGTAACGTCGCTTCCTTTCGGACTGAAGAACGGAAGAGTGGAATCCTGAAAATCCTCAGAAGAAAGATATTCACCCTGGGAAAGAACAACTGCGCGCTCTATAACATTTTCCAGCTGACGCACATTCCCCGGCCAGTCGTATTCAGAAAGCATAGCTATTACAGCAGGGTCTATTCCTTTGATTTCTTTTGAATTTTCTTTATTGTATTTATCTATAAAATGACTTACAAGAAGAAGTATATCATCTTTCCGTTCACGCAGAGAAGGTATTCTAAGGTGAATCACATTTAAACGGTAATAAAGATCCGCACGAAAGGCCTTTTCCGCAATTTTTTCCTCAAGATCCGCATTGGTTGCCGCAATCACCCGGATATCCACCTGTCTGGACTTTCCGCCTATGGGCTCTATTTCGCGCTCCTGAAGCACACGGAGAAGCTTGGACTGAAGATTCAGATCCATTTCGCCGATTTCATCGAGGAAAATAGAGCCACCGTCAGCAATCTCAAATTTGCCTTTTTTATCTGCATACGCACCTGTAAAAGATCCCTTCTTATGGCCGAAGAGTTCACTTTCCAGCAGGTTTTCCGGTATGGCCGCACAGTTGATTTTAACAAAAGGTTTATCGCGCCTTGGACTGTTGTAATGGATTGCAGATGCAATCAGTTCTTTACCGGTTCCGGATTCCCCGGTCAGAAGAATAGACGCTCTTGAGTCTGCGATAATGCGCACTTTCTCAAAGAGTCTGTTCATTACATTGGACTTTCCGATCAGACTGCCGAACTGATAACGGCTTGACAGTTCCTGCTTCAGCTGGATATTTTCATAAGCAATAACTCTGGTTTCTTCCTCAACAAGCTTCTGAATTGTAATAGCCTGAGATATTATAGATCCCAATATTTCAAGAAATTCAATAATAAATTCAGGTTCGATCCCGGTGTGCTGCTGCGTGAATGTTGAGAAAACTCCTACAACATCATTTCCCGAAAAAATCGGACAGCAGAAATAGCCCATGTCATCTCCGGGGGCCACAGATTTCATGCGGTTAAGGAATCCTGCTTCGCGGCTTACATTGGGAATGAAAACAGGCTTTTTATTCAGAAAAACCCCTCCGGTGATCCCTTCTCCAGGGGTATAGCGGATGGCGGCTATTTCCTCCCGCGGTACTCCGATTGCCGAATGAATTATCAAAGAATCTTCATCTTTATTATAAAGAAATAATGTGCTTCGGTGAAGTTTAAAAGCTTTTTCTGTAATGAGCATTATATCCCGGAAATTATCTTCAAGTCGCAGAGAATTCGAAAGAACCCGGGAGATTTCAAGCATCACCCTGTGAAACCTGTCTCTCGTTTTCAGGAGCCGGTTATCCTGAAAGCTTACAAAAATCCTGGCGGCAAGGTTTGCCATAATGGAAAGAAAATCCGCGTGATCCTCATTAAAGGCAGACTCTCTGGAAGAATCCACAGAAAGAACCCCGAAAACCTCTTCTTTAACAAGCATAGGCACTGCCAGCTCAGAAACCAGGTCGTCCCGGATTTTTATATAATCACTTTCTTTTGATGAATCATGAACAATGCGGGGTTTACCGTTCCTGGCCACCCAGCCTGTCACACCTTCTTTCAGACCCTGGCTGTAGGATTCAGGAGTATTGATTCCGCGTACGGCCCTTATGGTCAGCCTGTCCTTTTCGGGATTCATAAGCATAATGCTTCCGGTGTCAGCACCGGAGATCTGCATACAGACGGAGAGGATCTGGTCCAGAAGACCTTCCGGCTCTTCTGTCTGGTTCATAGCCCGTGTGATTTCGCTGATAAAGGTTAAAGCTTCCATCTGAGTGATTTTATTCTGTATCATAGGTGCATCCTGAGCGCGAAAAAGCAATCTGCCTATCTTTTAAATACACATATCCCACGGATCACAAGAATCAGTCAACTTGAATAAATATTACTCATGTAATTTTTAAGAAATCTCACTTAAACCGCAGATTGCCTAAATATTCTGCAAAAATATGTAGAAAAAAACGCGGCCAATGGGTTTATGGGAGGATTGATGGGCAGTCTTTCCGACATTTTTTTTATACTTTCTAAAACTCTCACCATTTTTCTGTTCCCGGTCCCGCTTTTTTTTCTGGTCACACTGGTCTTTTTTTTCCGGTTAAAGCCACTGAAACTCCGGGTGGCAGCGTTTACTGCATGGTGTTTATTCTATCTAACGGCCACTCAAACAGTCTCCGATTTACTGATGAAACCCCTCGAATCAGCTGTGCCTCATATTCCTTTCAGCAGCATTCCCGAAGCGGATGCTGCCCTTGTTCTTGGCGGCATGGTCAATCCGTTCAGCAGGCGGGACGGCTCCGTGGAGTTTCTGGGAACAGCGGAAAGAATCCTCCTTGCTGAGGAACTTCTTCTGCAGAAAAAAGTACGGCTTATTGTGATCACCGGAGGATCAGGATATCTTCTGAATGAAACTGAGCCGGAGGCGGATATTCTGAAAGAGTGGCTTATCCGACGGGGTCACCGGCCCGATCAGATTCTTACAGAAAACCGCAGCAGAAATACTCTGGAAAACGCGGCTTTTACATATGAAATTCTGGAACAGCAAAATATAAAGAAAGTATTGTTTATTACCTCAGCTTTTCATATGAAAAGGGCCCTTCTCAGTTTCCGGGATGCGCCCTGTGAAATTCTGCCGCTACCTGTGGACTATTATTCATCGGAAATCGCACCAGGGCCTGAAGGATTCATACCAGGTCCGCTGAGTCTCTATCAGTCTACACTTGCAGTGAAGGAATACATCGGGCTCACGGCTTACAGAATCATTTCGCTTTTCTGATTGATTTTTAAGACTGCCGGATTCCGGATGACTGTATGCGAATACTGAAATCACTTCTGATCCTGCTGACCTTATTCTGTCTTACCGGCCTTACAGCAAGGGAAGAAAATCTTTCTCTTAAAAAAAATCCGCAGATTTCAGCTTATTTTGAAGCTATTAAAGAAAGCAACCGCTATGAAAGCCGCGACCGCGATACCTGGCAGAAGCCTCTCGAAATGATTTCCCTTCTCGGGACGGAGGAAAAACTGAAGAGTGCCGTAATTGCAGATATCGGCAGCGGAACCGGCTACTTCACAATGAGACTGCTTCCTTTTTTTGGAAAAGTAATAGCTGTTGATGTATCGGACCGATACCTGAACCACATTAAGGAACGAACAGAAAAACATTCCGAAAAATTTCCCGAATATATGAAACGTTTGGAGCTGCGAAAGGCTGAAATCCATGATGCAAATCTGAAACCCGGAGAAACGGATTTCATTCTTCTTTCAGATTCTTATCATCATATTGAGAATCACACAGACTATTTCCGGATGCTTAAACCTGCTCTCAAAAAAGGCGGCAGAATACTGATCATTGACTGGCTGGAAATGGATCGTCCTGTCGGTCCCCCCAAAGGCCACGGACTCATTCCTCCTGAAATCATGAAAAGAGATATAGAAGCTGCCGGATTTCGGGTAACAGAGATTCATGGAGTTCTGAAATACCACACTGTTATGATTGCAGACTGAGTAACCACGGGACGGCTGTCCTCCGGAACTCACTTTTCTGTTTGACACTGAATCTCATTTAAAAACGCTGGATTAATGAGAATGAATCGCATTATTGTTATCAATAATATTCCGGCAGTCCTGACTCTGTTTTTTGCTTCTGCAGTTCCGCTCTTTGCTGAAGAAGAAGGCAGTATCCGTCAGAAAGCTCAGGAAAATATTCCCTTTGAATTCAAAGCTTCTTTCGTATCCAATTACGTTGACCGCGGTGAAGATGTTTTCGCACCGTATGCTGAGCAAAAGGGAAAATCGTACGGTAATGCTACAGGTGCATGGGCATTCCAGCCGGAACTCCTGATCGGGACCCCGGTGGAAGGCCTCTTTCTGAATATCCGTACCTCACATGCGCTCGAGGGTCGAAAAGATAAAGACCACGATCAGGTAATACAAAGACATAAGAACTGGCATGCGATAGACGGGTTTATGGATATCGTCCTTTCGCACGAAGGGGCTTCCGATCCGGTCACAATTATAAACGAAGATATAAAAGCACAGTTCAGTGACCCGGAGAATCCGGCTTTCACAGTTCCCTGGTTTAAAGCCGAAAGAAACGGACTGCACAGGCTCGATGAACTGGAGATCACTTTTGGATACGGATTTGATTCCAGATATGGTTTTATTGAATTCGGGATGGTTTCGCCGACATATCCTAATGCCCGCGATGAAGAACTTTCCCGCCGTCCTGATCATGAGCTTTTTGTAACCTTTTCTCCTGTTTTCCTTCAGGATTTATCTGTTACACTCAATGCAGATTTCCATGCATCAAATGAATACTGGGCCATTGAATACTCCCATCCTTTTGAGTTCGGAGATTTTTCGGTCACTCCGGGAATTCTTTCCGGTTATGCAGTGGAAGAAGCATATAACGGAATGATCCATACGGATGGCTATATTCTCTTCGGCTGGAATGGTTTTTCTGTGGGATTCCACGCACCGAAATGACCTGAGTTACTATGCAGAAGGAAAGCGGGATCATTTCCCTGTAGCCCTGATCGGAGAAACGCACCTTTCCGAAGAGAAAGTAACGGACCCTGGTCAGACCTATGGCTTCTTCAGAACTGTTTTTAATCAGGCAGTCGAAGATGAAATCCGGGCATTGCTCCCGGATGAACTCAAAGATCAGTACCATTATGTTCCGAAACAAAGGCTGCCCCGCTGGCTGAACTGGGTTTCGCTGAGTTATACAGCACAATTCTGACTTTTCTTCTGCATCGTTGCTTTTTTCCATCAGAATGGAAACAGTTGCGGCAGAAGAAATATTATCAGTGCCGCGACGGCAAGCTGTAAAGGAATTCCTACTTTCAGAAAGTCTGAAAAACGGTAAGATCCGGCACTGATTACAAGTGCATTCGCAGTGGATGCAACCGGAGACGAAAATGCCATAGAAGCAGAAATTCCCACGGCTGCAAGAAAAGGATGAGGATCATATCCGCCGCTTACAGCAGCCTGCAGCGCGATAGGGGCAAATATCACAGCGGTGGCAGTATTGCTTATAAACTGACTGATAATCATTACTGTAATATAAATTCCTGCAAGAAGCATCCAGGGACTCTGTCCATAGGAATTAATAATTATATGATTTACAAGTAAATCGGTGACACCGGTATTCTTCAGTGCGTCGGACACCGGTATCATTGCAGCAATCAGAACCACGCTCTCCCAGCTGATTTTACGGTAAGCGTCCCGCATGGAACGTATACACCTTGTAAGAATCATGGCAAGGGCAGCACCAAGAGCAGCAAAGACTGCCGGAATCAGCTCAAAGGCCATCACAATACCCATAGCCAGCAGGATGGAAAGAGCAAGCAAAGCTTTACCTTCCCCGGAAGCATTTCTCCACTGAACCACGGGACGCCCTACAACCACAAGATCCGATTCATTTTTTGCAAGGAGCTCGATTTTATCCCAGGGCCCCTGAGCAAGAATTGCATCCCCGTGACGAAGCTCCTTTCTGGAAATATTCTCCTGCCAGATCGTTCCGCCTCGTCTTACGGCGAGGGCATTCAGTCCGTATTTTTCGCGAAACTGCATCCGGAACAGGCTGCTCTTGTGGTACACAGACAACGGAGGAATAAGAATCTCCACCAGACCATACAATCCCGAAACAAGAGATTTATCGGTATCGGTAACTTCTTTAAGATCATACTGTTTCGCAAGACGTCTTACATTTTCCGGATGTCCCTGCAGCCAGAGCCTGTCATAATGACGAATCACTGTATCAGGCAGGGCTTCGATTTCATTTCTCTCGGAAAATATCCGGTGAGCGGGCCTAAGAATCCTCCTGGCCATTTTTGTACTGGCATACCGGTCAATACGAAGTACTCCGGTAAAAAAGGATGCAGGAAAGGAAAGTTCACGAAGTGATTTTCCCGCAGCCGGAGAATTTTTACTTACTTCATAAACATGAATATCTTTATGTATTTTCCATAATTCTTCAAGCTCCCGGCCTGTACTTTTATTCTCTTTTTTACCCCGCCCTCCGTTTGAAGGAAGTATTCTTCTTCCTGTAAGAGTAAGATAAAGAAGAGCCGTAACAAGAGCTGATATACCAAGCGGAGTAAAGGAAAAAAGGTGAAAGGCAGAATAACCCGAATCTGCCAGAGTCTGACTTGCAATGAGGTTCGGAGGTGTTCCGATCAGAGTAAGACTTCCGCCTATAGAGCTTCCGTAAGCAAGAGGAATAAGAAAGCGCGATGCCGGGCTTTCTATCTTCACAGCTGCAGAGACAACTACCGGCAGAAGGACTGCAACGGCTCCGGTATTACTCATAAAGCCGCTCATCAGTGCAGTCAGGATCATGATCAGTATAAGCAGAATTCTTTCATTACCCCGGGAAAGATTCAGAAGAATCTGACCCGCAGAGGAAGCAAGCCCGGTCTGAAAAATTCCGGTACCTACCACAAAGAGAGATGCAATCATTATCACGACCGGATTAGAGAAGCCGCTCAGCGCCTGAGGCACAGTGATCACCCCGCCTGCCGCAAGAGTCAGCAGAAGCAGCAGAGCTGTAAGATCGTTTCTCACCCTCCCGCTTATAAATGCGCCTGCCGCAGCCGCAAGGACCGAGAGAGTCCAGGTCAGAGGATCCACAGTAAAAAGTCCGGACCACATGATTATAACAGGTTACAGTTTTTCGGCAATATAGAAACCGTAACTGTAATATTTTTTATATTTCTGATATAGTTCATATTCTTTCTGTTCCATGGATGCAACCGATTCAGCCCCGTCACTGTTTCCGTTTCTTTTAAGAAAATCAGGAAGCTGATTCCGGAGCGGAAGATAATAATGATCTGTCCAGCATTCTTCGGGAAGAGCGAACCAGGCAGCGGGACTGTATCCGCATTTCTCAAGCTTTTTTATTTTTTCGGATGCGGTTTCGATTTCAGAGTATTCCGCTTTCCAGTGCGTTTCTATGGCGGCGGGACGTACATCGGTCAGCCAGGTTATTTCGGAAACTGCAAGAATCCCGCCCGGTTTCAGAAATTTTTTCCAGGAGGAAATCCCCTCTTCAAAACCGATATTATAAACAGCACCTTCAGACCAGATTACATCATATTCATTTTCCTGAAACGGGAGCGAATTCATAGAAGCCTGCAGAGGTATGATTTTACCGGATACCCCGGCCTTCTCTGCTCTTTGAGTAAGAACGGTAAGAAATTCCGGCAGAAAGTCAAGTGCTGTGATCTGTGCATCCAGCTCCGCAGCAAGAATCAGAGCTGAAGCACCAGTCCCACAGCCAATATCAGCAATCTTCAGCGGCCTTCCGGCACTCTGCGCCATTTTCCTGAGACCGGCAAGTTCCATGGCAAGGCGGGTTACAGAATCACTGCCGGGCCCCTGGCGCTCGTTGTCTTTATGAAGGTCTGCAAGGAGCCGAAACATATCCATTCATCCTTTATGGATTACAGGTTAAGAATTTTCAAGTGTTAAATTACGGGATGTGGAGTGGGAAGGTAATTATATATTGTTATTTTACACGATACAATACCGCCCTCTTCCTCAGAAAACATTGCTTAATTCAAGTTTTTCTCCTTCTGCAAAAAACAGTTCAATGAAATCTGATTTTTCATAGACCCCGGCACGTTCATATTTTCCGGCAGAGTTCAGGGAATAGCGAATAATAAATTTTGCTGAAGGATCTGTGATCCAGTATTCACGGACACCATATTTTTCATAAATATCAAATTTAGTTTTGTGATCATAAGCCGCACTTGATGGAGACAGCACCTCCACAACCAGATCAGGAGCCCCCCTGCAGTTTTCAGCAGTGATTTTTTCGCAGGATTGTGCGCAGTTCAGACGCAATACTGAGACTGCTGTCCTGATGGTCAGCTCCGGGCGAGGGTGCCATCATTACCGGTTCCCCCTGAATCAGCTCAAAACGATCCGGTCCCTTCCACTGGCGGTAATCTTTATAAGTATATGTTTCTTTTAACGCCGGCATTCCCATGATTGTAAAATATCACAGATTATAAATATGTCAAGAGAAAAGGGGCAATGGCTGGAAGACAGTCATACTCCAAGGCAGTCTTTTGATATGACTGGTAATAAAAAACCAGGCCTCAAACGAAACAATCATCTTCGGCCTGGTTGCAATGATTCTGAAATACCTGAAAATCAGCTTTTTATGAGTGGTTTTACTGCTTCGTCTTTCGCTTTGTCCTTAGCCGGACAGGCCGCTGCAGAACTTAAAACCCCTGCTGTAAAAAGAATGATGCTCGCAATGATAATTTTTTTCATGAGACAGTCCTCCGCTGTGAATATCTCCGGATTTTTTCCGGTATTTCCATCAGTTTACAGAATTGTTTTCAGGCCTGCAAGTTTTTTTTCACTTCCTTTTCCTGCATCACTGTTACTCAATGCAAACCGGATGATTTCTCTGCCATTCGAAAGTTTTACGGGTATTCCGGAACTTCGTATACGTAACAGGCTTTTTCTGCCCGCCAAGGATCAGTTCATATATAATATCATTCTCTATATTTTTCTTAGAATCCGGAGTTTCGCCGACCTTGACGGAGGATTGATACGTGATTCTTCTTCTGAAGGGAGTGCAGGAGAAGATCCGTAATCAGTAAATTCTGTACCGGGGTCCGGGCTTACAGCCTGCCGGTATTTGTTCCCTTTCGCCCTGCGTGGTCCGCTCCATTCCCTGAATGTATGTTTCACTATACGATCCTCCAGAGAATGAAAGGAAATAACAGCGATCATTCCCCCCGGAGTCAGGATTTCTTTTACAGACGCAAGAGCTCTTTCCAGTTCCCCAAGTTCATCGTTTACATAAATGCGAAGTGCCTGAAATACTCTGGTGGCAGGATGCACAGACCTGCCTTTGGGAGCAGGGCTTTTTTTCCGCACTGCATCTGCTGTAATTTTAGCAAGCTGCTTTGCAGAAGTAACAGGCATATTTTCTTTGATTTTTCTGGCTATGATACGGCTTTCTTTTTCTTCTCCGTATTTATAAATAATATTTGCAATTTCGGATTCAGAAAGTTCAGCCAGGATCTGAGCTGCTGTTTTCCCTTTTTCAGGAGATAACCGCATATCCAGGGTTTCATCGTTATACGAAAAGCCCCTGCCGGCTCCCGAAAAATGAAAAAGCGAAACACCAAGATCCATCAGAATAAAATCTGCCTTCGCCGGATTTCGTGACATCAGCTGCAGCCCTTCACTGAACGGAATGTTCACAGCAATTACATCAGGAGTTCTGCCTTCGGAATCTGTCTGCCTGAATAATTCTGCAATTCCTCTGCTATCAATCTCCTCCGGCAGAGACTGTATCAAACGGAATCCGGATGCTGCGATTTTCACAGAAGCCCGCCCGATCATCTGTGGAAATCGCTGCCACTTCGTCAAGGGCTCCGAAATCTGCAATCGCCGCAAGGAAAACCTCGCC
>CAZQKZ010000036.1:15123-33108 GCA_964594095.1 uncultured Leptospiraceae bacterium | reverse complement strand
TCTCTCCCTTACCGAAATCGAACGGATTGCTGCAGGAAAGCACTGAGAAATGGCCTTATCCGGATAGCCGGATGTTTTTATTTCATTTACACAGTCTGTCGTGCAGGGGAAGTTCTTTGAGGTATCATTGTGATCTTACATTATCGCAGGGGATAGAGAGCAATCTTTACTTTTTAACTTATAAAAAAAAGCTTCTCGCCATCTCCCTTAAATATTAATCCTGATTTCCGGTCTGCATAAAGTATATACGCTCTGTTAGTTCCATTTACAGAATCTGATTCGGATTCGAAACGGATTTTACATTTCAAGAAATGTATAAATTAGCGGATAGCCATCTGATTCTTTTTGCTTGCCAGTTCCGCAGGAACTGATTATACTGATCTATTATGAGCGGATGGAGCTGTGCGCACGAAGTTGACGGTATGTGTACCAAGGTCAGAGGATTCGCCTGTGATCCTACTATGAAAGGCTGTGTCCTTTACGGAAAAGTAAAAAGAAAAGGAAATCATCTTGTATCCATCTCCGAAGGGGGGCCTGATTCCTATGCATCGCATAAACCCTCTCTCACTGCAGAAGACATCCGGCGGCGGTATTCTGAAACAGGCTCCGCGTAAAAATGAATTGTTTGACACCTGAACCCCGCTCTTAAGACTGAAACCATGAGGCATCGTTTCATCCATACAGGTTTCACTTTCATTCTCTTAGTAACCTTTGTATCCGGTTTTCTGCACCCACTGGAAGCTGTAAATGCAGTTACAGTTACATGGAAAAAGCTGCGCGAGCTGGATTTTAATACCGGTAAAATGACCCCATCGCTCCAGGGGCTGAATGGCAGAACTGTCCGCGTTCCGGGGTTTATGATTCCCCTTGAAGACGGTATGGGAACCACAAGTGAATTTCTTCTGGCTCCGTTTGCTATGGCCTGCATTCATGTGCCTGCACCTCCTCCCAATCAGATCATACATGTTACTATGAAAGGAGGTAAAAAAGCCACAGTGTACTGGTACGAACCGGTATGGGTTTACGGAACTCTGCGCGTTCAGCAGAGCGAAACTGTTTTTACTCCGACATCCTTTACCCTTCAGGCCGACCGAATTGCTCTTCTGACCCCTGAAGAACTCGGAGGAAACTACTTTGACTGACGAAGCAGTCCGGCTCGAGAATACGGTATATTCATGGCCCGGTCAGCCGCCTGTGGTGAATATCCGGCATCTCAGTCTGAAGCAGGGTGAATCCCTGTTCCTCCATGGTCCCAGTGGTTCCGGTAAGTCCACTCTGCTCGGTCTGCTGAGCGGCATTCTGAAGGCAGACTCCGGGGATGTGATTCTCCTCGGACGGAATTTTTCCGGCATGTCTTCGCATGAACGGGATCTGTTCCGCGGTATTCACATAGGCTATATATTTCAGATGTTTAATTTAATTCCCTATATGTCTGTCAGGGATAACATCCTCCTTCCGTGCCGCATGAATCCGCGTCGCTGCAAAGGCAATTCAGATTCTGATGTTCGGGCGGAGGCGGAAGCCCTTATGTCTGAACTTGGCATTTCTGCTGTTTCCGGCAGCAAAGCATCCCGTATCAGCACAGGCCAGGCACAAAGGGCCGCAGCGGCCAGGGCCCTGCTTGGCAGACCTGAAATTATCATTGCTGATGAGCCCACCTCAGCACTCGATGCAGATCATCGCTCTGCCTTTATGGAAACTCTTCAGAAGGCCTGCGCTCATTCAGGGTCATCACTGATTTTTGTAAGCCACGATCATTCTCTGGCAGCCGGGTTCACCCGCTCCATGAACATAAGGGATCAGAAGGAGAGAGCTCTGTGAAAAAAATATTCTTTCTGTTTCAGTTAACTTTACTTTCTTTAAAAAACAGGCTGCTTACCGCGGTACTTACAGTTCTTGTTATTGCTCTCAGCACTTTCCTCATCCTTGGGACCGAAATCATCCGTAAAAGTGCGCGCGAAAGCTTCAGCGGTGCAGTCAGCGGGATTGATCTTGTGGTAGGACCCCGGTCCGGATCTCTTCAGCTTCTGCTCTATGCTGTGTTTCATATGGGTTCCCCGGTGGCAAATATTTCCGCTGACATCTGGCACGAAATTGACAGTATGCCCGAGGTCCAGTGGACCATCCCTGTAAGCCTGGGAGACAGCCACAAAGGCTACAGAGTTGTGGCTACTAATGAAAATATGTATAAATTTTTTGCTTTTCACAGCGGCGAGAAAATCTCATTCCGGGAAGGCAAAGCTCCGTCCGGTGTGTTTGACGCTGCAGTGGGAAGCGAGGCCGCCAAAGTACTCGGTTACGGGGAAGGGAGCCACATCATTATATCGCACGGGCTTGCATCTCTTGGAGGAATGAATGATCACGAAGACAAACCCTTCACAGTGACCGGCATTCTCAACTCTACCGGAACCCCCCTTGACCGGGCCGTTTTTATAACGCTTGAAGGAATGGAGGCAATTCATGCAGACTGGAAAGACGGCGGTGTTCCGGCCGACAGCGACCGGATCAGTAAAGAAGAAATCCTTCGCATGCAGTCCGCAGGAAAGCTGAAAACCGAATCGATTACTGCTTTTTTCTTAAAGTCAAAATCGAGAGTTCTTACTCTGAAAATGCAGCGCGATATCAGCACAAGGGAAGGAGAACCTGTTATGGCTGTGCTTCCTGGTCTTACCCTGGGAGAACTCTGGCGGAATCTTATGTATGCTGAGGCAGCACTTCAGGCAGTTTCTGTTGCGGTCCTGATCACTGCTTACGCCGGTATGTTTATGGTGATCTATACTTCGCTGAACGAACGCAGACGCGAAATTGCAATTCTCCGGGCAACCGGAGCCACTCCTGGCTCCGTTACTTTTCTTCTTACTGCGGAATCCGGCCTGCTGAGCTCAGCCGGAGTTCTCACCGGTATGGTTCTGACTTATGTGTTTCTGTTCGCCGCATCCCCCTGGATCCGCGCTGCAACAGGACTCCACATAACCCCAGGCCTACCGGATCTGAACGGCTGGCTGTATCTCGCGGGCATAGCTGGTGCCGGTCTCCTTACCGGATTTCTGCCTGCAATCAGAGCTTATAAAATGACTCTGTCAGACGGTCTGACTATGCGGCTTTGATTCCTTAAGGCTGCTTTTTCTTTCGGGCCGGCTTAGCTGCCGCCCTTTCGGTTTCCAGCCTGCTGGTATCTGACTGATCGGGATACCGGGGCCGGTTATGGTAAGAGCTGAGAATCACTTCAGTGAAAGATTCCTTTACTACCTGCAGGTCACCAAGAGTAATTCCGGATTCATCAAGCTGGTTTTCGCTCATTTTAATATTAATAATTTTCTGAATCTGGTTTTCAACAGATTCGCGTGTGACTGATTCAAGAGACCGGCTTGCCGCTTCCACGGAATCAGCAATCATGACGATCGCAGTTTCCTTTGACTGAGGTTTTGGTCCGGGATAGCGGAAATCATCTTTACTAACCTTTTTCCTGTTTTTTTCAAGAGCTTTATGATAAAAAAATGTCATTACTGAGTTACCGTGATGTTCAGGGATAAATGCAATAACCTCACGGGGAAGCCGTGCCGCCCTTGCCATTTCAATTCCCTGAACCACATGGTCTATCACCACTTTGGCTGCTTCATCCGGCGGTATGGCGGCCTGAGTGTTACCTTCAGGCATTAAATAACGGTTTTCAATAAAAAAAGCAGGTTTTTTCATTTTACCAATATCATGATAATAAACTCCGGTTCTCGTAAGGATCGCATTCAGCCCCAGGCGCTCACACGCTTTTTCGCTGAGGGCCGCAACCATCAGCGTGTGAGTCCAGGTGGATGGAGCTTTCCGGAACAGCTCCTGAAGCAGCGGATTGGAAGGATCAGCCAGCTCCTGAAGCTTGAACCGTGTGGGCACATTAAACATGGACTCAAATACAGGAAGTATTGTGATAGCAAATACCGCAGTAATACCGGACAGGGCAGTCAGGCGTAGAGCATCCAGATAAGCAAGCGATAATATGTTATCAGTATAACGGCCCAGAACCGGTCTGCTGGAATAAAGATAACTCGCAGTCACCATCAGCAGGCCGACTGCTGTAAGCAGCACAGCTGTGGATATAAAGTGCACCCTCTTCCGGATTCTGGAACCGAGAATGCTTCCCAGCATGGCAATGGTAACTGAAATCATAAAGGAATTGGGATCGTACTTACTGGCAAGAAAAACAAGAAACGCAAGATAAACCCCAAGCGGTATGGTCAGCACCTCACCGAAAATAATGGAAAGCACAATTACATACAGCCCGATAGGCACCCATGCACCAAAAAAATGTGTAACTTCGTTATATTCAGAATTCTCCATCCAGAAGAGAGACTGTATAAAAAGTGTAATAATAAAAAGCCAAACCATTATGAAAATGATCAGATTCGAGGAAACATCCGACAGCCTGCGAAAGCCGAAGCGAAACGCAAAATAAAGTATAATTCCTATAAGAATAATCTGCTGCACCAGAACAGCAAGTATGCGACGCAGCTTATCCATGAAACGCGCTTTATTATAATACTCGAGGGCTTCGTATTTTTCGTCGGTTATAAGTTCATCTTTTTTTATTACAAGATCGCCCCTGGCTATTCTGTACACAGGCATCCTGACTTCGCGGACTGCCTTAATCTGTTCCTTTTCTGTTTCTTCGGAATTGTAGCGTCCGGCATCGAGGTTTCTCAGATAATGAATGACTACCGGGACCACGGCCTCAGTGAACGCCGGGTCTGAATCCGGCTGCCTTTCACGTATGATATCCGTAACAGCCTGGATCACAGCTGCATTCCCAAGCTGACCTTTGTGAATGACCAGACTCAGGGATGCGGCATTTTCCACCGGTTCGCCACCGGTGTTTATATCTTTTATTTTTACAGAATTTCCGGTGAAATCAGGCACTTTCAGAGGTTCAGGCAGAATCACGTATCTCTGGAATATAATATTCACATACTGCGAAACAAGCTCCTTGAACCGGTCAGGCGTTACTTTCAGCAGTTCCTGGATCTGATTATTGCTGAGGTTCCGGAGAGAAGGCACCCCCCTGCGAAGACAGCTTCGCAGCAGCAGAGCTTCACTTTCATTTTTTCTGCAGAGAGTAACAGTCTCGGTGTCTTCGGTAATGATTTCCTGAAATGAGCGTCTTCCTTCTGCAATATTGCGGCCGTTCAGATATCCGAAATCCCGCGTAAAATGAAGGGGTGCCCTGTTTCCTGCTTCTTTTCTGGCAAATTCAAACTGACTGATGCGCGGAAATTCCAGACTTGTTGTGGCCACAACTCCGGACGGTGCGGTTTTACCAAGGGCCCATTCCCCGTTTAGATCGAGCTCCTTCTGCACAAACACCGGATACGATAAAACAAAAGTGGCACCAATGACTGTGATCACCAGGAAGTACAGCTGCATTTTCCGGACGTAACCAACCGGCCGGGTTCCGGAGAGGAAGTCCGATATTTTCAGGGAAATCCTGTTAATTTTTTCTTTCAGCTGATTCAAAAGCATTTACTATTTTTTCCACGAGAGGATGCCGGATAATATCACGACGCCCGAACTCTATTACAGAAATTCCCTCAGTACTGCGCAGGATGCTGACCACTGCTCCCAGGCCGGATCTGCCCGGCGGAAGATCAATCTGAGTAACATCCCCCCCAATAAACATTTTAGAATTCCTGCCTAATCGGGTCAAAAACATTTTAAGCTGCGCCAAAGTACAGTTCTGGGCTTCATCGAGTATCACAACGGAATTATTGAGGGTCCGGCCCCTCATAAAAGCAAGCGGCGCTATCTCTATACGGCCGGTTGTGATCATCTCGGTGACTTTTTCAATCCCAAGGATCTCATAGAGAGAATCATAAACCGGACGAAGGTACGGATCCACTTTCTGAGCCATATCGCCCGGAAGAAACCCAAGAGATTCGCCTGCCTCAACAGCCGGTCTTGTAAGTATAATACGCTCAGCCTCCCCCCTCGCAAGCATCCGGCATGCGATGGCAATCGATAAAAACGTTTTGCCTGTGCCTGCGGGACCGATGGCAATCACCACACTGTCCCTCAGTGCTGCCCGGGTGTAAGCTGCCTGATTCAGGGTGCGGGGCAGGATTTCCTTTCCTTTGTGATTTGTGAGGATCCTGGTATTTACAAGATCCTGAATCTCATTCGCGCTTTCCTGCTCTTCGTATGAGTCATCCTTTCCGCTGTTTTTCATCTGGTGATACAGATATTCCTTATCAAAACGTTCCGGAAGGGGTATGGATGCATTTTTATAATGTTTTTCAAGCATCGCAAAATAACTGTCCGCATTGTTCAGGTCAGTAGGGTTATCGGACTGTATCACAAAACTGAAACCCCTCGGTATCAGTTTTACGGAAAGAAGCTGCTCCAGAAAATCAATTTCAGAATCCGCTATTCCGCAGAGGGAGCGGAACAGCGGCTGATTAGTGAACTGATAGACTGTCTGCATCAGACTTTGACGGTTGTACGGATACTGAGCTCCTTAAGCTGATCCGCAGTGACTTCGGACGGGGATTCTGACATAAGACAGTGCCCCTTGGATGTTTTCGGGAATGCAATTACATCCCGGATAGACTCTCGTCCCAGAAGAAGCATCAGCACCCTGTCCAGACCAAAAGCAATCCCTCCGTGCGGTGGCGCACCGAAGGAAAGGGCATCGAGAAGAAATCCGAATTTCACAGCAGCTTCTTCATCAGTGATACCCAGGATCCGGAATACTGCATCCTGAATTTCTTTTTTATGAATACGAATGGAACCCCCTCCGAGTTCCGTTCCGTTCAGTACAAGGTCATAGGCTCTTGACCTGATTTTTTCCCCTTCTGCTTTAAAACGATCCGGATCAAGCAGGATCGGGAGGTCTTCTTCGTTAGGTGAGGTAAAAGGATGGTGCACACTCTGCAGCTCTCCGGAATCCGGATCGCGGATGAACAGCGGGAAATCTGTTACCCACAGAAACTTCCAGGAATTTTCCGGTATAAGCCCCCGGTCCTTCGCAGCGCGGATTCTGAGGTTTCCAAGCACGGCAGCAACAATATCAGCCCGGTCGGCAGCGAAGAACAGGATATCTCCAGGTCTGGAACCCGCTCTTTCTGAAATGGCTTTCAGCTGATCTTCTGTAAAAAACTTGGCCACTACCGATTTAAGACCGTCTTCTTCGTGTTTCATCCAGGCAAGACCTTTGGCGCCATAGTCCCGGTTCACCCATTCTGTAAGATCATCAATATCCTTTCTGGAATAAACAGCCCCTCCCGGAACACAGATCATTTTAACCCTGCCCTTTTTTTCGAGAGCCTGGTGGAATACTTTGAACGATGAGGCGGCGGCAATATCGGCAACATCTATGAGTTTTATATCAAAACGCACATCCGGACGGTCTGTTCCGTAGAATTCCATTGCATCATTATAGGTCATACGGGGGACAGGAATTTCTATATTAAAATTAAATACTTCTTTAAGAACAGAAGCCCACATCTTTTCGAGAGTTCCCATAAGAATCTCTTCATCAATAAAGCTGAATTCCATATCGAGCTGGGTGAATTCCGGCTGACGGTCAGCGCGAAGGTCTTCATCCCTGAAGCATTTTACAATCTGATAGTAGCGGTCGAAACCGGAAACCATAAGTATCTGCTTAAAAAGCTGAGGCGACTGAGGCAGAGCATAAAACCTTCCGGGAGAAAGCCTTGCCGGAACAAGGAAGTCCCTGGCACCTTCCGGAGTGGATTTATTGAGTATCGGAGTTTCAAACTCAATGAATCCTTCGTTTTCAAGATACCGGCGAACCGCATTATTCATACGTGAACGAAGGATCAGGGCTTCCTGCATTTCTGAGCGCCGCAGATCCAGATACCTGTAACGGAGTCTGGTTTCCTCACCTACATCGCTGTATTCATCAAGCGAAAAAGGAAGCGGCCTGGATGGATTGAGAATTTCAAAAGAATCTGCCAGAATTTCGATATCACCTGTGGGCATTTTAGGATTCACTGCCTCAGGTGCCCTCCTGCGGACTTTTCCTTTTACAGCAAGAACATATTCTGACCGGATGGTGCCTGCTTTTTCAAAAGAATCTTTCAGATGAGATTCTTCAAAGACAATCTGTACAAGACCAGTACGGTCTCTTAAATCACAGAAGACAACCCCTCCCTGATCCCGGTAACGGAAAGCCCATCCCATCAGGGTTACCGGTTCACCAGCCTGTTCGGCTGTTAAACTGCCGCAGTATTTTCTTTCTTTATAATATAGTTCGCTCACGGAAATGCCTCTTATTATTGCCGAAAATTTCAGGGTCAGCGGAAAGGGCCACTGAAATTTAAAAAAGATTTTCCATTCAGGATGACCTTCCGAAAAAATGGTCTGATGAGAAAACTGGGTTATGTGTATCCGGCAGGGCTGGGTGTTTTTCTTTTCCTTGCAGCCGGCTGCCTGAAGCCCTCCCCCGAAGAACGGTTTGCTGAAATCAAAAAACTCTTCGAGGATCAGAAAACCGAAGAGGCACTGGAGGCCACTGTTCTTCTGGCGGAAGATGTCAGCAGAATTTACAGTCTGCAGGCAGACGAAGGCAGCCATGACCGGATGCTCAGGCGCAGCCTGGACGGCTCAGCAGCTGCGTGGATCCATTCGGGCAGGGTACACTACCGCAGAAATTCCGTAACCGAATCTGTTCCCCTGAGCATCACACCCGAAGGGCTTTCCGTCTCTTTTGACGGCAGCATACTGAGTGTCTGGAGGGCCCGGGCCGAGGGAGACTGCAGATTCGAAATCATTCGCCTTCCCGGTAAAGACAGTCCGGAAGCACAAACAGCACTTTATAAATTTCCTTCCTGCAGCCCTGAGCCACGTTTTACTGCATCCGGTTATGTTTATTTTATTAAAGAACAGGGGCTCCACCGGGCACAGCTCAGCTTCACCCCCGGGGTTCAGGAAATACAGGAAAGCGAGCAGATTGTCGCAGCGGCCGCAGTGCGCCCTCCCGTTCCCAAAATCGGACACTCATATAACATTTACGACGGGGGTAACGGTCTGATCCTGCTGTTTTCGGGATCCCTCGGAGTTTATAAATTATATACTTTTTACGAATCTTCCGGACGACTTGGTTCCGTAAACAGAAATTTCTCCAGCCCTCAGCTCATCTATTCTTCCGAAAACGCAGTAATGAAAGATCATCCGGACCCTGAAAAAAAAGACGATAACCCGGCTTATCCGAACCAGCCTGTGAAACCATCCAAAGGAAAAAAAGGTGAAATTTTTCTGTTTGAAGGGGGTGCGGGCCGGTACAGTCTTCGGAAAGTAAGGCTGGAAAACGGTTCCCTCAGCCTGCTTCACTCATTCCGGGTGACGCCTATGAGAAATATTATACACAGCGGACCTGAGAATCAGTTCCTTACCCTCACAGAAGACCGCATTTCTGTATGGAACGGCTCCGATAATACTGTAAAAGAATTGCCACTCAGATCAGGAAACTTTACTTTGTTTGATGAGGGCATCCTGTATGAGGGGATCGACCAGAATCTGTATCTAAGAAACACTCTCTTTACAGATCTGGAATATGAAATTATGAATTTTGAAGAAAAACTGCGCTCCCATCTCAGGGAAAAAGCAGAAAAAACCAGTGAGGAAACCAATGGGAAATAATCCAAGCCAGTCTCTGGCAGAAGATTCTGTCCTGAAACTGATCGGTTCAGTAAAAGACATTCTCTCCTCTGTAGGGGAGGACCCTGACCGGGAAGGCTTACAGAAAACCCCGCACCGGGTGGCCAAAGCCTATGAATATCTTACGTCAGGTTACAGAATGAACCTCCAGGAAATTATCAACGATGCAGTTTTTTCCGATGCAAATAACGGGATGGTAATCGCGCGCGACATAGAGCTCTACAGCCTTTGCGAACACCATCTGCTCCCTTTTTACGGAAGAGCCCACATCGGATATATACCGAATTCCAAAGTAATCGGACTGTCCAAAATACCAAGGATTGTTGATATGTTTTCCAGACGTCTGCAGATTCAGGAAAGGCTCACCAGTCAGATCCAGGAAACTCTGACTCAGGTTCTCGAACCTCAGGGTGTCGCTGTAGTGATTCAGAGCCGCCATATGTGCATGATGATGCGGGGAACAGAAAAACA
Source organism: uncultured Leptospiraceae bacterium (assembly GCA_964594095.1). Taxonomy (GTDB): domain Bacteria; phylum Spirochaetota; class Leptospiria; order Leptospirales; family Leptonemataceae; genus CAZQKZ01. The sequence continues at coordinate 22,974 of CAZQKZ010000036.1, read as the reverse complement.
GAATTCAGAAGTTACTACCAGCAGCATGTCTGGTGTATTTCAGACAAATGAAAAAACCCGGATGGAATTTCTGAGCTTAATCCGGATGAATGCTTAAGGAACGCATATGGAAACTAAAAAATTACTTATTTTTACAGCGGTGCTGCTTCTTACCGCCGCCTCCGGCTGCAGTACAGAAAAGAAAAATGAAACAAGTATCCAGTATTTCAATCCGCTGAATCTTGCTTCTGACGGAAGTTATTACCAGTTCAGCGGGACGATTGATCAGACTGTAACAACCATCTGCGGTTCAGCAGAAGCCCCGGCTGACACATCGGTATCTGCGACGCCCGTCACGGCTATGGCAGATACTGAAACAAGAACAGACCATCTGGTAACCAGTTACTATATTTTTGAACTGGGTAAATCAGGTTATACTTTCAATTATCCGCTCGGTCAGGCCACGATGTTTCTGAAATACAAGTACAGCAGCACCAAAGACAGTTTCAGCCTTTCCCCTCTGTCTGCATCCTCCCGTTACTGCCCTACTCTCGACTATATTAAATGCAATGGTACGAACGGGGTCAGCCCGGAATGCGAAACCACTGACGGGCTTACATGCGGAGGGACCCACTCCTTCAGTTTCGTTAGCTCCAATAAAAGTACAGGAGTACCGGGAAGTGAATTCCTTGCACCTGATCTTATTTTTCAGGCCAAAAACGGAACCATCAACTGGGAGAAGGGCTACGCACTGAATACAAATCAGGACACAGTTATCCGTAATTATCTGGATATCACTATGACAGACTCAGAGGGGAAAGTATTTAAGGCAGAACTTTACTGTGATATGCCTGTTTACTGAAAATACTATATATGAGCACAAACAGACCAGCAGTATCCGTTATAATTCCTACCTATAACGAGAAAGACAACATTGAAATCCTCCTGAACCGGCTTGCCAAAGTGCTGAAGGGAATCAGCCATGAAATAATCGTAGTAGACGACAACAGTCCTGACAGAACCTGGGAGGTTGTGGAAAGCGCAGCCTCTGTCAACCGTGCAGTCAGGCTCATTCGCAGACTGGAAGGACGCGGTCTCTCAACTGCAGTGATTGCAGGTATGGAGTCAGCTTCCGGAGAATGTTTTGCTGTGATGGATGCAGATCTTCAGCACGATGAAGCCATCCTTCCCGAAATGATTGAAACCGTGCTTCATAAAGGATACGATGTGGCCATCGGATCGCGCGGTGCCGAAGGAGGCAGCTACGGTAACTGGTCTGTGACAAGGCGCTTCATCAGCTGGGTTGCTGCTGCCATGGCACTTCTTGTGCTTCCCGTTCGCATCCAGGATCCCATGAGCGGATTTTTCGTGATCAGCCGCGGACTGTTTAAAAAAACTGCAGATCAGCTGAACCCCCGCGGATTCAAAATTCTTCTGGAGTTCATAGGAAGAGCAAAAAATATAAAAATCAGGGAAGTAGGTTATACATTCCGCAACCGTATCCACGGAGAAACCAAACTCAGCGGTTCTGTGATCCGGAACTATCTGATCGCTTTATATGATATGAAATTCGGACGTTATATCTCAGCGGTCTTTTTAATGTACATTTTCGTAGGGGGCACTGGTGTCATAGTGAACCTGACCGGCTTCTGGCTGGGAGAGCTTCTCGGTTTCCCGAAAATCACCACCGGTCTGAGCAGCCATTTTGACCCGGTATTTCTTTCTGTTCCTTTCGGAATTCAACTCAGCATTATTTCAAATTATTTTCTGAATAATTTTATAACCTTTTTTGAGTCGAGGCATAAAGGCACAGGTATGATAAAAGGCTTTTTTGTGTTTCAGACTGTCAGCATACTCGGTCTCCTCATTCAGATGGGTGTTTTTCAGCTGCTGCATGTAAACGGGTTTCTGGAAGGTATTATATCTGAATCCCTGCGCAAATATGTAAACAACGGTCTGGGCATTATTACGGCCACCGTCAGCAACTACTACCTGAATCTGAACTTCACCTGGTCCCGTAAATAACGGGACTCAGTCTGCTTTTCGAAGAGCCACAGTCACAGAAGCACCGTCTCCGCTGTTTTCTAAAATAATCTTTCCGCCCATTTGTTCCACAAGCATCCTCGAGAGATAAAGCCCCAGTCCCGTTCCTTTATCACCTTTCGTGCTTACATAGGGCCGGAATGCATTTTTCAGAACAGCAGGTTCAAATCCGCCTCCGTTATCGGAAGTTATTATATTCACATATTTATCTGTTTTTCTAATTATTATTTTAATATTCCCTCTGTATTCCCTGTCTGACTCGCATTGCTGTCTGATTGCATAAAGACTGTTATTCAGAAGATTCAGAATCACATGTTTCAGCTCGTTAGGATAAGCATACACTCTGGCTTCAGTATCCCCGTCCAGAGTTATTACAGATTTCGCAGTCCGGCTGAAACTTTCCATTAGACTGAGCATTTCCTTTACCACAGCTCCCGCCGGTACAGAAACAATCCCGCCTGAAGGCTTAAAAAAATTCCGGAAGTCATTAATGGTGTCATCCATAAACTTAACCTGACTGTGGATCTTTCCGGTTATGTTTTCCAGGATATCCTGGCTCAGTGATTTTTCCCGGTACATTTCTTCTATGTCTTCTGTAAGCAGAGTAATGTGCGAAAGGGGCTGCTTCCACTGGTGTGCGATCGCTCCTATCATTTCCCCCATTACAGCCATCCGGCTCTGCTGTACAAGAATCAGTCTGCTTTCCTGCTTTTCATTTTCCAGGATATTGATGCGGTCCGCAAGAGCGAAGGAAAAAACCAGGGCCTGACCAATGGTTCCGATCATAATACCGTGATTTGAAATGATAAAAGGAGGAACAATCCCTACATTCTTCAGGAGATGCAGAACGGATGCACCAGTGAAAATCATCCAGGCTGCCACAAAATACATTGCAGGCCGGTAACCTTTCTGCAGCCGCAGGAGTCCGAAAAAAATCATCACTGCAATGGAAAACAGTCCAAGAAGAGTACTCCCTGTAATACTGTAACGAATGGGCAGAATCAGAGTCATCAATGCAGTAATAAGGAGGAAAACAACATATCCTTTCAGAAAGCGGTTTCCGGTTTTACTGAACAGATTCATCTTCAGAAGATGCCTGCTGTATTCCACAGCAGAGGCTGTTCCGAGCAGACCGGAAAAGACCATCGCATAATGGTTTATCAGTATTCCTTCCGGCCAGATGTATTCAAAGGAAAAACCATGGAAGGTCAGGAATACGGAAAGATTCATAAACAGATAACCAACGTAATAAAAATAAGTGAGATCCCTTACAGAATAAAGTATAAATATATTATAGAGTACAAGTATAAAAAGAGAGCCGATGTAGAGTCCGTGCATCAGCTGTGTGTTCCTTTCCTTTGTTATGAATGCCTCCTGGCTCCACAGCTGCGGCTCAATCAGTATAAGGGAGGTTGATGTTACCCTGATAACAAAAGTGTGGACCTGACTGTCATTCAGATCAAATCTGAACACATGATTTCTGTTTTTCACAGTACGTTCTTTAAAGGGGAGATGGTCTCCGGAGATACCGGCAGCATGCAGTGACCCGTCCCTGTATTCAAAAAACTCAACATAATCAAGCGGGGGATACGGCAGCTCCGCATACCAGCTCCCCTCACCCGTTACCTTGAATTTAATATATACAGACGATTCAGTTGTGTTCAGACTGATCCCGTTTCTTGGGAACAGATTCCACCTTTCCGGGGCAGGAAGCTCCTGAGATCCGGTTGCATAATAAAAATTATCTGCTGCACCGATCCGTTCCGCAGACTCTTCAAGCCGGACAACGGTCTCTGAAAAGACCGGGAAAGCAAATGAAAAAATAATAAAAATTAAACCCGCTGTGCGGATTTTCATATCAGCCCCTTTTCAACTGCATATTTCACCATGGCTGCAGTATTCTGAAGCTTCAGTTTACTCATGATTCTGGCCCGGTGTGTCTCTATGGTGCGGGCACTTACATTCAGTGTCTCTGCTATCTGCCGGCTCTTCAGCCCCCTTGCCACAAGAATCAGAATCTCTGTTTCTCTTTCGGAAAGGGCTTCCTCCTCGTCTTTCCTGTGAGGATTGCTCATATCGGCTATAATGTCATCCAGCACTTTTTCTGAAATATGCGGTGAAAATGCCCTTGCTCCTTCACGGATACTCGCTGTGATGAGACTTTCATACACATCCTCTTTCAGCATATAGCCTTCCACACCCGCAGCCACTGCCTGCCGGAAATGCTCCCGGTCATCATGCATGGTGAGGATCAGGATCCGGATTTCGGGATACTCAGCTTTTATGATTTCGGCGGCCCGGATGCCGTTCATTACAGGCATCGACATATCCAGAATCACCAGATCCGCCTCACGGCCTGAATCCAGAAGGTCCAGAAGCTCCTGTCCGTTACCGGCTTCTCCGCTGACTGTCAGTTCCGGCTGATCGCCGATGAGCTTTTTCAGTCCCTCCCTGAGAATAGGATGGTCATCTGCAAGAATGATTTTATACTGTGAATCCATGTTTTACCTGACTTGTGGTCGTTTTTTCAGTTCAAGACAGACCTCGGTCCCGTTACCGGAAGAGGAGCGGATATGGAGCTCTGCACCGGTGATCCTTGCCCTCTGGTTCATAATATGAAGTCCGATTCCGGCTGTACTATCGGACGAAGGATCAAAGCCTTTTCCATTATCTTTTATACAGATCCTGAGTCCCCGGGAAATTTTCTCGGCTTCTATTATGATTTCCGTGGCACCGGAATGTTTCACAATATTTGTGAGAGATTCCTGAACAATCCGGTACACGTTGATATTCCAGTCCGATTCAAAAAAATCCTGAAGATCATCTAAATCCAGAAAAATCCTGTATCTGCCATCCCGGTTAATCTGTTCAGCCAGAGAACGAATAGCCGCTGACAGACCCAGAGACTCAAGTGCAATCGGACTCAGATTATGAGACAGACGGCGTGATTTTTCGATGATCTGGTTCAGGTAGTTAATGATTCCGGCAAAGCCGGAACGGAACTCCTCGGATGTATTTTTCAGGGCTGCGGTTTCGGACTGAAGACTGAGCTTGAGAGCGATCAGGGACTGACCAAGATCATCATGGATTTCGCGGCTGATACGCATACGCTCCTCCTCCTGGATCTCAATAATCCTGCCGGAAAGAAGATCAAGAGCCTCTGTTCTTTCCTGCACAATATCTTCAAGCTGTTCCTGATATTTAAGATTCTCAATGAGCAGTCTTTTGTTTTCCTCATCGAGGGAGATTACTTCGAGTGCGTTGCGCACGGCCCGCAGTATATCTTCCTTTTCGCAGGGTTTTTTTATATAATCGAAGGCTCCGCCCCGGATGGCACGGGTTGCCGATTCTATATCGGGATTACCGGTAAGCAGGATCACTTTGATATAAGGATAAATATTCCGGACGGCAGCCATCATTTCCTGATCCCCGCTGCTTTTCATTTCTTCACTCAGAAAAAGGATATCATACCGGCTGAGACGCAGGCGTAACCATACCTCTTCTTCATCAGAAGATATGGTAAAATCAAGTTTTTCCCGTTCGAGAAGTTTTCTGAGTTCCCGTACTGCAGCCTCATTATCTGCAATTAAGATCCGGATCATCTGATATTATTTAATACCTTTTGAATTAAGAAATTTTCCAAGATTTTTATCGTAAACCATGATGTGATCCATCAGCCAGCGGGCCAGAAATGTCAGTATTTTCTGAGTGGGAATAGCCCTCTTTTCAATGTAATCCTTTACTGCATTCATTACCTCAGCAACAAACCTGTCATGATCGGTTTTATGCTGGTCGTATTCAGGATAATTATTCGCAATCATGATTTTTTCTTCATCAGTGAAGTGCGTTCTTGTATAGTCAAGAAGCTTCTGGAGAACATCCACAATAATACTTCTGCCTTTTCCGGACTCAATGGAATCCCAGAGATCTACCATCAGCTGGATCAGTTTGCGGTGATCCTCGTCGATGGCTTTGACTCCGACTGTGAATCTGTCTTCCCATTTTAAACCCGCCATAGTGAAATCTCCTGCTGCAAAACGTAAATTCAGGATCTGCTTCTGCCTGGAAAAATTCAAGAAAATACCCGGATTTCGGCTGACTTTCACTGCTTTTTTTTACATTGTCGCTTCTTTTTCATTATTCCGGACACAAAAAGGCCGGAATATGAATTAATATTGATTTCCAGCATGGGAAAAAAATGTTTGCCAGAGAGGCTTATATGTCACTGATCGTTCAAAAATTCGGCGGAACCTCAGTAGGCGATACAGACCGCATCAGGAATGTGGCAAATCGCATTAAAATGTATTATGACCAGGGTCACAGGCTCGCAGTGGTAGTTTCCGCAATGGGACACACCACCGATCACCTTGTGGACATGGCTGCAGCAGTGAATCCCAATCCCAGCAAAAGGGAGATGGATATGCTGCTATCAACCGGGGAACAGGTCTCCATCGCTCTTCTGGCAATGGCCCTGGAGAATATCGGAGTACCGGCAATATCCTTCACCGGTCCTCAGATCAATTTCCAGACTGACAGCACCCACAGCAATGCGCGTATTCTGAACATTGACACCACGCGCATCACCCAGGCCATGGACGAAAAAAAAGTAGTTATTGTGGCCGGGTTTCAGGGAATAGAAAAAGGCGGAAACATAACCACTCTTGGAAGGGGCGGAAGCGATACCTCGGCCGTTGCTCTGGCTGCTGCCCTGAAAGCGGATGAGTGTGAGATCTTCACCGATGTGGACGGGGTATACACCACCGATCCGAACAAAGTCCCGTCTGCCCGGAAGCTGCCCATGATTTCCTATGAGGAAATGCTGGAGCTTGCAAGGCTCGGAGCAGGTGTGCTTCACAGCCGCAGTGTGGAACTCGCTTCAAAATACGACATCACCATTCACGTCAGATCCAGTTTTAATAATGCTACAGGTACACTGGTTGTACCAGAGGATAAAGTCATGGAAAAAGTTCTTGTAAGGGGTGTAAGCCTCAAAACCACCGATGCACGGATTTCAGCAGTGGACATTCCGGATCGTCCGGGCCTTGCCGCAGATCTGTTCGGACGTCTGGGAAATGCCGGCGTCAATGTTGATATGATTGTTCAGAGTGTTGGAAAGGATTCACTGAACACAATCTCTTTCACAGTGGCACAGTCCGACCTCAATGTAACTAAAACCCTTCTGGAGACTTTCCTCAGTGAACAGAAAGCGGGCAAAGTGGAAATCAATGAAAAAGTAGCCATCGTTTCTGCTGTAGGGGTCGGAATGAAGTCCCATTCAGGAATTGCAGCTAAGATGTTTGATTCCCTTGCGAAAAAAAACATCAATATTGATATGATCAGCACATCGGAAATCAAAATCTCTGTGGTGGTCAATCAGGATCAGGGTAAACCTGCTCTCGAAGCCATTCACGACGCATTCGACCTGGGAAATGCTCCCGCTTAATCCCGAAAGCTTTCCTTCAACCGGCAACGGCCGCCCGATCGGAGTCTTTGACTCCGGTCTCGGGGGGCTGACTGTGCTGTCCGAACTCAGGCGTACACTCCCTCATGAGAATTTTATATATCTGGGCGACACGGCCAGAGTACCTTACGGCTCCAGGTCTGCAAGGACCGTACAAAGATACAGTCTCGAAGTGGCTCATTATCTGATGCAGTATCACATTAAAATGCTGGTCATTGCCTGTAATACAGCCACAGCTCAGGCAGAAACTCTTCTGAAAGAACAGCTGCCCATACCTGTGCTGGGAGTCGTCAAACCAGGGGTCGACGCACTGCTTTCTGCCACAAAAAATAAAAAAGTCGGAGTGATCGGAACCCGGTCCACTATTA
>CAZQKZ010000036.1:0-15107 GCA_964594095.1 uncultured Leptospiraceae bacterium | reverse complement strand
TCCCAGGCATATTCCAGGCTGATTGAATCTGCTGACCCGGACGTCCTGGTAACAGGCAAAGCCTGTCCGCTCTTTGTGCCGATTGTAGAGGAAGGCTGGACCGAAAAACCGGCTGCCTCTCTGATTATTAAAGAATATCTGGACCCGCTTGTCCGTTCAGGCATTGACTCCGTTGTTCTTGGATGCACACATTATCCCCTTCTTAAAAAATCCATACAGAATCTGTATCCGGATCTCATCCTTGTGGATTCCTCTGTGGAAATTGCGCTTTCCGTAAAAAAGGAACTTGAAGCTTCGTCACTTCTGAATGATTCCGGCAGGAAACCCCCGTATGTGAATATTCTTCTGACCGATATTACAGACACCATGGAAAACCTCCGGGAGCTGTTCTACGGCCTCCCCTACGACACATTAGCAGAAATTCATTTAGAAGAACTCCATTCAGTATAATTTTTTCCTCTAAACAGAAAATAAGTCTTGACACATGTCTGGATAACAATTATATGTTAAGCATGAAGGACTTAACAGAAAAACAGCTTAAAATACTCGCATTCATTGAAGAATTCATGGCTGAAAACAGGTATCCTCCCACGATACGCGAAGTTGGCGATAAATTCGAAATAACAGCAAAGGGTGCCTATGATCACCTGAAAGCTATTGAAAAAAAAGGCTACATTAAAAGCGGGCGTAACCGCAGCAGGGCCATTGAAGTTCTGAAAACATCCACAGGTTCTGCCCCGGTCTCCGTCGACCAGATCATCAGCATCCCGCTGATCGGCCGGGTGGCTGCAGGCACTCCCATCCTTGCTCAGGAAAACGTGGAAGAGTATCTTTCTTTCCCAAGGTCTATGGTACCTTCCGGATCAAACGTGTTTGCACTGCGCGTGGCGGGCGATTCTATGATTGAAGCCGGAATTCATAACGGAGACATTGCCGTGGTTCACCAGCAGAACACAGCTGATAACGGTGATATCGTTGTAGCGCTCCTTGAAGATGAGGCCACTCTGAAGTATTTCTATAAGGAAAGAAAAAAAGTGCGGCTCGAACCTGCTAACAAAGCCTATAAGCCCATCGTGGTTTCCAACGTTACTGTAGTGGGTAAGCTGATCGGGATCTACCGCAATTTCTGATCGACGGTACAGACCGGATATTCCGTCATTGCAGAATAAGGCATCCGGCCTTTACCGGATGCATTGCAATACGGAAAACAAATGGGAATTCTATACAAATCTGCCATCCGGCCTGTTCTTTTCAGTCAGGACCCTGAAGATGTACATGAAAGACTGACAAAATTACTCACTGCTATAGGGGGTACTCCTCTTTCCAGAATTGCCGGAACCCCCTTCCGCTTTAATTCGGATCTTCTTCGTATTGAAGCAGCCGGGATACAGTTCCCGGGTCCTGTCGGTCTGGCAGCGGGTTTCGATAAAACAGGAGCCCTGTATCCTGCGCTCTCGGGTTTCGGGTTTGGCTTTATTGAGTCCGGTACTTTCACCCGCTATGGTCAGCCAGGTAACCCAAAGCCACGGATTTTCCGGTATCCTGAATATCAGGCTTTAGTAAACCGAATGGGCTTCAATAATCAGGGGGCGGAAGCCGCTGCATCCCTCCTTGCAGAACAGGAGCTGACTGTTCCAAGGGGTATCAATGTTGGCAAAAGCAAAGTCACTCCTCTGAACAAAGCTGAAGATGATTATATCGAAAGCATTCAGCTGCTTTCCGGATTTGGCAGCTACATTACCATCAATGTAAGCTCTCCCAACACACCCGATCTTCGTAAACTTCAGGAAAAAAAGAGACTCAGCAGTCTGGTCAGGTCTGTATCACAGCACAGTGAAGGGAAACCGGTGTTTATTAAGGTGGCCCCTGATCTCAGCGAAAAGGAATTTTCCGACATCCTGTCTATTATAATCAAAGAAGATCTTGCCGGAGTGATTATAGCAAACACTACACTCGACCGCTCCCTTGCACCGGATACCCAGTCCGAAGCAGGCGGGCTTTCCGGTCAGCCGGTCAGGGGAAAAAGTACTGTGATGATCCGCAGAGCCTTCAGAGAATTTCAGGGTAAAAAAACGATCATCGGTTCCGGAGGCATTTTCAGCGGGGCTGATGCTCTTGAAAAGATCCGGGCAGGAGCCTCTCTGGTGCAGATTTACACTGGTTATATCTATGAAGGTCCTTCGCTGCCGTCAATAATTAAGCACAGCCTCCATAAAACCTGTGTTCAGTATCAGTGTACTCTGAAAGATCTGATCGGAACGGAGGGACAAAGCCTGTGAAAGAACCAAGCAGTGCCTGGATCCGCCAGTGGCACAGATTCAGCCCGGAAGAAATCAGAAAGCATCTGATCCTTGTCGATGACCTTTATGGTATGTGTGCGAAGTGCAGAACTCTGGGTCTGAATTATCTGAAGGATTCAAAGTGTACCGGTTGCGGCACAGAATTTAAATACCTGGCCACCAAACTTACTGATCCGGGAGAAATTGCTAAACTGCTCAGCCGCATTGAGGCAGAGCGACCAGGCCTTACCGTAATTGACCGTGCAGATTACGATAAAGCAACTGCCCGGGATGCCCTCAGCGGATTATTCAGCAGCTGATCATTCCGGCCGGTATTCCAGAGCCATAAAGGAAGTATCGTCAGAAACCGGAGCGGAACCTCTGTATGACTCCAGTTCTTTCTTCAGATTGCCGGCCACCTGCGAAACTGAAAATCCGGACTGGCTGATCAGAAAACTGTGCAGTCTGCGGTAGCCGAACGGTCGGTCGTCCGCGTTAAGGGTTTCTGTAACTCCGTCAGAATACAGATAAAGTCTTTCGCCGGGCAGTATTTTCACAGAATGGCTTCGGATCCCTTTCTGAATAATTCCCAGGATGCTCTCTGTGGATTCAAGTTTCCGCATATCCTCTGTGGGGGGATAATACAGAATCGGAGCAGGATGAGCGGCATTGACATATTCCAGCACACCATTCTCAGTATTAAAAACACCGAAAAACATGGTAAAATAATCGTTTCCGGTATAGCGTTCGGAAAGAAATCTGTTTACCAGTGAAACAGTTGCTATTATATCGGCTCCCTGTTTGAGATTCTGGCGTACCATAGCCCGGATTGTACTCACCAGATAGCCTGAACCTAACCCATGACCGCTTACATCTCCAAGTATCAGAACGGTGCGGGCAGAATCAAGTCCTATAATATCTATATAATCTCCTGAAACTTTCATTACCGGATGATTAAAGAAAGCGGTGTCAAGTCTGGGATTCTTTACTCCGGCTACCGAACCAAGAGATTCCTGAAACTGGCCTGCAGTCAGAATTTCACGCATTTTTTTCCGTTTTTCGAGTTCCTGAATCAGCATATAGTAATTAGCAAGCAGCATGGCGCCCATTCTCGCAGCTTCCTGAATATAACGTATTTCCATAAGAGTGAAACGCTTTCCTGGGCGGTTCCCTACCATCATCGCAGAGCGAAGCGGTATTTTCCTCAGCTCATTTTTTCGCAGCCGGTAAATTTCCGACTCTCTGAGAATCCGGGGAAGATCGCCTTTACCGGGTTCATACTCTCCGGTAATGCCTGCGATAAGATAAACATCCCTTGAAGTAAGAAACTGATACAGTTCACCGCGGCCTCCGCCTCCGTACATAAGATAGGAAGTTACGGTAATTGAATCGGTATGAATGTATTTCCAGATCCGGCTTTTCAGCGGAAGTCTGAGTATATTTACAGACTTCAGATTCAGATCGGGGAAAGCGTTATCTGACAGAAGAATAGTAATATCGCCTGCCTGCAGAACATTCTGTATTTCATCTATGAACTGCTTCACAGTAACCTGAAAGCTTCCCGGAGACGCGAAGAGTCCGGAGAGCCTGTTCAGGGATTCAGTCAGATCTCCCCGCAGACGAAAGATTTTTTTATCCATCGCCTTTTCCAGCTTCTTCCTTGCAGGATCCAGAAAGAATATCAGGATCAGCAGAAATACAATATTCACAATCCAGCGGTGGCTTTCTTCCTGTTCGGGCAGAAGCATGCTGTGAGTCAGCAGCACAACACTGTAAATAAAAATAAAGAAAATTGTAAGAAGTGCTGCAAGCAGAGACCGGGAGAAAATAAACTGAAACGGAGTTATATGTATTCTGTAAGTTCCGTAAATAAGGCCGGCCGGGAATGAAAAACTCAGCAGAAACGGGATCAGATAAGGATCAGAGTCAGGGCCGGGAGTTATCGACCAGATCACCATCACGGCAGGAATGATCAGACCGGATACTATGCCTCCGGTCAGAATTTTTCTTTTAAAGAGGTCTGCTGTGCTGTCATTTTTTTTCAGGGCATTTTCCAGAGTTATCAGGAAGGCAGCTCCTGCACTGAATAAAAAACCTGCTCCTGCTGCTGTACTGAGATTCGCATGCGTCTGCGGATTATGCCTTCCGGACCATGCAATTAAAGAAAGAAACAGAATCAGTATGATTTCCCCCAGAAGCAGATAACTGTTCAGATTTTTCCCGGTAGTACGAAGAGACATATTCAGAACTGCAGGAATCAGGGCGAATGAGGATATCTGCCAGAGTATATTCAGATCATTATAAGCAAGAACTATAACTGATGTGAAATAAAAACCTGAAAACACAAGACTTACCGCAGCCAGATGAAAATCCCGTCCGTACTCTATAAACCAGAGGCCGATAAGAAAAAACAAAATACTCAATACTACAAAATATCTAAAATCATAAAGCATTCTCCAGAAACTGAACGGCACTGGTTTCATTATGCCGGTTCCGTGATCCATAGTTACTGTTACCGGACTGTCATCAGTATAAAGAGCATCCTCAGAAGCAGTATTCTGACCGTCAGCACTGTATATCCTGTCTCCGTGATCACCTTCCGGCCTTCCGTTCAGATAAACTATCGTTCCGGCAGGTGTATAATATACCGGTAGTCTGTAGCCGCTTTCCTGAAGATAAAACATATACACAAAAAAGGAAAGTACAGCCGGAAATATATAAAGTATTCTGAATAGTTTCACCTTGCAGCCTTACCGTTATACACTGCATACAGCAGCGGACTTTTTTTATAGCGGAGTTCCATGGTCAGTCCGGGCTCAGGCTTCAGAGTGATGCGCGAACCGGGACCCGCCAGCTGTCTGTCTCCTGCATTCAGAAAAAAGTTACCTTCTGTAATCATTCGTATTTCTTTACCCCTTTCTTCAAATGACCAGATCAGAAATTCCGCCCTGTGACCGGTATACACGGGATCCTCATCATTCTTCAGGAAATACACCAGATCCTGTTCACTTACCGTACTCAGGCCGCGGTTTGTATCCGAGGAATGAATAAATGAATAAAGTCTGCCGATGATTCCGGCAAGAACAAGACCTCCGATTCCCGAAATCCGCGGGAAAGCAGTGATCACCATGATATGCCGGTTATGTTCGGTCCGGAAAAATTCTGTCGAGGTCAGTTCATATCCTGTTACTGCAGTCCGGAACCGCAGATTCTTCAGATCCGGCACGGGCGATTTATGCAGAAATTTCTGAACCTTCACTGCACTTCGCATTTCGCGGTCATACAGGGCAAGATCTGCCATTTTTTCTGAAAGGTGAGCATTGTGAATTGTCACAGCGGCTTTTCTTGCGAACATATCAAGAGCCCGCTCGGCATACTGATGGTCAGGCGGCTGATGCAGTATCATAAAACCTACAGGAGTTTTACGGTAAATAAACGGAACCATAATTACAGCATTAAACCTTGCCATAAACAGCCGCACGGGTTCCGGGAGTTCATTGTCATGATTCCGGATTATACCGCGGTGCTGCTTCAGAAAGCTGTGCAGAATATCATGATATTCATAAAGACCGGAATTCCGCACTGTCATTCTGTTCTGCTTAACAATATAGAAAATTACATTTTTAGCGGAATTATCCATAACTGCGATTCTTCCGGAACGGACACGCAGCCAGGACATCAGCGCAGGAAAAACATCTTCCGTCATAACCGGAATGGTGAAGTGCTGCGCCATAAAATCAAGATGATGCTGTTCACTCCCGAAAATCCTGTCGTAATCACTTCTTCGCAGGAGAAGTCTGAGTGCCCGGTCGCGGGCCGGAAAAAGAATGAGTACGGAAATCAGTATAAAAAGAAGCGTTACTGTCTGGGAATAATACTCACTCTCTGCAGGGACCGCCTTTTCCAGAGCGTAAAAGACAGCCACAACAGCACTCCCGAAAAACAGGGAAACAGTCCAGCCACGCACCCGGTCAGAAGACAGGAACCAGCGGAGGGACTGGAACTTCTGTATACTATGTAGTATAATGCGCATTAATATGAATGTATTCTTCTGTCAGGTCACATCCCCAGAGGGTTTCTGCAGCCTGGCCTGTACCAAGAATCACAGTTATATCGACTTTTTTCTGTTTCAGGTATTCACTCATAAAATGCAGGGATTCCGGATCCGCATTTTTCAGTGAGCGGTCCGCAAAAAGGATGTCAAATCCATCCTCCGGAACCGGATCGTCAAAACTTTTACCTACTGCCATAACAAGCCTGCCCCAGTTCGGATCAGCCCCGTAAACAGCTGTTTTAACAAGAGGGCTGTTGATGATACTCCGTCCGATGCGCACAGCCTGTTCCCGGTCACGGGCTTTACAGACACGAAGCTCGATCAGCTTTGTGGCCCCTTCGCCATCCATCACAATTTCAAGGGCAAGGTCTTTTGCAATAAGGGAAACTGCTTTCAGAAACTCCAGGGAGTCGGAATCAAGCATCGTCATGGAAGAGTCCAGGACACCTTCTTCAAAGGGATTTTCAAGGTTGTTATAAACCTCTGCTGCTTTTTCAGAAAAACTGATGCTGATTTCGGCGGCCCCGTTCGCAAGCATAATGAATGTGTCGCTGGTGGAGGTATCACTGTCCACGGAAATACGGTTAAAAGTCCGGTCGGCAACTGCCTTAACCAGGCGCCGCAGTGAATCAGAATCCGTACGCGCATCCGTAACTATATATGAAAGCATAGTTGCCATATTCGGTTCAATCATTCCTGCCCCTTTGGCAACCCCAGTAATCCGGACTCCGTTTGCGAGGACCGCATTTTTCAGCTTAGGTCTCGTATCAGTAGTCATAATGGCGCGGGAAAAAAGTTCAAAATCATTACTTTTCAGATGAGAAGGAATGGCAGCCGCGGCGGACAGGACTTTTTCTTCAGGCATAGGTCTTCCGATAACACCCGTGCTGGACGGAATCACGCTGGTTACCGGAATCCCCAGTGCTTCCGCAGCAGCCCGGCAGACGGCTTCAGCGATACGTTTTCCGTCAGGACCCGTTGCAACATTTGCGTTTTTTGAATTAACCACGATGGTCTGGGCAGTACCTGTTTTAAGGTGCTCCCTTCCGATTACAACCGGATGACCTGGAAAATTATTGCGGGTAAATACTCCGGCTGCTGCACAGGGTATCTCACTGTGTATAACTCCGAAATCCAGAGTATTGTCTTTAATACCGATATTCCATCCGGAAGCAAGAAATCTGCGGGGATGCTGCATGTTTATTTCCTTATTGAGTTTATATTATTCAGGAGTCTTAAGATTCTGATACAGCCAGTCTGTGTAATCCTGGTTAAGCCCGGCTGCCTCCACGGACAGGATACAGGGAACAGTATAGCTGTGATTCTTTTTTATCAGGTCTGTGAGTTCTGCTTCCAGTTCCCTCCGGGTTTTAAGGATCAGTATGGTTTCTTTTTCTTTCTGAACAGCTCCCTGCCAGGGAAAAACCGAATTCATACCCGGTATAATATTGGCACAGGCAGCCAGACGGGCTTCTACAGCTGCATCGGCAATCCTTGAGGCTTCTTCCTCATCAGGAACTGTGATATAGACCAGCTGTATTACCGACCGGTTCATTTTTTCTTTTCTGCCCTCTTTTTCTTTAAATCATCAGTCTGCCAGCACCTGTTTAATGATATCAAGGAACTGGGCCGGGCGGAAGGGTTTCACAATCCATCCGTTCGCTCCGGCTTCATAACCTTTCTGTTTCATTCCGTCTTCCGACTCAGTAGTAAGAGTGAGAATAGGAATTTCTTTGTCAAGTTTACGAAGTTCCTGAATCAGGGTAATACCATCCATTACGGGCATATTAATATCTGTTATAATCAGCTGTAAATTGGATTTGTTTTCCTGAAATTTACTCAGTCCGTCCTTTCCGTCACGCGCCAGTATAACGGTATAACCGCCCATCTCCAAAGTCTGCTTAATCATGCTAAGCATTGTTTCCGAATCATCTACAGCCAGGATATTCGCCATCCGGTTCTTCCTCCAAAAATAAATAAAATTAACCAGTACTCATTAACTGTTCAATGCGCGCCGCAATTCCCTCAATATTGAGTTCTTCCTGTATAAGTCCTTCTTTTACAGGCTGTGCAGGCATACCAAAAATCAGGCAGCTTTCCTGATTCTGCGCTATAAGATATGCGCCGTTTTCCTTCATTTCTTTCATACCCTCAAACCCGTCATTGCCCATTCCCGTCATTATGACTCCGACGGCACGGTCCCGGAATGCCTTTGCAACTGAACGAAACAGTATATTCACAGAAGGTCTGCAGTTATTCTCCGGCGGGGTGTCCAGAATCTTAATAATATTTTGGGTGCCTGATCTGTCAACCACCATATGTCTTCCGCCAGGTGCAATGTAAACGGTCTTTGGTTCCAGAACCATTCCATCTTCTCCTTCCGCAACTTTCAGAGCGCAGATATCATTGAGGCTGTCTGCAAGCTGGCGGGTAAACACAGGAGGCATATGCTGCGTAATCAGAATGCTTCCCCGGATGACCGGTTTAATGGCAGGCAGAAGGACACGAAGAGCGGCCGGTCCTCCGGTAGAAATGCCTATGGCGCATACATCGTAATTCCCGATCCGCTTTGCCAGAGGTTTTTCATAAATAAAAGCAGGACGGTCCGGCATGACCGGTTTTGGTTCGACCCCCCGCCGCTGACGCATAATCTGTTTGATAATGGTAATCAGCTTTCTTTTGATATAGGCGGACGGGTCACCGTCTTTCGGACCTGGTTTGGTGGCAAAATCAAGAGCCCCCAGTTCCAGAGCCTCCACTGTAACCTTAGCTCCTTCCACAGTGAAGGAGCTGAACATAATCACTCCTACATCAGGATAATCCTGTTTGATTATCTTAAGAGCTTCCAGTCCCGTCATTTCGGGCATTTCATTGTCGAGAATAATAATTTCCGGATTATAGTGCTTTATACGGGGCAGAGCCAGTTTTCCGTTCACTGCCTGAGCCACTACTTCTAAATCCGGATCCTCCTCAAGCACTGCCCGAAGCATTGACCGGTAGACCGAGGAATCATCCACGATCATTATTCGGATTTTCGTTGCAAATTCTGACATTTAAATTCCTTTGCTGAAATCAGGATGATTTCATAAGTTCTTCCGCATTCAGTATCACTACAAGGCCTTTTTCCATCATAGCGATTCCGTCAATGTATTTTGTTTCAAGTTCATTCAGATGAGCAGGAGCGGATTCCAGACTTTTTGATTCCACTTCCATGATATCATAAATGGCATCTGCTTTCAGGGCAACCTGCTGCGTATCACTTTTAAGTCTGATGATTACGTGAGTGTCGTCCTCTTTTTTTTCCGTTTTTCTTTCTGCATACCCAAGCATCATGCCAAGGTCCAGCACTGTGACAACATCACCCCGCAGATTAACAATACCGGCCACATTCTCTTTTGCATACGGAACTGTGGTGATATGCCGGTCCTGCACCACTTCTCTGCAGGAGGCAAGTTCCATTCCGAAAAGCTGTTTTCCTATCAGCCATGTAAGAATCTGAAATTTTTCTGATTTAATTGCCATAGTTTTATTCCTGGACTGTTTTAATTACTAAGGACTGTTCCAGATTGAAGTCTGAAAGAAGAGCTGACAGTTTTTCATTCACCGTAATGACAAGCCTGCTGTCCATACTGCGAAGCAGTGCCGAAAATCCGGTAAGCAGTCCCGCAATACCGGCCGGCAGATCGTCCGCATTAACCAGATTCAGCCTGATTTCCATACCTGCATTCACAGGAAGCAGGCTAAGCAGATTAGCTTTCATTTTTTCGGGATTATCCCGGATTTCGCTGTCCCCGAAAGATGCGAAAATATGATCCTTTTTCCGAAAGAAATTCACTTTTTGCCTCCGTTTATTTAAAGATCGTAACAAGACTTGCATTGAGTTCGTAATAACGGGCAAGTCCGTATTCACGAAGAATGTAATCCGTCATATATCCGCTCAGTGATTCTGCGGAACCCAGAATAAGAATTCCGTCTTTCTTCACCGTCTGCTTCATTTTATTATAAAGATCCTTTCTCATTTCCTCGGAAAAATATATAGCTACGTTCCGGAAAAGAATGATATCGTAAGTGCCCGGAAAAGGGTCTTTTGCAAGATTCTGCACAGCAAAGGAAGTCATATTTCTGATGTCATCGTTTACCTGAAAACCTTCAGGAACCTTTCTGAAATACTTATTGAGCAGGTATTCGGGCACACCGCGGTCCACCTCAAACTTTGTATAAATTCCCTTTATCGCTTTATCTATAGTTTCTTTACTGATATCGGTTCCGTGTATTTTCGTTACCGGAGCCAGTTCCGGCAGTTTTTCACGGATCATCATAGCAACCGAATAGGCTTCCTGTCCGGTTGAACAGCCGGCTGACCACATATCAAGCCGGACACCCCCAAGACGCGAGCGGGTAATCCCGCGGCGGTCCATCCATTCCGGCAGAATCTGCATAACCAGAGCATCAAAAATACTTTCGTCCCGGAAGAAACGGGTTTCGTGAGTAGTGATTTTTTCAATTACTTTATTTATAAAAGTCTGATCCCGGCCTTCCTCCAGCTTCATAGACATTTCATCGTAGGCTTTCAGACCGTATTCCTTCATGATATCGGCAAGTCTGGTTTCGATAAGGTAGATTTTATCCTCATCAATAATCAGACCTGTCATCCGCTTGATAGTATCTCGAAGCCTGGTATGTTCGGCGCCCATATAATAATCACTCCGCTTCCTGATTCAGATCAGGCCTTTACAGGTATCTTTTGTTTTTCCGGTTTCTGATCCGCCACCGGGCTGCCACCGTTTCGCAGGTGTTTCGCAATATCGCGGAATCTTCCGGACTGAAGATTTTTCAGAAGCTCAATGGCGTCAATGATTAAAGTTACATTTTCTCCGATAATCACATGACCTTTGACAGAATCCCCGGAAAAGGTGTGATCGTCCATCGGAGGCAGTTGATCCACCACATTATTGATTTCTGAAGCCACAATACCTGTGCGCATTCCGTCTGTATTAAAGATAATCACATAAAATTCCTGTTTATCTTTAACATCAATATCCAGTTCATAAACTTCTTCAAGGCGAACCACAGGAACAACTTCCCCGCGGTAGCGGATCACCTCAATTCCCATAAAGATTTCAATATCATTAGCATCAATTTTTTCTATTCGGGGCACAGTAGACACATTTACGCCGAACTGCTGACCATGCACACTGAAAAGAAGATGCCCTGTCTCCACTCCTTCCAGAGAGCGTTTCATATCTTCGTCGAGGTAATCATCGCCTGCATTGGCCTGAAGGTTCGTAAATCTTGCAAGGCCAGGAACATCCAGAATCAGTACAGATTCACCGTCCCCCATAATGGCGGCTCCGGAAAAAAAGCTCAGACCTGCAAAATGCTCTCCAAGTCTTTTTACCACAATTTCCTCAAGATTCACAACTTCATCGATCATCAGACCGAAATGGTGCCGCTCAGACTTCACTACCACAATATGCGAAGTAGTGCCGGCTGCTTTTTCATCAAGATTCAGAACACGGCCAAGATGAAGCAGAGGCAGAAGGTGACCCCGCAGCTCATAAACTTCATGACCTTCCACAGCCTTCAGCTGATCGGTATCGAGCAGAATCAGCTCCACTACATTCTGCTGAGGAAGAGCGAAGAGCTGCTGGTTAGAGCGGATCATAAGACATGTAACAATACTCAGAGTCTGCGGAAGAGTTGCTGTGATCGTGGTTCCCTTTCCTTTTTCTGTAGTGATATCAACCGAGCCTCCGACTTTTTTCAGATGGGAGCGGACCACATCCATCCCAACTCCCCGTCCCGACGTTTTGGTTACTTTTTCTGCGGTGGAAAGACCTGGCAGAAACACAAGTTCAGCAATTTCATCGTTTGACATTCCGGCTGCAGCTTCTTTTGTGATATGCCCGCCTGCCACTGCTTTGTTGCGGATTCTGTCAAGATCCAGACCGCGGCCGTCATCCCGGATAGTGAGAACCACATTCCCCCCCCGCAGGGAAGCCTGAACCTTCAGTAAACCGGCTTCTTTTTTTCCGGCTTTGATCCGCTCCTCCGGAGGCTCAATACCATGGTCTACGGAATTCCGGATCATATGCATCATACTTTCCCCGATGGCGTCGATCAAAGCCTTATCAAGCTCCACTTCGCCTCCGTCCACAATGAGATCCACTTTTTTACTGGTGGACTGAGCTGCATCCCGGACAATCCTGGGTATTTTCTGGAATACAGTGTTCAGCTCCTGCAGCCGGGTTCTCATTATGCCTTCCTGAATACGGGTAATCAGGAAGCTCATTCTTTTAGTAAGGCTTTCCATTCCCACATCCCGGGTTTCTGCAATCCTCTGCATCATTTCGTTCCTTGCAATCACAGCTTCCCCTGCAAGGTTGATCAGGGTATCGATCAGTTTAATGGGTACTTTGAGGTGAGTTTCTCCGGCCTCATGCTTTGCGTTTTTCAGATCATCGGATTTCACAGGAGCCTCGGCTTCCGGTACAGCAGGAGTCGTTTCCTCAGCGGGAATGATTTCGGTGACAGTTTCAGACATAATTTCTTCCTCTCTGACTGGTTCTTTTTCATCGGTTAGGGGTGACGCAGCATCCTGGCCTTCACCAGGACTGAAAAGTACTTTTATAACAGGATTCCATCCTTCAAAAGGCTTCCAGGATTCATCGGGAACCTTCCGGCTTTCTGTTACAATATAATAAGGAAACTCCACAAGGGAAGCAGCATCGGATGGTTTTATTTTATCTTCTCTTATTCCCTGAGCGACAATTCTGTATCCGCTGATTTCCAGCTGTCGGAAAGCTGCCTTTATTTCGGTAAGGGTTCTGCTGCCCGCGTCCGCAAGATCCAGGCTTATCAGACATAAAAAACTGTTTTTTTCACGGGCCTCGTTTACAAACCGGGTAGGGATGGCAAATTTGCCGTTTTTCAGAGGAACGGAAGGCTTCTTTTCATATTCACCCGGCTCGGCAATCACCTGGACCCGAACAGGATTCGGCTTCGGCTGCACCACAACCGGGGCCGGTTCCTGTTTTTTTTCAGCAGGGCTGCCGGGGTTCATAACAGTTTTCAGTTTTTCAAGCAGATCATCCACAGAAACAGATTCACTTTCTGTTACATTACGAATCATTTCCCTGAGCCGGTCAATACTCGACAAAGCGATATCGATGATTTCCATGGATACCGCAAGCTGTTTATTGCGGACAAGATTCAGGGCGCTTTCAAGAGAATGGGCAAGGCTGGAAATGCGGTTCAGTTCAAAAAGACCGGCATTTCCTTTGATCGTGTGGACAGCTCTGAAGATTCCGTTCACCAGCTCATCGCTGAAACCGCCCTGCTCCATAGTAAGCAGGTCCGTTTCCGCCCTGTCCAGAAGCTCATTGGACTCATTTATAAAATCATTCAGAATACTGTCGAAATTCACAGACATAATAAAAACTCCGGATTACTGCAGGCAGACCTGGTACCTGAATATAAAGATATATTATTCATTTCGACAGGAAGCAACCTTAAAATCATATTTTCCCTTTTTTTTTATGCTTTTTGCTTTCAATTTTCATGACCGGAAATTACGATTATATTCTATGGATAGTGAACAGAACCGGTTTCCCGGATTTAACCTTATTCAGATCAGTGCCCCGGAAGGGGATCTCAAAGCTTCTTTTCTGCCGGAAGCAGGAGGAAGAATGATTTCTCTCAGCTGGCAGGAAAAAGAACTTTTCTACAGCAGCATAGAAGGTTTTCAGCCGTTTACATTCTCTGAATCTGCAACGGAAAAAGAAATCCGCGAATTTAAAAGAAACTCCGGTTTTGGTGTCTGGGGTGGTGATAAAACATGGATTGCTCCTCAGCAGCTGTGGTGGGAAGGAACTCCTCCGGCTGCCACCGACCGTGGTGTGTGGGAATACAGTATATCCGGTTCGCAGGAAATCCATATGAAAAGTCCTGTCTGTAAAGAAACCCTGCTGGTTGCAGAAAAAACTGTAACTATTTTCAGTGAAAGACTCAGAATCCGCGAAAAAATCACCGCTGTACGGGACTGGTCGGTTCCCAGAGGGGTCTGGAATGTGACACAGTTCCTGAGGCCGTTATATGTATATATACCATCTTCTTTGATCGCGGTAAAACCTTATCCGGAAGAAGGCGATTCTCTGAACCTGCTGAAAGAGAAGCTTCTGGAGTGGCCCCTGACTACGGGGGATGACCTGGATCCCGGAGAGGATTTGTCTTTTGTTCGCATTGACTGCACAAAACCTGCCCACTTTAAATACGGGGGAATTCCCCGGAAAGGATTTATTGTTTCTGTGCATCCCGCAGAAACCGGATATCTGTGTATTACCAGAAAATTCGGTATTTACTCCCGGAGCGGGAAAGATTATCCTCACGGCTCCCAATGGGAAGTATATAACTCTCCTGATCAGAACTATATGGAACTGGAACTGCACAGTACGGCTTCGGAACTGAAAAGCGGTGAATCGGTAACTCTGGATCATGAATGGTTTTTCAGCATTGTGAAAAACAATGAAGAACTGTGGGAGCTACTGGAATCGAACCAGTGACCTCTTGCATGTCAAGCAAGCGCTCTAACCATCTGAGCTAAGCCCCCCTGGTCAGTTAAACCGATTCCGGCAGAGCAGGCCCTAGTGTCAAGTAAAGAATAAAAAAGCGACGCTCTCAGATTAAAGTCTGAGGCGCCGCAGGGTTTAGATGGGATCTTCTAACCCGGATTATGCATAAAAAATGACTGTACAGCGGCCCTTCCGGAATTTATG
>CAZQKZ010000035.1:27628-33445 GCA_964594095.1 uncultured Leptospiraceae bacterium | reverse complement strand
GAGCGAATCGCAGAGGGCAGGCAATAGATCCGGGATTCGTTCATAGGCATCATTGCGTCCATCTAAACCGCTGACTTTGAAAATCCTGTAGATTTTAAGTGCCCGATATCTCGCGCGGAAAATCTTTTCGTAAATTTGTCAAGCAGAAAAAACCAGGCGCGGCAATTCCAACTGAATCTTCATAAGAAACTGAGTGCAAAATCATTCTGTCCTGCAGTGCACTTAATAATCACTGTTTTATAATGATCTGTATAAAGTCAATTTTCGTCCTACGCTTCGCTTCATCCGAAAATTTCCGGAGGAATGCGCGCGAAAAACCTTTTCATAAATCTGTCAAGCAGAAAAAAACCGCGCGGGGAATTCCAACAAATCAGAAATCAGAAGCTGAATGCAGAAATGACAGGCGCAGTGAATTCCAACCGATTGTTCATAAAAAACTGAGGGCAAAAATGACAGGCCCGGGGGTTTCCGGCAGAATCTGCATAAGAAACTGCAAGCCTGAAAAATTAACGCGGGGAACCTGGATGCAGAGAAAGAAAGGAGAGGAGCATCCGAAAAAAGGTCGGATCAGAAACTCTTATGCTGATAATTGGGGGAATCTAAAAAAAATAATGACCGACCAGGTAGCTCTGGAAAAGTACGTTGACAATATGTTTCCCGGGTGCGGTTATTAATCTGGCTCTTTAAAAGAGTGTAACAGCATAGTATGGAAAAATCTGTTGATTATACTGGAATCTAATTGGTGATAAAAAATAATATATTTAATATTTTGTTTCTTTTGTTATTATCCTGCGCTCCGAAAGTTTCTGAAAAGGATGGTGATCATATGAGTCAGCTTGCGAATCAGAAAGGTCTTCAGTATTTTCAGGCTGGTGAGCTGCACAGTGCTCTTTCTGAATTTGAAAAGGCTGCTGCTCTCAATCCCCGGAATCCCGAATATCATAACAACCTTGCTGTTACACTAATGAAGCTTCAGAGGCTGATCGAAGCCGCGGCTGCCGCTGATAAAGCTATAGCCCTGTCACCAAAGCATCACCTTTACTGGCAGAATAAAGGTCTGATTCTGAATCAGATGGGTCGGTATTCCCAGGCTGCTGAAGCTTTTAATGAAAGTCTGAAAACCGACCCGGATAATTTCATAAGCCTGCAGAATTCCGGTTTTTCGTATTTCAGTATGGACGATAAAAAAAATGCATTGTTAAGATGGGAAAAGGCGGATCGTCTTAACGGAAATCCGGAAATTAAGAGCAATCTTGGTTTTCTTTATATGGAAAATGGTGATTTTCTGAAAGCAAGGGGCATGTTTCTTAAAGCCCTTGAATTGCAGCCGGATTTCTATATGGCTGCTTATAACCTTGGGGTTCTGTATCAGAATTATCTGCATGACAGTAATAAAGCAATTGATTTTTATAAGAAAGCTTCAGATTTGCGACCGTATGAATTTGCACCGGCTATGAATCTCGGTATACTTTATAAAAAGAAAGGACTCAATAAAGAGGCTGTATCGGAATTTAAAAGATTTCTGAATATAGTTCCGCCGCAGTATCAGCAGCAGATTCAGGATGCAGAGAATCACATTAAAGAAATTGAAGCAGGGTATGGTATTAGGATCTGAGATTACGGAGGAGCTTATTTAAGCGGTTTCGGTTTTCCTTATCCATGCACTGACTGATTAAATGGCGGTTCTTTCTGCATTTTTCGGCGAAAAGCAGATGGACTGTCTTTTTTTTTCGCAGGACCGGTTTCTCATGAAGATCCTCCATATGATTCATCCAAAGAAAATCCAGGATACTGCCATGGAAAAGACTTTCAAACAGAAACTCCAGCTTCTGATAATCTCCGGTTACAAATAATCCGAATGCACTTAAGAATTTAAGTTCCCTGTTCCGGGAATCATTGAATACTTTTATTAAAAAGGGTCTGGCCTTAACGGAAGCCATTGAATTTATCGCAATTATAGTCCATATTTTTATTAGATTGTTTCTGGTCTGATAAAGTTTCTGAATTTTTTTCAGGCCGGCTGTATCGCTCATTATACCAAGTGCTTCGAGTGCAGAGCAACGGACTGTAACCGATCTGTCCGAAAGCAGCTTTCGCAAAAATGATTTTCTTAATTCTGTCCGAAAAGGGATCCATGGGATAATTTCTGCTGCCTGACTCCTTATGTAAGGGTTTTTTACCTTTGTCAGCTTAAGTATTTGAATGAGTCCGTCTTCCTTAATCAGAGCAGGATGAAGGCACTGTGATGCATAAACAGCTTCAAGGCTTTCCGGTTTCTTCTCAATAATCGTTATAAATATATCATTAAAATATTTTGCTGTTTCCGGTTGATTTTCTAATTTTTCAAGTAAAGAAAGAAGAACCCCGTCATTCCATGAATTCCTGGTTAATTCAGTCAGGATTCCATTTCCGTAATTTACCAAATCCTTTGCAGTATGTTTATATCCGGAATCTCTCATAATTGTCTGAACCTTAATCTGCTGGCCGAAAAAAATACTGAAAAGTATCAGGTGATTATTCTGATTTAAATGTCAAGGGGATTCTGCCAAATGGTTTTTCTGTTCTTACATTACCGGATGGAATAGAAATGAAAGGAATTTACAAAGATGGAAAAATCATTGACGGCGCATGGATTTATATTTATGATGATGGCAGCCGTTACATGGGGCAATGGCTGCATGGAAACATACTTCTTAAAAGCTGATGGATTAATAATGAATTCGGTCAATAAAATATACCTAATATCGCTGGTTGTACTTACCGGAGCAGGCTGCGGACCGACCTCGGAAGATAAATGCATAAAAAACTGTGAAGCATCCGGTTATATGTGCATTGCGGCATTGGCAGATTATTCGGAAATGTCAGCGGCTGCGAAATGGGTTCTCTGCAATCAGGAAAGCTGTTACAGGGCATGCCATGCTGAAGCGGATGCTGCCCGTGCACGGCAGGAAGCAAAAAACAGGCAGTAAAGTCACTCTGTAATTCCGATATAGTCCAGATTTCTCCAGAGTCCTGCCGCATCGAGCCCGTATCCCACCACAAAATGGTCGTCAATATCAAAACAGATATACTCTGCCTCAGTGCCGGTAAGGTGCCTCGACTGTTTGCGCAGCAGAGCTGCCGTTTTTAAACTGGCAGGGTTCTCTGAAAGGATTCTCTGCTGCAGTGCGTGCAGCGTGATCCCTGTATCAATGATATCTTCTGCGATCAGCACATGCCTGTCGCGCAGCATAGTCAGATCCTTTTCCTGAATCCGCACAATCCCGGAAGATTCTTTCTGATTTCCGTAGGAGCTTACTTCGAGGAACTCTGTCCGGACCGGGATATCCATACATCGGATAAGATCGGCCATGAATATAAAGCAGCCTTTCAGTGCTCCGATTACTGTGATTTCCTGAATATCAGGAAATTCGCTTCGGTAATCCGCAGTAATGCGATCAGCAATGAGTTTTATCTGCCTGCGGATCTGATCGGCAGGGATCATTACTTCTGGTTTTTTCATTTGCTTTCTTGACCAGTACATCCGTGAGGATTTTTCTGGTCACCTGAATTTTATTATGAGTGAATCCGAAGAAAAAGAACCTTTTACAGCCAAAGAAGCCGACGACTGTCTGGAGATGGCATCACTCTTTGCCACCGCTGACGGATCAAGTGTCCGGATCAATTCTAAGAAAGCTGCTGATTTTGCAGCCGATGGCAGGTTTCCTTTTCTTACTGCAGGTCTGCTTTCGTTCTGCGGGGCAGGTGCGGTCACTGTCGATACACTGAATGAAGAGGAATCCGGTGAAGCTGTGCAGTCCCTGATTTCGGAATCTCTGGGTCATTTCGGTTCCCTTCCTGTTTCTTTTCTGCGGGGATGCCTGACCGCCATCTGCACAGGCAGAAGACCCAGCGAGGGTTTCTTTTTCCTTGAAAAATACGGAGCACTGGATCGTTTCCTTCCGGAGCTTGCGCAGGCGAGGGGAGTTTCTCAGAACCGGTTTCATCTCTACGATGTCTTTGATCACTCAGTTTTTTCTCTGGATGCAGTGAGTGTTCCTGATCTTTCGATTCGGCTTGCTGCTCTTTTCCATGATCTTGGAAAAACAGCCACCCGGCGGGAAACCGAAAACGGGGAGGCCAGTTTCCATAATCATGAGCTTGTGAGTGCCAGACTTGCTGTCGGTATTCTGAAACGGTTCGGCTATCCGGTTCCCTTTGGGAAAAAAACGGTTTTTCTGGTGCGAAACCATATGTTCCATTACACAGATGAATGGACAGATAAAGCAGTGCGGCGCTTTGCCGCAAAGACCGGAACGGATTCTCTGAATGACCTGATCACCCTGCGGCTTGCGGACCGCACTGGCAGCGGAAAAAAGAGCGATCTTCCGAAAGCCATTCAGAAGCTTATCCGTCATATTGAAGAAGTTCAGGCAAAAGAAGCTGAACTGAAAGTCAGGGATCTCGCGGTCGGGGGCAGCGACCTTATGGAGATGGGAGTGCTCCCCGGGCCCCAGATGGGTCAGATTCTGAAAACTCTTCTCGAACTGGTGAAATCCGAAGTTATCCCTAACGAAAAAGAACCACTAACTATAAAAGCAAAAGAGATTCTGGCCGGTTTTTCCGGTTAAAAAAAGACAAAACTCAAAATTGGTCTTGAAAATCTCCTGAGGATTTGCTACATTGTGAATGGAGACAGTTTTATGCCGGAATACCAGTCCACTTTAAAGAAGCTTCTTGAACGCCTCAGAGAATCTGATGAATATATCATCTGCACACATCGAAGTCCTGATCCGGACGGGCTTGGTTCGTCCATCGGTCTCAGTTTCCTTCTGCAGTCGCTCGGCAAAAAGCATCTGATCCTGAATCATGACGGGCTCCCTGAGAGAATCCGGTTTCTCGATCCATCCTCCCAGGTCCGCTCTTTTGAAGAAAACGGTCCGGGGGCCGCTGCGGATTATGTTTCCCCTGCTGTAATATCCGTGGACAATTCCGAAACGCACCGGCTTGGTGATGTGAACCGTTTCATCCGCGAAGATCAGTCAAATTTATTTATTATAGATCATCATGATGATGCATCTCCGGATTTTCACAACCGCTTTCAGTACTCGGATGTGGCCGCCACTTCCGAAGTAATTTTTGACCTTCTGGAAGTCTCGGGTCTTTTTTCCATGGCCTCGCTTCCGTTACCTGTGGCTTCTGCTTTGTATGCAGGTGTGGCTTCAGACACAGGTAACTTCCGGTTCCGTAAAACCACAGCGCGCTCTCATGAGATTGCAGCATTCCTTTTAAAATGCGGGGTAAGGCCGGAGGTTATTTCTGAACGTCTGCAGTTTCATGCTCCGGTAAACAAGCTTCATCTGCGCCGGGCTTTTTACCAGTCTTTAATAGTAGAAGAAAAATATGGTTTTGCCTGGGCAGTGATTCTGGAATCCGAAATCCGTTCCCTGGGGCTCACCTGGGATGATCTTGACGGAATGATTAATGAGCTTATCGAACCTGCGCAGATTCATGCAGGAATTCTGATTACAGAGCGGGGACCGCAGAAGACGAAAGTATCCCTGAGGGCGAAATCAGGTTATAATGTTCTGCCTGTTGCAGAAAAATACGGGGGCGGCGGGCACACTACGGCATGCGGTGTGACTCTGAGTGAACCGTACCTTCAGGTCACTGAAAAAATTATAAGAGATCTAAAGGAATATTTCGGAAAAAATAGCTGATTTAAATGTTAACTTTAGTAAAATCTGCCCTGATTTTACTCTGAGGAACAGGGTATTGACCTTCATAGCGGCAAGTTTGCTGAGCGTTGCCAGAGTAAAAATCGCGGCTCTGGGCGGT
>CAZQKZ010000035.1:0-27602 GCA_964594095.1 uncultured Leptospiraceae bacterium | reverse complement strand
GCGGTTTCAGAAATTCCCATTGAGCATTAAAGAATGTGATTTTAACCTTATTCACTAAAATATCGAGCTGATCATCACTTTCATTCAGAATCAGGAAATCCCTGGGCAGTAATGGAGTGCGAGGGCAGGCCTCTGACAAAAACGAAATTTTTAAGAAAACCTGCCTTAAGAATGAGGGCTTCCAGCTGGTTTTCTGTTTCACTGAGCAAGCAACCGAAGTTTTTTTTCCCGTTCATAAACAGCATCCGTAAAATAATCTGCCTCTACGTCCATATCAAAGAAAACACGGGCAATAAGCAGATTGACTTTTTTAAACCGGGTATCAGGCTTCATTCTGCTTTCCCAGACCTCAAGAATTTCCTGTTTATCCCAGAATCTGAACAAGGCAGCCATATCTTCAAGGTCTGCATATTTCAGTACCTGTTCTATGAAGTTTTTTTCTCCGATGCTTTGAAGATCAGCGTTTTCTGAGTAACTCCAGAGTAATCCGTCTGCCTGGATTTTTTTAAAAAGAGCCTGCTTTTCCGGATTCATGGCAGATTTAACCCCGTCAGCGTTATTTCAGTACTGCCTTTACAAGAATTACAAAAAAACCGATTACAACAACGGCAATGAATATGCTTACGCTGATTTCAAGAGGTCCAAAAAAGGGTTCGTTTCCTGCCATAAGTCATTCTCCTGAAAAGATTCAGATTCATCCATAAAAAAAGGTGTCAGCCGGTACATACAGAAAAAAAAATGGTACCGGTTGCAGCAGTATGCTTTTTAATTCGGTTTCATTCCTGTTTTTTTTTCCGGTGGTTTACAGTGTTTACTGGCTTCTGAAGGGAAGTGCCCGAAGGATTTTTATCATTTCTGCTTCTGTTCTTTTCTATGCGGCATGGGGAATTGAAAAAGAGGGGCTGATCGGTCTTCGCTGGACAGCTCATTTCCTGCTGTTTGTAGTGCTGAACTATGCGGCTGTCTTTCTTATGTTCCGCCGCCCGCAGTGGAAGAAGCAGATCCTCTGGATTTCCGTTATTGTCAATCTCTCAAATCTCTTTGTTTTTAAATATGCAGATTTTCTGCTGCAGAATCTGCTTCGCCTCGGTGCACCGGTGCCGGATTCCTGGTCTTCGCTTGGTCTTTTTCTGCCCCTCGCCATCAGTTTTTATACCTTCCAGCTGATGGCTTATGTCATTGATGTTTACCGGGGCACTATAAAAGAAGAAGTCTCCTTTTCAAAGTTCTTTCTGTTTATACTCTTTTTTCCGCAGCTGATTGCAGGCCCTATTATGAGGTCCACAGATTTTCTGGATCAGATCGACAGGCCGGAGCTTACATGGAAGCGCATGTACGACGGATCCTGGCTGATCATCGGGGGTGCGGTTAAAAAAATGCTCATTGCCGATCCGCTGGGAGTGATTATCCGGCCGGTTTTTGAAGATCCGCTTTCTTACGATGCTGCGTCGATTCTCCTGGCGGGTATTGGATTCTCCATTCAGGTTTATGGTGATTTTTCCGGTTATACTGATATGGCAAGGGGTTCTGCCAAACTCCTTGGTTACGATATTCCCGAAAACTTTCTGGCTCCGTTTTTCGCACGCAGTGCCAAAGAGCTCTGGCAGCGCTGGCATATTACTCTTTCCTCCTGGCTCCGGGATTACATCTATTTTCCGCTGGGCGGTTCGCGGGTGGCCCCGTGGAGGTCTTACATAAACTTAATTATCACTTTCACTCTGGGCGGACTCTGGCATGGTGCCGACACTACATACATGGCATGGGGGGCCTTCTGGGGAGTGCTTCTTGCCGGAGAGCGTTTTCTGGAAAGAAATGCGGGTACGGATCTTGTTCCGCGCAGCAGCAGAATTTTAAGTATTCTGAAAGTTATGTTTATGTTTTTTCTGTTTGTTCTGGGAGCGATTATGTTTCGCTCACAGCCCGTGCGGACAGATACAGGCATTGTAACCGGCGAAACCATCATGATTCAGATGCTGGCCGGATTATTTACTCATTTCGGGGAAGGATACCGCTTTATAGGCTACACCGACACTTTTCTGATGATGACTCTTTCAGGAATGTTTTTTCATTATATTCAGTATAAGCCGGAGCATTTTCAGAGATTCAGAAAATACGATCCATACCTCCTGCCGGCTGCAGCTGCTCTCACCGGCGGATGGCTGATCCCGGCCTATATGGTTAATGCAAATCAGTTTATTTACTTTGTTTTTTAATTTAAATCAGGAAAAATATATGAACACAAAATATCTTATTCTTATTACAGTTTTTTTATTTACCGCATCAGTGGGCAGCCTTTTCTGGATGCAGCAGACGGGTCCCTTCAGTGCAGACATCCCGCTTCACGGACCTGTGCATGAGGAAGAGCACACAGTATACGCAGCAGACGGAACAGGGATTTTTTTCACGCTATCTGAACCGGCAGACAGCTCCATCAGTAAAAAAGCCGACTTTGTAATTCTTATGGCGGACAGGAATCTGGACAGAGACTGGAATACCACAGCGGTCCGCTTTTTCACAGGCCGCGATCTTGCTCAATACCTTTCTTCAGCGGGTTATTCTGTAATCCGTGCGGATCAGAGAGGAACGGGAATGACGCAGCCTTCCGGTCTGAACTACGCAGATCCCGAAAATGCAGCATCAGATCTTCTTCGTATAATGGACTGGGCCGCTCAGGAGAAACAGGCTTCCGGTTTTAAAATAATTGCACATGGGGAAGCCTGCAGTGCCGCCGTTACAGCAGAGTCTCAGAAAATTAAAGGTTATATACTGTTGTCCTGTGTTTCCAGAGGCTCTCTCCTGGATACCTGGGGCGACCGCCTTCTGCACAATATGAAAAAAGCGGGTGTACCTGAAGACATTCTGAAACAGTCAGAAAAAGACCTTGCTTACTGGATTCAGTCTAAAAAAGAGGGTAGGACTCCTGAAAGAAAACCGGCAGATTCCACAGTTAAAACCGATGCGAAATCAGAAGAAAAAGCTCTGACTGCGGATCAGATTGCATTTTTCAAAGCCCTTGAATTCATGGATACCTCAGAAAAAATGAACCGATGGCCTTCTGTTGCCTCCGGACTGGTTCTTTCTGAAGATATTAAAAAAGTTCTGAAAAAAGGGATTCCCGTTCTGCATCTGACCGGATCCGTTAACACAGAAATACCGGAAGATGTTCTGCTTCACTGGCAGGAAAAAGAGGTGCCGGAGCTGTCTTCAGCCGGTCAGAATTTATATGAATTTAAAATCATCAGTAAAGCTGATCATTTTTTTAAAGATCGCAGCAGTAAGGATACCAGCGCCCTGGATGTGTTTCTTATGAAAATGGATCCTTTTAAAAAGACCTCCGGCGAACTTCTGCTTCTGTCTGAATCATGGCTGAATTCAGGAAAACCTTGATTCACAGATCAGAGGACCCCTGCGGCATAATCTCTGCCGGGGTTTCCGGTTGCGGCGGGGGTTCCGTCATTTTTTTATAACTGTTCAGAATTTCTGTGTATTCCTTTACAGGGACCCGTCTGCCTTTCTGTGCGAAAAGTAAGATTCCTCCCTGCTCAAGGCCAAGGCTCAGAAGAACCGGCGGGAAAGAAAAGCTTCTGTTTCCGTTTTCGGCAGCATCCTCAGAATCAAAATCAAGTTCTTTGCTGTTCAGCTTTCTGGTTTCATCGAGATAAAAAACCACAGGTTTTGCTGCATTAAAGGAGGAGTCGAAAGTGAAATCGGATCGGACAGCACCGGCAATAAACATTTTTGCCATGGCATTACCCATAATATCCTCGGAACGACGATTTCCCTGGCTGATTTCTGCCGGAACGAAATGCATTTCTATTCCGTAAGGCTGTGTATAGAGCATGATCCTGAAAGGATTTTCCGTATTTTCTTTTTCGGAAGATGATATAAAATCAAATATATTGATTCCGGTCCCGCCGGGAATTTCCGCAGTCAGGCTGCTGCTCACAGTCTTCATGTTTCTGAATTCTGTTTCTTTTGTACCGGATGCCAGAATTTTCACTGATTTCGGCAGACTGCTTCCGGGAGGGCTTTTCTGCGGCTGCAAACCGGATTCCGGTTGTTCCTTTTTTTCGAGAATAGTCCAGATTTTAACCAGGGAGCGGATTCTGTGTGTGTTTTCATCAGGCCTGCTGAAATGCAGGGACAGATTCATCTGAAAAAAACAGCTCTGGTTCAGGAGGGCGACAACAGTCAGTACAATAATATTTGAAAATTTAAATATTAATTTTTTAAGTTTCATTCCTTGCTCCGTCCAGGGAGTCGATGCTCCGGAAAAAAATTCAGAAGCTGTACCCGGCTTTTTATTGAAAAAAATCAAAGGCGACAGCCGTCACCAGTAAAAAAGTGACTGTGTTCACAGGCCCCCACAGATACCTCTCTTTCCTGCTGGGAGTAATCCAGTTGAGGACCGTTCCCACTGCAAAAAAACCGAATGGGAACCAGATACCCGATCTGGCCAGAAGTGTGTATTCTTTAAAAAAAAGGCCTGATTTTGCTGTTACAATAAATCCGAAAAATAGAATCAGAGCCATCTGAAACAGAACAGCAATCCGCACGGAAAGGGGCAGTACACCCTTCCATTTACCGCCCATGGTATATTCTCCCCAGGGGGCGCCGAATGCAAGTGCTGCCTGGAATAAAAGAACACCCGCTGTAATCAGTAAATAAAGAAAAACGGCAGCTGTAAGCATTGAATCACTATGCATTCTGTTCAGAAACTGTCAACTGTTAAAAAAATCGATTGATTGTCCGGTATACTGTGAGAAAAGGAAGTGTGATATTCGACGATCTGACTGAAATTGAAGCTTTGGTAAATGCACAGGATACTGACTCACTCAGACGGCTGACGAAGACGGTTCAGGCCGCTGATCGGAAAACTCTGCTCAGACCTCACCGGAATCCGCTTATGGTTTCGGCTGTAAAACCATCGCATCTGAATAAACTGGACACTCTTGCCTCAGACATAGCGGTTATCAATCTCGAGGATGGTGTTTCGCCGCAGCAGAAGCCTCTTGCCAGGGCCCTGGCCGCTCTTTTTGTGTCTTTTCTGAAAGCGGATCACAGCGGACCTCTGATCAGTATCCGGATCAATCCCCTTGGACAGGGTGGTGAGGAGGATCTTGCTGCGATTCGCGAAGTGAAGCCTCATGCGGTCCGTATTCCGAAAGTACGGTCTGCTGCCGATGTCAGTAAAGCCCTGCGTCTGACGGATGAATCGTGCGAGATTCACCTGTCAGTGGAAACAGCGGATGCCTTCAGAAACATTCATAATCTTAAGACCAGTGAGCGGGTGACACTTATGTATCTCGGTATGCTGGATCTTCTGGCTGATATGAAAGCACCGCACCAGATGGCTCTTACAGGCAGTCCTGTTACGGATTATATCCGGGCCAGGTTTTTCACAGAAGTGAAGCTGGCAGGAGCTGAACCTGTTTCTTTTGTTTATCAGAATTATAAAAATTTAGAATTATTTCGGGAATTCTGTATTTCTGACCGGGAATACGGGTACCGGGGAAAAGGCTGCATTTCTCCTGCTCAGGCGAATATTGCGGCAGAAATTTTCTCCGCTGACCCAGCGGAAACTGCCCGGGCACTTTATATAAAGGAAAAATTCGAAGAAAATGCAGGGCAGGGAATTACAGGTTTTTCAGATGAAAAATATGGCTTTATTGATGAGCCGGTCTACCGGGATGCGCTGAACGTTCTTGACACAGAAAAGGACTGCCGGAAGGTGATCCCATGCAGCATCTGTTAAGAACTATCCCTGAATCCATAAAAAACGATGATGAAAATCTGTTTATACGCTGGAAGGATGGGACGGACTGCACTCTGAATCTCCTTGCTTTACGGAAAAACTGCCCGTGTGTGACCTGCCGGGGAGGACATCAGGCAGAAGATATCCGTCAGACCGGCCATATTACAGAAATTAAATTATTATCCTGGGAAAAAACGGGACGTTACGGAATCCGTATCACCTGGTCTGATATGCACAACGACGGTATCTACACTCTGGACGGACTTCGGTTTGCCTGCGAAAATGGCGGACTTTATCCTCTTTAATTTTATCCATGATCTGCCGGATATTCTTTGTGTGCAAAAACCAGTCATATTGATTAAATTCATAAAAAAATGATTAAAAAATGGATGGTCTGATTCTGGATTAGTGTTAATATGACACTCAGACAAACCGAAAATCAACAAGAGGTCATTCATGAAATTATCAGATATCCGGATAGCCCGGAAGCTCCAGATTCTTGTGGCGATTATGATTCTGCCGCTTTTCATAATCGGCGGTATCGGAATTTATGGTATATATGCTTCCAATGAGGGTCTCCGGACCATATATGTGGACCGCCTGATTCCTACCGGGCAGATGGCTCATATAAATAACCTTATGCTGCAGAATATGCTTCAGGTTCACCTGGCTACAAAGCATGACCCCCGTCTTCAGGAAAGCGTACTGCATGCGGATCACTCGGTGCTTTTTCATACTGAAAATATAGAAAAAAATAATAAAAAAATAGAGGAAATCTGGGGAGAATATCTTGAAACTTATATAACTCCGGAAGAGAGGGCGATTGCCGATCAGTTTCAGACGGATCTGAATGAATTTAAAAAGGCTGGTCTGAAAATAGCTGAGGAGCAGATTAAAGGAGGACAGTATCTGGATGTGAATACACATTCCGCCACTCTTCTGCCTAAGCTTTACAACAAAGCCCGTGAAACCGGAGAAAAGCTTCTGGAATATCAGCTTACGGTTGCTGAAGCGGAAAACCAGAAGGCTCAAAGAAATTTTATAATTGAGATGATCGCAATAAGTGTTTCCATTATCGGAAGTATACTGGTTTCTGTTATTGTATCATGGCTGATTATACGCTCTGTTACAAAACCTCTGAATGAAGTGGTTCTGAGAATTAAAGACATAGCAGAAGGAGAAGGGGATCTTACCCGCAGAATTGATATTAATGCCAAAGACGAAACAGGTGAGCTGGCGGAATGGATTAATGTTTTTATAGACAAAGTGCTTGATATTGTCAAACAGATAGCCGATACCACGGAGCTTGTTTTTTCCTCAGCAGCTGAACTCAAAGGAACCAGCCAGAGTCTTTCTGCAGGCACGGAGCAGATGTCCGTTCAGTCAGGAACCATAGCCACTGCCTCAACACAGATGGCTCAGAATTTTCAGGTGGTTTCCAGCTCTGTGGAAGAGATGTCGGTATCTGTCGCTGAGGTGGCCAGAAAAGCCTCTGATGCATCGATGATCGCCTCCGAAGCCAAATCCACTGCAGGCAGGGCAGATACCGTGATTCAGGAGCTGGGTGAAAATGCAAACCAGATTGGCACAGTTATAGAATCCATTGTAAACATTGCCAGCCAGACGAATCTCCTTGCGCTGAATGCTTCTATTGAAGCTGCTGGTGCAGGGGATGCCGGTCGCGGGTTTGCTGTTGTTGCTTCTGAGGTAAAGGAACTGGCAAGGCAGGCAGGGGCTTCCTCCGAAGATATTAAAAACAGGATCGGAGCCATTCAGAAAAGTGCTTCGGAATCTGTTGAGGCTATCGCAGCCATTACCGGTATTATCAATAAGGTAACGGACATCAGTGCTTCCATTGCTTCGGCTGTGGAAGAGCAGTCCATTACCGCCAAAGAGATTGCTAACAATATTTCTCAGTCCACAGCTGCTTCTGGTGATGTGTCCAAAAACATTGAGGGAATCTCTCAGGCAGCAAGGGACGGAGCCAAAAGTGCCGGTCAGGTTTCATCGCTTTCAGTTTCTCTTGAGAGTCTTTCTAACAATCTGAAAAAAATTGTGAATCAGTTTAAAATCTGAAAAACGATTTGCACGCTGAGGGGGCAGTGGAATTCCTGAATTACCATGGAAATTCCGTCAATAAAGCTGCCCCGTAAGCCGACCACGATCAGTTTCAGTCCGGGTATCCCTTTTTTTCAGCTGCTGAAAATTCTTGATCACCGGTTTGAAACTGTTTTTCTTCTGGAATCCCTTGGCGACAATACCTATGACTCACGCTATTCCCTCATAGGTTTTGATCCGGAATACCTGCTCCGGGCCGAAAGAAACAGTCTTTTTATTAATGATCAGGAATATAAAGTAAAAAATCCTTACTATGCTCTGAGGGAGTTTCTTCCCGATAATATCATTTCCTCTAATTATGCAGGGGGGCTTGTCGGCTATCTTGGCTATGACTCCATGACGTATTTTGAACCTGAGCTTTCCATAAAGGGTCATCCTGATTTTCCGCCATTCCTTTTTGGATTTTATGAAGATGGTCTGATCCACGATAAATTCACAGGCGAAACCTTTTATTTCTATTACCGGAAAAACCGTCTTTCCCTTTTAAAAGAGCTTATAAAGGAAGGGGTGACGGCAGAGGAAACCGTGAGTGCTCAGGAGGTCGGTCCTTCACGTAATAAAGAAGAGCATCACTCCATGGTTACAGAGACTATCGAGGAAATCCGGGCAGGGAATACCTTTCAGTGTCAGATTGGTTTTCAGGTACGATATAAGATTCAGGGGAATCCCCTTCTCATTTATGAAAAGATGGGCAGAATCAATCCGTCCCCTCATATGTTTTACTTAAAATTCCCGGGAGATCTTCGCCTGATAGGTGCCAGTCCTGAGCTTCTGTTCCGGCTGCGGAACGGAGAAATGGAAAGCTTCCCTCTCGCAGGTACCACAAAGCGTTCCGCAGATCCTAAAGAGGATCTGGAACTTGTGAGAAAGCTTCTTTCAGATCCCAAAGAAATTGCAGAACACAATATGCTGATTGATCTTCACCGAAACGACATCGGAAGAGTTGCCCGGTTTGGTACTGTCAAGGTTCGCAGGCGTTTCGATATAAAAAAATTCAGCCATGTGCAGCATATCTCAAGCGAAGTAGTCGGTGTGATCCGTCACGAAGAAGATATGTTTTCAGGTCTGGCCAGTTCTTTTCCCGCGGGAACTCTTTCAGGAGCTCCGAAAATAGAATCTATGAAAATTATTGAACGGGTGGAAAAGGAACCACGGGGCCCATATGGCGGAGCGGTAGGCCATTTCGGTATGAACGGGGACTGCACTTTTGCCATACCTATCAGGACTCTGTTTATTAAAGGAGAGAATGCTTTTGCAAGGGCATCCGGGGGGATTGTCTTTGATTCTGACCCGTCTGCAGAATACGAAGAAATCCAGAATAAGCTGGCGTCAGTTCTGCGCACATTAAAAGAGCTGAATCAGTAAAATTTCAGGGAAGACATTCATATGAAAGTGCTTATTATAGACAATTACGATTCTTTTACTTATAATCTTTACCAGTATATGGGAGAGATTCTCGAATCTTCCGGGAATCCCTTTACCCTCTCTGTCGTTCGCAACGACGAAAAGAGCTTCGGGGAAATCCGGTCCGGCGGGTGGGACAGAATAGTAATTTCTCCAGGCCCGGGTCATCCCGGGGATCCTGAATACTTTGGTGTGTCAGCCGCAGTGATCACAGATCTCTCTGAAGCAATTCCGGTTCTGGGAGTGTGCCTCGGTATGCAGGGGATGGCTCATTACAATGGTGGTTCTGTAGTAAGGGCCCGGCTCCCGATGCACGGTAAAGTCTCAGAAATATCCCATGACGGAAATGGGGTCTTTGCCGGTATTCCTCAGAAAGTCCAGGTAATGCGGTACCATTCCCTTGTGGTGGATCCTGAAAGCCTTCCGGCATCTCTTGAGGTCACTTCCTGGGTGACTCTTGAAGATGGTTCCATTGAGATCATGGGTCTGCGGCATAAGAATAAACCATTCCTGGAAGGAATTCAGTTTCATCCGGAGTCATTTGCTACGGAGGATGGAATGGGGATGCTGCGGAATTTTCTGTTTTTCTCTCAAAGATGATTGATTTTTTTTCTGTATAATATTACCCTGAAAAAAAAATATCAGGAGAAATCCATGAAAAAGTATCTTTCTGTGGCACTGATTCTCAGTGTAATTTCATTTTTCAGTCTGAGTGCTCAGGGAGCAGATTCCGTTCTGGGACTATATGAAGTAAAGGGCGGGAAAGCCCATGTGGAAATCTATAAATGCAGTGATAAATTCTGCGGAAAAATAGTCTGGCTGGCAGAACCGCTTAACAAAGCCGGTAAACCAAAAGTGGACGGCAATAATCCGGTTGAATCTCTGCGGACTCGTGAAATTATGGGAATGAATATGCTGTGGGGTTTTAACCATGCATCCGGAACCAGCTACGAAAACGGAAAGATTTATGACCCTGAAGACGGAAAAACATACAGCTGTATGATGACGCTGAAAGGGAACGACCTTCATGTCCGTGGGTATATCGGATTCTCCCTGATTGGGCAGACCAGTGTCTGGAAAAAATTGAAGTAATCTCCTTGATTTTTCTTTACTTTTAAGTAAGTCTGCAGCAGACTGCTGTAATACCGTCAGGGCAGGCTTACTTCTGTAATTAAGAGAGATTTACCATTGAAACAATCACCGGATATACTCAGATTTCAGAAGCTGTTTTCCAGCAGCCCTATCGGAATGGCCATCATTGCTCTTGAAGATGGAAGGTTCCTCGAAGTAAACGATGCCTTTTCCCGCATAACCGGTTACATTCGGGAAGAACTTCACCGGAATACAATTTATTCTCTTGGAATCTACCATGACCGGGAGCAGCTGGAGGACACCTTTGAAATTCTTCGGCATTCCGGTTCCGTGCGTGATTTCGATATCAAGCTCGCCACTAAATCCGGAGAATTACGGGATATCATTCTTTCTTTTGAAACATCAGACCTTGACGATCGTCCGGTGGTATTTGCCTATTTTTTTGACATTACTCTGCGGAGTGCGCTTGAGGAAGATCTACGCAGAAACCAGAGCCGTGTAAGAAGTCTTGCAGGGGTGCTTGAAGAAAAAGTAGCCGAAAGAACCCGGGATCTGGAACAGCAGACCAGAATCACGGAAACACTGATGAATACCAGTCCGGCAGGTATACTCAGGCTTTCCCAGGAAGGAAAGATTAACTATGCCAATCAAAAGGCACTGGAAATTTTCGGAGTTGATTCCGAAGAAATTATGGGTATGTACTACAATGAAGCGGGCTGGAATGCGTCCGATTTCAGCGGAAAGCCACTCGCCGAAGAAAGCTATCCTTTTCAGGTCATTCAGTCCACTAAACTTCCCGTCAACAATATTCAGGTACGCGTAAAATCCAAAGAAGGGATGGACCGTTATCTTCTGGTAAACGGGTCGCCTCTTTTCAGCCCGGAAGGGAATTTTGAAGGGACCGTTGTTGCCTTCATGGATATCAGCCGACAGGTGCAGAAAGAATCAGAACTGCGTAAGCAGGAAAACATGATGATACAGCAGGCAAAAATGGCCACGATTGGCCAGATGCTTGCAGCAATTTCCCATCAGTGGAAGCAGCCACTCAATGCCATCAGCATCATTATTCAGGATCTTCAGGAGGCCTACAATGCCGGAGAACTGGATAAGCGATACATTGATCAGAGTACAAAAGAAATCATAGATCATGTAATATATTTATCTAAAAATGTAAGTGAATTCCGCAGTTTTTTTACCACCTCCCGGCACAGTCTTAATTTCGAGCTTTCTGAGGTACTTGAAGAATTCTGTCAGCTTGTTTCCGGTCAGCTTCAGAGCCTGGACATTGAGCTGACATTCGAAAAAATAGACCAGGGTCCATGGAGCGTAACCGGAATCCCTGGTGAATTTAAACACGCACTTCTTAATATTGTGAATAACAGCAGGGAGGCGGTGCTGCGGCGGCGTAAGAGAGACAAGGAGTTTGCAGTGCGCAAGGGAAGCATTGCCGTATTTCTCGACAGATCCGATGAACAGTCCGTAATCCGCATTGAGGATAACGGAGGAGGGATTGATCCGGAAGTACTCAGCACTCTTTTTGAACCCTATGTGACTACCAGTCCTGAAAAATCCTTTGGTCTGGGTCTCTACATGACCAGACTCATTATTGCACAGATGGAAGGAGTGATTTCTGCTTCCAACTGCAAAGAAGGTGCTGTATTCACGATCCGGCTTCCGGGCCCCCGTTCCGATGTTGATTTTCTGTGAATGAACTTTAAAACTGGCTGGAAAAAAGCCTGCACTTCAGAGAATCTGGTCTTTATCATGAGTAAAACTCTGCAAAGAACGGCAATGCTGGAGCGACGGACCTCAGAAACTGAAATCCGTATGAGTCTGAACCTTGACGGAAGCGGTAAAGCCCGCTTTCAGACCGAAATCCCTTTTTTTGAGCATATGCTTGATCATGTATCGCGTCATGGTCATTTTGATATCGAACTCATACTGAAAGGCGACCTTCAGATCGATGGACACCACAGCGTGGAAGATACAGCAATTGTATTCGGAAAGCTGATTGCAGAGGCTCTTGGTGATAAAAAAGGCATCAGTCGCTATGGTCACTTCACTCTGCCAATGGATGAAGTTCTGGTCACTGCAGCAGTCGACCTGAGCGGCCGCTACCATTTCGAGTATAAGGGCCCTGAAATCATTAACGAAGGTAAGTTCGGTGTTTATGATGCAGAGCTTACGCTTGAATTTCTGAAAAAACTTGCCATGAATGCAGGAATGAATCTGCATATAGTAGTGCATCACGGTGAAAACAGACATCACATTCACGAAGGAATTTTTAAGGCCCTGGGCCGCGCTCTCAGAATGGCTGTCGCACAGGACCCTGAAAACGAAGGATCAATTCCCAGCACAAAGGGGGTTCTGTGAAAGGCACTCTCGCGGTTGTTGATTACGGAATGGGGAATATCCATTCCCTTATCAAAGCACTTCGGCTTTTTTACGATAACGTCGTTTTTACAGGGGACCATAATGCTCTGAAGAATGCGTCAGCTCTGGTTCTTCCCGGGGATGGTGCGTTTGCTGCGGCGATGGATCGGCTGAATCAGGGAATCGGTGATATTATATTCAGTCACCTGAAGCAGGAAAAACCAATGCTCGGAGTCTGCATAGGTTTTCAGGTACTTTTCGAGGATTCTGACGAAGTGCATGACGGAAATCCGGTTCTGACAAAAGGACTGGGTATTATTCCTGGTAACGTCAGAAGATTCCGTCCTGCGGGAAGCGAACGGGTTCCGCATATGGGCTGGAATCAGGTGAAAGACAGATCCGGTGCGGAACACGAGCATATGTATTTTATACATTCTTACCGGGCAGAGCATGTGCCCGCTGAGTTTATTGATTATACATGTGAATATGCCGGGGATGTGTTTCCTGCAGCCGTAAAGCACGGCAGTCTTTACGCAACTCAGTTCCATCCGGAAAAATCAGACCGGCCAGGGCTCAGACTCATTGAAGACTGGATTTCCGGAAGCTGACATAATTTTAACGGAAATAATTTAAGATTTTAATCAAACCGAACCAAAGGAAAAAATCTTCTCATGAAAATAATACCAGCCATTGATCTGCTCGATAAAAAAGCTGTAAGGCTTTATCAGGGAGACTATTCACAGGTTACAGTTTATAATGAAGATCCCGCAGCTCAGGCGGTGGAATTTGCGGATGCAGGGGTCCTCCTGATCCATCTTGTTGACCTGAATGCCGCCCGTACCGGGGACCGGAGTGTGAATGGTTCTGTAATTGAAACCATAGCCGATTCAGTCCGGCTGAAATACGGCCACAGAGTGTTTCTGGAGCTTGGTGGAGGAATCAGAGATCATGTTTCTCTGGAACATTACTTCAGTCTGGGAATTGACCGTGCGATTCTGGGTACGGCAGCATTAAAAGATCCTCAGTTTTTAAAAGAGGCACTGGAAAAACATGGTCCTGAAAAAATCATAGTCGGGGTCGATGCCAGGGACGGAATGGTAAAGGTGGACGGCTGGGAAGGGGACGGGGGAGCAGAAGTATTTGCTTTTCTTAAAAAAATGGAAGAAACCGGTGTTCAGGAAATTATTTTCACAGATATTAAAACCGATGGAACCCTGAAAGGTCCGGCGGTCGATTCAATCCGCGAGATCCTTTTTAAAACGACGCTGCGGGTCACAGCATCAGGGGGAGTCGGCAGTTTTGAAGATCTTGTAACACTTAAAAAACTGGGAAGCGAACGTCTGACCGGTGTGATTGCAGGAAAGGCAGTCTACGAAAAGAAATTCGATCTGGCTAAGGCAGTGGCAGAGATCACAAATCACTGAATTCTGAAGCAGAGGATTCCATCAGGATATAAAGATATCCTGATGGCTGAAATTCTGACCTTAAAAATTATACGCTCACATTAAATTCGCGGAGAGTATCTTCCAGAGATGTTTTTTCGTCGGTGCTGGCCTTACGCTGGCCAATGATCAGCGCTGCAGGAGTACCGTAGCTTCCCGATGCAAACTGCTTCAATCTTGTTCCGGGAATCACCACGGAACCGGCAGGCACTCTGCCTTTGTAGATTTTTTCTTCAGGGCCGGTTACATCAATAATCGGAGTGGACGCAGTGATCGTTACATTCGCACCGATAACGGCCCGTTCTTCCACAATGACTCCTTCCACAAGTATGGCACGGCTTCCTATAAACACGTTATCTTCCACAATGACCGGGCTTGCCTGAGGTGGTTCGAGAACCCCGCCGATTCCCACTCCGCCGGAAAGATGAACGTTCTTACCGATCTGACCGCAGCTTCCGACTGTGGCCCAGGTATCGACCATAGTCCCTGTGGAAACATAGGCTCCGATATTCACATAGGATGGCATTAATATGGCACCTTTTTCAATATGAGCTCCGTAACGGGCGATGGCATGAGGCACCACACGCACCCCGCGCTCCTTATGATCTGTGCGAAGAGGGATTTTATCATAAAAAACAAGATCACCACTGCGGATTTCCTTCATTTCAGTGATGCCGAAATAAAGAAGGATGGCCTGTTTGGCCCAGATGTTTACTTTCCATTCACCCTGTTTTACTGGTTCTGAGACCCGGAGTTTTCCGTCATTCAGGAGAGCCATGGCCTCGAGAACAGCGTTCCTGCCTTCCTGGCTTTTCAGTTCTTCCCGGTTGGCAAAGATATGTTCGATTTTACTTTTCAGTACGTCCATAGGAGGTCATTAATACGGATGCAAGGCTGATGGCAAGTAATTTACAGGCTCCTCCCTGCACGATGAAAATGCTTTTTTTAGTTTACACCTTTTCCTGAACCAGTCATAATACAGTGGATGGCAGCTTCCGGCAGAGGAGGATATTATGGCATTTCCGGCTTATAAATCAGATTCTATATATACATACAAAGATTACCTTAGCTGGTCTGATGATGAAAGATGGGAAATCATAGATGGCAAACCTGTTGCGATGAGTCCTGCTCCCACTCCGGAGCATCAGATGATTTCAGTAAGGCTGCTCGAAACTCTGCTGATGCAGAA
Organism: uncultured Leptospiraceae bacterium; assembly: GCA_964594095.1. Classification (GTDB taxonomy): domain Bacteria; phylum Spirochaetota; class Leptospiria; order Leptospirales; family Leptonemataceae; genus CAZQKZ01. Next base: position 12,229 of record CAZQKZ010000035.1, on the reverse strand, counting down.
ACAAAAAATGAAAAACTGTACTATTATTCATGCTCCGGTGGATGTACTTTTAGTCGACTCCGAAGATGATTACAGTTCCGGTGATTCCATAAGAACTGTGGTGCAGCCTGATATACTGATTCTTTGTGATTCTTCAAAAATAAAAAAAAGAGGTATAGAGGGGGCCCCGGATCTTGTAATCGAAATTGTTTCTCCGTCTACAGTTTCGCGGGACATGACGCTGAAAAGAGATCTGTATGAAAAACACGGTGTACGCGAATACTGGATTGTGCAGCCGGGAGAACGCATTGTGATTGTTTATATTCTTACGGAGACTGGTTTCAGTAAGGGATCCGTCTTTACTGAAAATGATCGCATTTCACTGAATATTCTTTCTGACTGCGAAGTGGATCTTAGCAATATTTTTCCTGAAATTCAGGAATGAAAAAGAGCCGAAAGGTTTTCGTATTCCTGGTCATTGAAAATCAGGCACGTTTTCACTGTTACTGCCATTGATATAAAAAAATCCGAAAATGTACAAAAACCACCAATATTGGGGATGTGTCAGTCAGTCATTTTTAATGCGAAATAACCACACTTATGAATCGTAGGCGATAATCTGTATTCATTGCACGAATACAGATAAATCTATAAGGAGTTGTTAAAATGAAACTTTTAACTAAATTAAAAATCTCCGCAGCAGGGATGCTGATTGCTTCGGCATCAGTATCCTGTGAAGCTGCTGCTGACAATAATATGAATCTGCTGGCCTTACTTGGTTTAAGCAGTACAACATCTGATTCTTCCATTACTGTGGAAAAAACGGAAGATCTTCAGGCAGATACACCCGTATATCAGAGTCTGGTTTTAAAAGACAATACTGTATTCAAATACACTATTTCAGAAGACACCTCTGCATCCGCCGGATACAAAGCCATGGCCGTTACTGATACCGATATAGTTACCCTTAGTCTTTACAATAAAGATACTGGAGAATTGATCAAAACAATTTCTCATCCTGTAACCAGTCCGCAAACTATGACATATACACCATCCTCAAACGGGAATTATATTGTTAAGGTAGTATCCGAAGCTGCATATTCTTCAAAAGTAACAGCAGCGGGGGTCATTTCCGGTGAAGACGTTCTGACTCAGACAGAAATGCACAATGCCAGCAACAGTGCGGTTAAGAATATCTCTGTAGTAATGGCAATTGTAGATAACTATGCAGTATGTGCCAGTATTAATGACTATGAAACCGGATCTCCGGCTGAAATAACCGATGCTACTGTAAAAATCACGGAAGTTGGTGCCTCGCCGGAATACAAAGATGTTGTAATTCCTTACGATAATACTACTACAGACGCGCAATGTAATAATGGGGATTTTAATTATTATCTTGGCGGGCATGATTTTACTCCAGGGAAAACAATACAGGTCAGTGTTGTGCAAACTTCAGAAAATATTAATATATCTAAGGAAATCATCGTGCCGGAAGGAGTTTCTTCTCTTAAACTGGACGGCAATGAATCGAATGTAACCATAAAAAGGGGGGCTGATGTGACTGCCACATGGGATTCATCCAAAACCCCAAAAGCTGCCCGGGTGGGACTGAATATTTTGACAAATGCCACCTGGAACAGCTGGGATGGAAAACTGGTTTATGCTGATAATACAGGTTCTGTTACTATTCCAGGAGTGTTGACGAATCTGTTCACAGCCGGCGGGACGGACAACTGTATTATGCCAATCGCCGTTAATGATGTAATGCTTACAGATTTTTTTATCGGTAATACAACTGTTTCTCAGTCAGGAATTGTATATCTTGACTCTACCACAGCGAATGAATCTTATTGCGAAACCGGGGCAAATCTTTTCGGATCTGCATGGTCCGGCGACACAATGACTGTTACTGAGTAACTTTAATGCGGCTGTAAGCTGCTTTAATTGCGCACTTGCTCTGAATTGCGGGTGCGCTCTTTTCTGCAGTTTGTGCAGATACCCAACCTGTCGTTTGCCCCTGGCACTTTGTGTTTTAAAGGTCTGAATCCGACAGTTACCCTTCAGGAGCCAGAAGCAGTTCTGCAGTCTCCATTATGAACTATAGTTACAACGCCATTCTAATCGATTGACAATAATCCGCTGTCTGGTATAAAAGTCAGGAGGGGATTCTTATGCCATATAAAATTTTATTCATCAAAGCTCTGTTGCTTCTGTTAACCGGAGTTTTATCTTCCTGCAGTCCTGGGAAATCCGATGACAACCTGATTCCTCTTCTGATTCTGAACGAAGCAGAAAATCAGACGAATACTGCAGCTGTATCGGCCTCTACCGAAAACTGCATTTATTCCGGAAATCCGGCAGGTGCTCCCGTAACGGGTTCGGTACTGATTACTGAAGTAAAGCTCTGCTACGGATGGATGGAGATCTACAATGGAACGGATTCTGATATCGATCTCTCTGCATTTCAGCTTAAAGTGAATTATTCCTATAACAGCAATACCTCCTTGTCAGATAATCATACCATTTACAGTCTGCCTGCTATGATTGTCCATTCGGGTCAGTTTGCAGTAATCCGAAGCGATTCATGGAATACAAAATATGATTACCGTGATGTCATATCTTTAAATAACGCCGACGGATTCAGTCCGGCTTTTTATTATACTTCAGGAAGCTATATTGAACTCCTTAAAGACGGAATTACGGTAGATTATGTGAATATCAATACTGTCTCCCCTTCTCCTGCAACGGCTGACGCATGGAGTGGGCTGGCTGTGGCACCGGTTTCCTGTTCCACTATCCGCAGAAATGAAAATTTTACGGATACAAATTCTGCCTCTGACTGGACTGCCGGTACAGAAAATACTCCGCATCTGCCAAACACGGCCTCCTGTGCTCAGGATACTGATCTGGACGGATTACCGGACTGCGCAGAAACCGAGGGAGTGTATTACAGAGGCTATTCTTATTATGCCTGGGGTGCCAGAACCAATCAGAAAGATATTTTTATAGAAATGGACTTTATGGATCAGACAGATGCAGGATGCACTAACTGTCCCGATCAGGGAATGGCACCGCTGAAATCAGCCCTTGACAGTATGAAATCGAAATTTGCGGAAAAAGGCTGGACGCTTCATTACGATGTGGGTGACTTTTTTGACCGCGACGGAATCAGCGGGAATAATCCGGAAAATTATGATCTCTGTAATGGTGGCCTGATACCGTATTTCCCGGCTGTGGACTTCTCAGAAACCGAGCCTGGGGTAACGGATGTAAACAGCATCCGAAAAAGCTATATGATCGGGGAAAGGGCGCAGAGTTTTCATTATCTGGTGTTTGCAGATACATGTAAAGCCGACGGATCTGACTGTTCTTTCTGGGGAAAAGCGTATATGCCTGGCTCTACGATACTGATTGCTCAGAGACTGAAGAATTTCAGTAAACAGTCTGCAGTTTTTTATCAGTTCGGAACAGTAATGCACGAACTTGGACACAACCTGAGTCTGGGTCACGGGGGATTTGAAAATACAAATTATAAACCTAATTATTTAAGCATCATGAATTATCTTTACCGATATGTGCCCCCTGCCGATTCATATGCAGGGCAGGAATATTATTCATATGCAAAAAACACACTGGAAATCGATGCATGTGCATCTTTTTACAGCTGGGATAATTTTCCATACAGTTCCGATAAAGCCGGAACACTGGCTTATGTGGATTTTTCTTCGGGCAGTGCTCCGGACATTGATGAAAATAATATAAATGATACTGCGGGTTACGGAGGCAGCTATCCATCCATCGATTTTAACTGCGACGGTAGTTATAATTCCGGCTATTCACTGGACCTTAATAATGATTCTTCCTATACAGTTCTGAAAGATAATAATGACTGGAACCAGGTCGCAGTTTTCTCAGCCGGATCTGCCGGTAATATTGTTTACAGCTCTGCTGCAGACAGGTCCGGCCCTGAGGAGATTCTGGCGGGCGGTATGCGCCAATTACCCGGAATGGAGAATGTCAGCCGAGGCCTGATGGGCTATTCTAAAGGTCCGGATGGAAGAAATCAAACCATTCCTACCGGAGTCGGTAATTATCTCCTTATAGATGAGAGACTCACAGAATCACTTCTTACAGTTGTGGAATAAAAGAATTTCAATTTTTCATGATTCTGAACAGAAATAACCAATTGTGGTAGTTGACAGTCATTCAGATATCGTTTATACTCAAGGCAGAGTATACACAATGAATATTGAAATAAATGAAGAAAATATTCCTGATTTTTCAGATGAACCTAAGAAACTGAAGGTCGGTCTTATTGAAAATGATGATCTTTACAAAGAAGAAGTTTTCAGAATTCTGAATGCAAGTCCTGTGGTTTCTGATCTCACCAGCTGGGGAAGTGCAGAAGAATACTGGAGAGATAAAGACAAAATTCCCCTCGATATTCTGCTGATCGATGCCGGGCTGCCGGGCATTAACGGTGTCGATCTTGCAGGCCGGCTTTCTATGATAAAGCCGGATCTCTCAAAAATCATCATTACTTCCATGATCAGGGATGAGCTGATTATGCAGGCAGTGAAGCAGGGTTGTGCCGGTTATCTGCTGAAGGCTGAAATTGAAGATCTCGAAAACGTGATTTCAATAGTCGGAAGGGGAGGGGCCACAATATCTCCCAGCATTGCTGTAAGGGTACTGCAGTCTTTTCAGAAACCCCCGGAGTCTGCGGCTCCTGGGGTTTCCAGACTTTCTCCCAGGGAATTCCAGATTCTCGAACTGCTTTCCTCAGGGAACAAGCCGGCTCAGGCAGCAGCTCTCCTTGGCCTTTCGCTTCACACCGTTCGCTTTCATGTAAAGAAGATTTATAAAAAGCTTAATATTAATAATCAGCAGGAGATGATGCGTATTGCCCATTCCATGGGGATTGATCCGCTGAACCAGTCCTTCTGAAACCCGACTGCCCTGCTGCAGATCGGGCCGTAATTCAGAAATCAGATCAGATCAGACCATTCTTCGTCAGAAAATGTTCTGCATCAATGGCAGCCTGACATCCGGAGCCGGCAGCACTGATCGCCTGACGGTATTTGCTGTCCTGAACATCGCCTGCGGCAAAAACACCCTCAATATTAGTTTCTGTAGATTTGCATTTGGTTACTGCATAGCCTGTTTCATCAGTCTCAATGAAATCCTTAAAAGGGTCTGTATTCGGTTTGTGACCAATCGCATAAAACAGTCCCTTTGCATCTATTACCGATTCTTCGTTAGTGAGAACATTCTTTATTTTTAACTGCTGCAGAGTTTTACCGTCTCCGAGACATTCCACCGGTACAGTGTTCCAGAGAATTTCAATTTTGGGGTTTTCCACGGCTCTCTGAGCCATTACTTTGGAAGCCCGCAGTGAATCGCGCCTGTGAATCAGGTAAACCTTAGAGGCATATTTAGTAAGAAAACCAGCTTCCTCCACAGCGGAATCACCACCGCCGATTACAGCGAGCGGCTGATTGCGAAATATTGGAAGGGCTCCGTCGCAGACAGCACAGGCGGATATTCCTCTTTGCCAGTATTTTTCTTCACCGGGGAGACCCATTCTTTTTGCTGTGGCTCCGGTTGCAATGATCACTGAATGGGCCAGGACCGGTGCATCGTCCTCGAGTCCTTCCCTCCATAATTTAAATGGTTTAGAGCTGAAGTCCACTTTAGAGATTGTTTCTGTTATAAATTCTGTTCCAAAACGGGCTGCCTGCTCGCGCATCTGCATCATCAGCTCCGGGCCGGAGATTCCATGGGGGAATCCTGGGAAATTTTCCACTTCGGTCGTGGTAGTCAGCTGACCGCCTGCGGCTACCCCGCCGGCCATAAATCCCTCAAAAACTACTGGTTCGAGGTCTGCCCTTGCTGTATAGATTGCTGCGGTGTTTGCAGCTGGTCCGCTGCCAATAATAACTACTTTATGCACTTTATTCTGATCCATGAAATCTCCTCTTATTTGAACTTCTTTTAATATAATAGAACACTTTGTAAAGGAAAAGTCACCCTGATTTTTGTTTTTCTGTTGCATCCGGAGGCATAAAGCGTAAAAAAAGCCATGTTCGTCTCAAAGGGAACCAAACTAAAAAATTTCAAAGTCACACTTACCGACGGATCCATTACCGACCTGAAAAGCCTGTGCGGACCGAAAGGCCTGGTGCTCTATCTTTATCCCAAAGACAGCACTCCGGGCTGTACTAAGGAAGCCTGCAGCTTCCGTGACCATCATGATTCAATTCAAAAAGAAGGCTTTTCTGTGGCCGGGGTTTCTGCAGATTCAGTTTCCTCGCACGCCAGATTCACAGAAAAGCAGGGACTTAATTTTCCTCTGATTTCCGATGTGGAAAAAGAGCTGATCACGGCGCTGGGTGCCTGGCAGGAAAAAAAGAATTACGGTAAAACTTATATGGGGATTGTCCGTTCCACATTCATTCTGGATCCTGCATTAAAGGTTCTGAAAGTATATGAAAAAGTGAATACAGCCAGTCACGGAGCCGATATTCTGGCGGATCTGAAGGCCGGAATCTGAAAAAAATTGCCGGTTAACGGGATTAGTGGAATTTTATCAGTCTAAGTTATTGAGACTTTCCAGCAGCAGGTCCAGCCGGATTCCGTAACCCTGACAGGCCTGAGCGAGAGTCTCCATAGTATTTATTTTACAGGAAGAGCACCCTGTCAGACCATAGCTGGAAAGCACAAAAACAGCATCAGGATGCGCCTTCATTGCCTGATCGATTGTCATGCTTCCGTAGAAAGCAGGGGCGGTATTCTGACCTGATTGAGACATGAGTAAAAAAAGGGAAAAAACTGAATCTGAGTCAAGTAATTTAAAATGAACCGGCTAAAAAAATGAATCATACTGAATCCCAGTCTTTTTTATCATCTGTGAAAGGCAGATTTTCCGTCAGAATTGAAGCCTCTTTTGAATCCGCGCATTATCTGTATCAGTATTACCCGGACGGGAGTGATGAACCCCTGCATGGTCATTCCTGGAAAGTGATTGTGCATCTTGCAAGGCAGGATCATTCTGTTGGAAAGGACGGGATCTGTATCGATTTTGTACCCGCCGGAAAGAAGCTGCAGGAGCTTGCCGGAAAACTGGATCATGCAGTAATAAATCATATTCCTGATTTTAAAGAAATCAATCCTACTGCCGAACATATAGCAAAATGGATCTGTGCGGGACTTATGCCCTCCGCAGCCGAAAGTGGTGGTATGATACTTAAAATTGAAGTCTTTGAAGGTCCGGTCAATGCAGCAGTTTTTGAACCGGAATACTGAGAAAGCGGAGGGATCTGTGAAAAAATATACAATAAAAGCCGGATTAGTAATCTTTACTTTGACTGTCAGCAGTATCGCTGCTGAGGACGAAGACTTCCGCCCTGCGGAACCCCTGGTGAATCTTGGGGATACTGTAAACACTGCGTCAGACGATCTATATCCTGCAATTTCCGGAGACGGAAAGACAATGATTTTTTCCGCCCGCCGGGATGGTCAGGTTTATTATGATCTTTATGAGACGAAGCTGGTGGACGGGGTATGGAGTGTGCCGCGCAGAATCCCGGAGCTGAGCTCTGCCTATAACGATGAATCCCCTTACCTGACGGCAGAGGGCGATCTGATTCTCTTTGCATCGGACAGGGATGGCAGTTTTGAAATGCCGGCAGATGCGCAGGGACGCATTAAGGTTTCCTTTGATATTTACTGGAGCAGGCGGCTTTCTAACGGCTGGACTCCTCCTGTGAAAATACCCGGAAGTGTGAATTCTGTTCATCACGAAAGGTTTCCATCTCTCAGTGCAGACCGAAAAACCCTTTATTATTCCAGCTGGCCATTTGGTCAGCTGCGGGGAGCAACAGTCCGGAAAAGTAATTTTACAGGAGGACAGTTTGACGAAGGAGAGGATCTGCCGGCTGTTATAAACTCCGGAAATCAGGAAGTACAGTTTGTACCCAACAGAGCAGGCGAGGGTTTCTTTTTTACATCCCAGCGTCCAGGGGGATTCGGCGGATGGGATATTTATTTTATTAAACAGGGTCCCGATGGCAGGTTCCTGAATCCTGTGAATCTGGGACCAAATGTGAATTCAGCAGGACACGAAGCCACAATATCTGTATCTGTAAACGGCGAAATTGCTGTGAGTTCTTCAAGACCAGGAGGGTCCGGTCGTTATGATATCTATGGTGCTGCAGCAAAAGAAGAAAACCGGTTAATAACTGTCCGGACCATTGATAAAGAAACTAAAAAACCCGTTTCTGTTGTTATAGATCTTGAGGCTGCTTCAGACCTTCCCCTTTCCAGTATAAGAGGAAAAGAACTGCAGAAAAGAACCGATGAAAAAGGAGAGCTGAAGGTAACAGTGAATCCGGCTGTCCGGTCTCTCGTAATTTCGGTCGCTCATGAAGATTACCTGCCTGTAAGAATCGTGACAAGGCCGGACAGGGAAAAAATACTGATTGAGCTTGAAAAAGCCGAGGCAGGTACAAGCTTTTCTGTTACAGATATTAAATTTGACTATAATTCATCTGAAATCCGGTCTGAGTCTTTCGGATATCTTTCCGATCTTGCTGATTACCTGAGGCGAAATCCAGGAATTCACCTTGAGATTATCGGACATACCGATATGAACGCATCACATCAGTTCAATGACAGGCTGAGTGCAGAAAGAGCCGAAGCAGTCAGAAAGTATCTGACAGACCAGGGGATATCCGCTTCAAGACTGACTGCAAGGTGCAGGTAAAAGGCAGCCGCTGATTCCTGAAATCAGTGAGACTGCCGATGCCAAAAACCGGAGGACTGAATTCCGGATCGTAAGCAGATAAACCGGATCAGGGAATAATCCGGTTTCCTGAAACTTCAGTTACATTAGTTGGTGCGTTCTGGGTTACTTCAGCGTGTACATTTTCAGGAGGAGTTGCTGTCGCATCTCTTCCCTTTCTGAAGCTTTGTTCTTTTACAATTACACGATAAGCTTTATTGAGCTGAATGGCCCTTTCTGCAGATGGATTCAGAAGGTGGGTTATATCATTATGCAGAGTCTCGATTTCAGCAGCTTTCAGACTTCCGTCTGAATTTATAAATTTACTGATAATTTCTGTATTTGAACGAAATTCATCACCCGCTTTGTTATTCTGAAGATAGTATGTAAACTCATACTGACCATCGGTTCTGAGTGGTTCCGGCAGCCCGGTCAGCCCTTTCTGGGTCCAGTGGTACCAGCCCTTCTGATATGCAGAAGCAGAGTTCAGTTTTCTGGCAAATACAAAAGTATTATCCACAGTGGCTCCGATTTTTGCATGACAACCCATACAGAATACTGTCTCTTCGTATGTCTGAGGTCTTAATTCTCCTTCGGCATCTTCAATGAATCCCTGGTAGATCCAGCCTGCCCGGTTTTCCAGCCCATCTTCAATATTGCCAAGGTACTGTGTTACTGCATCCGGCTGATTAAGCTGCTCATAATAATCTGTTTTGGCATCATTATCGAAATCTGCATATGTGAGCCATGATTTCTTTTTTGCATAGCGCAGCTCCTTCATTCTTGGAGCCATTTCTATGGTGTTTCCGTCTGTTCCAATGTACCGAACGGAATGCAGAAATTCAGTTCCTTCCGGATAGAGCCTTGCTGCAAGATGAATCTTACCTTCTTCCAGTCTCTTTCGGGCAAGACCTGCATAATACATATATCTTTTTTCAGGAACATTCCAGTCATATTTTATAAAAGCAGCTGTTCCCAGTGAACCGTTTTTATCAAGATCAACTCCGGCTATATTCTCATCTGTCGCATCAATGGGAATATCAGTCTCTTTAATAAGAGCTTCCACAACAGCAAGATTAATTTTATAGATTTCTCTGCTGTAATTTCCGTTTTCATCCTGTCTGAATTCCGGGGGAAGCCGAATGAGTACATCATCAGTGGAACCATTCGCAGGCCAGAATGAACCCAGAAACGGATAATAGGCAAATGCTCTCCATCCCGTGTCATTTCCGGAAGGATCACGGTCAAACCCTTCTGAATCAAAATTAAAGTAACAATCAGGAATGTAGCCCGACCATTTCCCATCCTTATTGAAATCCCATCCGGCCGGAACCAGTCGCAGAATTTCTGCTATTCTGATTTTATTATCTGAACTCAGATAATTGTTTTCATTTACATATGATGTCATTTCGTTGTCTGAAAATGATGCAATATCGGCTGTTCGATCTTTGAATAAATTAGTCCAGGGATTCTTCAGGGCTGCTGCGGGGACCATATATGAATTCTGAAGATTGTTATCATTCCAGTAATTCGGCCTTACACTTTCCTGGTGGCATGTGTAACAGGGATTAAATGCGCCGGAAGATGTTTCTGTTTTTGTATAACACTGTGAAGGAATATACGCTGTCTGATTTTCCAGAGTCTGTGCAGTGATATCTTCTTTAATAAGCCGGCTTTCCACTGGACTGGAAATGAGTGCCATCAGCCCTGCAAGAAGAGGAGTGGTATTTTCCTTTTTATCAGCAGAACAATTTACGATCAGATTTATCTGAAAGAAAATCAGTATAGTTAAATGAATTAAATTTCTGTTCATGTGGTTATAAACCTGTGAAAGGAGGTATCTGCCGGAATGAACCGGCAGATACACAGCTTAAAAATCAGTATTCTGTGAATGAGAGTTCAGGCATTCCTTTGATGTATCCTACGATACCTTTTCTTTCATTGGAACCCCATACATACGTAGATCCTGAATAATCACCTGGATGCTGAATACCGAGGAACCGATAATGGTTACCGCCCGCATTTACATCTGCGAACATTCCGGTCATTTCAGCTCCCAGCGGACCATGGGCAATCCTGGTAAGAGCTTTGGTTTCAATATTATAAGCCCATGCCATATTGTTTTTATGGCCGCTTGTATCTTCGCCAATCAGGAGAGTATTGTATCCCATATAGCGCACATTATCCGGTCCGGAAATTCCATCAGGATCGCAGGTATTTCCATCAGCATCAGCAGTCTGTGGTGTTCCTTTGAGAACCATTTCCACAGAAGTCGGATTGGAGGATGCATCAAGGTTCAGTTTAAATACTGCCCCGCATTTATTAACTGCCGACCACTGAATCATATCTGTCTGATGATAGGTAGCTTCGAAAGCAGAATCCAGCATCATAGCTTTTTCAATGCTGGTCAGACCAAGCCATACAACGTTACGGTCTTTATCGAAAGCTACTGCTTCTGATTTATTCCATTCTGCAGTTGCTCCGAGGTAGGCAGCATAACGGCGTGCTTCGAGGAATCCAAGAGCAAGTTTGGCTTCTGCAGCATCAGTGAATTTTGTGGATACTGTAGTACCATTCGAACCATCGCGTGGTCTTACACAGGTTTTATAATCTCCTGCATACAGGTATTTAAAGCCTGTACCAGCACTTTCACATCCTGCTTTTGTAGTCTGAGCGGCAACTTCCCACATATCAGACCAGTCAGGTTTTTTAGCGATTATACCGGCGAGGACAGAATCAGAACTTTTACCAAGTTCAATCCATTCGATTTCTGCAGTTGTATCGGAATCAGAAAGAACATCTTTCAGTTTTGCAGCATAGAGAGTTCCTGCAGAAAGATCGCCTGCTGTGTCCGCCACGAATTTAAAGAGAACTCTGTATCCGCCGTCTTCGGATATAATGACGGTCTTTTTATCTCCAAGTACGAGAGCATTTTCCGGGGTGGATTTTCCAAAAACAAAATGCTTATTATCGCTGTGGAGATCAGGAGAATCCGGGTTAGTCATACCGATTTCAAAATTATATCCGTAATGGTATGGGTTGATCAGTGAAGAATCAGTGATTTCAAGGTAATTCTTCTGTCCTGAAATGGTTGTACATGAATATCCGGTTCCACCTGCATCACAGGCAGTGTAATGGTTCGATCCGGCAATTAAAGTAGCTGTTGGGTTAGTGGAAAAAATAATCCCGTCAAAATCATAATCTTCTTCAGATGCGAGGTGGGTATCCCACGGAGTTTTTGAAGAAGCACAGTTTGTATGTGTCCCTCCCAGCTCTGCAAGTTTAGCAGGGTTTACAGGGGCAGTGGACACAGGAGTAAATTTTCCATCAGTACCAAGAGACATTTTTGTGTTGTAAAGTACACCCGGACGATCCTCAAACTGTGTGATCAGATAGTAATCATTTCCGGATTTACTGACCCGGCAATAATAAATGCTGTACATAAAAAATAAGATATTGAAATAT
>CAZQKZ010000034.1:20780-34358 GCA_964594095.1 uncultured Leptospiraceae bacterium | reverse complement strand
CACTGGGGGCTAAGTCTGTCCTGAGAAAAGGAAATTTGCCGGGAACCTATTGGCTATCAACCTATTATCTCTCTCTCAATAATTCGGCGTTTATAGTGCAACCGTAGGGAATTGAAAGGCAAGGTGCCTTGCCGGGTTCGGACTCATCATTTAGATGAGTCCGGGGTGAGGCCAAGCCGGAACCGCAGTGGTAAAAATGCTGTTATGCGAAGTGGGGCGTCTCCGAGATTAATCTGCTATATTCTATTTGATATTCAAAAAATTTTCAGAATGAGGATATTGAAGAATCAAAGAGTCATCAGTAAGAAGCAATAGGTTTTCTGATAGGGCTTGAGAAAGTAAAATTCGATCAAAAGGATCCTTGTGAATATTCTCGAGAGTTTCCAGTTTTTCCAAATGTAAATGATCCAACTTCAGGAATTCAAATCCCGTATCATTAATTCCTGCCATAAGCGTTTGTTAATATGGAGATTGTATTTCAAGTTTACCGAGATCAGCTTTTATAATTATTTCCCACAATGATATAACGCTTACATAAACTGAATTCTTTGTATCAATGATGATCTCTCTCCATTCAGGGTTGAGACGACTGCTATCCCGGAGTGCCCAAAGAATAATATGGGTATCAAGTAAAACTTTCAAATTGCCCCGAATCCTTCTAAAATGTCATTCGGGAGAGGATCAAAAAAAGAATCTGAAAACTGGATCTTGTCCTTCAATAGGCCCAGCTTTCTTTTCTCAGGTTTAGTTTCTTCCTCTTCAACAGGAAGTATTATGATCTCGATTCTTTTTCCACGAAGATTTTCAGGTAAATTAAGGTGAATTTCTGCTTCTGATTTATCTATGACTTTTCTGAGGGCTTCCATATAAATACCTGGCTTATTTTTTCATCGTATACGGGAGTAGTCAAGCAGGAACTTTTTCACGTTCTGGCAGTAGATTCTGTTTTTTTTGTAAAAGGGAGTTAGGCTCGAAAATTTTGGGCTTTTTTGAAATTGGGAAATGTTTAGCCCCATTTCGCATAACGAAATAGGTTTCACGAAGTTGGCCGCAGGCCAATTTGCCGAAGCCCGCCGCCATAGCCGAACCTATTATCTCTCCCCAAATAGTTCGGCGTTTATGGCGCGACCGAAGGGAGAGGGCGAGGCCAAGCCGGGGTTCACCCCCGGCGCAGTGTGAAACCGAAAGTTATCTGCAGTGTGGCATTCCGTCAATTGTCTTTAGTATTGATCTAATTTGATCAATTTCTTCTTCAGTAATATTCTTTAACAATAATTTCGCATTTTCACCATGACATTGTATAAAGCGCTTACCTTTTCCGCAAGGACATTTGGTTTGTCTGGTTATCGGATTAATTAACCTGCATAAATAAAGGATAAGTAAATTTCTATCAGTTGTGCCAAAAAAATTGCTATAATATTCTATTATGCCTATTGATCCGTGTCCACTTTCGCCCCAAGGAAAACACTTATTGATATCGTAGTATATCTGTCCAAGGAAAAAGTTGCGCACTGGACCGTTAAGAAAGTCTGAAAATGGCGATCCTATAGGCCATTGCTCCCAACGAGCATGAGACACAAACAAACAGGCTGAGCCATCAGAATTTATATGCCTTTCGGGCTTATTTGGTATTAAAGATCCAATTTCAAATACTTTTGGAATTGCATGAGGATATTCATCAGGAATTTTAATTTTAATATGATATGTTTTTAAAACTACTCCAGCCTGCCTTATTTCATATGACCCTATTATTTCAAAGGAATCTCCGATTTTCCGCAACCGAATGTCTTGTTTTGCTTCGGCAAGACTATCTTTTAAATCCTGTAGAAGTGTTGGGTTCTTTATATACCAATTCACAAATCAAAAGACCAAGGTGGGGAAGGATTCTTTGCAGAAGCTACTGCGTTTCCTAATGCAGAAGAAAAAGCTGCAGATGACTCATCTACTTTGGCTTTTGTTATAGGAAAATCATCGCCAAACATTGAAGCCATTATTCCGCAAGCTTCTTCAATGTCAGATTCTGCTGCAGCATTAACAATCGCTTCAAACAGTTTTGAGAAGCGCTCTTTTAAGGTATTCATACCAGCTAAGGATATTCTTCCAAATATATCTTCAAATTCCTCTGTAGGTTTTTTGCAAGATATTCTACCAATAGTATCCTTTGCTTTTTTGCATACTGTTTTTAGTGCTTCTAAGTCATCTGGATTACCATCTTTATCATAACAGGGTGTAAGATTATTAATAGTATATAAAAGCAATGCTAGTCCAACCGGTTTATCATCAGTTTCATTTGGATTATTAATGTCATTCCAACGCTTCAGATAACGTGTTACTCTTTGGAGTTGATTAGCTGAACCACTTACGTTTGTTCCTGAAAAGGGGCTATTTGAATCTAAAATAATTTGCTTTAATTTTTTAGGTTCGGATGGCCTCCATTCTCCATTTTTAAAACCTAATCTGTAAATCTCCCTGTCATTTTCTTTGTCTTTGTTCGTTAAGTACTTAGAGTAAATCACCAGATCTACATGATAACCAGCTTGATACGGAACTCTAATGCAAGGCCCCTTTTTTATCGGTGGATTTTTTGTGTGATTTTTTACTGCTGCAAAAACCCAATCTCGAACTTCTTTTGCATCAGGATACTCTTCAACTGAAATATTAAATTCTAAACCTACATCTATGTCGTATTCTAAATCACCAATTGGAGTAATTCCAACTTTATATGCGTAGCTTCCTTGATTTATTAACTGAGGGACAGGTTTTTTATTTTCGGATAAGGTAGATTTAATTTTCGCTAGCAATGCATCCCTACTTGTTCGTAAATCTTCTTCAGAAACTTTGATTGTATTATGAAAAGTAATCAGTTCGTTTTGTAATGTAGCCATGTTAACCTCATAATAACTAAAAAGTTGGCATATCGTCAAAAATAGATTTGACTATTGAGTAATTCTCTTCGCTGTTATTAATTTTCCCATTGATTAATGCTGCATCTTCCCTAGCTAAATCCTGTAAAGCTTGAATAGCTTCTGAATTGGTTCTATCCAATCCCAAATGCCGGGATTGATCAACGGAAGGGCTAGATTGATACAGTCTTTGAATTTTGCAATCTTTTCCAAGTTTTGAAATGCTCTTGGCAAGAAAATTTGCAGAATAATAATGACCATCTGATTGTGAATCCATTGCCACTGTTAAGGGTTCAATTCCAAAATTCCAATAAAAGACTCCTCCATTCGCAGAATCTTTCATTATTATTTTACCTGTACGCGGTGGACATGTTCCGATGGATACTATCTCAATTGGTTGTTCTTTATCAGAACTTTCTAATGCTTCAACTAGCGCAATAATAATTGGGTTATTAGCCCAAAGCCCTCCGTCAATGAAATACTCTTGAGTTTGAGGATTATCTGGATCGGGAACATTAACTATAGGTAGAACGATTGGAGCAGCTGATGAAGCGAGGCATAGATTTACCAGACTTCGGTGATTATCAAGATTTTTTGTCCCTATATGAGGAGTTTTAAAAACTCTCGCTCTATTGGTTGCTAAATTAACTGCGGTTATACATAGTTGTATATTTCTTTTTTCCCACAGGTCTAATACTGTATCTTCTCCAAATAAATTCCGTAAATTTGAATGCAATACTTGGTTTTCATTGGCGGGCTTGTTTCTATTTCTAAAACTCCACAATATTTTGCCAAACTTTGAATCAGGAATCGGATCTGTAAATATTTTTGGACCTTCGTTGATATAAAGATCTATAATATTTGAGATTGGCAATCCGTAGGCTAAACCAGTTGCGAGTATTGCGCCAGTGCTTGTTCCTACTATTAAATCAAAACCTTTGCCTATATCTATACCCTTCTCAGGTTTCTTAAATCGGTTTGAGAGACTATTCAGCAAACAGGCCGTATACAGTCCTCTAATTCCGCCTCCGTCAAGTGAGAGTACACGAAAAGGTTTTTTTTGTTTTTCAGGCATTTAGAATATTCCTGTTTTAAAAGTATAAATTTGCCACATTGCAGATAACTCATATTATACGAACTTGCCCTTTCTATATGAAATAAAACCCCGAAATTCGGGGATTATGCGAAGTTCTGTTGTAGACTCAAATATCATCCAGGGGGCTCCTGATTTTTTCTAGTTTCTGAACACTACCGTAAATATAAATCTCCGTTGCCTCAGATGGCTGATTGCAACCTTGTTCTTACCATTAAGTTATATTCACAAAGAAAGTCAATAAAAATGCGCACAAAATTCAGAAAAATAGGGCGGGTGCATAGTGGAGATGCAGCCAAGACCTGCCCGCAGTTTTCCCCATTATAATCATAGCACCAAGCTGTGACATTTCTGCTTGACGGCTGAAATTTTTTGTGATACATGGCAAAAATCCGGCGGTTTCGGGCCGGAATAGCTCAGCGAGTTTCTGGCCCTCCAACCAAGGGCCACCCACTTACTGGGGGCTAAGTCTGTGCTGAGAAAAGGCAAAAAAAAGGCCCCTGAACTCAGGAGCCTTTTTTAAAATCAACGGATCAGACTGAGAATCAGCGGCCGGTAGTGATCGCGTAATCCTTAATCTGATTGAAGTTCAGGTATTTATAAACTTCAGATTCTTTAGGAGCAAGTTTTTCAGGAACCAGCTTCATGTATTCCTCAACAGTCGGAAGACGTCCAAGCTTGGCTGCTACTGCTGCAAGCTCTGCAGATCCCAGATACACCTGAGCGCCTTTACCCATACGGTTATCGAAGTTCCTTGTGGAAGTGGAGAATACCACAGCATTTTCAGCTACCTGAGCCTGGTTACCCATGCACAGAGAACATCCGGGAACTTCGGTTCTCGCTCCTGCTGCTCCGAAAAGAGAGTAGTATCCTTCTTTTTTCAGCTGCTCTTCGTCCATTTTTGTAGGAGGCACAATCCAGAGACGGGTTGGAACCTGTCCTTCGCCTTTCAGAACTTCGCCAAGGGCACGGTAGTGACCGATGTTGGTCATACAGCTTCCGAGGAAGACTTCATCGATATTCTTCGGACGGCGGTCATCTGCAAGAACTTCCGAAAGAGTAGCCACATCATCCGGGTCATTCGGACATGCGAGAATTGGTTCTTTGATTTCATTCAGGTCGATTTCAATTACAGCCGCATATTCCGCATCCTTGTCCGGCTGCATGAGTTCCGGCTTTTTCAGCCACTCACGCATTTTATCTGCACGACGCTTCAGAGTTCTTGAGTCATCGTAACCAGCCTGAATCATCGCTTCGATAAGAGTGACATTGGATTCAATGTATTCAATAACAGGCTCTTTATCGAGAAGAACTGTACAGGCTGCCGCACTTCTCTCAGCAGAAGCATCTGTAAGCTCGAAAGCCTGCTCTACTTTCAGTTTAGGAAGCCCTTCGATTTCAAGGATCCGGCCGTTAAAAATATTTACTTTGTTTTTCTTAGGTACGGTCAGCAGTCCCTGCTTGATTGCATAATAAGGAATTGCATTCACAAGATCACGAAGAGTGACTCCCGGCTGCATTTCTCCTTTGAAGCGCACCAGTACAGATTCAGGCATGGTAAGGGGCATGGATCCGGTTACACCTGCAAATGCCACAAGACCCGAACCTGCCGGGAAACTGATACCGATCGGGAAACGGGTGTGAGAGTCAGCTCCGGTTCCCACAGTATCGGGAAGACAGAAGCGGTTCAGCCAGGAGTGGATCACACCATCCCCAGGGAACAGGCTCACACCGCCTCTTTTTGTAATGAAAGAGGGGAGAGACTGATGCAGTTTTACGTCAGCTGCCTTAGGATAAGCAGCGGTATGGCAGAAGGACTGCACTACGAAGTCCGCGCCGAAGGTGAGTGCGGAAAGTTCTTTGATTTCGTCGCGGGTCATAGGACCGGTTGTGTCCTGGCTTCCCACTGTCACAGTCTCCACTTCCACATACGTGTTTGGTTTTACACCCGGCATACCGGCTGCTTTACCAACCATTTTCTGGGCCAGAGTATAGCCTTTTCCGCTGTCCGCCGGCTGGTCAGGTCTTGCGAAGATTGTGTCTTCCGGCATCTTCAGGAAGTCGCGGGCCTTTTTTGTAAGACCGCGGCCGATGATCAGAGGAATACGTCCGCCTGCCCGGAATTCATCTGCCAGAGTATTAGGACTGAGCGTAAAAGAGGAAATTTCTTTGCCTTCTTTACTGATTTTTCCTGCTTTGAAATCGATTTCGATAACATCGCCGGTTTCCATCTGAGTTACATCAGTCTGGACAGGGAGTGCGCCGGAGTCTTCGCAGGTTGCAAAGAAAATCGGAGCAATTACATTACCGATTACATAGCCGCCGGTTCTTTTGTTAGGAACACCTGGAATATCTTCGCCCATATGCCACTGAACGGAGTTTACTCCGGACTTACGAGAGGAACCTGTTCCCACAACGTCGCCCACATAGGCGATTATATGTCCTTTTTCTTTGAGTTTTTTAATAGTTGCGATTCCGTCCGGCATTCTTGCAGAAAGCATAGAGTTTGCGTGAAGAGGAATGTCGCTTCGGGTGAACGCCTGACCTGCAGGAGAGAGGTCGTCAGTGTTGGTTTCACCAGGAACTTTAAATACAGTGAGAGTCACTTTTTCAGGAAGGGCAGGGCGGTTGGTGAACCACTCAGCATTTGCCCAGGACTCCATTACTGATTTTGCATGAGCATTTTTTGAGGAAAGCTCAGCGATATCATTGAATGCATCGTAAACCAGAAGGGTGTTTTTGAGTGCTGTGGCTGCTTCTGCGGCTACTTCTTCAATGGCAAGAGCATTCACAAGGGGTTTTACATTAAAACCGCCAAGCATTTCTCCGAGGGCTTTCACTGCTTCTTTTTTAGTAAAAGCAGATACAGATACTTTACCCTGAACCACTTCATCAAGAAATTCTGCCTTGATCTTTGCAGCGTCATCCACACCTGGATTCACCCGGTTGAAAATAAGGTCTTTGAGCTGGTCCGCAGGACCTTCTCCTTTTTTTACCATCTCGATCACAGATTTGATCTGATCGGTAGAGAGCGGAAGCGGAGGCACGCCTTCTTTAGCGCGTTCCTCGACGTGTTTTTTGTACTCGTCTAAAAAACTCATACGATTTGTTCCCCTTGTTATTCTGAACTTTTGATCCTCTTACACAGACGTTTCTTTTTATGGGTCTGTGCCAGCATGAACCAGTGTCATAAGGTACCCGGGCTCAGAGAGTTTCAATCATTTTTTGATCAGCCGCCAGACTGATTTTTCTGCTTCAATAATAAAGAAAACAATGGCATTGACTCCCAGAACCAGGCCCCAGTCAGAAACGGACATAGCTTCTGTGCGGAAAACCGTATTGGCAAAAGACCACTGACTGAAAGGGATCTGAATCAGAGCCACGATCATCACAGCTATCCAGACATACCTGGTGGCTAAGAAAGACCGCAGGCTTACCGAATGAGAGGCAATCAGTCTGGAATTGAATAAATAGAAAATTTCTCCCCAGATCAGGGTATTGACTGCGATCGTGCGGGCAAGCTCAAGGGACGCTCCGTTATGCAGAGCCAGAAAAAACAGACCGGTTGTGGAAAGAGTCAGCAGAACAGCCACGAAGCTGATCCGGATGAGCAGCTCATTATCGACGAGGGATTCTCCTGAATTCCGGGGAGGTCGTTTCATTACGGCCCGTTCCATGGGTTCAAAAGCAATGGCCAGGGCCAGAGTTACCTGAGTGATCATATTCACCCAGAGAATCTGCGCCGGAGTCATGGGAAGGGCAAACCCGAAAAAAATCGCCGCTATGATCACCAGTGCTTCGGCTCCGTTGGTAGGTAAAATAAAAAGAAGAGATTTCTTTATATTATCAAAAACAGTCCGCCCTTCTTCGATTGCATTAGCAATGGATGCAAAATTATCGTCTGCCAGTACCATTACAGAAGCATCTTTAGATACTTCCGTTCCTTTGATTCCCATTGCAATTCCGATGTCTGACTTTTTCAGTGCGGGAGCATCGTTCACTCCGTCTCCGGTCATGGCCGTGATGTAGCCTTTTTTCTGAAGGGCAGTCACGATTCTCAGTTTATGCTCGGGGCTGACTCTTGCGAAAATATCTGTCGAATCCGCTTTTTCCACAAGCTCTTCGTCGGATATCTTTTCCAGATCAGGACCGGTCAGATAATCCTTTCCGTTTCCGATTTTCAGCATATGACCAATCGAAACAGCCGTGAGAGCATGATCCCCTGTGATCATTTTCACACGGATGCCTGCTCCCTTGGATACCTCTATGGCATCAATGACTTCATCCCGGGGCGGGTCCATAATTCCGAAAAGTCCCAGCAGGTTTAACCCATCTGCAGAAGCAATAATGGAATTCTGATCCGTAAAAGATTCTCTTTCCCGGGGACTGAGCTCCTTTCTGGCGATGGCGAGTACTCTGTATCCCTCCGAAGCAAGCTTCTCCGCTTCCAGCAGCCAGAAGTCCCGGTCTCCGGCTGAGCGAAGAATCACACGTTCCGGTGCTCCTTTCATGATCAGGAAATCAGGATGAACAGAAATCATAAACTTGTTTTCAGATGAAAAAGGGACGTCGCGAAGTCGTTCAAAGCGGCTGTGCGATTCTGACTGAGACAGACCTGCTTTCGCTGCTGCGCTTATCAGAGCCGCTTCCGTGGGAGATCCTTCCGCTTTCCAGGTGTTGCCGGTAAAACTGAGCCTTGCATCGTTACAGAGGATTCCTGCTTCCAGCAGATCCGCAAGTCCTGGATGATCTTCAATGTCTGCAGGATTATCGAGATGGAGAATTTCGCCTTCAGGCTCATAACCGGTTCCTGTGAGTCTGTAATGCGCTCCTTCGGTAATAATTCTGGTTACGGTCATCTCTCCTTTGGTCAGGGTGCCTGTTTTGTCGGAGCAGATGATGTCTACCGAACCAAGGGTATCCACTGCAGGAAGATGCCGGATAATGGCATTCCGCCTGGCCATTTTCTGCACGCCGATCGCAAGCGTGATGCTTAAGATTGCAGGGAGACCTTCCGGTATGGCCGCCACAGCTATTCCCACAACGGCAAGAAAGATTTCCGGCAGTTCCATTCCTGTAATAAAAAGGCCCGTAAGAAAAGTAATGAATGAAACGCTCAGTATAATTACGGTCAGCTGTATCCCGAATTTTTCCATCTGCCGCATAATCGGAGTTGTGAGCTGCTTTACTTCTGAGAGAAGCCTGCTGATTTTACCAAGCTCAGTACCGGCTCCGGTGGCTGTTATAACGCCTGTTCCCTGACCGGATGTCACGAGAGTCCCTGTATATGCCATACAGGTTCTGTCTCCGAGGGGGGCCTCCGTTCCGACGGGCTCCGGAGATTTTTTTACAGTCAGAGATTCACCAGTGAGCGATGCCTCATTTACATGCAGCTCTTCTGCCTTTAGGATCCGGAGATCTGCGGGAACTCTGTCACCGGCATTCAGGATGACAATATCGCCGGGAACAGCTTCAGAGGCGGGTATCTCTTTTCTGATGCCATCGCGGACCACTCGGGCATGCTCTGAGAGCATTTTTCTTACACCATCCAGAGCTTTTTCGGCTTTGTTTTCCTGGATAAAGCCGATCAGAGCGTTGATCACAACCACACCAAGTATAATATAAGTATCCAGCCAGTCTCCAAGCAGGGCAGTCATGGCTGAAGATCCTAAAAGAACATATATCAGCGGGTTATTAAACTGTTTTAAAAATCTGACGATTGCCGAGACTTTTTCGGGCCTGGGGAGTTCATTGGGTCCGTACTGTTTCTGCCGGTCCATGGCTTCTGCTGTACTCAGACCGTTCAGACTCGATGTTAACCGCTGAAGCACTGTTTCAGCATCTGCGGAATGAAACTGCAAAGACTCTGTTTTCTGATTCATGGAATCATGACTGAGTCTCTGCGCGGAGAGGTCAAGCGTAAAGAGTCAGGAAAATTTCTGCTGGAGTTTTTCGAAAATACTGCGGGCTTTGGCATATTCTTCATTAAAGAGATAAGCCATCCCAAGTTCCATCATGGATTCATAATCATCTTCTTTTACTTTCGAACCGGATGCCAGCTTTTTCAGAGAATCCTTATATCTGGCTTTTACTGCCATATAGTCCAGCTGGTACGGGTGACCGGTAATTCTCTGATACAGATCCAGCAGGATTTTTTCAGCATCCTTATACTGGGCTTTATCCATTAAAGCAAATGCGGCCTTCTGCACATGATTGGGATCTTTTACAGCCGAACCGGATTTATTCCAGAGCTGCAGGGCTTCTTTGAATTTACCGGTTTCACTGTAACCAATCAGGGCCGGACCGGTCAGGATTTCATAGTAGGATTTATTATCTGAAAATTTATCAAAAACCTTCAGAAGAAGAGGGTATCTGGCGCTTTTCACTGCTGCATCAGAAAAACGGGAAAGAATCAGATGGTTGTAATAGTCCCTGACAAGCAGCCAGTCTCCGAGGGTTTCCGCAGCATGAATAAAGTCGCTGCGCAGATACGAGAGCATTCCCGAAAGCAGGGGAGCAAACAGACCGCCTGTATCTTTTCCATGTGTTCCGGCCACAGAACCAGGTTTGATTTCCAGCATAGCAAGTGAAATCAGGTCTGCAGTTTCCTGACTGTTTTCTTTCAGATACTCTCTGGATTTTTCTTCAATTTTATTATAATCACCCGAGCAGTACAGATCCCAGATTTCGACTGCAGTGCTTAAAGATTTCTTTGCAATTGTCTGTTGTGCCATTGTTTCTAACCCCTGATGGTTTCATGATATTAATCGGTATCCTTAGGCAAAACATATATAAAAAAATTCTTTGCTCCGGTCTTTGTCTGTTATAATATGACTTTATGAACACTGCAGAACTGATCCTTTTTATCATTATGCTGATAATTGTGGCCGAGTATTTCCTGGAAAGCTGGCTTTCCTGGCTGAACATCAGTACCTACCGGGAAAGCGTTCCGGGAATACTGCAGCGAATCCTTACCTATCAGCAGTATATTACTTCCAGAGATTACCAGAAAGAACATTATAATCTCAGTTCCTGGATCAGATTCCGGGATGCCCTTCTTATGATCCTTCTTCTTGCATCCGGCTTTTTTGGCTGGCTGGATCAGTCAGTCCGCACCTTTCTTTCAGCCGAAGGAGGGGGAAATCCTGTATCTGAAGGACTTCTGTATTTCGCTCTGCTGGCAGCGGGAAGCTACGTTCTGAACCTGCCTTTTTCTGTTTACCAGACCTTCCGCATAGAAGAGAAATACGGTTTTAACAAAACCACTGTTAAAACTTTCATTCTCGATCAGTTCCGGGGAATGCTTGCCGGTGCGCTCATCGGAGGAACGGTACTTGCTCTGCTGATTCTGTATTTATCATGGGATTTTGAATATTCCTGGCTGCTGGCCGCCGGAACGGTAATCAGTATCATGATATTCATGAATTTCTTTTATTCAGATCTTATACTTCCGCTTTTTAATAAACTCGAACCTCTGAAAGATGAATCGCTTAATAAAAAGATGACAGAGCTTTCCGAAAAAGCCGGATTTCCGGTCAGCGGTATTTATATCATGGACGGATCAAAACGATCCACAAAGGCAAATGCTTTTTTCAGCGGTTTTGGCAGACGAAAAAAAATCGTTCTGTTCGATACTCTCCTTGAAAAATACGGCCAGAATGAGATCCTCGCGGTTCTTGCCCATGAAATCGGACATTATAAAAAAAATCATATTATTAAAAATATAATCACAGGATCGCTGCATACTGTGATTCTTATATGGCTGCTTTTTTATTTTGTCAGGAGTCCCGGGCTATCCCAGGCTCTGGGAGCTCCTGGTGCAGGGATCAGTACCGGTCTGACTGCTTTTATGTTTCTTTATTCTCCGGTCAGTATGGCTCTTGGGGTTGTTCTGTCCTGGTTCAGCCGTAAATACGAATTTGAGGCAGATGCTTTTGCTAAGGAATACGCAGATGGGCACAGTCTTTCCTCTGCTCTGAAAAAAATGTCAGTGGACCATATGTCTAACCTGCATCCGCATCCGTATTATGTGTTTTTTCATTATTCACATCCGCCGGTTCTGCACCGAATGGAACGGCTTCTGAACTGAAAAAATAATTACTCCTGAAGGTTTTTTTACAGCATAAGACATAATAAACGGATCAGAGAGCGGATTTCTTTACCAGTAAGAATAAAAACAAGAGGTCCGTAATCTTGAAGATAACTCCAAAAGACTGCTTTATGTTTCTGAAAACGTCCTCAGCAGGACATCTGAATCCATACAATCAGGCTGATGTAACCTTTCTGGTTTTTTCCGGAATCCGGCCTCAGAACGGCTACGGAGAGAATTCTACTCAGCTGGTTTCAGATCCTGCTGCGGCTATGATTACTGTTTTATACCGGGACAGATTTTCCCGTATCCGAACCCGTTCTGTATCTGCCAGACTGGAAACGGATCCGGAGCTGATGGATTATTTTATAACAGGTAAAATGAACCCGGCGGATTTTCTTCGCGGAGAAGATTATCCGTTTCGCCTTTCCATCCGCGAAGGAATCAGTGCCGTTGCGGTTACCGGAAGACTCAGAAGACGGGAAGCAAAAATCAAAGAACCGGTTCAGAAATTTATTGAGCTGAATAGTGAATCCGGCATTCCCGTTTTATTTGACCTGCGGGGTGATATGGTCCGGTATCTTGAAATCAGAGAACCGGCCAACGCCCCGTTAATGAATCGTTCCGGCCGGACCGGCAATCCGTAACCTGGCCTGATTCCGGTAAGGCAGAAAGAAACCCAGACTGTCTTACCGGAATCAGTTTTCAGGTGCCCTGGGGTCTTTCCCCGAGTATGATTTTTAACTCCACAGGTTTGCGGTTTCGCTGAATTACCATTTTCAGGGTGTTTCCGGAACTCTGCTGCGATACCAGTTTTACAACATTCCCTGGATTCTCAATTTCGGTTCCGTTGATTTTCAGAATAATGTCACCAGGCAGAAGGCCCCCTTTTTCGGCCGGCCCTCCGCTCTGCAGGGACTCAACATAAGCACCGTTTGTACTTTTCAGACCGGCATCACTGGCTCTCTCCGGTGAAAGAGGGCTGATCTGAACACCCAGATATCCTCGTCTTACTTTCCCGTTTTTTTTCAGATCTTCGAGTATGGAAACGGCAACATTTGACGGAATGGAAAAGCCGATTCCGATACTTCCCCCATTCGGGGAAAAAATCATTCTGTTTACTCCGATTACTTCGCCCTTTATATTGAGAAGGGGGCCTCCGGAATTTCCTCTGTTGATGGATACATCGCTCTGAATATGCGAATTTCCCAGCCTGTCCACATCTTCCCTTGCCGCAGCACTGATTACACCCACAGTCAGGGTGCGGTCCAGTCCGAACGGATTTCCGATGGCAATTCCCCAGTCTCCTACTCGCACAGAATCTGAATCACCGAACTGAACCGGTTTCAGTCCTTTTACATTTTCGATCTTAAGGAGGGCAATATCAGTGAAGGCATCAGATCCGATCACCCGGGCTGTAAATTCTTTTTTTCCCATCCGGACTGTAACTTTTTCCATTGAGTCAATTACATGGTGATTTGTGCAGATATACC
>CAZQKZ010000034.1:15097-20765 GCA_964594095.1 uncultured Leptospiraceae bacterium | reverse complement strand
ATACCCATCTTCAGAAATAATGAAACCAGTTCCCAGTCCGGTTTCTTTCCGGGTAGATGGCTGATTCGGCATATCACCGAAGAAATGCCTGAAAAACGGATCGTTCATCAGAGGGGACATTTCGTTTTTCACAGTCTTTTCCGTGCTGATAAACACCACAGAGTCTTTGTTGGATTCATAGACAGAATGAAACGCATCCTGAAGATTCATTGCCTGGGTCAGTGCTTCGTTTTCAGCAAAGACGGCTGAAACAGCAGTCAGCCAAAGCACTGCAGCCACGGCAGACAATTTAGTTTTTCTGAAATTCATCAGTTACCTCCTGATCTGGATTTTGTAAAAAGTAAAACAGTCACAATACCTATGTCGGTTTTCAGGATCAGATCCTGAGACCTGGCCGGATTTTTATAACCGGTCTGGCGCCTTCCGGTCGTGTCGGATAAAAAAGAATCCACACGTTCCATTCTTTTTTCAGAAATATAAGCACCGCTGGCACCCCTTTTTCTGGCTTCTCTTTTTATATAAGAAAGGAAAGCCGGATCATCCAGATCACCGGAAAAGTCCCGGATGATCAGAGAGCCAAGGATCACTGCAGACTGTCCTGGATGGGACCATACAATCTCAACCGATTCGGTCTTTGCTTCCCGAAGCACCGGATAATCAGGAACAGGCCGGAATTCCGCAGTGTAACAGGCGGTTAAAAATTCAGCCACAAACAGCAGTAAAATTACAGATTTTGCTTTCAAATTCAGGCACCAGCACCCATAAAGTCGTATGACCTCGAATTTTTTCAAGTTAATTGCCGGACTTCTGCCGGTCCTGTTCGGTATTTGGAACAATTACAGTGAAAAACCGGCAGTTAAAAACCTGCTGGAAAACCAGGAAATCCTCGATGAACGCATTTACAGACAGAATGGACACATAAGAGGACTCTATGTACTCATCATTCTGCTGTTTGTCTGGAATTTCATTCTTACTGCTGTTCTTTATCTGAAATGACCCGGGAAGAAATCATTCCCGATAACGCCCTCCTGTGCGGCTATTCTTCTCTTACAGATATTGAAGAAAAGCTGAAGGCATTCCGCATTATTAACCAGTCCTCGCTTAAAAAAAGGGTTCTTCTTGCAGATGAAACAGTTTTCTATTCCGGTACCCAGGAACCACTTCTGCGCCGGGGAAGGGAAATTACTCAGGTTCAGGTGAAGGAACTCCGGAAGGAATACCCGCCCGAAACCATATTCCGGACCATCCAGCCCGATGAAGGAATTGCAGTAATATCAGATCTTACGAATCAGGAGGGAAAAACCTTCACTCAGGAGATTCTGCGAAAAGTGCAGGGACTTTATCGTCCTCAGGATCTTAGGTTTTTTGAACATACAAATTCATTCTCCGAACTGATGGAATTACTCAAAGGAACCTATTTCCCGAAACTTGCCGTGATTGGCTTCATTCCTCCTGACAGGACGGAAATGGAGAGGGTGAATTTTGACCGGGTAAGGAAATTTGACTCTTACCTCAGATTTGTGGAGCTGACCCACACAATTTATAAACCCCAGCCTTATTTCCCCAGGATCAAGCAGCTGGTGATTGATCACCTGAACGAAGACGTAACCTGGGTGCGAATGCTTGCAGACATAACCCGGGAGTACACAAAACCTTATTATGTAGATGAAATATAAAGTTATACTTTATAGAAATCTAAATTATATTTCAGTTTTTCAGGCAGAAGCTCAGGTTCACCGTACTTCCTGTAGCGGACCTCAAGCTCTTTCAGCTTTCTCCGCCGTATATTTGTGAACCGGTTATGCAGATCCGCATATGCAGGCTGCGGAGCCAGGGCATCGCGGATGGATTTTTCAAAAGGTACATGCCGGTAAAAAATTGCTCTTGCCACCCGGTTCAGTTTCAGTGTACCTTCAGCTTCAAATTTAATCCAGTTAATATAATCGTTAACGAAACGGTCGCGGTCATTCCGGAACCGTTTGAATTCAGAGGCAAGTTTTTCCTTAACTTCCTGAGAAAGTTCACGGTTTTTCTTAAAAAACTGTACATAATCAGTGTAGTCCGCAGTAATCGAGGGATTGGAAACATTATTCCAGTCCGGACCCATGATGGATTTGGTAAGCTCCCAGCGGAAAGCACCTATGGCATCCAGAAGCTGTGTGTAAAGATCCGCGGTCATAAATACCGGCAGAGCAATCCGGCCGCGGGAGTCCTTGGAGCGGCCCGAGAGATCCTGCCACATCATGATTTTGGTGCCGATTGAAGGAACCAGGATAAAATTAGGAATCACCTGAGTTTGTATAAATTCTTTAAGAATCCCCGCCTCTTCATCATTCAGGAGAACCTCCCGGTGAAAAGCAGAGTAATCGACTCTCAGAAGCTGATCCACAGCATCGCTGAGTTTCTGATAGGTAACAAAACAGCTTTGCAGCGGCAGTATGATCTGATATTTATTCAGTACAGGAAAGGAGGTAGTAGGGGAACCGCTTGTGAGTCGTACGTTGGTATCGAGAAAACTGTTAATCTCGTAATGGACCCTGGAATTAAAATTGTCGAATTCATCAGGAACGTCAGATTCACGTTTCCAGCCCAGGTCTTTATGTTCATTCTTCAGTTTTTCAAAAAAAGACACTCCCAGCTCATCAATGGATGGAGGTTCTTTTTTATCGCCCACCATTTTAAGCCATTCGGTGGCAGGTACGATAGGATATTCCGGCTTACCCCTGGTGGTATCCATCATATTATATAGAGTGGCCAGATGTTCCATTTCCAGAAACTGCTCATCGAAATAACCGAAGCTGAGCATCATCCTGACCGGAACCGGAACGTTGCCCTGAGATTCCAGAAATTTATAGTATGCCTGTTCCCAGGTTTTCCAGTAAACAGGATTGATCTGTCTGCGGATTTTACGGGGATCCCCTCCTGAATCAAGGGGATTGGATTCCGCCCGGAGCTTTTTGAGGTCTTCTTTAATTTTTTTAATTTCCTCATTGCTCATCCCTGCAAATTTCATGATTTTACCGGGGGAGTCCTCAAGTTCGTTTTTAATGCCTTCGTAATCTGCGTTTACTGTAATCTGTTCCTGAATTTCAAGCTGAGTTTCCACCTGTTTTGCAGCCGGACTTGAATCAAGGAAATCCCGGAGTTTCTGGAGACTTGCGAGGGAACCTTCATAACTGCTGCCGGTTATATTTTTATACTGGTCGAAAAAGTGAGTCATTCTTTCAGAAATGAATTTCACAAGATCAATGAATTCCACATTTGTAAGCTGTGAAGTGCCTGAATCCAGGGTGTCGGCAAGAAGGAAAAACTTTTCTGTGAGACTGTAATCACCTTCGATCATTACGGAAAGGTGCTCATCAATGCTGTGGTGGATCTGAACAATTTCCTGGAGACATGTTTCGGAAGCTTCCCCGAGTCTTTCCGCCAGCCCCTGCAGAATGGCCACATCGGCCTTATACATAGCTCCCTGAATGTTCATAGGAAGTGCAATCAGCCTTTTAAGGAAGTCAAATTCATTCTGTTTGAATTCTGTTTCGTGACCGTATTCTTTGTGCAGAAATCCGCTGTGGTTTTCCAGAAGCCAGGCTTTGTTTATCGGGGCCGGAACTGCGCCTCCGTTGGCACTGTAATCCCGCCAGACACTGGCTATATCACTCAGCACAGAATCCAGGAGCTCACTTTCTGCCTGCTGGTCCATGGCATTCTGAACCATCTGGGGATTGGCTTTATAAAAACTGATAGAAAGATTGTCAATAGAAGACTGTATTTCAGAAAGAATCTGATTCAGAGTCTGTATGGCTTTCCGGGCTTTGTTTACTTCAGTAAAAAGTGACCGGACTGCCATGACCCCTACATTGAGTTTTCCCATAAGCATGGAAGTGAAGCTGTCAGTTTTAACAGGGAAGGCACTGATCACAGAATCCTTAACAGTTACAATCCTGCATGGATAGGGTTCCCCCCGAAGCAGCGAACCGAAGCCTGGGGTAGCGTTTTCTCCCAGGGTAATCATCTGTTTTTCGGATCCATGGTGGCTGTTCACATAAGCGACTTCCCCCTTATGCAGAATACACAGCATTCTGGCTGTGTCTCCGGCTTCAAACAGAATGGTGCCGGCTTTTACCTGGGCCTGGCTGACTGGTTTGGAAGGATTCAGGGGCATGGATAGTCAATGTGGGCGCATTGGCATTCTTTGGTCAAGTGTTTTCCTTAGGTCGGGAGCCTGGGGGGCGCACCCGCTGAAAGTTGGACAAATAGCGGGTGTGCAATTAAAAATGTAAAATATAAAATTAAGAATGATTGTGGCTTTTGCCTGATGCAAAAGCCCATAACGAGGCAATTCGCCAAGTGAATTGGTTGTTTGTTCTCAATTTATCCTGCTGTTTTTGAAAATATCCAATAATATCTCATCATAATTGGATTGACAAAATTATATTGATAGGTTTCAATGGTAGTGACAAAGAAATCAGTTGATCAGGAGCTTATAATATGAAACTCAGATTCTATATAACAGTCATTGTCAGTTCAGTGCTGTTCCATGTATCCTGTGCCCAGATTGGTCTTCAGGAAGAAAAAAAAGATGACTCAGCGGTCTTATTAGCACTGGCCGCCGCCGGTGCTGCCGCAGAATCATCGGATAGTTCGGGTCCGGTAATCACAGCTGTTGTTCCGATGACTTTTAACGCAGCTGATATGCCATCAGGGGTTTATACAATTGAAACCGGGGCTGCAGACACTGCTGCATCAATATCCTCTGTGGAGGCTCTGGCTGTAAGCGTACGTACACTAATTGTCAGCGCAAATCCCGAGGATGCATCGTTAACGGAAAGCGAAACGGAATTTCCGGCAGGTACATACACAGTGAAGTCAGAGGGCGGAACAGTGATGTTTGTAATCGAAGTTAAGTATAACGGTAATGATCAGTGGACAGCAACCGTTACAGCCGGCATTACAGTGGAATTTGGCATGATTACTACCGGCCAGAATATGAATCAGAGCGGTTTCTACGGCAGTTGTACCTCTCAAATAGGTGATTTAGAATACTGTATTAATTATTACAGTACCTTCCCATACAAAAGTCTTCCCTGTGACAGCACCAGCGGAGCATCAGAGAATAAATGTCCTGCCCAGAATTCGGTAGGAAGCTGCTCTTTCAAAACCACATTCAGCGGCTATAGTCTGGGTTATGAATATGTCTGGTACAAAGATTATTATCTTAGTGCATCCGCTTACAAAGAGCAATGTGACCTTCTCTCTATGAGTTATACTGAATTTAAATGGTCCTATTACTATAATCCTTAAAATACAGCCAGGCCTCTTTCTGTTAAGGAAGAGGCCTGTTCCGGCTTCCGAAAAGAATGCTTCCCACCCGGATCATAGTGGCATCGTAATCCAGAGCCAGCTCAAAATCATGCGACATTCCCATTGAAAGTTCCCCGTAAGGAAGGTATTCATTGCGGATGTCGCGCAGCTGATGGAATACTTCGGCCGTCTGTTTAAGATCGCCGCTGGACGGGCCCATGGTCATGAAGCCCTTCCACTGTATTGCAGAAGATTCGCCGCGAAGGAGGGTATGATCGGCAATGCTTTTAAATTCTTCCAGGCTCATTCCGCCCAGTTTGGATTCTTCACCGGTCAGATTGAGCTGGATCAGGAATTTCATGGGCCC
>CAZQKZ010000034.1:3799-15060 GCA_964594095.1 uncultured Leptospiraceae bacterium | reverse complement strand
TCACTAAGAATCCCTGATTTTTCCATAGAATCCTGTTTATTGACCGCAGCATGAAAAAGGGCTTCAATGCCGCTGAGTGAGGATGCTCCGTGTACCCAGGTAAAAAGAGAGGGGATCTGCCTTGCTCCCCCGGACTGAAGAGGGCCAATGTGGTGATACACAGGATGGTTTTCTGGCGGGATTCCGGTTAGATCAACATTCGGCAGTTTGTCGCGGGCTTCACTGTAACGGTTTTCACCGAAATCCCTGTGCCCGGCCCGAAGCAGTTCCGTGATTACTTCTGCCGGATAGGTTTTAGTAACTGCAATGATCCGGACATTCTCTTTTCCACGGCTGCGGAGAATGTCCTGGATTTTTCTGAGATTTTCCGCAGACAATGCCGCAGCCTCATTCAGGAATTGCGGGTGAGCTGAGCTACCCGGCCTGGCTGAATAGGATTCAGGGAAGCGGACAGGTTACTGAGATCGGCAGCATTCACCGTGAACTCAGACGGGTCCCGGAAACTGAGTGCCAGCATATTCTCCATTTCAACCTGCCCACCTTTCAGACTGTGGGTCAGACCTTCCATACGGCGTTTAACCAGCTCAAGGAGAGATGAACGGTCCAAGTCCGGATTTTCTGCAAGCTCAGGGAACAGTGATTCCCCGTCGTATTCAATGCTTCCGTTTACTGAGTTCTGTTCTTTTTCAAGATAACCCAGTCTTGCCTGCTCGCGGCTGTACTGGCTCTGCAGCCGGGTAAGGTTTTCCTGCAGGGAAAGCATCCGGCTTTCCATAGCCCCCCTTGTGAATATACTGTCTGAATTGACAGAGGAATCATTTTTTAAACGCCCCTCGGAAGAAAAGGTTGCTTTATTATCGCCTTTCCTGTCTTTCAGTATATTCTCTGCCTGGTTTAAAAGTGCTCTGCTTTTAATTTCCATATGGGTACCCTCGGTAGATGTGCCTTATGTCGCAAAAAAATAATTGCTTTACTCTGTGCTTCTGATTACCCATTATTATTATCGGCTATCATTGGCAAGAGAATTTAAAAAAATTGGTCAGAAAACCGAAAAAATAACAGGAAAGACTTAAGTTTATGGACAGATCCCGAATTATTACAGCCATGGCAATGGTATTATCATTATTCTCCGTTCTGGTGGGAATTCTCAACATTGCTTCCTCAAGTCAGACTCCGAAATTTTCAGAGACCGCTGATTTCTTCACAACTTCAGGAAAAGCCGGCATTGCGAGGATAGAGCTTTACGGAGCCATCGAAGATGGCTACGGAGCGCCGGGTGTTATTGGTGCAGACAGCACCGTGAAACTTCTGAGAGATGCAGAAGAGTCCGATCAGATCCGGGCGGTAATCATTGCCATAAACAGTCCAGGCGGCACAGTGGGAGGAACGAAAAAAATTTATGATGCAGTCCGGGAGCTTAAAAAGACAAAGCCGGTAATAGCCGTGGTCAGCGACATAGCTGCCAGTGGCGGTTATTACATTGCATCGGCTGCCGACAGAATCATTGCGTATGAGGGCTCTATTATAGGTTCAGTGGGTGTGATCAGCTATCACCCCGATGTTTCGGGATTTATGAGGGAACATGGTCTGCAGATGGATGTAATTAAATCCGGAAGCTTCAAAGATATTCTTTCTCCGTTCCGGCCGATGGCAGAAAATGAAAAAAAGATCATTCAGTCCATGCTGGACGATGCTCATCAGCAGTTTATATCGGATGTTTCCATTGGCAGAAATCAGCCCATTACTGCCGTCAGGGTCTGGGCGGACGGGAGGGTTTTTTCAGGAAAAGCGGCAAGGGCCGAGCAGATCATCGACGATTTCGGAGGCGAATCCGAAGCCGTCCAGGTAATTAAACTGCTGCTGAAAACCACGGATGATCTGCCGGTTTATTATCCGGAGCGGGATTTTTTCGATGATCTTCTGAATGCTGTGGGCGGAAAACCTATAGGAATATCGGCAGCAGGGAACGAAATCTGTTCATCTCTGACTCACCCAGGTGGGATGCATTATATATATCCTGGTTCTGTGCCGCATATTCTGAGAGTGCTGCGCTGCGGAGGGCAGCTCTGATGCGGGGCTTTCTGAACGGATACCTGGAGATTGTGCATGCAGGGCTTACTTCTCCTGCAGAGCTTGCAGGTATACTGAAACGTACCGGGGGCCTGAATTATTATTACTATATCGGTGTTTTTCTGACCTCTGTTTCTTTTGCAGTGGGGCAGTATCTTCTCAGGGATTCCTACCACAGTTATTACTGGGCAGAGCTCATTGTTATTTCTGTCTTTATGTTTCTGTTTATTAATCTATGGACTCTGATCAATGGTCCGCTCATCGACCGAATCGTAAGCTTTTTTAAAAAGGATCGTGTTTCTCAGGCAGAGCTGACTTCCGATGCGGTGGGTTTTGCTCTGATTCCCTTTGTGTTTTTCAGTCCCGGTGCCGGGCTTATAAAGAATGCAGAACACCAGAGTCTGTTTCTTATTCTGTTATTTCTGTTCCTGAGCGGCTGGAGTATATACGCAGGGCTCCGGACCCTGCAGTATCTGTATGATATCAGTTTCCGGGATTCATTAAAAGTCTTTCTGATCAGTCAGTCTGCAGTGCTTCTCTTTCCGCTCCTGCTGCTTTCTTTTGGGTTTTCATTTTTTCTTTCACTTTTATAAATTATGCTCAGGATTCTGATTACAAACGATGACGGCCTTGAGTCGAACGGGCTGAAACATCTTGAGGAAGAGTTCCGGCCCTTTGCGGATGTGTATGCTGTAGCACCTGACCGCCAGAGAAGTGCCACTTCCCAGGCAATCACAATTTTCGGTACTCTGCGGCTCATCCGGGTAACGGACCGGCATTTTATGGTAAACGGGTATCCGGTGGACTGTGTCAGTGTGGCCCTGTATTCAGGTAAATTTCCGCCGTTTGATCTTGTAATTTCAGGTATTAATCACGGATACAATCTTGGAGATGATATCCATTACAGTGGGACAGTGGGAGCAGCAAGGCACGGGGCCATTCACGGTCTGAAATCGGTGGCGGTCAGCTCTCCTTACCACGATCACAAATCTGATATGCGGCGGGCTTCCCGGTTTGTAAGAGAATGGGTGCTCTCTAACGAAAAGAATCTTGAAAAAGGAATTGTTTATAATATTAACTATCCGGATGAAAAGAATCCACACAGCAATGCGTCTCTGCCTGATTTCCGTTACACTTCCCAGGGAAGACGTACTTACACAGACAGCTTTGAAGAAACAGAAACAGGGGAAAATTATTCCGTCCTGCAGCTGAAGGAATGCGTGATGGGACATACAGAGGAATCAGGGTCTGATTTCAAAGCAGTAACAGAAGGTTTTATTTCCATTACTCCCATCGGCCTTGACACAACGCATCGGGATGAGTTATTCAGAAGATCATCGGGGACAGGATCGTTTTATGGATAAGGAACAGATGATTCTTGACAGAGTTCTTACTCTGAGGCAGTGGATCCGGGACGGGAAGGGAGGTCCGCTGGAGCAGCATGAACTCGGAGTCTGTTATTACAGTCTTGAAAATTATGAAACAGCAAGGGAAATCCTTGAAGAACTTCTGAAACAGTACCCTGATTATCTTGAAATTGCCAAAGTTAACACTCTCTATATTCTGTGCCTGATTCAGTTAAAAGAATACAGCAAGGCTGAAGAAGTGATTCACCGCCGGCTTTCAGTGGAACCTTCCGACACAACCCTTCTTGCACTCCTTGCCGGAATCAAAGAAAAAAAAGGAAATTTCAAAGAAGCCGTGGAAAATCACAGAAAAGTACTGAGGATCGATCCTGACAATCTTACGAGCCTGAATAATCTTGGTTATCTGCTTACTGTTCACGGAACCCCTGAAGAATTCCCGGAAGCACTGGAATGTCTGAAAAAAGCTGTATCTAAAAAACCGGATTATCCTGTGTATCTGGATTCCCTCGGTGTCCACCTTGGTAAGCGGGGCCGACTGGATCAGGCAGAGCGTGCTCTGGAAAAGGCACTCAGGAAAAATCCTGAAAACATGGAAATCATCGGTCACCTGAAGGAGATCCGGAATCTGAAACAGTGAACTTCCAGAGGGAACTGCTTAAGCCGGTGGCCAGCTCTCTTGCAGAGCCTGCGGCATTGCTTATTTCCAGGGCGCCTGCCTCCTGTTCTCCGGTTTTCTTAGCGATGAATTCAAACATCATCATGGAGTGGCGGGCTGCCTCAGTCATTGAGTGAATACTGCGGCTGACTTCTTCCATACTATGGGTCATTCTGAGGGTCACTTCATTCAGAGCAGTCAGTCGTTCCTTCAGATTATCTGCAGATATTACAATAGTCTCAAATGCCTTTCCCGCCGAATAGATTACATTAATTCCTTCAATTACTTCTTTGGTTACATCATCCATCGATTCCACCGAGTTTCTGGTTTCTTTCTGAATTTCTGAAATCAGATGGGCAATCTGGCGGGCAGACAGGCTGGACTGATCGGCCAGTTTATTCACCTGATCGGCTACAATGGCAAAACCCCGCCCCTGGTCTCCGGCCCGGGCAGCTTCAATACTGGCGTTCAGAGCAAGCATATTGGTTTGTTCCGATATTCCGGTGATCGTTTTCACAATTTCCCCGATTTCGGCCGATCGTTTATCGAGTTCATCAATCATCTGGACCGATCTTTCTACGGACTGTGAAATGGTATTCATCTGGTGGATGGCTTTCTGAATAGTACTGTTACCCAATTTAGCCTGATCGGCCGATCTGGCTGACTGATCCGATATTTCCCCGGCTGACTGCTGGATCTCGGAAAGGGAGGCGGAAAGCTCATCCACGCTGTAGAGGGTGACTTTTGAATCCACAACGGTTTCCTTAGCGAAAACAGCGACTTCTTCAATCTGAGACCGAATGTCTCTGGCTGACCGGCTAAGCTCCCCGGTGCTGCGGGCGATTTCCGTGGTAAGACCTTCCACAGCTGATCCCATAGATTTCACTGAGTGGATGATTTCCTCCAGACTGCGGATCATATTGGTAAAGGCGGAGGCAATGCGACCGGTTTCGTCGGCTGATTCCGCTGCTACGGAAACGGTCAGGTTTCCCGCGCTCGCTTCCTGGATTTTCTGAGATAGAATTTCCAGAGCGCGGAACGTTTTTAAAGAAAAAAGGAAAGCCGCAGCAAAAGTCAGAGTAAGCGATACACCCAGAAGCAGAAAAAACATCCGATACAGCTGTCCGATTCCATGGTATGCAGGTCCTGCATCAAAATCGGCTCCAAGAGCTCCGATCATCCGGCCTTCGCTATTCCTGATCGGTACATAAGCACTCAGAAGGGCTCCTTCTTCTTCCGTGAATGTGACGGGTTCGATTATTGTTTTTTGTTCTGCAAACAGCCGGCGCATCCCTGGATAATCTGTGTTCTCACGGCTTCCCGGGTAGGCGTATTCTTCATCATCGGGCTCTGAGCCATCCAGTGCATAATAAATTCCTCCGGAGTCTTCAGCTAAGATATAAAGATATTTAAGCCCGGTTTTCTGACGCAGACCATTCAACCATTTAGCTGCATTCCGGAACGACTCTTCCTCAAAAAGTAATTTTCCCGAATCCTCTGAAGCAGTCCCTGCAGACTGAATCATGGTTTCTATTTCCGGTATATCGTTGTTAATACTGGCTGTGATGCTTTCCGCAATGCTGACTGATTGCTGACCCAGGCTCTTAGTAATTGTATTTCCTGAAATCCGGATCAGAATCCCTGCGGTGACGGTGACTGAAAGCAAAGTCACTGTACTGAACAGTAAAAGGATTTTTGTTCTCAGGAATCGGATTCGGAAAATTGGTTTCATAGGAGGATCTGATTACAGTATCGGAAGTTTGCAGGGTAACAGTAAACCATGCCGGTGTTTTATGCAAGTGAAGTATTCATACCGGATACCGTTTTTTCTGCATCAGGATTTTACTTCCTATAATCAGTCTTATGTCTCATAAAAAAATTCACAGGAGCGGGGGAGCTTTTCAGTTTTCAGCCTGGATGCCCTCAGAAATACTGGATCAGGATCAAATATTAAACTCAGGCGGTTACCATGTCTTCTCAGGGACACGACATTTCACTCATTCGGAACTTCAGCATCATAGCCCATATCGACCATGGCAAATCCACACTGGCAGACCGTTTGCTGGAAATTGCTCATGTAACCGATAAAAGAACACAGAAAGCGCAGATCCTTGACACCATGGATATTGAGCGTGAACGCGGGATCACCATTAAATCCAACTCAGTCACTTTTCTTCACACCAGTAAAGAAGACGGAAAAACCTATACTTATAATCTGATTGACACACCAGGTCATGTGGACTTCACCTATGAAGTCAGCCGGTCCCTGGCAGCATGCGAAGGAGTTCTTCTGCT
Source organism: uncultured Leptospiraceae bacterium (assembly GCA_964594095.1). GTDB lineage: Bacteria > Spirochaetota > Leptospiria > Leptospirales > Leptonemataceae > CAZQKZ01. The sequence continues at coordinate 8,673 of CAZQKZ010000034.1, read as the reverse complement.
TGTGGATGCCACCCAGGGTGTTGAGGCTCAGACTCTGGCAAACCTGTATCTGGCCATGGAAGCCGATCTGCGGATTATTCCAATTATAAATAAAATTGACCTCCCTGCCGCAGATATCGAGAGGACCCGTTCCCTGATCGAAAAATCTCTGGGCCTGGATCCTGACGAAGCAATTCCCGTCTCTGCAAAAACAGGCGAAAACGTGGAGGCCATTCTCGAATCCATTGCAAAGCTCATACCTCCTCCCACCGGAGAATCCCGGGCTCCGCTCAGGGCACTGATCTACGATGCCTATTACGATTCATATGCCGGTGCAGTCATGAAAGTCCGGATCTTCGAAGGGACTCTGAACAAAGGCGACAAAATCCTGCTGATGAGCACCGGGAAAGAATTCACTGTTACTGACCTCGGATACTCCACCCTGAAATTCATTCCGCGTGCCTCCCTCGAAACCGGTGAAGTTGGTTATGTGATTGCCGGTATCAAAACTGTGGAAGATACACGGGTCGGAGATACTGTGACCCTTTCTGCAAAGCCTGCGGCGGAACCTCTGGCTGGTTACCGGGAAGCTAAACCAATGGTTTTCGCGGGATTATTTCCCATAAACGGTGAAGATTACGAAACCCTGAAAGATGCTCTGCATAAACTTAAAATGAATGATGCAGCCCTTGTCTTTACTCCGGAAAGCTCTGCCGCTCTTGGTTTCGGCTTCCGGATCGGTTACCTGGGTCTTCTGCATATGGAAATCATACAGGAACGTCTGGAGCGGGAATTCAACCTTGATTTAATCAATTCTGCTCCGAGTGTGCGTTACCGGATCACAAACACAAAAGGAGAAGAAAGCGAAATAGAAAATCCCTGTGACTGGCCCGAAATCATAACAATTGCTAAAATGGAAGAACCATATGTCAAAGTCAGTATTCTGAGTCCGTCTGAATACATTGGATCCATTATCAGTCTTATCAACGAAAAACGCGGCGAACAGAACAATATGATCTACCTGGACGACGGAACTGTGCAGCTCAGTTACTCCATGCCCCTTTCTGAAGTCATTTTCGAATTTTTTGACCGGCTGAAAAGCGTATCCAGAGGTTATGCATCACTTGACTACGAAGAAGAAGGTTACCGCCCTTCGCAGCTGGTGAAAATTGACATACTTGTAAACGGAGAACCTGTGGATGCCCTGGCAATGATTGTTCATAAATCAAGAGCAGAAGAGCGAGGCCGGGTAATCTGTGAAAGACTCAAAGATCTGATTCCGCGTCATCAGTTTCAGATTCCTCTTCAGGCAGCCATCGGGGCAAAAGTCATTGCCCGGGAAAACATATCAGCTCTGCGCAAGAATGTAACGGCCAAGTGTTACGGCGGTGACATTTCCAGAAAACGAAAACTTCTTGAAAAACAGAAAGAAGGGAAGAAACGAATGAAGTCTGTGGGCAACGTGGATATACCTCAGGAAGCCTTTCTGGCTATTCTTAAAACAGACGCTAAAAAAGGATCGGGAGGCTGATATGGAATTTCAGAAAATGATAGAATACGGACCGGATCACGTTGCCGACAATGAAAACTACAGTCTGGTAGACATCCCTTCCGCACTGAAAAATCCCAAATACCTGAAAATTTATAAAAAGATTCAGAAACCTTTTGAATGGCTGCTGGGCATCAGGACTCTGAATGAAGGATATCCTCCGATTTCGCGGAAATGCAAAGGGGATGTGATCTGCTTCATTGATACCACCTGCGAAGCAATCGGAATCACATACGATATAAAAACTGATGATGTGCTGGAACGTTACCGGAAAATCGAAGGTCCCCTTATCTTCACCGGAAACCATCCTTTCGGAGGCATTGAATCATTTCCGCTGATCCGCTTCCTTTCTCAGATCCGGCCGGAATACCAGGTGATAGCTAACTTTCTTCTTTACCGGTTCCGGGAACTGCAGAGAATCATCCTGCCGGTTGATCCTTACGAAAATGAAGAAGCAGTAAGGCGCAACATCCGCCAGATTAAGAAAATCATTGATTATCTGAGAGCCGGGAAAATGATGGGAGTGTTCCCCGCCGGTGAAGTATCTTCGCTGAAACTTTCCGATTTTAAAATCCGCGATAAAGAATGGAGCGAATCCATCTGCAATATCATTCTCAAAACAAAAGCAACGGTGGTACCTGTTTATTTTCATGGAAGAAACAGTGCCCTGTTTCAGATTGTAGGTCTGATGAATCCTTATATACGGTCTGCTTTCCTGCCGCGGGAGCTTATTAAACCCACAGTGAAACACATCCATTTTGAGCCAGGGGATCCGATCACTCATGAATCCATTGCGCACATTCAGGACCCTAAAGAACTGGCTGCATTGCTTCATGCGGAAACCTATAAACTGAAAGACCGGTTGCTGAAGCGCATCCGGTAAAAAAAAAATGCTTGACTGTATTACGGATTTGTATTACATTGCAGATATGACAAGCATAAGATTTACTCATTCCATGGAAATGGAAATGACGCGGATTGCTGAGCAGACCGGAATCACTAAATCCGATCTGGTTAAAGAAGCTGTGGCAGAATATCTGTCCAGATTTGCAGCAGGAACCTCTCCCTATACACTGGGTCAGGATCTTTTCGGCAGGCATGCTTCTGGGGATGCCGATCTTGCATCCGGCAGAAAAGAGAAGCTTCAGACTTTTCTCCAGGATAAACATGAAAAAAGAAGCGCTGATTGATTCCGGCCCTCTGGTGGCTCTTTTTAATGCTTCTGACAGATGGCATAAAAAGACTCTCACTTTTTTAAAAAACTATCAGGGAACTCTGATTACCACATGGCCCGTTATTACCGAAGTGGTTTATCTGCTGCGGTTTTCGGTGCATGCCCAGACAGATTTTCTGGAATTTATCAGCCGTGGCGGACTCCGAATCGCCGAGATCAGCACTCCTGACCTTCGATACATCACCAATCGAATGGAGCAGTACAAAGACCGCCCTATGGATCTGGCTGATGCTTCCCTCATGTGCATTGCAGAAAGGGAATCCATCGACTCCATACTAAGCATTGACTCTGATTTCAGCATCTACCGCACTTCCGGCAAAAAACAGCTGAAAAATCTGATGCAGCCCGCTAAGTAATCAGAATCAGCGCCATTCATTCCGGCCTGCAGCAGCCCAGCCGGTAAATATTACTTTCCTGAAACTATAAAATTCTTTCTGGAATATATTTTATATTTTTTTATTTCCTCAAGCCAGGCTGTTTCAGAAGCATAAAGGTGACTGCGGACTGATTCCTGATCCGCCTTCCCCGAAACAAAATCTGTAAGAAGGTCATCCCCCGCAAGGAGTGTAAGCGCCGGAAGATCTGACCGGAACTCATAAGGCCCTTCCCGCAGCCTGAAGTCATCCGGAAAAAGTTCCCTGACCGTCCGAAGAATCACCAGGGTATGCAGCAGGGAGTGATAAGGCCTGCCTGTAAGATGGATCTGAAATCCATCGCAGATTTCTTCTTTCCATTTGTGAAAGACCGGCAGAAACCTCAGCGGCCTCATTACGGATCCGGGAAACTTCATGAAAAGTTCGTTGCTGCGAAGAGATTCCGTCAGCTTCAGATACGGTGCCCCGAAAATTTCAAAAGGCCTGGTGGTTCCCCTTCCCTCACTCAGATTTGTTCCTTCCAGCAGACACTGACCACTGTAAACAAGTGGAGTCACAGGACCGGGCATATTCGGGGACGGCGCAATCATCCAGGTATCTGTATAATAAATATCTTCCGGAGTCTGCAGAATGGAACTGTAAACCGGATTGGTAAGGGTCAGATTTTCATTATTCTCTGTAAATGCTTCTACTATATGAATGGAACCGGGAAGAATGTTCTGCAGGTCATCGCGCAGATGCTCTTCTTTCAGAGGAACAATATACAAAGGAAAGGAAGACTGAAGGTCCTTGTAATAAAAAACCGAAAGTTCAGCCATGGTAAGACCGTGACGGTGCACAAGACCGGGTCTTCCTACAAAGGACTGATAGTGTTCCGGAAGCACGGATCCTTCCACCTGGAGTCCTGCGGGGTTTTCCCTGTCCAGAAGAACCACGGAAATATCCAGACTGTTCCGGGAGATTACAGAAAACAGATAGCTGACAGTAGTAGCAAAAGTATAGTATCTGGAACCCACATCCTGAATATCCAGAAATATCACATCCAGATCCCGAAGTGATTTTGGGTCGGCTTCCAGGCTGTTTTCAGAATCCCCGTAGAGGGACTCAATTTCCGCATTCAGGCCGACGCTTCTGTAAACACCTGTATCTGTAAGAGGAATCTGATCCTGAAGCTCTGCAAAAAGGCCGTGCTCCGGCAGAAAAAGTCTTTTCAGACCCGGCAGAATTTCAAAAAGATACCGGCCGCTCTCCGGATTCCAGGCGGTATGGTTGCAAAGAAGACCGGCTCTCCCTTCGGAAAGCCTTTGGATTTCAGGATGCCTAAGAATAATTTCATAGTTCATGGATTATGTCTCATTGTAAAATTTTTTGATAAATAAAATTCACGGTTTCACGGGAAACCCCTTTCAGAAAATCCTTCCGAAAAACTGAGGTTCCTCCCCTTTCCTGATCCAGATTAGATTAAAATTCACTTCCGGTAAAGCACTATTTTCGCCTTCCAGCCAGTGCTCTGAAAGAAATACCGAAGCCAGCTTCCTGACTTTATCCTGCCTTCCTTTTTTCAGGGATGCCACCGGATGCTCCAGCGGGTTTTCCCAGGATTTCACTTCCGTAAAATGAAGCTGAACCCCATCTTTGAGAGTGATCAGATCGATTTCAGTGCCATACCTGAAAAAATTATGACAGATCAGCGTATGACCCTCTGATTCGAGCCAGGCAAGAGCTTCCGCCTCTGCCG
>CAZQKZ010000034.1:0-3782 GCA_964594095.1 uncultured Leptospiraceae bacterium | reverse complement strand
GGAACACCCTGTCGGTCCTCAGTTCATAATTTTTTTTTCTGGACATAGTAACCTACTGCGGTTTCACTGTAAACCTATCAAGCCATTTCCTATGTCCTGCACCCGTTTTTTCAGATTTTCACAGTATTTAATTATTTTAACATTTAATATGATAATATATTTATTTGTAAATAATTCTGTATATTCGGAGAACAGAACCGAATTTGCGGACTCTCTCTATAAAGAAGGCCGTTATCTTCCGGCTGAACTGGAGTATCTGAGGCTGAAGCATTCATCCAGCGGTCTTCCGGATCCACTGATTGATTCCCGTCTTGCGCTTACTTATTACCGGATGGGTGATTTCAGGAAGGGACTTGATGCAGTGCAGTATCTTCCCGGTCAGATGGATTTCAGTGTATCGTATCTTCGGATGTACGGCTCACTCAGAGCCGGGCTCATCTTCAATGCAGTCTATGAATTCGACCGTATACGGAACCTGCCCCCGGACAAACTGACAGACTCTCAGCTGGATTATGCAAACCTTCTGTCCGGACTCTTTCTGCTGGAACGTGGTGAATATCAGAAGTCACTGGATTACTACCGGATTTTCCGCGACACCGCTTACGATGAAAAAGCCAGGAGTACTGCCGAAAAAATTGCACAGGAAATTGAAAACTATTCCGCCCTTCCCCGAAAAAAGCCATGGCTGGCCGGAGTTTATTCCGCAGCTCTGCCGGGAGGCGGACATTTTTATTCAGGACAGACGATGGCGGGTCTGACTGCTCTGGCTGTTAATCTTTTTTTCTGGGGCGGTGCGGCGTATATGTATAATCTGGAAAGGGAAACCGGCAAACCTCATTACGGCTCAGGTCTTTTTGCAGCGGGGGGTATTGTGTTTTATTCAGCTTCGGTTTCCGGCGGAGTGGCCGCGGCGAGGCGCTATAATCAGTATCAAGAACGTGCCTTTCAGCAGAATATCCGGGATATTTATTTTAATACAGATTTTATAGAAGATACTTCCGGGGTTTTCCCTGCAGATGACTAAGCTCTTTGGCCGATCCGGATCATCGGTTTTTTCCGGAATGGCCCACAATTCAGGGCAGACTTAGCCCCCTCGTGGGAGGGAGGCCCCGGTGGAGGGACCGGAAACTCGCTGAGCTATTCCGCCCCGGAACCGCCGGATTTTTGCCATGTATCATAAAAAATCCCCGCGTCAAGCAAAAATGTCACAGGGATACAGTACAATGAAAATGGGGAGATCTGCCTGTATCCGTCCACCCCATGCAAAGCCCAGCAAGCTAGGACCGAAGCTCCCGATTCCAGTTCTTCTGAAGCATTTCCTTATATTTGACGATATTATTGCGGATAGGTTCTTTAATAAGTTAATATTTTAGCATATCTTTGGGCCTCAAACACTGTCTTCAATAACGAAGTGCAATTATTACCGAGAATATTTTATTGACATAGTTTTAATAAAGCGCAATGTGTATATAAAGAGTTGTGCGAAAGCCTATAAAAATTACAGACAAACATTTTCGGAGGTTAGAAATGGAAAACAAGAAAATAAAAATTTGCCTTTGGTTCGATTCTGAAGCAGAAGAAGCCGCAAGATTTTATATCTCAATTTTTCAAGACTCTAAAATTGGTGCAATCAGTAGATTTGGGAAAGAAGGATTTAAAATTCATGGTAAGCCAGAAGGAACAGCCATGACAATTGACTTCACTCTTAATGGTATGGATTTTACGGCACTAAATGGAGGTCCAAAATTTAAATTCAATGAAGCTGTTTCAATAATTGTTTATTGTGATACCCAGGATGAAATTGATCATTGTTGGAGCAAATTAACTAAAGATGGGGAGGAAGGACCTTGTGGGTGGCTAAAAGACAAGTATGGTATATCTTGGCAAATTACTCCTTCTGTTTTACCTAAATATTTGTCAGACGAAGATATAAAAGCAAAGAGTCGAGTTGAACAAATTGCTTTCCAAATGAAAAAGTTTGAAATAAGTAAACTTAGAGATGCTTACGAAGGAAAATAAAGCAAACCAGGCCATCGCACAACAGCGAGTACCCGGCTTGGCTTCGCTCCGCCCAAATTGGCTCCCGTTGGTCGCCAACTTCGGTAAAAATATTTTCGTTATCTGCAATAGCCATATAATTATTCTATACCACAATGAAAAATTCGCAAATTGATACGGGGAAAAAACCCGACGAACCAACAAATATCCAAATTATATTACCTTTTCCTTCAGAGACACCTTTTGGAAATCTCGCCTTAAAGTATATGAAAATAATAAGCCGTTTGGATGAAGCAAATCGAAAAATCGCAGAAAGTTATCAGTTTTGGAGAATAGCAAGGGACGAAAGTATTCTAAGTGTCAATGCTTTCGAAAGGCACATTTATTGCTATGAAGAAGCAATTTATATGATGCGTCGTGCCGCCGATGAATTAGTATCATTAATATATTTTATGGACTATTTTAAAAAAGAAGGCATCTATCCAGATAAAATTAAAATTGATTGCCTTGGGGCCGTAAAATTAAATCAAGACAAGTCAATTCAACCTTATACTGAACACACTGACTTAATCAATATTCTCAATGACATTTCCAATGCCTTTAAACATTCTTTTATAAATTCGGATATAAACGTTATTGGAGACATTGCCCCCAGAATTAATGCTCTCGGTTTACGGCACAATAACTTATCCGATAAAGAGGTATATTACGATGTTACTTTTGAGGATTTAATAGAAAAGTATAATAATTTCTTTTCGGATTGCCAAAAATGGCTTAAAAATACATTATAAAATGAAGAATGGCTACTGCACATAACATAAAATTACCCGCGGCGCGCCGGGTCTCGCTAAGGCTCACCCTCCTTATCATCGCCCTCTCCCTTCGGTCGCCCCCATAAACGGCTCACAATTTGGGGAGAGAATGGAGGATTCCGGTGGGGCACGGGCTGCAATTAAATTAGGCTGACGCCAAATTCGGGAAAAACCGAACAGTAGTCGTCATTCCCCACAGCCGACTTGTTGGTGATAAGGCACCATATGTAGCCGCCGAATTATAAGTTTTAGAAAAAAAAGTCTTTTCTAACGAAAAGACTAAACAATTTTGGTTTGAAAGCCAATAAAAACTCATAGAAATAAACATCCCATTTCAGCAGGAAAAACACAATGACCGGACAGCAACAACTCGCTGCATTACAAAACCAGATCTGGAAAATTGACAATGACTACAACCTGTCGGTGAGCAGCTATGTGGAAGCAAAAGATACTCGTGAATTCATTGATATACATGAACTAAATGCAGAGATAAAAACCACCGTGGAAAAGATTGACCAGCTTCGTTCCGAGATTGATACCATTATTTCGGAGATTGAAGCATGATTTTAGAAAACAAACTGGATATCACCGATCAAATCGAGCTGGCCAGGGTGGAAGAAAAAATCAGCAAGCAAAAGGCCAGAGAGCTTTTTGACTCAGGCGACATTCATAAAGCAGAAGTCGGAACTTTTGCCGGGCTTGCTTTTATTCATGCTTTCCTTTTCGGAGATATTTATGAATTTGCCGGTAAAATTCGTGATGTTAATCTCGCTAAAGGGGATTTCCGCTTTGCCCCACGCATGTATCTGGAGGCTGCCCTAAAACATATCGATGCCATGCCGCAGGGCAGTTTTGATGAAATCATAGAAAAATATGTGGAGATGAACATCGCCCATCCGTTCCGGGAAGGCAATGGCCGTGCCTCACGATTCTGGCTCGATCTGCTGCTCAGAAAGGAAACCCGGAGGGCGG
>CAZQKZ010000033.1:10276-34777 GCA_964594095.1 uncultured Leptospiraceae bacterium | reverse complement strand
GTTCGGTTTCGGTAAGACTTACGACAGCCTCACTCAGGTAGCGCAGTGTATTCAGTGTATCCAGTACCTGCATGGGATCTTTCACAGGCTGCACACAGGAGCTCAGAAATAAAGCTGCAGCCGGAAGGACTTTTTTAAAATTATTTATTTTTAATTTTTTAATCATACTGTTTCCTCTGTCAGAACCTGAATCTTACGGCGCCAAATGCCTGCCAGGTTCCTGCTGCCTCACCCGGCAGGAAACCTCCGCTGTAATCGAAATCAGCTTTTGTCGTCTGTTCCGGATACCTATCCGGTGCTCCGTGGAAAAACTGACCAACGTAAACAAGAGCCGAAAAACCGAGGAACCCGTAATACATTTCTGTGGCTTTCCTGAACTGTTCTTTCTGCTGATTCAGCTGCATTTTCAGCATCGAATCATAGAAAAAAATACCCGTGGCATTCAGTATACCGCTGTTACGGTAAAAGTCATACATAAAAGCCTCATTCTGGATTATACGATTCCTCAGATGATCCGTGTTTTTTTTATACCGGACAGCATCCCCGTAATAAAATCCGGCCGCCGTGAAAGAGCCCCAGAAAAGACTCGTATAAAGGCTTCCTTTGGAAGTCTGACCTGTGGCATAATGACCCCAGCCAGGAGAGAGGGCTGATTTATAGTAGAAACTCCTGCGTTTTCGCTCTGCTTCCTGGCGATCCGCTTCTTCTTCAGCAATTCTGGCCTGTTTTTCCCGTTCCAGCTTTTCCTGCTCTTCCCGGGCGATGCGGGCTTCTTCCTCAATTCTGCGGCGCTCGGATTCTTCTGCCTCAATGCGGGCTGTTTCCTCCGCTGCCAGACGGGCGGCTTCTTCTTCTGCTGCTGCAATGCGGGCAGCCTCTTCTGCAGCCAGCCTGGCTTCTTCCTCGGCTTTTAAACGGGCAGCTTCTGCTTCAGCCCTGGCCTTTTCCTCTGCTTCCCGCTTTTTTCGGGCATCTTCTTCCTCTTTTTTACGGCGGATTTCTTCTTTTTCCTCTTTGGTCTTTCCGAAACCAATCCGGTTAATACTGCTCTTCTGGAATACTTTGTCAGATCCATCCCGCAGCCGGAAAATAACGATGGTCTGAGTCTGATCTATGACTTCTCCGTGGATCAGCTTTCCTTCCCGGAGAAACAGGGTATCGGAAAAAACGGGAGCGCTCAGGAAAACGAACAGCCCTGCAATCAATATAGTTCTGAGTATACGCATCTGTTCCCGCCTGTGTCTACAGAATAATTAAAAAAACCAACCGTCAACAGAAATATTATTTTATTCCTGGTTCCGGATTACAGTTCCGGGCATCTTAAAGCCCTTTTGATCATTAGACGGGTCTGAAAACAGATTTATTCTGACTCAGGCGGCTTTCTGATGAGACCCGTCCGCCTGTTTTTCGGCCATACCAAGGAATATGGCCGCTGTCTGATCCCCCGGACTCTCTGCAGTAACAGCCCGCAGAAGCTCAGCTGATCCGGCAAAATCACGATTCAGGTATGCTGCAACCGCTTCTTCGAAGGCCTCACGGGTATTCCTTTTGGAATCCCTTAGATTCACAGGGTCACTTGAGAATATTTCAAAAACTCCCACATGAGAGGTTTTCCCCTTGACTTTTACTTTTCCGATAAAGCGGTAATCAAGGGATTTCCTGTCAGTAAGTTTTTCAAGGGTATCTTCGCTGATCAGCATTGTAGCACCGAATCTTTTAGTAAGTTCCTCAATCCGCGAAGCTGTGTTTACAGAATCAGAAATTACAGTCCCTTCCATTCTTTCTTTTTCCCCGATGGTTCCCAGCATCAGACGCCCGCTGTGAATACCAATCCCGATCCGGATCTCCGCTTTACCGGAACTGATTCTTTCATCGTTGAAAAGCCTGAGCTCTTCCAGCATTGCCAGAGCTCCCTGCACCGCCTGATCCGGACTTTCCGGAAAGAGTGCCATAATTGAATCACCGATATATTTATCGATGAAACCTCCGTAATTGCGGATGATCGGTCCCATCCTGTTAAGATAGGAATTGATAAACTCAAAATTTTCTTCCGGTGTCATAACCTCGGAAAGATTTGTAAACTGCCGGATGTCTGCAAACATGACAGTCATTTCACGCTGCACCTGATCGCCCAGTTTTACTTCGGTGATATTTTCCCGGCCAAGGAATTCCAGAAACTGTTTCGGAACAAATCTGCCGTAAGCATTCGTGATACGGGAAAGCTGCACATGAGTTTTAATACGGGCAAGCAACTCTTTCTTAGAGACCGGTTTTGTTAAATAATCATTGGCACCGGAATCAAATCCGGTAACCAGATCGGAAAGCTGATTCTTGGCAGTCAGCAGAACTACCGGAAGCTCGGTAGGATGAAACTTTTTGCGAAGGTGTTCCGTAACCTCATAGCCGGTGAGACCCGGCATCATTACATCGAGTACAATCAGATCATAGCGGTTGCCCTGGTCGATTTTATCCAGTGCCTGCTTCCCGTCTTCTGCAAGATCCACAATGTAATCCTGGACAGAAAGATGATTGCTCAGCACTTTCAGATTAACCGGTTCATCGTCCACAACAAGAATTCTGATTTTATCTTCCGGGTCAGAGGAAGAAATCTTTTCCGGAATCGCAGTGTCTTCAGGCAATGGATCAGCGGGACGCGAAATTTTCAGAGTTTCTGTAACCGCATCCGCAGCTTCCTCTGTATAACTCATGGAGATAGTGAAACAGCTGCCCTCCCCGGGGACAGATTTCGCAGTGATTGTTCCTCCGTGCAGTTCCACAAGCTGCTTAGTAATGGCAAGGCCGAGCCCTGTTCCTCCGTATTTACGTGCAGTGTTGCCATCCACCTGCTCGAAACTCCGGAATACGGACTCGAGTTTATCTTCGGGAATTCCGATACCGGTATCAGTTACAGAGATTTCGGCTGTTTTTCCGTCTGCAGAGCGGATCGCATCAATAGTGATTCTGCCGGCGTCTGTAAACTTCACTGCATTTCCGAGAAGATTGTGCAGAATCTGCTGCAGGCGGTTTTCATCGGCCAGGACTGTGAAGCCCTCTGAAACATTATTAATTATTTCAACATTTTTTTTGTTATTAATAACAGCAGTCACAACATTTACCGAAGAACGGAGATTCACCGGCTGAAGATTCAGGTCCAGACTGCTGTGTTTTAATTTAGAAAAATCAAGTATATCATTCACCAGTGATGCAAGTCTCATTCCGCTGTGTATGATCAGCTGCATATTCTCTTTCTGCTTTTCATTGAGTTCCCCGGCAACACCGTCGGTCAGTGATTCGGCAAGCCCTATGATTCCGTTAAGAGGAGTGCGAAGTTCATGCGAAGTATTGGCAAGAAACTCATCCTTCAGCCTGTCCATTTCGCTCAGCTGATTATTTTTAAGCTCCAGTTCCTGGGCATAGCTTTCCAGATGTTCCCTTGATTCATTCACAGACTGAACCATTGCATTAAATGATTCTCCGAGATATCCGATTTCATCATGATGTTTAACTTTCACATTTACTGTAAGATCTCCGGAGTTCACACGTTCCACTCCGTTCATAAGCTCCCGGAGGGGCTGCAGCAGAGTGCGCCGCACCAGAAGAATCAGGATACCGATCATAAGCAGAGCTATGGCACCCGATATCATATAAAGAGTATTGCGAAGAGCAACAATCGGAGCATATACCTCATCTTCATAAGAGGCAGCGGTAATAATCCAGCTGATACCATGCCGCGGATTTTCGTAATACCGGATAAAACCGTTTTTCTTTCTTGCTTTTTCCTCTCCCGGATTTTTCCACATGTAGCTGTAGAAGCCGTTCTTTATTAAAGAAATATCCCGTCCGATCATCCGGTCATCAGCAGTTTTCAGATTGTCGACATTCATAAAACCAAGGTTCGGATGCGAAACGATGCGGATGTCATTTCTTTTATCCGGCGGATTTATTTCTGTCATCTGCTTCTGAATATAGCGGTAATTCTCTTCTGCGGTGCTGCCGAATTCAGATTTGTAAAACTCAGCCTCAGCGGGAAGAAGAAATTCCGCAAAACCGTCTCTGTATCTTTCCTGAATTTTTTCGGGAGTATAGTCCTCGGGATACCTGGTTCCCTTCAGCAGCCAGTCTGGAAAAAAAGCAGTCGCAATATAAGGATAACCTTCCTTCCCGGTTTTAACTGAAATTCCGTTAATATCGCGGAAGATTCTGATTTTATGAGCTGCTTCCAGCCGGGATTTCGCATCACTGGACAGACCGTGATAATAATTAAAAATTTTATGTATAATAACAGGTTCTGTTACTGTAAAAACGGTTCCTTTTTCTGTTGTTTCAGAGGTGCCTCCGGAAACACTCCCGCTTTCATTTTCGAAAAAGAGGCTGCCACCCTCCGCCCGGACTGAAAGATTTTCCCCTCCGGAAGCACCGCTTTCCGTCAGAAGTGCGGAAAGTGCAGACGCTCCGTTTTCACTGTAGGTGAACTGAATTTTTATAAGAGGGCCTGCCAGAAGCTCAATAATATGCAGCTCAGCCTCCTGCCGGCTCATCTGGCCGGAATCAACATAGGAAAAAGTCCGGTCGATGGCATTCCAGGCATTTCCGGTCGTCTGCTCAAGATCGCGGATGCTGTTTTCAATCATAATGCCCCTTGCTGTTTCAAAGGCATACTGAATGATGGAAACAGCCATAGCGGTACCGATCAGAAGGATGAATACTATTAATTTAAAATTGATAGATTTAACAAAGCTTACTTTTTTCATTTTCTGCACCCCATGCAGTCACTGTATATGAATTATAAGATTGTTTCATGGTTTCCTGTCAATGCCGATAAGGCGGATGCACCTGCTGAATATATGCAGTTAACGTAAATTTAACGCTATTTTCAGATTGAATCCCTTATCTTTCGTCTGCCATAAAATCTTGCCGGTATATTAGACCGGTTTCGCTGGTTTGTCAATAGGGCAGATGACCTATTGACAAGGGATCTGTTATAGTCTATAATCATTGTAATTTTTGTCAATCGGGTATCAATAGAATGAAAATACTGAAAAATACAATGATATTCTGTCTTCTGTGTGCTATTATCAGTCCGATACGGGGAATTTCACCAAAGGCTGGTGATAAAACAGTCATTGTCAGCAAAGACTTCCGCAGTATCAAACTCAGCCATTCTGCAGATAATCCGGATCTGAAGGATTTACCTCCGCAGCTACGGTCTGTATTAACCGGATCCGTAAATGAAAGCAGCAGAATATTCCGGTTTTCGGTATTAAATAAATCTGAATCTACAGAAAATCTGGTAATCAATGTACCAAGTGCCATGTTCGGCAGCTTAAGCTGGCTTATTGACGGGGAAAACGGCGTCGAAATCATTCAGGATGGTTATTTAAACAATCCAGACTCTGTGATTTTCCCGGCCAAAAGATTTCCGGATCTGTTTTTTACCCTCAATCCAGGGGAAAAAACAGAAATATATGCTGTCGTTAAACCTAATGGTATGACCATTCCGTTTGCACTTTTCGCAGAATCCGCCTACAGGAATGAAAACCACCTTCGCGGCTTTTATACAGGTTTATTTTCTGGATTTCTTATGCTGGCCCTGATTGCTGCCGTAATCTATAATTTCTTCCTCCCTCAGATCAGAACAGCTTTATTTATACTTTTTATTATAAATGTACTATTTTTTACAGCAGAATACGAAGGATACATTATTCCCTGGGCAATGCCGATTCAGGCGGAATTCATTCAGTTCCTGATTCTGAGCTATGGTTATCTGTTCCTTAGACTTCAGAAAGAACATTACTACTTTAAATATTTCACCGTAATAATGGGAACCGTGATTCTGAGCTGCTTTCTGTATTTCTTATCTGCAGATTTTTCACAATCTGTAATCATCTCACAGATCACCTATCCGCTTTTATTTCTGTTTATAACTGCAGCATCCGCCCATCAGTTCCTGAAATACCGGGAAAAACATATCCTTCTTTATTATTTAGGAGTTGCGCTGCAGTTCTTATTTGCAGTTACAGAGATGATTCTGGTTAATTCGGAACTGCAGCGAAGTATCATTTCCTTTACGGTTCTTGGCAGTGTAAGTGAAACGATTATTATCGGATTTGCACTTATTATGCAGCTTTCTGCAGAGCAGAAAAAACTCCGGGAAGAAAAAAATGAAGCACTTCGCAATGCCAATGAATTTCAGAAAAAGATGATTGAGAAAGAACGTTTCTTTCTGAAATCCGCCTCCCGGTTTGTACCTGACCAGTTCCTTGAGGCTATTGGGAAGAGTGATATAACAGTAGTTCAGTCAGGGGATGCTGCCCTGAAAAAAATGGCAGTTCTTTTTTCTGATATCCGGAATTTTACAAAGATAACTGAGAAAATGGCACCTGAGAAAGCTTTCAGTCTGGTAAATGATTATCTCAATGAAATGAACCCGATTATAAAAAATTACAATGGATTTGTAGATAAATATATCGGGGATGCTATTATGGCTCTCTATTACAGTCCGGATTCTGCAGTCAGAAGTGCTGTTGAAATGATCCGTTTAATCAGGAGTAACCACAATTCCGGGAAATCGGCAATCAGCCGCTCGGGAATCGGTATCCATTACGGTCCACTTATGCTCGGAACCATTGGAAATGATCAAAGACTGGATACCACAGTAATTTCTGACACAGTGAATACAGCAGCAAGGCTTGAATCTCTGACAAGAGATTTCGGAACCGATCTCCTTATCACTGCAGCAACAGCATCCCTGTGCGGCGACTCCGGACTGATCTTCAGATCTCTTGGCCGGATCCGGATAAAAGGAAAATCGGATTCTGTGGAGGTTTTGGAAGTTCTGAATATTTATGACGATTTTTATTTAAGAATGATTCTTGAATATGAGCCCCTTTTTCAGGAAAGCCTTCATTTTATACAGCGGGGCAATTATAGCGAAGCTGCAGAAGGTTTTGAGAAAATTCTGAAAATAAACAGCGAAGATAATCCTGCTGCCCGCATGCTGAAAATCGCTGAAAAACAGAGAGCAGTTTTTTAATCAGGGTACTATTATTTCGAAGGAAAGAAATTTATTGAAATTTCTGCGAGCTGATGACTGACTGTAGCAATGCAGAATCTTCTGAAGTACATACCATTGTTATTCATATCAATGACTGCTTCTTCCTGTCTGTCACATGGAGAAGGTCCTGTAATTTTTATTTCCGAACAAAAGCAATTTGCATCGGCAGAGTATTTAGAAAACGGCAGAAATCTGACTATCAGCAATAAAAGCAGGCATGATATACTGATTATTCAGGTTCCGTTTCAGGTATTTAAGAAGATTACTTTTTGTACAAAGGCCAGTAATAAAACGGATTGCACTGTTTCCGGTTATCACAGCCGGGAAACTTTTTTCCAGATTCCTGAATATCCCGGCATTCATTTAGAAGCTCCCAAAGGTTCGGAAACCATTATTGATATTTCGGTGGAACCAGCATTATTTCCGGTCTCCGCTGAAATAATGACACCTGAAATCCGGTCTGATCTAAAAGGATTGCGAATTCTGGCCTTTGGTATAACTGAAGGTGTCCTTATTACCCTGCTGGCAGTCGGCTCAGTATATCTGTTCATCCAGAAAAAATTCAGTTATTTTACTTACTTTCTTTTTATTCTTAGTGCAGCAGTCTTTGGTGCAGTTTATGAGGGCTACATTTACCCGGGATACTTTGCGGTGTCGGTCGGACTTGCACATTTTTTTATCCTTCTTTTTGCAGCAGCTCTGTTCAGAAAGGAATCCAGTCAGCAGGAACTGATTCTGCTTTATATTCTGCTTTTCCTGACATTCTGTATGCTTCCATTTTATCTTACAAATACTGAGGAGGCAGTCCTGTCTTCTCAGATTATTTATATAATAATTTATACTGTTTTAGTCCTAATCTCTGCTCAGCTTTTCAGAAGAACCAGGAAACAGGTATTTCTGATTTACCTTGCCGGACTCACAATTCAGTTTCTTTTCAGCCTTGCTGAAATGGCTGCAGCAAATACAGCTCTCCCGAGATTCCTGATACCCTGGACGATTATCGGAACAGTAATGGAATCTCTGTTTTTTGGACTTGCATTGATAGCAGATGACAGAAAAGAGAAAGAAATTCTTTTCAGGCATAAAAAAGAAGCAGAAGAATTCCGGAATCAGGTTGCAGGTGATCTCCATGATCTGCTTGGATCAGACCTTGTCCTGCTGAAATCAGGTCTGCGAAAACTTATAAATGAAAACTATTCACATGAAGCATGGCATCTCATAGATCTCAGTCAGAAAATGCATGAGGATCTTTCAGCTGCGGTTAATATTATTAATGAAAAAGAAAATTTTGAATTAATCCGGGAAATTGAAAATTTTACAGAGAGAATTTCGCAGATAAAAAAATTATCAATCTGTTTCGTTCACACGGAAAAAACAGATGAACCTCCCTTTTTATACAGGCTTCAGGTCTTCCGGATCCTGTCCGGGGTCATCAGCAATATCCTGCGCC
The DNA here is from genome assembly GCA_964594095.1 of uncultured Leptospiraceae bacterium. Classification (GTDB taxonomy): domain Bacteria; phylum Spirochaetota; class Leptospiria; order Leptospirales; family Leptonemataceae; genus CAZQKZ01. Next base: position 26,273 of record CAZQKZ010000033.1, on the reverse strand, counting down.
ACAGCACTGCTGATGAAATCAGAATTATTTTCAGAAAATCTGAACTTCACTATACGCTTGCTGTTACTGACAATGGAATTCCTTTTTCCTGGCGAGGTGAAAATTCAGGAAGGGGCCTTAATTTTATCAGAATCCGTGCGCGATCAATCCATGCCGCAATACGGATTATTAATTATAAAAATATCAATTTTTTTATACTTCGTTTTAAAACTTCCTGAAAGTACAAGGAACAGACTGTGTTAAACACAGTTCTGTTCCTGAAAAAAATCTCAGTGACGGAAGTGTCTCATTCCGGTGAACACCATAATGATTCCGTGCTCATTAGCAGCAGCAATGACTTCTTCATCCTTTATGGAACCACCTGGCTGAATCACGGCCCTTGCTCCGGCATTTGCCAGCGCGTCGAGTCCGTCGCGGAACGGGAAAAATGCATCAGAAGCGGCTACCGAGCCTTTCAGATCAAAGCCTGCCTTTTTTGATTTAGAAACTGCGATTTCCACAGAGTCAATCCGGCTCATCTGACCGGCACCAATACCAAGGGTGGCAGTGTCGGAACAGAAAACAATGGCATTGGACTTGATATGTTTCACTACACGCCATGCGAATTCCAGTGCTTTCATATCGGCCTCAGTGGGTTTCTTCTCTGTTACAACCTTCCAGTCGGCAGGTCCGTTGTAAGAAAGGTCAATGTCCTCATACAGATAACCGTCAAAAATCTGACGAATCTCTTTTTTCGGTACAAGGAAGCGGCCCGGGTCTGAAATTTTCATAAGGCGCACATTCTTTTTCGGAGCAAAGACCTCCAGTGCTTCCGCCGTAAAGGAAGGAGCAATCACACCTTCAACAAAAATTTCTGTGATCGCAAGAGCAGCCTCTTTATCGACCTCGGCGGAAAATGCAATAACCCCTCCGAAGGCACTCACAGGGTCGCAGGCTTTCGCACGGTTGTAGGCAGCGGCCATCGTTTCGCCGGGAACCCGCACAGATACCCCGCAAGGATTCAGATGTTTTACAATAACCACCCCGTCTGACGGCAGAGCAAGAGCAGCATTCAGAGCAGCGCTGAAGTCGAGCATATTATTGAAAGAAAGCTCCTTTCCCTGAAGCTGCACAGTTCCGGAAAGACCGGAATGCTGTTCCTTATAAAGATCAAGTACAGGCCTGTAAAATGCAGCAGACTGATGAGGATTTTCACCGTAACGCAGGGACTGCATTTTCTTTGAAGTGACAGTCAGAATCTCCGGGAACTGATCCCCGCTTTTTTCATTGAGGTATTCTGCTATCACCGCATCATAGGAAGCAGTAAAATTAAAAACTTTTTTTGCAAATCCAAGGGATGTTTCGACTGAGATACCGCCGTTCTCGCGGATTTCCTTCATTACAGTTTCATAATCTGCCGGATCTGTAACAGAAGCTGTAAAACGGTAGTTCTTCGCCGCAGCGCGAAGCATGGTCGGTCCGCCGATATCGATATTCTCAATTACTTCAGCAAAGTCTGCTCCTTTGGCAACGGTGGCAGCAAATGGATAAAGATTGACAACAAGCAGATCAATACCTTCGATCCCGTGCTCTTTCATGGAAGCCACATGCGCTGCATTATCTTCCAGAGCCAGCAGGCCGCCGTGGATCTTAGGGTGCAGAGTTTTAAGGCGGCCATCCATCATTTCAGGAAAACCTGTATATTCCTCAATGGCCGCAGCTTTAATGCCTGCATCCTTCAGTGCCTTCAGAGTCCCGCCGGTTGACATAATCACAGTCCCCTGACTTTCCAGAAATCGGCCGAGTTCAGAGATTCCTGTTTTGTCGGATACTGAAATCAGCGCGCGTTTTACTTTGATCATTTATATGCTCCTTTCAATTATTAATGAATTACTGTTTTTCTTCCTTCCACGCGGATTCTGTCATCACAGAAAAGCTGCACTGCTTCGCAGATCAGGGAATGCTCCTTTGCAAGGACGGCCTTTTCAACTGCTGCCAGATCCATGTCGGCGGTAATTTCCACCGGAGCCTGCAGAATCACCGGGCCGGTATCCACCCCTTCATCCATAAAATGCACTGTTGCACCTGTAACCCTGACACCGTATTCGAAAGCCTGCCTCTGGGAATGCATACCGGGAAATGCAGGGAGAAGAGAAGGATGAATATTTATGATTTTATATTTGTATTTTTTTACTGTTTCCGGATGAATCAGACGCATATAACCGAGGGTCAGAATCAGATCAGGTGCTGCTTCGCCAAGAGCCAGATCCACTGCCGCATCAAAGGAAGAGCGGTCGGGAAATGATTTATAATCGGTAACTTTTACCGGAATACCGGATTCCTTTGCAAGCTCTTCGGCCCCTGTGCCTGGCCTGTCGGTAATCAGGACTGTGATTTCTGTTCCTGTGATTCTGCCCTCAGACAATGCACGAAGAACTGCCTGAAAATTCGAGCCCCTGCCGGAAGCCAAAACTGCGGTTTTTTTTGGTATGCCCACAGTCAATGGTTTTCAGATGAGCCGGATTTTTCAACTGTTAAAAACCGGAGGGATTGTATGATTTCTGATATATGTTTTGCCGTTTCCGGGTCGGGGATCTCATCACTGTTAAAAATCAGAAACACCATGGCATTTTCATGGGAAGTAACCGAAACCATCCAGAAACGGTCCTGGTGCCGGTATTCACAAACCAGACTGTCCAGCCCCTGCGAATTCTGAAAACCAACAATTTTCTGAGGGTCCAGTTCAATTCCCTGCCTTGTCAGATACCGTTCCAGTTCCCATGCAATATCAAATACCCCATCGGGATTGCGCGTGGCAGCTGCCTGAAGGACTCCTCCCCCATCCGGATCAAAAAAAGTTGGTATGTTTTCGACTATAATTTCTTCCCATTGATCAGGAAAATGAAGATCAAAGAAGGTTCCGTCAAAATGCTGCGCCATTTAAAGTCAGTCATTCGGAAGCAGTCCGACTGTCAACTGATTCTGAGGGCTAATCGTCCACAAACCTCCCAATGCAAAACTTATTTCCCGTGTTCTGACTCCGCAAAGGTCCTCTAATTCCGATAGCAATGATTTATATCTCAATGATTCAGGAACGGGCGCACCTCTACTCTCAACCACTTTGGGTGACTTTCGTCCAGCATTGCCTGGTTTGGTCAGGACAGATTGTATATTAAAAAAAGTGCATCGTTACTCCGTGAACGGATACTCATGGGGACAGGAGGTACTTTCCATGACGAAAGTTCATATCGTTTTTTACAGCATGTACGGTCATATCTATAAAATGGCCCAGGCAATTCAGCAGGGGGCAAGAAAGGTTCCCGGATGCACGGCCGAGCTTTATCAGGTTCCGGAAACCCTTCCGGATGAGGTACTGGAGAAGGTGGGAGCCAGAAAAGCGAAGGAGGATTTTTCCCATGTAGCGATTGCCACCCCTTCTGTTCTGGAAGAGGGTGATGCGATTATATTTGGGACGCCCACACGCTTTGGGATGATGACAGCCCAGATGAGGAGTTTTCTGGACCATACCGGTCAGCAGTGGATTTCAGGAAGTCTCATTGGAAAAGTGGCGAGTGTATTTACTTCTTCGGCAACTCAGCATGGCGGGCAGGAGAGCACGATCCTCTCCTTTCATACAACCCTCCTTCATCACGGGATGATTATTGCAGGGGTTCCATGTGGCAAAAATCGCATCAAGGCTGAGAGGCTCAGGATCTTCAGCCTGATTTAGAATTCGGGGACGTCTGACGACGTTGCAGATCGATTCCTGCCTCCGGCGCAACGGAGGCGGGAATCTAAGAGATGACAGATCAGTTCAGAACCGGTGTGAGTTCTGTGGTGGGTGGGGTATCGTCTACAGAGAATTTCAGCGTTTTAACTTCGCTTTCATTTCCGACTGCATCGACGGCCTTTGCTTCAATTGTGTGATCCTTTTCGGTATCGAAACGGATCGTATCTGTGTAGGTTTTCCATTCCTGATTTCCGTCAATGCGGATCAGAATCTGAGCCACTCCGGAACCTGCATCATTGGCAGAAACCCGGAAGGATGTGGTTCTTCTTGCGAAAGGAACAGCTCCTATTGTAACAAGAGGCTGAGATGGCACAATATCCACTGCAGGCTTTTCTGCATCAACTTCGACAGTGAGGTTTCCGGTTGCGGTTCTGTTACCAAGGTTGTCTTCCGCAAAATAACGAATTGCGTGAGACCCCGGCTGAGTAAGACGGACCACTTCCCCTTTATAATCATTCATAGTCTCAGAATTGACAGAATACTTAACGCTTTTTACGCCTGAAAAATCATCCTGAACCCGGATACTCACAGAGTTACCAGGAGCGGTGTAATTTTTACCATCTTTTACAACGAGAGGCATACTTGGAAGAACCACTACATTCGGTGCCAGGTTATCAATTGTAACATTAAACACCCGGTCCGGTTCTCTGTTGCCGGCTTTGTCAACTGTTCTGTAAATTACAGTGTATGGTCCTTCCGAAGAAAGATTAAAAGGAGCATGGTATTTCTGGAAAGGGCCTTCATTTACTTTATATTCAGTATAATCCACATTGGACAGGGTATCTCCGGAACTCAGAGAAAATTTTGTCTGAGAATTCGCGTAGACAGTGCCGGTTGCGGGGTCTTTCCAGAAAGCCGGTCCTCCGGATTTTTTTTCAGGTTCTGGTTTGGCTGCCGGAGCAGTCTGAGCAGGCGCGGTTTTCGGGGCCGTCGCAGGAGCAGGTGCCTGGGAATAAATCCCGTTCGCTGCAGTGAAAGCAGCTGCAAGCACTGCGGTTCTGTAAATATGTTTCATTTCATCCTCCGTATGATGACTCAGTTCAATGAATCATTTAATCAGGGAGTTATGCAAACTTTTTTTTATTTTTTTTCCGCTGTTTCGGTTTTTTATTGTAACACAGTATCTTATTTTCATGGTTGACCCATGCAGTCTGAAACAGCTTTTAAGTTATCAAAGTTTGGCATTCGCTTTAAATTAGTTTTTATTATCTCTGCAATTCTTACAGTTTCCCTTGGTTTCATGATTGCCCTGGCTACCTGGTTTTTCCGGAATGATAATGAAGTCAGGGTTCAGGAAGCTAATATGAATGTCAGCCGTGTGATTGCCGATAACATCCGGAACACACTGGCTGCCCTGATCCGGTCAACAACCATCGCCGCTGATCTGTTAATCAAGGACGGACCTGGTGCAGTAAAAAGCCGCATCTGGCAGGGCGAAAAAAATCTTCTCTATATTGGTGTATTCAGCAGCTCCGGGAACGGCATTGCAGAAACCTCCCTTTCTAACGATTCTTTAACGGTTCAGTACGGTCTTCCGGATGATTTTGTAAAAGTTATGCTGAAGGATTATGCAGATGACTTTGCTGCCGGTGCTTCCGGTGTGACCCTTCTGAAAAATGTAAGCGGAAGCTGGCCGGTTCCGCTGCTGGCTGTAATTGTACCTTACGAAAAACCGGGAGGTGCGCGCCGTTCCCTGGTCATGATCCTTCGCTCTGAGGCATTCCTCGATTCTGTTCAGTCCAGCGGCATTACTGAAACTTATGTAACGGATCTGCAGGGACAGATTATACTCCACTCTGACCGGAAACTGATTCTTGCCCGGTCCGAATCCGGAAGTTCCGAAATCATAAAGGCCATGAAAGAAAGCCAGGTAAGTAACGGACAGATCCGCTATGAAGACACTGAAGGAAATGCCTACCTCGCCGCATTCCGCACTCTGCCTGAAGCAGGCATCGGGGTCATTTCCTCTGTCCGGGAAGACCTGGCATTCGAAGAAGTTTATAATATTCAGCGGAGGAATATTTTCCTTCTGATTGCCGTGATCAGTCTCGCGGTTCTCATTGTATGGTTTTTTGCCAAGTCCATCACTCTGCCTGTTAAAGCTCTTGTTTCTGCTGCACGCGAAGTGGAACGGGGCAATTACGATCTGAATCTCCCCGCCCGCAGTCACGATGAGCTGGGTCTGCTTACCCACTCTTTTCAGTCCATGACCCGGGGTCTGCGCGAAAGGGAAAACCTCAGGGAATCTTTCGGCAGGTTTGTAAATAAAGACATTGCTGAAATGTCTCTCAAAGGACAGCTTCGTCTCGGCGGGGAACGTAAAGAATGTGCTGTGTTCTTTTCCGATGTGCGCGGGTTTACTGCCATGTCCGAGAAAACTGACCCGGCTGAGGTGGTGGATTTTCTGAATGAATATTTTTCTGCCATGGTAAGCTGTGTGAATCAGACAGACGGTTCCGTGGATAAATTCATAGGCGATGCCCTTATGGCTGTCTGGGGGGCCCTTCGTTCAGTGCCGAATCCTTCTCTTAATGCGGTTAAATCCGCCCTCCTGATGCGGGATGCCCTTGAAGAACTGAATGAAAACAGAAAAAAACAAAAAAAGCCGCCTGTGAGAATAGGATGCGGTATAAACACCGGACATGTCATTGCCGGACAGATCGGTTCAAGTGAAAAACTGGAATACACGGTAATCGGTGATGCTGTAAACATGGCTTCGCGTACAGAACAGCTTTCCAAGGTATATGCCGCAGACATTTTAATTACCGAAAATGTTTTTAAATATATCGATAAGGAAATCCATGCAGTAAAGCTGGATCGTATTAAAGTAAAAGGTAAAACCCAGGCTGTTACAATATATGCAGTTCTGGGTCTTCGCTCCGATCCGGATTCTCCGAAATCCATCGAAGATCTTCGCCTCAGACTTGGCATTGCGCCGCCTCAGGAAGTAAAATGAAGGTCAGTCAGGAAACACTCATCCCCGCAGTGCTCCTCCTGAACGCTGCACTTTTTACAGGAATTTTCTTCGTGGATTACACACGGAGTTCAGCCTTTTCCCAGGGGGAATCTGCAGGCAGGGTTATTTATAAATTCAATGCAGTTGACCGGAAAAGCGACAGACGGGTTGTCTGGAATTCCGTTTCCCCTTCATCCAGTCTGTTCGCCCGCGATACGATCCGCTCACATTCAAGATCCAATGCTGTGATAGAGCTCAACGACGGAACCCGTATAACTCTTGACGAAAATTCTATGATTTTTCTGGATATCAGCGAGGATAGCTCTTTGATTGATTTTCAGTCAGGTTCGATTCAGGTAAAGAACAGCGGTAATTCCCAGGCGAAAATAACGTCGGAAGGAACAGAAATTTTACTTAACGATTCAGATGTTATGCTGAACAGCGGTGAAAACGGAGAAAACCTTCAGCTCTTTGTAAAAAGCGGTAAAGCTGTGATCAGCAGCGAAAATGAAAGAGTGGAACTGGATCCGGGGAACCGCCTGAATGTAAACGGCGATTCCTTTCAGGTCGGGAATATTAAAGTCCATCTGGTCAGACCCAAAGAACAGGAAATACGTTCTGTTCCGGAAGGCCGGAAGGGTGACGTCCGCTTCGCCTGGACCAAAGACGAGACATTTGATTCCGCTGTGCTTCAGGTAGCTCACGATTCACGGTTCCAGTCCCTGCTGCTCGAAAAAGAAACGAATCAGAATTATGTGGACGCGGGCCTTCCGGGAGGAGCATACTACTGGCGGGTTCTTGCCAGAGACAGGGAAACAGGCGAACTTGAGCAGAGTGCACCGTCCCGGGTTCTGATGGTCGAGAAGACTCCGGTCACACTTGTTACTCCTTCGGCCTCTTCCGAAGTGGAAACAGCGGGGGAAGGCCGTTCTGAAATTCCTTTCCGCTGGTCTGTGCCTTCGGTGGCATCAGTTTCCGTACTGACTGTCGCAGAAGATTCTCAGTTCAGAAATAAAGTAATAGAAAAAGAAGTTAAGTCATCAGGAACAACTGTAAGCGGACTCAAACCAGGGGATTACTACTGGAAAGTAAGCGTCACTCCGGAAGCAGAAGGAATCACTCCCTCAGAAAGTACTGCCGCAAAGTTCACTGTGGTATCGGTTACAGAACCAAGAGTTCCCGAACCGGTAACCCCTCTGCAGAATCAGAAAATTCATCCGGAATCGGCATCCGGGGAAGGCATATTCATTGTTTGGAAAGCCAGACGCGAAGCAGAATCTTACCAGGTTCAGGTAAGCCCCGATTCCTCTTTCAGCAGAATCACCGATGAAAAAAGAGTCAGGGAAAACCATGCTACCGTGAAAATCCCTCCGGAATCTTTAAATAAAAAACAGGATACTCCTTTTTACTGGAGAGTTAAAACGAATACCGAAGAAGGAAAATCCTCTCCTTTTTCGGCTCCTCACCGGATTGTGATTTCTGAAAGCGTCCCGAAACAGTCCGATTCTGTTCCGCCGGAAAACAGTGACATGCAGCCGAATGAATCCGGGACAGCAGAACCTGAACCAGAAACAGAAAAAAATACAGCACAGGAACTCACCTTCTTCGGACCGGAAAGCGGAGAAAAACTCAAGTGGCCACGTTCTGCTGATGCAGTATCATACATAATCGAATACCGTAAAAAAGGCAAAAGCGAAATCTTCCGGAGGAAATCCACGGAACCATTCCTTACCCTGGATATGGAACCCGGTGTTTACGAAACCAGAATCATTCCTCTGAAAAAAGACGGAGCTTCCGGTAAACCCGGACAGTGGATTCCTGTCCGGATACAGCCTGATCCGGCTCCGAAGGCAGAACCATTCCCCGAACCTGTCACCGTTACAGGCGAAGACCAGGAGCATCCGCTGATTATAAAAGGAGAGAACTTTGTGCCCCGGACTTCTGTGAAGCTGATTCAGTCCGGAACCGGTACAGGAAGCACGGATGCGAAATCAGCTGCTCCTTCCGTCAGCAGTGTGAAGGTATCAGATGACCGCCGCACACTGACTGCATCTGTAAAAACCACCGGTGCTTCCGATGGCAACTATTCTGCTGTCATTGAAAATCCAGGCCACACTCCTGTGACTGTTTCGAATGTGCTGTCGGTCCGCACCACTAAAAAACTCCCCGCGGAAAACAGAGCTTCCTTTGAAGTATATATAAAATCTCTGGAAAGCACCTGCGGTGACCGCAGCATTCCTGACATTCTCATCAGTGACTGCCGGGAAGGTTATCAGATACTGCATCTTAAAACAAAACAGGATTTTGACCTGTATCATTATCTGAAATTAAAAAGTCCCAACCATTCCCACCGAAGAATCGGCTACGATTATTTCAGAGATCTCTGTCCGGTATTTCTTCCGGCGTATGAAATGCTGTCAGAAAGACTTCGCTTAGGAACACCGGATTACGATCAGCTGGAAAAAAACAAACTTCGCGATTCAGTGGATACTATGAATCAGTGCCGGCAGAAGAAATAAAAAAAGCAGCTCCCGGTTTTTGCGGTGAGCTGCTTTCTGTTCACTTTAAATGAAGAGGCTGTCCCGGATACCAGGGAGGGTTCCGGGACAATTTCTAATGAAAATTATTTCACTGCTTCTTTTACGGCAGCGATGACTTCATCAAATTCTGCATCGGTCATATAAGGAAAAAGAGGAAGATTCAGGACAGAGCTGCAGAGTTTTTCCGTATTTGCTCCGCCGATTCTTCCTTTCACAAAATCTTTGGCACCTTTCTGAAGAGCAATGGCCCCTGGATAAACGATACCCACTCCGATTCCTTTATCGGTCAGAGTTTTTTTAATGGAATCACGCTTCGCAGGGTCAACCAGAATCACATTAAGGTATCCGTTTTCGGTATAATCAGCCGGAGGACTGATTACTTTTACTCCGAGAGAAGGAAGAACTTCCTGATATTTTTTAGCATATTTTCTGCGGCTTTCGAGCCTTGCAGGAAAGTAATCCATGGAAAGGTTTAAGTATGCTGCCTGAAACGCACTGATCCGTGCATTCCAGCCCACATCGCCATGAGCGTAATGCTCTTCGCGGCCATGGTTTGCAAGAGATGTCATTTTATCGGCAAGCTCTTTGGAATTAGTAAAAATGGCCCCGGCATCCCCGGCTGCACCCAGAGTTTTGGCCGGATAAAAACTGGTGGGAGCAAGGTGAGCTTCCTGAAATACAGGCTTTCCTTTATACTCCACCCCATATGCCTGAGCGCTGTCTTCTATAAGAGCAATTCCCTTTTCGCGGCAGAAGGAACGGTAACCATCCAGACGTGCAGAACCCCAGCCGTAAAGATGCACAAGTATGGCAGCTTTGGGTTTATATTTTTCCACACCCTGCTTAAAGCTGTCAAAGTCCATCTGAAGATCGTCCATGTTAATATCCACACAGACAGGATCCGCATTCACATTCACAACAGCTTCAAACGTAGCCCAGAAAGTTGAATCCGGGAGCAGAACAGTATCCCCGCGTCCGACACCGGCCGCCCGCAGAGCAAGCTGGATGGAATCTGTTCCGCTGGAACAGGCTACAGCAAAGGAAGTTCCGTTCTCTTTTGCAAGACGATCCTGCAGGGAGTTTACAGCAGGCCCGCCAACAAACTGTGTGTTGCGGGTCATATCGGTTATGATCGGAATCCATCGGTCGATGAACCCATCCTCAAAGCGCTTTAAATCAATAAATGGTACAGACATGATATATCCTGTTATTTAAGAGAAAGCCTGGCTTCCTCCATGGTTTCGTACATAATGAAGTCACGGGGCATATCCATCAAGCGAAAAACCCGGTCCAGAAAAGGATGAATCCCTCCGATCAGCATTTCCCCTTTGTTTTCCTTTACACGATAATAAAAAGCGATAAGTATGGCAACTCCCATAGAGTTTGCATAGGTAAGATTGCTCAGATCAAAAATAATAACGGGTTTACTAAGCTCAGCAAAAAAGCGGTTTATTTTCTGATTGAGATCATACGAATTTTCATTTGTTATTTTACCTGTCAGAATGATTACATCCGCGGGGGACTCAGAACCAGTGTTTTCCCGGCGAATCTGCATTGTAAGATCAGTAAATATGTGCTCGGTGATTCCGGTTTTTGAGTATTCATTCTGCATATCAATGACTGTCTGGTCGATCATTGCATTTTCCTGGCTTTCTGTTTTAATACGCATGTTCCGCCTCTGAAACCTGTTTACAGCTGAGCCGTTTAAATGTCGACTAACTTCCGTTTTCCGGCAGGTCAGCAGTTCTGTTTCTTTGTGATATTAGACGCAGAAAAAACAATTACCATGCTGAATTCCGGACATTGAATTCAGAAATTTTTACAGAAAATTCACTCAAATGGATCAGGTCGCCCCCCTGACTCCGGATGGGTCCGCTGTAATGCATATAGACAGAACGGTGATTTTTTTTGGGCAGAAGCAGAATTTTTTCAGGGGAACCATGCAGAAATAACAAAAAGGCGGATGCACCGGCCCTTCTGAGAAGGGCCGCACGGGCAGTTCCCATTCTGCGGAGATTCGCAAGATCTTTCAGCCTGAATTCAAAAGTAAGCAGAGGATATTCAGATGGATCACCAGTATTAATGAAGAGATCCCCGTGAGATCTTTTTCCCGGATGGATCCCGGTCGAGGTAACCCCAGACCAGTGGATAGCAGCTCTTGCCGGAAATACCCCTTTCACAGTCGGCCCCTTTCAGAGCTGATCAAGCATCCGGATGACTGTGGTGGGTTCAAGAACAATCGGCATCTCATCGATTTTCCTGACCGCCTCAGCCAGTCTTGATTCAGAAGCATGATGAGTCATCACGACCACCTGAACCGGCTCCTCCCCTTCTTCCTGATGAAAGCGCGCGATGGAAATACCGTGGTCCGCCAGAACCCGCGCAATATCAGCAAGTACTCCGGGCCGTTCCATAGTCTGAAAACGAAGATAAAAACTGTACTGAAGATCTTTCACGAGGGTCAGCGAATGATCCCCGGCCATCCAGCGCTCCACCTGTTCGCCGCTGCGGGCAATGAATACTATATCACTGATCACGGCTGCCGCAGTTGGGTTTGCACCGGCACCGGAACCCATAATGAGCACTGGTCCTGAATGCGAGGTGTCGAAATAAACAGCATTTCTTTCATCTTTTACATGCCCCAGGATATGGTCACCGGGTATAATGGCCGGATGGACCCGGAGAATACTGGAACCATCCTCAAAGCGACGGGCAATCCCCAGCAGCCGGACAACTTTACCCATGGAAGCCACTATATCGAGGTCAACCTTTCGAATGCGGCTGATGCCTTCGGTAAACACCGTTTCTTCGGGTACAAAGGTATCGAATGAGAGACCCGCAAGAAGGGCAAGTTTCTGTGCGGCATCATTCCCGTTTACATCGAAGGATGGATCCGCCTCAGCAAACCCGAGGCGCTGTGCCAGTTCAAGGGCATGCGCATAGTCCATGCCATCGGATTCCATTTTAGAGATAATAAAATTGCATGTTCCGTTCAGTATTCCGTAGAAAGCTCGGATATCATTGACCACAAGACTGCGCCGGAGGCTTTTGATAACAGGAAGGGCACCGGCCACAGCTGCTTCAAAACCGATATTCAGATTCTGACTGTAGGCAAGCGGAAAAATTTCTTTCCCTTTTTTAGCAAGAAGGGCTTTATTTGCTGTGACAACAGGCTTCCCTTTACGAAGTGCCTGTTCCACATACTGACCCGCCGGCTCCAGTCCGCCGATAAGTTCCAGCACAATGTCAACTTCCGGATTATTCAGCACAATCTCAGGATTGTCGGATGCAGGGATTCCCTGCAGAAAATCAGTTTTTTTCTGCCAGCTTCGGTCTGATACCGCGATCACTTCAATATCGAGACCGGTTCTTTTCTGAAGCAGCTCTTTTTGATCCCGCAGAGTGGAAATCACTCCGCGTCCTACCGTTCCTGCTCCGATGATACCAATCCGGACTTTTTTCACGGAAACCATCTCCTGATAGCACCCATAATTCCGCCCTGGTCTTCAGAATTTTCGGTATCTTTCTTTACTGAAGGCAGAAGAATGGATTCAGACCTTCCTCCTTCTTCTCCGCTTTCAGAAACAGAGGCAAAATCAGAGGGTCTGCCCGAAATAGCGCGGGTTTTAACAGCTTTTTTAATGGGGGCATCCCGGAGCAGCTCCTCAATCCGCTTCTGAGCATTTTTACTGCCCATCACCTTTTCCCTTGTACTCTGCGGATAAAAATCCGCATATTTATAATGATTTAATAATTCGATATCGTCCACAGAACCGCTTAATTCAGGAATTTCCTTTTCGGTAATCTGGGTTTTTAACTTTGTTTTCTTTGACTTAGCCATCGGTTTAATTGAATTTCAATGGCCTGCAGCCGTCAACTTAAAAAGAAGCCGCATAAAATATCTTTAAATCAGGAGTGAGAAAGGGATCCGCCGGGGAAGGAGTCAGTTGGCTCTGGCTTAAAACCTGAAGCTCCTCGTTTTTTTGGTCCTGTTTCAGGATGTTCCCGGTTTCGGGTAAAAGCAGCCTGCTGAGGTTTTCCGGATCTTTTTTCCACATGATATGATCGTACCAGGCAATCCCCCCGCTCAGTAAAAGACTTACGGCCACCATAGCAGCGGTTGAGGGCCCGTCGTAGACACCCATCTTCTGCCCCTGTGCGGAACGGATAAGCTGGGCAGTACCATAGGTCCCCGCTGCTGTTACAGGCAGCGAAAGAAAAAAGATGATCTGAAATCTCCTGAGGCTGGTTTCGGTATAATAGGGATCATGCCGGCCCGCGTATTCCGGAAAAACATCCGTTCCAAACTGATGCAGTAATGACCGCTCAAATACCGCCCGCTCATTTCCTTCAGGGATATTTTTCAGCTCATACTCGAATTTGCGGTCTTTGCGTTTTTTTTTCAGCAAAGCCTGTTCTTCCTGGGATTTCCGGAAGCTTTTTGCATCCAATGCACCTGGATTGAGCATCGTGGCGGGATTCATGCTATTCATGGAATTCCTGAGCGACGGAGGAATCAGAGGAGGCAGATACGATGGATTTTCCGGAGTGGGCCTCTTTTCTTTGGGTCTGACAGGCAGACTGGTCACATTCTGTGCGCTGATCCCGGTAACCGGTGCCCAGGCATACAGAACCAGTAAACCTGCAGCCGTTAACCGCTTAAGCCGCAGACAGGTAAAATGTATGAAAAAAGGTGCCCTGTTCATACAGATTACGCGATCAGTAATATCCAGGCAGAATTCTGTTTAAAGAAGACACAGTTTCCGGATTTCTTTTTTCCGGAGCTGTGATCACCGCATATTTCATGGTACCCGTAAGAGGATTTTCTGTAACACCGAGTGCCGGGAGAGCTGCAGCGAGCAGTTTCTTTGCATTTTCGGAATTAGCGTTCAGGTTTGCAATTACCATTTCTACCGTAACCGGCTCTTCTTCTTCCTTCCAGGCATCATAATCTGTACTCATGCAGACCATCTGATAGTTGATTTCAGCTTCCCGGGCCAGTTTTGCCTCAGGAACCGCACTCATATTGATGATATCGCAGCCAAGGTTTCTGTACATTACCGATTCAGCGCGGGTGGAAAATGCAGGTCCTTCCATTACAACCAGAGTTTTGTTCCTGTGCAGATTCAGACCAGGTACTTTTTTTCCTGCTTCTGCAAGAATATCGGCAAGGTAATCAGAAAACGGATGACCAAACATAGCATGGGCAACGACCCCTTTTTCAAAAAAGCTGGATTCCCGAATGCCTTTGGTCCGGTCGATGATCTGATCAGGGATTACAAAATCTCTTGGTGCAATTTCCTGGCGAAGGGACCCAACTGCTGAAAAAGCCACAATCTCCTGAACTCCCAGCATTTTCATAGCTGCAATATTGGCCCGGAACGGAACCTCTGAGGGTGATAAAAAATGCCCTTTACCGTGACGTGCAAGGAATGCGATTTTTTTTCCTTCTATTTCTCCGATCGTGACAGAATCGGAAGGTTTTCCCCAGGGCGTTTCGGGCCGCACCTCTTCAAGGATTTTCATTCCCTCCAGACCGTAAAGTCCGGAACCGCCAATTACACCAACTGACACTTTTTGGTTCATATATTAAAAAAAACTCCTGTCTTATTCCATTCATCAAAATCTCATCTGAATGTCACCAATAAAACCGGACTTTACTTGACCAGAGTATGCAGATTCTGTTACAATTCTGAGTGACAGGAATTCGTCAACCGCAGATGAAACGACGCAGAATCATTTTACTGAACGGAGCCCTCGGCCAGTGGAACCGGCTCCTGATCCGGGGTCGTGTGGCCGACTGGAAAACCACACCGGAAATCAGCAGCCTTCCGTTTGATCCTTTTCTGGCGCTTCCAATGGGCGAAGCCGATAAAATCAAACCGGTAAACGACATTTCTCTGAAAGTTGTAAGGTTCCCGGAAATCATTATTGAAGTTATTGATCATCCTGGAAGAGGAAATCCCGGGCATGAAGAACTGCAGAAGGCCCAGGTAATCTACCGGTCCAGACCCTTCCGGGCCGACGCTAACGGTTATTTCAGCCATCGTCTGGAACACAGAATTCAGCCGGGACACTACTCCATCCGTGTGCTGCTGAAATCAGCAGGAACAAACGAGCCGGGGTACGGTAAAATCAGAATCCTGCCTGAGGATTATAACGGCAGAATCCTGACATCAGATATTGATCAGACTTTTCTTAATACTGATATAGAAACTAAACGTGGTCTCATTGGTACCCTATTCGAAAACCCATCCCGGAAAATGCCGCTTCCCGGGATGGATGCATTCTACCGGGATCTTCGCGGAACAGGCAGGGATCCCCTTCCACTGATGTTTCTCTCTGCCTCTCCTCATTTTTTCCGGCGTACATTTCAGGTGCGCTTCCGTGAGCTTGGAATTGATTACACAGGCCTTTCGCTTAAACATTTCAGCAGTATTCTTGATCCTCTCTTCGAAGAAATCTTTCGCAACCTGCGAAGTCCGGGAGAACTCATTTCCTGGAGGATCGGGGATCTTCTGGAACGCAGCTCCCGGTATTTCCGTTCAGAAATTGACGGTCTTTTTAATCAGGTCTCCTATAAGCTCATAATCCTTCTGGAAAACAGACTGATGCAGCCCACAGGGGCCCGCGAAATACTTATGGGCGACAACACAGAAAGTGATTTTCTTACTTTTTCACTTTACCAGCTTTTTTTAAGCGGACGGCTCTCCTACCGCGACGTCGCAACAA
>CAZQKZ010000033.1:0-10261 GCA_964594095.1 uncultured Leptospiraceae bacterium | reverse complement strand
GGAAAAAAGGCTGTGTCCGGTGTGCATACCGGAGTCATCCTGAAACTTATAAAAGAAAACCTTATCACACACGGCAGAATCAATCCAGTGGAACATGTCTGGATCAATCAGGCTTATCCGGAACCTGGCCCGGAAGAAATCTTTTCTTTTCTGAAGACTGTTCTGCCTGAAAAAATAGCTGAATCCGGACGAATCACCGGAAGACTTGCCGTTTGCAAAGGAGCACCTGGTTTTCGGGAAAAAGCGGCTGAAGCTGGGCTTCTGGATACTGATGGCAGAACTGGATAAAATCTCTCAGCTTTACGAAAGATTCAAATCGTACATCTTTTTTTTCAGAGAGGTGGCAGTTATAATCCGGTAAAGACAGGAAAGAAGGAAGCACTGCTCTGGTCAGTTGTCGCAAGAAGGACTCCGGTCTGTCAGAGACAGACCGGAAGCCGAATCCGGTGCGATCCTTCCATGCAGTGCTTAAGGCATTACAGAGATGATTTCGTCGCGATTCACCAGATTCACAATATGCTTGTATTCAGGTGATTCCTTTGTATACTTAAGTTCAGCAGCTCTTAAGAGGTGAACGTTCTTCTTGTAACGGAAACGCAGCATCTGGTCTTCAGTTCCCTGACGGTACCGCTTAATGATGTTTTCCTGGAAAGAATAAGCCTGTGCAAGATACTTGTGAGCAGGATACTCTTTTTCGTTATCATCAATCTCGATGTAAAGCTCAAGAAGCGGGATAGTCTGCGGTATGTTCTGCAGATCATACTGATACATAATCCAGTTACGGTAAATTGCTGAAAGAAGCAGTTTAAATGCCTGGCGCTCTCTTAAATCAGGATTTGTAATATCATCCATGTGATTTACAGCACGGGTAAAGTACGTTACCGCTTCCATTTTCGCCTGACGGGTCATTCTGTTCACTACCCGCTCTTCTTTGGCCTTGCGGTCCACAACCTGCCAGTACCATTTCTCATGAAGATTTTTTGCTTCGGAAGCCTGACGGCGGTAAAGTTCCACTTCGTCACGCATCTTGATAATGGTGTTCACACCTGCCTGATACGCAGAAAGCGCAAGGCGGTATTTGTTGTTTGCAAATGCTTTGGAAAGCTTATGCAGTTCGGTAAATGCAGCATTGTAGTCTCTGTAGTCAGAGTTCTTCCAGAGCTCCTCTGCTTTCAGATTCCGCGCACGGATTCTTTTTTCTTCGTCGGTCAGTTTTGACTCGTCGATATCTTCAGAAACCAGCTCACCCGGAGTAGGTTCATACGCTGTTGGGAAAACAGGATTTTCCACTGGCTGACCAGCCTGTCCGCCTGCTGCCGGCTGTCCGCCTGCAGGTGGCTGCTGCTGACCCATTACAGGCAGAGCCAGAAATACTGTCAAACTGATCACTAATGCATATCTGATCATGGTCGCACCTTCTAATCTAATAAATTATTGAACTCCGGTCGGGCCGGTTTTCTTTCTGTTCTTCAAGTATATCGGGAAAAGTATACCGGAAATTCACTTCCAGTCTACACTATTTAGGGTCTTTCGGAAAAAAAAACAGCTTTTTTTCCGCTGCCACTCCTGAAAACTGACTCTATGGCAGATTTTTTTCATTACGGAGGCGGAAACGACTTCTGGAATCACCTTGCAGACAACCTCGATAAACGCTATTTATATGGAAAAAAAGACTGTCCCGAATGCAGGGGTATGGGTATCGTTCTTGATCCTCAGGGAGCAGGATGGTCTGAGCCTGCGTTTCTTGTCTGCAGCTGTGTAGAAAACATAACATTGTGCAATAAACAGCCCCCGTTTGAATACTTTGACGAATCAAGCGGAAACATGCTCCCCTGCCCTTCAAGACCGGCAAGGCTGGCGCTGGAGCGGCTCAGAATCATTCGCCAGATGTCGGCAGTTCCCCCGCGGTTTGCATGGAAATTTCTGAATTCGGCCGATCAGACCACAACGGGCGATTTTATGATCGCACTTGATATGGCAACGGAACTCATCCGCGAATACGGAAAAAAAGAATCCAAAGGTCCTGTCAGGGGTCTGTACCTTTACGGTGATCCGGGAACCGGCAAAACCCTGCTTTCCTGTATTATACTGAACGAAATTATGAGACTCTACCAGACTCCGGTACTCTATGCAAAAATAAGCCGGGATATTCTTTCCCGTCTCCGGGCTACATTTAATCCAGGTTCAGCCAGTTACGGCGAAGGTGACCGGATTGAAAAATCGCTTGCAAAAGTGCCGGTACTGGTAATAGATGATTTCGGGGTGCAGAAAGAAAGCGAATGGGGAAATTCCGTCCTCTATGATCTGATAGACTCACGCTACGAAAATAATTTAACTACCATAATCACATCCAATGAGCCGCCTGAATCCTGGAAGGAAGTAAACCGCGGCAGGGTGTACAGCCGTATTACAGAAATGTGCAGAATTATACAGATTCAGGAGGAGGACTACAGAGTCCGGGCAAAATCATGAACCCTTTTCCGAATACAGCTTATATTGCCCTCGGTACGAATTTAGGCGACCGGCACTCCAATCTCGATGCAGCACTGGAACAGCTTTCGCTTGAACCTGTGATTCAAATCCTTCGCACCAGCCGCAGACTCGATAACAAAGCAGTCATCCTTGAAGACCAGCCGGATTTTCTGAACCAGATTGCAGAGGTGGGCACAGCACTCGATCCTCTTTCCCTTCTTCGCACCTGTCTGAATACCGAGGAAAAGCTCGGCAGAGTGCGGACGATTCCCTATGGTCCAAGAATCATCGACCTTGATATTATTCTTTATAACAGTCTTGTTCTCAGTTCAGAGGAACTTGTGCTGCCGCATCCCGGTCTGAAAGACCGGGAATACCTTCAGATACTGCTGGAAGAACTGAAGCCGGGTTATCTTCTGTCTGCAAGAGATAAAGGATTCTTTGCAGCTTCCAGCCAGCGCTCCGCTTCAAACCGGGGCAGCTTTGCATAATCTCCTTCAGATGTCACAGACCAGAATTCCCCGTTGTGCTCAAAGAAGGAAATGCGGTGGCTCTCGGTTACCATTACATCTTTTTTATATATAATTTCTGCTGCATAGGCGGCACCTGTTTTGGCAGCATCCGGCAGATCTGCGGAAAAATCCGCAGCTTCCGCATTCAGAAATGATTCTGCAAGGGACTCTGTTTCTGCCTGCATAGCCGGAGATGGTACCGGCTTTACCATCTGCCAAAGATCGGCTGACCGGGCAATCTCCAGAACAGGAGGGGTGGCCGGCCTCCACGATTCGCTGCCGGTTTTTTCCCCTTTATTAATTTTATAGATTTTTATTAAAGAAACCGGATCCATTTTCAGCCCTTCCGGAAGAAGGTTCTTTTTACGGAAGTGGTAAAGTCTGCCGAAACCAAAAGCTCCGGTAAGATCTGATTCGAGGGACCA
The DNA here is from genome assembly GCA_964594095.1 of uncultured Leptospiraceae bacterium. Lineage (GTDB taxonomy): Bacteria > Spirochaetota > Leptospiria > Leptospirales > Leptonemataceae > CAZQKZ01. Next base: position 6,852 of record CAZQKZ010000033.1, on the reverse strand, counting down.
GATTTTATTTTTCTGAGGAATATACACCACACTCTGCGAAAAAGAGCCCGATTCCGCAAAACGGATGCTGAGAACACCGTCACCGGTGACTGCTTCTGCGGATACAGCATGGCCGTTTTCTGTGAACCCGTACTTTTTAAGGGATTCCTCTGTAACCGGAACCTCATAATACAGATGACTTTCTGTCAGAGTTCTGAGTGCAGCTTCGGTTTTTTCCTGATCAGCTTTGAAGCTTTTTCCTTCTGTTATAAGGAACCAGGAGTCCTTATCTTTTTTTAACTGATATTCCCCGTAAGAAGAACGGATATGGATTTCCTTTATGGATTCGGCGGACTTTTCGCTAAGAAGCGCCGGGGCTCCCTTATAACCTTCGGGAAACCACTGAAGGGGGTCATAGCGGAAGAATACCGCCACAGCCAGCAGCAGATTCACTGCAGTAAAATAAACTTCTTTTTTATTCATGATTCCCTCCCCGCCCCTGAATTCCTTTTCCAGAGACGAATCACTCCGTAAACTGCAAGCATCGCCGGCAGAAAAAGTATATGAAACAAAGTAAAAATAATCTCAGCCACCGGTCCCGGATACGGAAACATACTGAGACTGACAATTCCGGACCGCGCTGCTGTCAGATCTGAATCACCAAGCAGAACTTCTGCAGCCCCTGTGAGAAACGCATGGTTTAACTGAAAGACCTGCATGCTGAGCTCATTCTGAACCAGAAGATCTGAGACCATGTAAGGGGTCGGAATCACAAGGAGGGCAGCATCCGCCGAGGTTTCCGTACCGAATGCGCTTCTGAAAGAACCCTCAGCAGAAACAATTACCGGCACAGAAAGCGGCAGAGTCTCATCGGGTATATTCTGCAGCTCACGCAGACCCAGCGGACCGGATTCCCGCGACACTGCATCAGGCGAAGTCTTTGCAAGGGTGGTGAAACGGACACCAGGCTGTTTTTCTTTGTTCAGACTGATTCCCGAAAAATACGGAAGTACAACCTGATCTGAATGCAGCACCATCGGATGCGAAGTCTGCAGAGTTTCTGAATCTGCCGAATACAGTGCCCAGGCCGGATTCGGAATCTGACCTGCAAACTGACCCTGGATATCCAGAGTGCGTACAGCAAGCCGGGGTTCCAGCAGAACTTCCGGCCGGATTTCCATTCCGTACGGAGCAAGCCAGGAGTTCACAGACTGAAGCGACTCCCTGTTTACCTGAGCATAGCCCCCTCCCTGCTGAGCCAGACCCAGTGCGGCCATTTCCGGATTCACTCTGTCCAGCTGAAAATCAAAGGAGCGAAGCATCAGCAGGGCTTTCCCCCCTCTCATTAAAAAACTGTCAAAATTTTTCTTTTCGGTTTCACTGAACTCCGGGCTTCCGGCAATAATCAGCATGACAGTCTCCGGTGGCACCTCTTCTTTCAGAGAAATATCATGCGTTATACCCTGATCCTGTTCCAGCAGACTGCGGAAGGCATAGAGATTTTCCTTATTCTGATCCTGAACAGAACGCCAGCGGTATGCAGAAAGGGTTCCGTCTGCCAGAACAAATCCGATCCGGCCCGGATTATTCTCCTGAAAGAGACGGCGAAGCTCCCGCAGCACCCTGTATTCCACATCGTAAGCGATGGAGTTCCCCGAAAGAAGCGGCACAACGGTGCTTTTTTCACCGGACTTCATATAGATACCGAAATAACCCATTCTCTGACTGACTTCATCCACCCTGGCTTCTTCAACAGGTATGCCCCGGATTCCTTTGCGCTCTGCTTCTTCCATCAGCTCCGGAGTGTCCGGGTTGATAATCCGCACAGAAATGTTTTCACCTGAGATTCTCTGCATCTCTTCGAGCTTCGCAAGAACCGGCTGCAGAATACTCTGTATTTCGCCGGGAAGATTCTGAGTAATGTAAGCCTCCATAACGACAGGTTCCTTAATGCGGGAAAAAACCTTTTCTGTGCTTTCAGAGAGGGAATTCACCCCGTCCCTGGTAAGGTCTGCGCGCAGAGCAAATGAAGACACCAGGACATTGCTCAGAACAAAGAAAACAACCGCGTTCAGATAAAATAAAAGACTGCTGCGACTCATCGTTCCCTCCGGATCAGTCCGGTGCTGATCAGAAGCATAAGGCCGGTAAAACTTATATAATAAAACAAATCAGCAAGATCCGCAATTCCCTTTGAGAAAGAGCTGAAATGATAACTTAAGGAAAAGAACCCGGCAATGCGCGCCACCCGGGGATCCAGATGCTGACTTACAATAAAATAGTTTGATATAAACATAAATAATGATGCAAAAAATATAAGAATAAAGGCAGCAATCTGCTCTTTTGTAAGCGCACTGATCGCCATCCCCATGCTGACATAAGCCCCCGCCATGAGAATGCTTCCCAGATACAGACTGAAGGTATGACCGTAATCCATTCTGCCTAAAAAAGCCACAGATACGGCCAGAGGCAGCGAGGCGAGAATAATGCCGCTTACAAAAGTCCAGGCTGCCAGAAACTTCCCCGCCGTGAGCTCATAATCGCTGACAGGCAGAGTCATCAGAAGTTCAAAGGTTCCCTGCTTTCTTTCTTCAGCCCAGAGCCTCATGCTTACAGCCGGTACAAGGAAAATATAGGTAAGCGGAAGCAGATACATATAGGATCTTACCGACGGCTGTGCTGCTTCCCAGAAAGCAGGAATGATATTAAAAATTCCCAGAAAAAAGAAAAGGAAGTTAAAAAGGAGAGCTGCGGTTCCGAACACATAGCCGATCGGAGTATTAAAATAATTTTTAAGTTCACGTAAATAAATTTCTTTCATTTCAGTACCTCACGATTCAGTAACACTGCGGAAAATATCTTCAAGCGAAGGAGCTGTTATGCGGAAGGATTTTGCGTCCATTCCCTTACTGCAGATATACCGGAACAGCTCCTCCGGGCAGTCTCTGGTAAGGCGGCAGGTAAATTCCTGAAATCCGGAAGCATCGGCTTCCCCGGCCGGCTCACAGGATTCTGCAGACGGAAAGTTCCGCAGAGTTTCGAGGGCATTTTCGGCACGCACCGATACTCTGACTGCTGTACCACTTAAGGCCTCTCCGGTTCTGCGGTCTGCCGCAATACGGCCTTTGTTAATGATAACCACCCGGTCAGCAATATCCTCCACTTCCTTAAGTATATGAGTGGAAAGAATTAATGTCCGGCTTTTACCGAGATTCCGGATAATGCTCCGTATATGAGTAATCTGATTGGGGTCGAGACCGGATGTGGGCTCATCGAGTATGATGATTTCGGGATCGTGAATCAGTGTGGCGGCAAGGGCTGTCCTCTGCCGGAACCCTTTGGAAAGGCTGCCGATGGGGGCATAGAAATGAGAACTCAGGTCCAGCTCTTCTGTCATCTGCTGAATTCTTTTACTGACGGCACCGCCTCCCCTGATTCCGCGAACCTTCGCACTGAATTCCAGGAATTCACTGACCAGCATTTCCGGATACAGAGGAGCTGATTCAGGAAGGTATCCGATCTTCTTTTTAGCAAGGGTCCTGGAAGCATCGCTGTCAAGAGGAATACCCCCGACGGTCACCCTCCCTTCTGTAGGCCGCAGATACCCGGTCATGAGTCTCATGGTAGTGCTCTTACCCGCCCCGTTCGGACCGAGAAGAGCTGTGATTCCCGAGGATGAATCGGCCTTCAGGGATATGCTGCGCACTGCTTCAAAGTCTCCGAATTTCTTTGATACATTCTCAAGTTCAATCATAAGTCCAGGGTTCTGTAGGAGATAAGTCTTTCAAGCAAAAATGAATTTCTTTGTTTACAGAAAGTCTGCATGATCCGCAATACAGTCATGTCAGAAAAGCGCCTAATATCGAACGAATCATTACTCAGCTCCTTTCATTTCCGGCATGCGTGCAAACTCTTTGATGCCGAAAAGAAAATCCCGAAAGAAGATGCGGATATGCTCCTGGAAGCAGCCAGACTCAGCCCCACCTCATTCGGAATGCAGGGCTGGAAAATTTATCTGATTACAGACCCCGAAACCAAAAAGAAGCTCAAACCTCACTGCTGGAATCAGGCACAGATCGACACCTGCAGCCATCTTATGGTTTTCACAACGCGGACAAAGGATCTTCTTCCGGGAAGTCCCTGGGTACAATCCAGATTTCTTGACCGGGGTATGCCGGAAGATAAACTTACAGGATATTACGACCGTTACAGCGGCTTTCACACTGACCGCGAAGGCAGAATCGAACGGACAATAAAAGGAGGGATCATTAATTTTTTTTACAGCCTATTTCATAAAAATCAGAAAGGAAATGACATTTACCACTGGGCGGCCAGGCAGTGCTATATTGCACTTGGTACTGTAATGACCGCAGCAGCTCTCATCGGAATTGACTCATGCCCTGTGGAAGGTTTCAGCAAGAATGCAGTGGACCGGTTTCTGAATCTGAACACTGAGGAAGAAGAAGCGGTCTTTATACTGACTCTTGGATACAGAGCCGGAGAAGGATCATCCAAAAAAAGACTTCCTTTGAATGAACTGGTTCAGGAATTCAGAATCAGCTGAATACACAGCAGGAGATTTCAGATTTGAGCAGTCTGCAGCTGAATCCGAAACTCGAGCCGGGGTGGCTCAGTGCCCTTTCGGAAGAGTTTAAAAAACCTTATAGGCTCAGCATCAAAAAAACGCTGCTTGCAGAAAAACAGGCCGGAACTGTGATTTATCCTCCGGCACCCCTTATTTTCAGTGCTTTTAATCTTACTCCTTTTGATTCTGTCAAGGTGGTCATTCTGGGTCAGGATCCGTATCATGGTCCGGGTCAGGCGCACGGTCTCTGTTTCAGTGTGCAGGATGGCGTAGCTATCCCCCCCTCACTCATAAATATTTTCAAAGAAATCAGAAATGATCCGCTCCTGAAGGAACTGCATTCCGGCTCTGTGGTCGAAACACATCCTTCCGGCGATCTTAGCCGCTGGGCGAAGCAGGGTGTTTTTCTGCTGAACAGCATTCTTACAGTAAAAGCAGGGCTGCCTGCATCGCACCAGCACCTTGGCTGGCAGCAGTTTACAGATGCAGCCATCAGAGCAGTTTCAGAAAAAAAAGAAGGCATTGTCTTTCTTCTTTGGGGAAGATACGCGATCAGCAAATCCTCATTTATTGATAACCGCAGGCACCTTTTGCTCACTGCCCCCCATCCTTCGCCTCTTTCGGCTTCCAGAGGATTTTTCGGCTGCAGACATTTTTCTAAGGCCAATGAATGGCTTGTTTCAGCGGGAAAAACACCGATTGACTGGAGCTGAGGACGCCGCTTTCCATTACTGAATTCCGGCAGATTTCCGGAAAGAATCTGCATATTTTCTGCCAACTGTCAGCTCGGTATCGTCTTCATCGGACAGAAACACACGAAAACGACCACCGATATAATACTGTGTTTTTTTTATATAATTAGGATTTACCGCGGTGCTTTTATGAATGCGGAGAAGAACCGATAATGCGGGCGATTTAAGCAGATCACCGAGGTTTCTGGAAACAGTCCAGCTTCGCTCAGTGCAGTGAATCACACATCTGCTTCCGTGGGCCTGAATATAGATTATATCGGAAACAGCTATTCTGTAATAATCTTCGCCTTCTTTTACTGTAAAATTTCCGGCAGTAAATTCCTCCCTTACGCTGAAAGAAGATCCGCCGGTCTGCGGGACAGCAGAAGCCTGCTGCATAAAACGATCAACCAGAACCGCTGCAGTGCTCAGGGAAACACTGAACGCCAGTGCCGGAACCAGAACCAGCAGAACGCTTTTCAGTGTAAAAAGACCCGCCATACCCGGAATGGTGTTCTCAGAAAAACAGGGGAATACCGCGGGATATATAAGCATTATTACTAAATCCTGGACTGCATTCAGAAGGACCACACCAGGCAGAATCAGAAAGACCGCCGAAAGACCATTCAGATTACGGAGTCTGCCTTTCAGACTGAAAACAAAAATCTCTACAGGGACTGCAACAGAATGAGTTACAGTAAAACTGACGCAGAAGGAAGCGGACCCTTTGGGTTCAAAGAGTGGATACGTGACAGCACCCATTAGGGAGGCAATCAGAACATTGACAGCCTCCCACAGCAGGATCATTTTTAAATTTCCGGACATCCGGAAATATCAGCCGGTACCAAGCTTTTTCAGTAAAGCAAAAAACTCCCCTTTTCGTTTTACGGATACCTCACCCGATTCAGAAAAAATCACTTCGCCTTTTTGGTTAATAAGAAGCAGCCAGGAACCGCTTCCCTGCAGCCGGTAATGCTTTCGCAGCGAGCCGTCCCAGTCCGCGTAAACAGAAAGTCCTTCTTGATCTGCAACCTGTTTTAAAGCATCTTTCCAGAACGGTTTTGTTATAAAATTCGCATCGGATGCATCAAGGATGACCGGCCGGATCAGCTTTTTTTTAAGTGAGGAATCCAGACTTTCCCACATTTGTTTCAGTTCCTCCCGAAGGGGTCTGTTAAAATTCTGATTGTTCCTGGTCATATAAAACAGAATCACTCCCTTCCCTGCAAACCGCGAATGATGCAGCAGTTCCCCTGTGCCGGACTCAAAAACCATGTTACTGATACCTTCCGCTGCAACACCAGAGGAAACGGAAAGCACAGAAACTGCCCATCCTAATAAAAAAGCAAACACGGCTTTCTGCAGCGAAGCAGCCATAAATCTTTTCTGAAAAACCCCGTTTTTCCTGAGAAGAGAATTCCAGTAAAACCGGCTGCTAAAAACATGAAACCGGTTCCAGAAAAATACAGGCATTCCGCTCCATTCTGCATTTCGAAGCCTCCTTAACCCGGATTATGCATAAAAAATGACTGTACAGCGGCCCTTCCGGAATTTATG
>CAZQKZ010000032.1:38184-39645 GCA_964594095.1 uncultured Leptospiraceae bacterium | reverse complement strand
TTGCAGTGGGTCACCCGCTCACAGACCGGATACTTGATTATTACTTAAAAAGAAACAGAACACCCGGGATTCAGCTGATCCGCAGACCTGACGGATACTCAAAGGGATTTTATTTTATTTATTTAATACAGTACAGACAGGGTTTCAGCCGTTCTGAACTGATCTCTGTATTTGTTCCCGAATCCGGAGGTCCTGTAAAGATACCCGATTCAATAGTTTTTCCTCCGGGATTCAGGGTCTCTGAATCCGACTCTAAGGAAATGGCTGTCAGCATGGGATCCGATAAAACGCTGTATTCACTTGATTACAGATCTCTTCGCGCTGCATCAGAAAAAGCTTCGCTCCTGCTGAGCGAAACAGCCAGAAAGCGCGGAGAAGAATACAGAGAAAAACTCCATTCAGTATTTAAAAAAGAAGAGTATAAACTTGAAATAAGTTTTTTTAAAAAACTGCGTCAGCTTGAGGAAAAGAGAGAGCGTCAGCGTATGCGATGGAGGCTGGAACCGGCAGCCGACCACGGAGCCGCGATGAAAAGGACAGAAAACGAAATCATCCAGGTTCGCCATGAGCTGGACCGCGAGCTTGAAAAAATCCGCAGAGAAGGTGTGATCCGCACCGAACTGAAATTACTGCAGAATTTTGTTTTTGTATAATAAATAAACCGGCCGGATTAAGAATCCGGTAACCATCACAGCGGCCCCGGAAAGCTCCCTGACACTGAGGCTTTCCTGGATAAACAGAAAGGCCAGGAGAGCCCCGAACACAGGCTCCAGTGTATAAATCACGGACGCCCTGACAGAGCCGGCCTGGTTCTGCCAGCGGGTCTGTATCCAGACGGCACCATTCGTTGCAAATACAGAAAGGTAAATCAGAGAAAAAAACAGACTGTAATGCGACTGAAAAATACTGAAGTCTGTCTTTTCTCCTGCGGCTGCAAACCAGAGCCAGCCAAGAAATGCCGTTACACCTGTCTGCGAAATCAGGAGCTCCTGAATCCCTGATTTAACCGAAACATGGTCCAGTAAGACAATATACAGACCAAAGGCTGCGGCACACAGCAGCGTGAGCTGATCTCCCGTATTCAGACTGCCTGATTCAGCTCCTGAAAAGATCAGGAGTCCTGCAATAACCGTAAATACTGAAATCCCTGTGAGGCGGTCAGGAATTTTTCTGAAAATAACAAATTCAATCAGAGGTGTGAAAAGGATCAGCATCTGTGTCAGAAATGCGGATCGTGAAGCGGTTGTGTAACGAAGACCTTCAGTCTGAAGAATATAACTTATAAACATTAAAATACCAAGACCGGAGCCGTTCAGCAGTCCCCTGATATCCGCAGGCCTTTTCCTGAAAATCAGCCAGACGAACAGAAAAACTGCAAAGGCAGCTGTAAATCTTACTGCCACAAGATATGCAGGCGAAATATGCTGCAGTCCGGTTTTCATAACAGGAAAGGTTCCGCCC
>CAZQKZ010000032.1:0-38174 GCA_964594095.1 uncultured Leptospiraceae bacterium | reverse complement strand
AGCGTTGCCAGGAGAAGCATGTATTCAGCCGGGGGCAGAAAAGCAGTGTTTTTCATATCAGCCTTTTGCAGTCATGTGAATCCGCACAGGCTCCGGATATCCTTCCGTGGTAACCGGTCTTCCGGAATCATCGGTTGTCATAAAAAAACCGAGACCGGGGGACTGACTCCAGGGAGTGTCCTGATGCTCTCCTGTATAATCGTGAATCTCATGAAGCTGAATCTCCCGGAAACCGGACCGCTGCAGCATCGCCTCCATTGCCTCCGCAGTCGGAAGAAACCAGATACCGTTCGCACCTGCATATTTTCCCGACGGAAACAGGATTGAATTCATGCTTCCGTCAGGTGCTCGGTAACCCATGCTTTCCAGATACAGTATCCCTCCGGGTTTTAAAGCTTTTTTACAGAGTCTGAGTATTTCCACGGGATCCGTATGATGATAAATAATTCCCATATTCAGTATTAAATCAAACTGATCGCTGTAATCATCCAGATGCCGGAATCCGGACCTTACGAATTCAAGTACAGGACTTGGATAAAACGAATGCAGAAACTGAAACTGCCTGTGCATTACAGGCACAGGATCCATACCAAGAACCCACTGAGGTTTTTCCTCGAGCAGACGGAACATATAGTAACCGTTATTGCAGCCGACATCGGCCACAGCCGCTCCTTCCGCAGTGAAACCAGCTTTTCTGAGATGATTCATTACACGCTGATACTTCCGGTCTGAGGTCCAGGATGCTTTCAGCGTTTCACCCATGATCCGGAACGGACCCTTTCTCCATGGCATAAGGGCGGAAAGATGCCCTCTGAGTTCCCGCCGCAGCAGATGACCGGGATCATCAAGAACTCCGGAAAAATCCGGATGAGAGGATCGTTCACCGAGTACAACATGACCATTCTCAGAAACCGGATCCAGTAAAAGGATATCTTTATAAAAATATTTACCTGATAAGGCCCTTGCCCACTGTACGGCGGAGGCCCAGCTGTCTTTTTCCGGCTTCATATTAACCGGAATAATACTTGCCCTTTACACGCAAATAATTATTTTCTACCCTATGAAACAGAAAACCGGTTCCCATGCCTACGAAAACATAATGAAAAATCCGGCCGCTTATATGAACAGACCGGAAGTTTTTCCTGGCCGCTACGATCCGGTTTACAGACTGTGGGAAGATCCGTTTTTCCGTTCCGGACTGTTTCAGTTTTTAAACATTTCAGGAAACACCCATTTTACAGAAAAAGAGCTCAATATACTCGATCTTGGCTGCGGAACGGGAAAGGGAATCGAGCTGCTTTCCGGATTATTCAGGATTGGAAGCTGTACAGGAATTGATCTGAGTCAGTCCATGGTCAGTACAGCTGCCTCTCTCTACTCCTGGAACAGCAACTACCGTTTTCTGGTTCATGATCTGCGCGATCCTCTGCCGGAATCAGTCATGAATCCTTCTGTGGATCTCATTGTCTCTACATACGGAACCCTGTCTCATCTTGAAGATCAGGAGCTTGGTGCTCTGACTGACAGTATTCTTTCTTCTGCAGGAGATTCCGTCATCCTTGCGGCGGATGTCCTGGGTCGGTATTCCCCCGAATGGCCGGATTACTGGGACGGGCCAGCTATGCAGGATTACTGCATGTCCCACCTGACTCCCCCGGGAGAAAGAACCCCTGGCAAAGCGGAGCGCTTTCCTATGAGATTCTGGGGAGCCTCGGAGCTTGCAGACACTCTGAAACGATCTGCAGCAAGAAACGGTTATACCCTTTCCTTTCTTCACATGAAGGACCGTTCCATTGTTACAGGCCGGCACATGGACACTCAGGAATTTTACAAAGAAGCTAAGCCGGTGCGGTCGGTAATGAATTCCCTCCTCTCCCAGGATTCCTTAACCGACCTTCGCAGGCTGACTCTGCCTCCGCTGATACCTGAAAAGAACAGGAGCCATCATCCCGAAATCTATTCGTATCTTGAAAATTTCAGAAACAACTGGAATGAAAGGGCCGGCCAGATTCTCCAGGCACTCACCCCTGCTTCTTCTCATGAGTCAAAGTATCATGATCTCTTTTCCCATCTGCTTGAAATCCGGGTTCCGGATTCTGTATCCTCGGTTATTGAACCGGTAATCGGTTTCCTTCTTCTCCAGCTGGAAGAGGAACTGAACAAAGGACTTGGCTGCGGCCACAGTCTTGTATTTTATGCACAGTTTTCAAAAGACAATGAATAAACCTGTTATATTTGAAAGGAAGGCTCTGAATCTTCCGAATTTTGTGACCGTGATCCGGTTATTTCTGATCCTGCCGGTCTGGTATTACAGCATTCAGTATACCGGCAAACCCGACAGCCTCCAGTCTCTCACTCTTGTGTTACTGCTGATCGGCGCAGCACTGCTGACCGATTTTCTGGACGGATTTCTGGCTCGTCTTCTGAATCAGACAACAAATTTCGGGAGGCTGCTCGACGCACTCAGCGACAAAGTTGTTCTGATCAGTATCCTGCTTCTGCTGGTTCTGTATTACGATTATCCGGCTTTCATCCTTGCAGTCTATTTCCTGCGTGAGGTAGCCAGTATTACGGGGGGAATGTTTCTGTATTTTCGAAGGAATCTTGTGGCAAAACCCAACATCTGGGGAAAGGCGGGTATTTTCTTCGGAGGTCTTTCCATTTTCTGGTATCTTCCCCAGCCCTATCTAAGAGCGGTGCATTCCGGCTACAGCGGCCTTCTGGCACAGCCCTGGTGGTCCGTTTACGCCTTCGGTATTACCATAGTAATGAGTGTGTATTACTACGGAAAATCCTACGGGCCGGAGGTTTTTCCAAAAAAATCTTGATTTTACTCTGAGAATCTATACATCTGGATATATTCAGGGGACATAATGCCTGCGCGCAGAAAATTCGGGACGGCAGATTTTTTTTAATTTTCCGGAATCTGAATCTGCATTTCTGTCACACCCCTGTTTTATAATAGGTCTTATCTTAAAGGCGAGGTCACAGTATCATGGCAAAAGTAAAAAAAATTGAAAGCATCCGGGCAGCGGCAGATGCAGGTGCAAAAAAGGACGCAGGCGAAAAGCAGCTTGCGGTTCAGGGAGCAATGGCTCAGATCGAAAAGCAGTTTGGTAAAGGCTCCATTATGAAGCTCGGGGATAACCCCATCATTCCGGAAATCGGCCACATTCCCACCGGAGCCCTTACTCTCGATTTCGCTCTGGGAATCGGCGGACTTCCCCGTGGCCGCATCGTTGAAATTTACGGACCTGAATCTTCCGGTAAAACAACTCTCTGCTTAAGCACTGTGGCAAACGCACAGAAATCAGGCGGCATTGCTGCCTTCGTGGACGCGGAGCATGCTCTGGACCCGCATTATGCTAAAAAACTCGGTGTAAACATTGATGATCTTCTTGTGGCACAGCCGGATTCCGGAGAAGAAGCCCTGGAAATAACAGAGAGTCTGGTTCGTTCCAATGCAGTCGATATTATCGTAGTGGATTCAGTGGCTGCGCTCGTTCCCCGTGCAGAACTCGAAGGCAACATGGGCGATGCTCAGATGGGACTCCAGGCAAGGTTAATGAGTCAGGCACTGCGCAAACTGACCGGTACCATTTCAAAATCCAACTGTACGGTTATTTTTGTAAACCAGATCCGCCATAAAATCGGTGTGATGTTCGGTTCCCCGGAAACCACCACAGGGGGGAATGCTCTGAAATTCTATGCATCAGTCAGGATGGACATTCGCCGAATAGAAACTCTGAAAAAAGGGGACGATCCTTACGGAAACCGTGTTCGTGTGAAAATTGTAAAAAATAAAGTAGCCCCGCCATTCCGGCAGGCTGAATTCGATGTACTTTTTGCTTCGGGCATCAGTAACGAAGGATGCGTTCTTGATATTGCAGTCCAGATGGATGTAATCGAAAGATCAGGCACCTGGTATTCCTACAAAGGAGCCCGGATCGGACAGGGACGCGATAACGTAGTAACCTTTTTAAAAGAAAACCCCGATACTGCCCGGGAAATCGAAACTGAGCTCCGCAGACTGCATGATGCTGCCCGCAAGGAAGGAACAGCGATCGGCGAAGAGATTCCCGAAAACGAAAGAGAGGACTCTGCAGATGATGCCGATGAAGGAGCCATTGAGAATATCACTGTTACTCCGGTTGCTGCCAAAGGCCGGAAACTGAAAAAAGCCGCGGGCAGCGAAGAAACGGAAATCACCGTCGATGAAGAAACCGGCGAAATATACGAATAAGGAATCTTTGTATGAAAACTGAAATCAGCATACTGGGGGCCGGTGGATTTACCGGCCGTGAACTTCTGAAAATTCTTGCTTCTCACAGCAGAATGAAAGCGGCTCTCATTACATCCGATAAATATGCAGGCCGCAGAATCTCCGAAGTTTTCCCTGATCTGGCACATCTGTATCAGGGCAGCGATGATATTCTTTTTTCACCGAACAGTGCTTCCCCTCCGGCTGACAGTCCGGTCTTTCTTGCAGTGCCGAACGATACATCCCTGAAGGCCGTGCCGGAACTGCTGAATAAAGGCTGCAGAATTGTGGATCTTTCGGGATCATACAGGCTGAACAACAGAGATGTATTCGAAAAATACTATAAATTAAAGCATGATTCCTGGCACCTGATGGAGCATGCTGTCTATGGCCTGCCTGAAATTTTCCGCGAATCTGTGAAACATACACGGCTCGTTTCCAACCCCGGCTGTTATACCACATCTGCGATCCTGCCTCTCTTTTTTCTTGGCGAAAAAAGAAATCTGATTCAGTCGGTTTCCATTGCATCGGGATCCGGTGTTTCCGGTGCCGGGGGACGGGTGGAAGATGGCGGCTTTTCCTTTCAGAGTGTCCATGAAAATTACAGAGCTTATAAAATCCTTTCGCACCAGCATCAGCCCGAAATCGAGGAATATGCTTTCTATGCCATGAATTCTGAAAACCAGTATCCGCTTCCTGGCCAGGCTTTGACTGCTGACCCGAATGCACCGGTAAAAAACCGCTGGGTCGGGAAACCTCCTGTTCCCCTGAATTTTACACCGCATCTTCTGCCTCTCTACAGGGGTATTTTAACAACGGCCACTGTATTCTGGAAAGAGACTCCCGGGGACATCACGGATTTGTTCAGATCAAAAGCTGAAACCGAACCATTTATACGGTTTTACAACTCCCCGGAAGAGGTCGAACTTTCTAAAGTGCAGAATACCAATTACCTCGACATAGGGCTGCGGACGGAAGGTCTGATTACGGTTATAGTAAGTGCCCTGGATAATCTTCAGAAAGGAGCAGCGGGTCAGGCAGTTCAGAATATGAATCTGCTTCTGGGTTTCAGCGAAACTGACGGTCTGCTCAGCAGATAATAAGCCGCAACGGAAGCACCCGAAGAAACCACAATCGTCCAGGTCCATGCAAGCGGTGGCTGGGGTATCCAGGTCACTGCTGCAGTAGTCGCAAATCCGGTTATAAGGGCTCCCATGGCTGCTGCACCGGAAGGCCTGAGTTTCAGAATCAGAACAGAAGTAAATACCCCGATCAGTCCTCCGTTAATATAATTCATGGACGACATCGCTAACGATAAAAAATCTTTATGATTTTTTTCAATGCTTATAAAAGAAACAGCTGATAATGTCAGCAGAGCGAGACTTACAAAGGACCACAGCCTCCCGCTCCCGGTCCGGAACCGGTCTTTCAGTACTGCTGCCGTACTGTGCATAGCAGAGTCCAGGGTTGACATAGCCGCTGCAGTCAGCAGAATGGCAAAGAGACCGTTCAGAAACGGATTGTTTTTCAGCTTTATAAAAGACAGAAACGGACTTTTAGGATCCAGACCAGGCTGGGCTGCACTCAGAAAAATTCCAAGAGATAAATAAAGCAGTATTACAGTTCCGGCGGCAAAACCGGATATCACCATGGAAATCTGAGCTTTTTTAAGATTTTTCACGGCAAGCACGCGAAGCAGAAGATCCTGATCCGCACCATGAGTCCCGACAGAAAGAACCAGACCCCCGAGGAAGAGGGAAAGAAAATACATTTCGTTGCTGTATTTCAGATCTGTGTTTATAAAAGATACAGACGAAATATCAATATGCCCGTTCATAACCGCCGGAATCAGAAAGAAAACCGCAGTCCCGATAATAATCAGCCCCTGAAACAGGTCAGTCCATATCACAGACCGGAGTCCGCCCGCTATCGAATAAAATCCTGTCACTCCAGCAATCACCAGAATCCAGACAGCTGTTTCGCCACCAAAAACAGACGAAAGCGCAAATCCTCCCATGAAGAAGCGTACACCGGAAGAAATATACTTCGCAGCAAGATATGCGTAATTCAGCACAGCAGGGCCTGTCACTGATCCCTGCATAAGGTCAGAATAAACAGAAAGACACTTTCCCCTGTAGACTGCGGGAAGGTACCATAAAGCAACGGTGATGCGGCCGCCAATGTATCCGAACACAAGCCAGATAAGATTGTATCCATGGGTAAAGCCGACAGCCGGGAAAATAACGATCGTTGCCACAGAAGTCTCTGTGGCCATCACAGACATAAAGGAAAGAATTACGGAAACCCCCCTCCCGGCCAGAAAAAATTCTTCGTCTTTTCCCAGTTTTTCCGGATTCTGAAGGGTGCTCCAGGATTTTCCGGAGATCCAGAGAATAAGTATAAAATAAACTAAAACAGGTATATAAAATGACCAGTGGAAAAAATCCATTGAATGCTCCTTTCAGATTTCACAGCTCAGAGACCATAACAGCCCCTGATCACGGAGAGTCACCCATTTTCCTGACCCCCTGCCGCCAACTGCAAGATAATAAATAACATCATATTCGTTATTTCCCGGTGTTCTTTCTGACCTTCCTGAATAAGTGTAGCTGTACCAAGAATCTCTGTAATACAGAAGAGCTATACTGGTTCCCCGGAAAAGGCGCACTGTTCCTTCAGCGTTCAGAAGGTAACCGTTTCCGGAATTCATTATGGAATCCCTCCATCCCCTCAGATGATGATAGTCTGCAAATCTGTGGTAACCGGCCATAACCGAAGCGGAAAGTTTCACTGAAACCAGCAGCTGAGGATCAGTCTGGAATCCCGCCCCCGCCCTGATGCGCCATATTTCACTGTCAAGAGTAAGGATCCGGCCCGGATAATAAACAGGGTGACCGATGGTCCATCCATTGCCATCTGTAATATAAAGCATGTATTTCTGGTATTCTGCGCCTGAATAAATAAAAAGACCTTTCCAGAGACTGTACTCAGCAGCTGCATCTGCTGCATAATAGCGAAGGGATGAATCAGCATTTACAAAAGACCAGGTAAAATTATCTGTTCCCCAGACATAAGGACTGTCCCTCATTTTTCCGGTATTCACATCCAGTCCCGGAACATTTTCCTGCGAACCAGGATACAGAAAAAAATCCCGGTCAAAACCACCGCCTGAATCTGTTTCTTTCAGGTTTCCCCTGAATTCTGTCAGAAATTTCCAGTTTCCGGTTCTGTGAGAAAAACCTGCTCCGAAAACCTCAGTGTTTCTAAGGAACAGAAGCTGTGATCCCACTCCCGTTCCGCCTCTCTGGTCCCCGTAAACAGAAACGAGTCCGCTCAGACCGATTCTTTCCCCAAGCTCAAAGTTATGTATACCCTTATGTAAACCATAAATTAATTTTAATTCTGTGGAATCTTCCGTGTCAGAACCAGGCTGAGCGGACTGATCTCCGGAAATTTCCGATATAATAAAAAAAACAGAAAGAAAAATTATTATATTTTTAATCATCCTTCCGGTTCCGGTAATCATTCTGCATAATCAAAGAACTGAAAACCCAGAATGGAAGGAGGGTTTCATCGTCAGTGAAATAACACTGAAAAAAACCTGCTGTGATGATCATCAGCGGGCCCCATTTCCAGAGATCTGTCAGAGAATCAGCCGATGGCGACAGACTGCTGTAAAAAAGCAGAATCACAAAACTAACATAAAGAATAAAAGCCAGAACGCCTGAAACAGCCCACTGGTTCAGATAGTCATTATGTGCATGACCTCTCTGTATGATTTCATAACCGAACCAGAGCTGCGGTTTTTCTTTGCTGTATTCCAGGATTCTTTCCTCAACAGCGGATTCAAATAAACCAGGTCCGGTACCTGTAACCGGGCGGTCGACAATAATATCAGAAACCGCCTGCCACAGAAACTGCCTTTGGTAATCGGTGCTTTTAGCTTTTCCCTGAAAAGGATTTGAAATTCTGTCAAGCAGATGCAGTCGCCCGGGAAACAGCGCATCCGCAGCAGTCAGAACTCCGCCGGCAGATACAAGCAGGACCAGAAACAAAGCCGCAGGATACACAAGTTTTATTGAATTTTTTTTCCAGTAAGTTTTAATAAAAAACCACATTGAAATCAGCAGTGCAAAAGAAAGACCGAGCAGTGCTGATCTTCCGTTATTAGCTGTAAGCAGAATCAGCATAATTCCCGGCATTACTGAATGCTGCAGCGTTTTTTTCCGGGGAAGGAGTCTGTCCTGCCGGAGCCAGGTATCGAGAAACCGAAGAAAGAAAAACGGAAAGAAGAAAGCCAGATGGGCAGCATAGGTAAGGTGAGTATTCATGAATCCGATCGGCATATACAGGTGAATCGGCTCACCACCGAAAAAAACACTCCCCAGATGATGCTGCAGTCTGATCCCCTCATCCGCTGAGCCTGAAATCAGGAGCTGTGGGAGTTTACTCAGACGCACTCTGCTGAAAATTCCGATCAGCCCCGCAGTCACAGTTATCCAGCCGGCAGCCTCAAGCCAGCGGAAAAGCCTTTCCCTTCCCCGCGGATCGGAGATAAATGCCATAGTCCAGAAGGCCATTCCTGTAAGAAAAATGTCTGCGGGTTCCGCCATAAAACCCTTATAAAAAGAGGCATCGCGGACGGCAGAGTGATACACCAGCGAAGCCGTATGAGTTAGATAAAGACCGATGACCATAACCATGGGATAAGGCATTAAAAAAGGCATCTCCCAGATACCGGCATTTTCTCTGTCGGAAGCAGACACTTTTCCTGCAGTAAGGCTGTAAAGACCCCACCCCAGAAGAGCTAAAAACAGACCGAACTGAGACAAACTTACCGATACTGGAAAGGTAAGGACAGACAGTGCTCCTCCAAAGGCTGAGAGTTTAAAAAAGAAAGGCATAATTTTACAGAATTCAGAATCCCATGACAGATTTCAAGAAACATATACCATTTGCAAAACCGGAAATCACAGAACAGGATATTGAGGCGGTTACCCGGGTTCTCAGAAGCGGCTGGCTTACCGGAGGACCGGAAGTACGGAAATTCGAGGAAGAATTCGCAGAATTTACAGGAGCCCGGGAAGCCGTTGCCCTCAATTCAGCTACTGCAGCTCTCCACCTGGCTCTTCATATTCAGGGAATCGGCCCGGGAGATGCTGTTCTGGTGCCTGCCATTACATTTGCGGCTACAGCAACCACAGTGATGATGACAGGAGCCGTTCCGCTTATCACAGATGTGGAAAGGACATCCTATCTCATGACTCCCGAAATCGCCGAGTCCTTTATAACAGAAAAGTGCACCCTGAATAAGGGTAACTATCCGGTGCACAGTAAAACCGGTCTTAAAATAAGAGGAATCGTTCCGGTACATACAGGAGGCAGAATCTGCGATATGGCCGGATTCTCTGCAGTAGCTGAACGTTATAATCTTTTTCTTTCGGAAGATGCCGCCCATGCTTTCCCTGGAAAATATGCTGATGGACGCTTTGCGGGGAACTCAGGTCATCCGGCAAGCTTCAGTTTTTATGCAACAAAAAACCTGACTACCGGCGAAGGAGGAATGCTCACTTTACAGAATTCCGAAACAGCTGCCCGGCTTCGCCGCATCCGGCAGCATGGTATGATTCCCGATACCACCCCCGGAAGATCCTGGGCTTACCGTATTGAAGAGGCAGGATTCAAGTATAACATGAGTGATACGGCGGCAGCTCTCGGAAGAGAGCAGCTTAAACGGGCAAATGCAGCACTGGAACACAGAAAAAAACTTACATTTCTTTACAGAGATCTTCTGAACCGGACAGAAGGAATCCTGCTGCTCCCGTACGAACAGGAGGGGGAATCATATCATTTGTTTGCAGTCGAAACTGAAGCTGACTCATCATCCGGAAAAACAGTAATAAGAGATGCACTGATGCAGGGACTTGCGCAGAGAAATATTGGAGTCAGTCTTCATTTTACTCCCCTTTACAGACATGGCCTGTTCCAGAAAACCGGTTTGTATCATCCGGAAGAATTCGCGGTGAGTGAAGAGATCTTTTCCGCGAGTATTTCCCTCCCCCTCTCAAATTCACTGAAAGAGGAAGAGGTTGTTACAACAGCGGATGCAGTGAAAGAACTGATTCACATAATTTCAAAGTGAGTGGTTCATTCCAATGCTCAAATATAAATCTGCTCTTTATTTGACAGTTATAACCCCGTCTTTGAGAACCAGACTGTATTCTCCGGACGCATCGAACTCTCCCTCCAGAATCACGCGGCTGAGAAGATTGCCTACGTCTTTCTGAATCAGCCGCTTCAGGGGCCGGGCACCGAACTGAGGATCATAACCACGCTCGGCAAGATTTTCCAGAACATCTTTATGAACTTTAACTTTAAGTCCCTGCTCTCTTGCACGGCGGATCAGTTTTTCAGTCTGGATCCGGACAATGGACATCATGGATTCTTTACCAATCGGGTGGAAATAAAGAATGTCGTCGAGACGGTTCAGAAATTCAGGTTTAAAGAAAGTATGCACAGCCTCCTTAAGCATGGACTCTTTTTCCTCTTCGCTGGCTCCCGAATCCATCAGTACCTGAGATCCGATATTAGAAGTCATTATAATTATAGTATTTTTAAAATCTACAGTTCTTCCTTTGGAATCGGTTACCCTTCCGTCATCAAAAATCTGCAGAAAAAGATTAAATACTTCCGGATGGGCTTTTTCCACCTCATCAAAGAGAACCACCTGATAGGGCCTCCTTCGCACTGCTTCTGTAAGCTGCCCTCCTTCCTCGTAACCAACATAACCAGGAGGAGCTCCGATCAGTCTCGCTACTGCGTGTTTTTCCATGTATTCAGACATATCGATCCGCACCATCGCCTGTTCATCATCAAAGAGAAACCGGGAAAGGGCGCGCGCAGTCTCTGTTTTTCCCACACCGGTAGGACCCAGAAATAAAAACACACCCACAGGCCGGTTGGGGTCCGAAAGGCCCGACCGGTTGCGAAGAATCGCCTCAGAAAGACTCTGCAGAGGTTCATCCTGCCCGATTACGGATTTCTTCAGCTCATCGGCAATGCCCAGAAGCTTTTCTTTTTCGCCCTGCATCATTTTTGTAACAGGGATACCGGTCCAGCGCGAAACAATTGTAGCAATATCTTCGTAAGTAACTTCTTCTTTTAAGTATTCCTTTTCTTCATGAGCAATGCGGTCTTCGACTTCTTTCAGTTCTTTTTCAAGATTCACAAGTTTTCCGTAGCGGATTTCAGCAACCTTATTAAGATCCCCCGCACGTTCATAATTTTTTTCTTCCACGCGAAGACGTTCAATTTCCTCACGTATGGACTTGGCTTTATCTCCGTCAGAACGTTCCTGCTCCCATTTTCCTTTTTTGTGCGCGAAGTCCTCTTCCAGATTGGCAAGTTCCCTCTCCAGTTCTCCGGAGCGGTCCCGGGATGCAGTATCCTTTTCCAGCTTCAGAGCTTCTCTTTCAATCTTCAGCTGCTGAATTCTTTTCTGGATTATATCAAGTTCCTCAGGCAGAGAATCGAGTTCGATCCGCATCCGTGCTGCCGCCTCATCGATCAGATCCACTGCTTTATCGGGCAGAAAGCGGTCTGCAATGTAGCGGTCTGAAAGTTTTGCGGCACCGACAATGGCTCCGTCTGTGATCCGGATCCCGTGATGCAGTTCATATTTATCTTTAAGACCCCGCAGAATTGTTATTGTATCCTCTACAGAAGGTTCTGCCACAAATACCGGCTGGAATCTTCTTTCCAGTGCCTGATCCTTTTCAATGTATTTCTGGTATTCTTTAAGAGTTGTGGCACCGATGGCACGCAGCTCTCCGCGGGCAAGTGCAGGCTTAATCATATTGGATGCATCGAGGCTGCCCTCAGAGGCACCGGCCCCCACAATCGTATGTATTTCGTCAATAAATAAAATTACCCTTCCGTCAGACCTTGTTACTTCATCAAGCACTGCTTTGAACCTGTCTTCAAACTCCCCTCTGTATTTTGCACCTGCAATCATCGAACCCAGGTCCATCGACCAGATTTCCTTATCACGAAGACCATCCGGTACATCCCCTGAAACAATCTGTCCGGCCAGGCCTTCCACTATCGCAGTCTTACCGGTTCCCGGCTCTCCAATAAGAATCGGATTGTTTTTAGTTCTTCTGGAAAGCACCTGCATAATACGCCGGATTTCTTCATCGCGGCCGATCACAGGATCCAGTTTTCCTTTTTTGGCACGCTCATTCAGATTCACTGCATACTTCGACAGAGCTTCCATTGTGCTTTCAGGATCCTCATTGGTAATGGGTTTCCCTCCACGAAGTTTATCTACGGCCTCTTCCACTGCCTTTGCAGTTAAACCCGAATTCTGAAATTCCTTTGTCAGCCGTGTTGTGTTATCCTGAAGATAGGCAATCAGCATATGCTCTGTGCTGATGTACTGGTCTCCGCGTTTCTGCGAAACAGACTCTGCTTTCTGCACAAGCCGCACAAATCCAGATGATGCCTGGGGAGTGGTGCCCTCAGACTGAGGAAGTTTTGACAATTCTCTTTCGGTTAAAGAAACAATTAAAGAGTCCGAAACACCGATTTTTTTCAGTATAGTCGGCCCCATCCCTTTCTCCTGTCTGAAAATAACGGAGAGCAGGTGCTCGGATGTGATTTCAGGATGCTGCCTGCTTTCTGCAAGACTCCTTGCGTCATTTACAGCTTCCTGTGCTTTAAGAGTGAAACGTTCCGCGTTCATACTGATAATACCTGTTTTTTAAAATCTGAACCGGCTGTACCGGTATACTGCATTACTGCAAAGTCCGGGCCAGGACTGTGTCCCCCCAAAAGACCGATGCTTCTGTGAATTTCAGGTGCTGCCTGACATTCTGACACAATTACAGACAGAACTGCAGTGTTCTGTCAGGCGTAAACTTCCGGCTGATCTGCGTCATTATAATGATCAGGATGCCTCGGGAATCCTGCTGCTGCAAAAAGACCTGCTACAGCCCTCTTGCCTCCCTCCAGCATCTCTTTTTTCGGAATGTTAAATTTTTTATCGTATTTAGTTAAATAGATTCTGAGAGTGTATCCGCCGGATCCGGTTCCGGAAAACCGCATTTTGGCAGTAAGGCCGCCACTGAATTTCAGTACATAAGCGGCATTCTTTGATCTGAGGTTTCCTTCCGGATCTGTATAATTCCAGGATTCTCCGGATTCAAATACGTATCCATCAAAGGCTCTGCCTTTATACTGACAGGAGGAAGATGCAAATTCATCGAGCAGAGACTGAAGCTGCTTTTTTTCAGATTCCACTGCCTCTGCCTGAGCAGCATACTGCGGGTCTGCCGGTGAGGCCGACGGGGCATGGGAGATTTCCCCTCTGGAAAAATAGACCCTCCCGTACGGGCCCCAGATTTCCTGTTCTGTAAGTTCGCGTACAGATTTACCACTATGGAGCATTAATTTAAGCAGAAAAACTGCTGCAAAAATTCCGTCTTTTTCGCGCAGCCAGGGATTTCCTAACCCGTTGGACTCCTCTACTCCCCAGTTTCCGTATTCTGCAATCCATTTAAACCCGGTTGCCGTTTCGAGAATCCTGACCCCGAGCCCGGATTTTTTATACCTGTCTGCCAGATCGTCTGCCATCAGATCCACTGACTGAGCTGTAACTGCACTGCGTGCAAAAACAATCTCAGAATTTCCTTCATGACTGTTTTTTCTTCGAAACAGAGAATCGATTCCGATTAAATCTGAATACTTTGCAAACAGTGCAAATTCATCGGCTGATTCAATCCAGAATCCGTCTCCGCCGTCCAGCCTGCGGTCCACATCGGAATCAAAGGCTGCAGCCAGAGTGCATTTTCCGGGCTGATTTTTTTCAAGCAGGCTGGGAATGTAGGAAAAATCTGGTTCGGGATGATTGGGATGATGCACATCATTCGGCCCTCCCAGATACGGATCCGGTTCGCAGCGCAGAAGTTCCGGTTCTGCCTGAAGCCGCTTTCTGAAAATTTCTATTAAATAGGGACCCGCTGCCCCTCCCATACCATCCAGAATGATCCGAACAGGATCTGATTCAGAACGCTCTGCAATGGATTTTTTCATATCTTCAAACAGGAATACCGATTCAAGCAGGTCTGCATAGAGATTCACTGTGTCAATTGGACTCACCTGACCCGACCGGAGGGCCTCATCCAGTGGGATTTCTTTATAATGACTGAGACCGGAGTCATTCTGAGCCTTATGGATGGCTGCAGCGGTATCTTCAAGGGCCGGTGATCCGTCATGAACATTGACTTTAATTCCCACATCAGTAAAAGGATTATGACTGGCTGTAAAAATAATACCGGCAAGGGCCTGAGACTGCCGTATGCAGTGGGACATGGCCGGGGTGGAGGCAACACCATTCATAACTCCGTCCACAGCAGCTACTTTCACTAAAAAGCCATTGCCTGCAAATATTTCTGCCGCCTTTAGAATCCGCTCTTTGTTTCCAAGACGCGGGTCCCCTCCAAGAATTATCAGATGATTTCTGGACCGTCTGAATTCCGTATCAAGACTCAGAAAATGGTCTGCAATTCCCTGAATGAACTGCTCAAGAAATCCAGGCTGATTATAGATTTCCTGCTTCAGACGGACTCCGGAAGTACCCATGGCAGGTATTGTGTGTTTTTTTACAATTTCTCTTGTTTTAGTGACAGTCTGCATAGTTTTTAATACTTCGTCATTTACTTCTTTGTCCAGCATTATTTTACTTTTCGGCGAAAAGCAGGCTGGTTTTCCTGTCTTTGTGATTGATACCGGCCATCTGATATTCTTCGGCGCAGTCCTTGGTATGCTTATCTTTCTGTTCTGGATGCTTTTTCCGCTTTCAGATGCAGAAAAGAAAGATAACAGCAAAAAATACAAAGGATCCTGTCCTATATGCAAAACACCGCTCCTTTTAGGAGAAAAAATCCGCTCATCCCAGCTTGAAATCGGAGATACCGAAGTTCACACTACTATTAAGGGCTGCCCTCACTGCCTGGAGGGAAATGTCTCCCGTCAGTGCCCCGTATGCCGGAAAAAACTGAATAAAGACGAGGCCATTATTGCATTTTCTTTCCCGATAACCGGCGATAAAAACAGACTCTCGATCCGGGGCTGCAGAAAATGCTTTCCCCAGGGCTTCGAAGACGGTAACCGGTCCGGTTAATATCAGGATTGACAACCTTCTGCATTCGTTTTAAATTAGACCAGTATGGCTGAAAAACGACTGTCCCTGTCGGTCCGGAAAGAACGCAGGACCAGGGTAAAAAAACCACCCGTTCTGGTAATCCTTTCCCTGCTGATTATATCACTTTCTGTAATAAACTATGCCGGGTTATCCTTTAAATACGGTATTCCTATGCACTGGATCCATCAGATCTATTTTATGGCTTCCGTTAAGGAAATACTGTTTCTGATTTTAAGTATCATTTCCGGCTTCGGTCTGCTTGTGGTTCACCGATGGGGATGGTATGCTTTTCTCATTTCTTCAGTTTTTTTTCTGATTCACAATGCTTATTATATGCTGATTTATCCGTCAAACATACAGCCTGGACCTGTATTTCAGTCCCTTCTTATACTGACTGCCGTTGTCTATTTTCTGCAGAAAGATGTGTATTCCCCTTATCTCTGGATGCGTCGGGCAGGATGGAGATACTACAGACGGTATTCAGTATCTCTGCCTATGGAAATCAACGGTCAGCATTACCTTACAAAAAACATGAGTGGAGGGGGAGCTCTGCTGAGCTGGAATGACTGTGACCTCGAACCGGGGACCGGAGTGAATGCAGTCTTCAGCCTCTGCGGAATTACCTACCGGTGCGAGGCCGGCATCGTAGCTGCTGATGATACTTTTGGCACCGGAATTGCGTTCAGAGGTTTTACCAGAAGCCAGAAAAACTCCATAGATAAGCTTCTTAGAGTCGTGGCTTTTCAGTCAGACCAGGAAAACAGTGCTTACTGAAGCACAGCCTTAAATGATTTTATAATATTTCTTAATACACCCGGCCGCAGTGCATAAGCGGCCCGGTTCACCAGGAGCATGGCCGAAGAGTTCAGAATCACATCGGTTTCCGTAAGGCCGTTGGCTTTGAGCGTGTTTCCGGTGCTGACCAGATCCACAATACAGTCTGCAAGACCTGTACGGGGAGCTATCTCAATCGAACCATAGAGCTTAATGATTTCGCAGCTGATCCCTTTATGGAAAAAAAAATTCTTAGCAAGATGCGGATACTTTGTAGCTACTTTCAGATGGCTTTTACGGGAAATTCCTTCCAGACGGTCCGCTGGTGCGGCCACTGACAGCCTGCAGATCCCAAAGCCCAGTTCCAGAGGAGTCGTCAGATCATAACCTCTTTCTGCCATTACATCACGACCTGCGATTCCGGCATCCGCACCACCGGCAAGAACATACGTTGGCACATCCTGGTTTCGCAGAAGAATAATCCTGAAATTACCGGTTTTATCGGTCAGA
Source organism: uncultured Leptospiraceae bacterium (assembly GCA_964594095.1). Classification (GTDB taxonomy): domain Bacteria; phylum Spirochaetota; class Leptospiria; order Leptospirales; family Leptonemataceae; genus CAZQKZ01. The sequence continues at coordinate 21,426 of CAZQKZ010000032.1, read as the reverse complement.
GAGAGTTCCCTGCCTGCGGACTCAAGATCAAAATCGGCAATTCCGGCCTTACGGAAAAACTCAACGGATTCCTGGCCAAGTCTGCCCGATGGCAGTGCAAAGGTAAACGGATTCTGCGGTGAAATTTCCCTGAGTTCCTGATTCATGGATCTGTTCAGCGGGTAATCAGAAACACTGCTGCGGCTTTTTTAAGGTCTTCAAGACCTTCAGTACCCTGATCTGCTTCTTTCATTTCAAGTACCAGCCGGATAGCAGCTTTACCATCTGCTTCTTTGCCGGTCTGTATAAGGGTTCTGCCTTTACCGAACAGAGCCATTCCTTTCATAAAGGAATCTTCGTTTATTTTTATTAATACACTTTCATAGGATCGCAGCGCTTCTTCGTTGTTTCCGCTCATTTCAAGATAGACGGCATTCATGAGTCTGAAATAGTTTTTTAAATAGGCTGGTTTAACAGATTCAGAAAGCTCACTGCTTACCGCGGCTGCATCTTTATAATTTTTCTCTGCTTTGTGAAATTCCAGTTTTTTTAGCAGGACCCTGTTTACAGAATCGCGGTCACTGAACTTTTCAAGATAGGCATCCAGCTGACGAAAAGCACCTTCTTTTTCAGCGGTTTCCGGATTAATCACGTTTTTTGATAGAAGCAGTTCAAATTCAGCAGCTGCCTTCTCGGATTTTTCGGATTCCATTACATTCCAGATGGCGGTTCCGGTGATTATAAGAACTGCCGCTCCAATGACAAGAAGAGTGATTTTCAGATTGCTTCTGAGAATATAAAAGAACTTAGCAATATACAGCTCCGCAGAACTGCCCTCAAAATCGCGGAAAGGGTCTGTGGCAATCAGAGGGGTTTCCGGAGTGCTGTAATTCCTGGTGCTCTTTTTCATACGGACCTATCCTTTTATTTTTCTGAGTTTCCCTGCAGATCCTTGAAGTAGGAACCCATACTCGATGTGGAAGGATTATCGTCTTTTTTAATGTACTGAGAGATGATGTCCTGTTCCTGTTTCTTTTCAAAGGCTTTGATGGACAGAGCTATTTTCTTTTCCTTTGGATCAATATTCAGCAGTACTGCAGTAATATCAGCACCAACAGTAAACACATCTTCCAGTTTCTGTCCTTCCTCAAGAGGAATTCTGGAAATATGAATCAGACCTTCAAAGCCGTCTTCGATGCCTACAAAAAGACCGAAGCTGGTGATACCTGTAATTTTACAGGGAAGGATGTCTCCTTTGTTGTATTTTTTACGGAGAATCTCATAAGGGCTTTCTGTGAGCTGTTTGATTCCGCAGGAAATGCGCCGCTCATGTGTATTGATTTCAAGAACTTTGAACTGAACGGTATCGCCTTTCTTTATGGATTTGCGGTCGACTTTATCGTTCCAGGAGTAATCGTTAAAATGAATCAGACCCTCAATTTCTTCGAACACCTGAACAAAGGCACCGAAACGTGTTACAGAAGAAACAGTTCCTTCAAGAACATCCCCTACTCTTACATGATCGAGAATGCGATCCCAGGGATCTGCCTGAAGCTGTTTTACACCGAGCGCGATTCTTTTGTTTTCAAGATCAAGAGAAAGAACTTTTGCTTCGATTTCTTCCCCGATTTTCAGGTATTTTTTTGGATGCTTAACTCTTTTTGACCAGGTAAGCTCGGAAACGTGGATCAGGCCTTCCAGACCTTCGAGAATTTCAAGGAATGCACCGTAATCAGTAATATTGGTGACAATCCCCCGAACCACATCTCCTTCACGGAGTTCTCTGGTTGCCCATTCCCAAGGATCTTCAGTGAGCTGTTTCAGCCCCAGGGACAGACGGTTACTTTCCCTGTCCATGGCCAGAATTTTAACATGGACAATATCGCCGGTTTTAAAGCGGTCTTTGAATGGTGCAAATTTTTTCCAGGATATATCGGACTGGTGGAGCAGACCTTCCACACCTTTGACTTTTATGAAAATACCGAAGGAAACCTTCTTAGTAACCTCACCCTCAACTTCATCGCCCACGTTATGAGCAGCCAGAAGTTCATTCCAGTGTGATTCGCTGATTTCTTCGATAACCTTACGATGAGAAATAATTGCAGAGCGGTTCTTTTCTTTCAGTTCCAGCACTTTAAAATCGATTTTCCGGCCAGGACCCATACCGCCTTTGCCTTTGCTTTTTACATTGGCCTGAGACTGAGGCAGAAACAGGTTCAGACCACCCATTTCCACGATAAATCCGTGATTCACAGACTGAGTAATTTTACCGGTCAGACGGGTGTTTTCCTGAAATGCTTCTTTCAGCTCTTCCCAGGCAACCAGTTTATCGGCTTCTTTTTTGGAAAGCCTGACAGGACCATCTCCGGATGCATTCTGAACAACAACCTGTATGGTGCTCCCGCGAGCCGGAAGTTCTCCTTCTTCAAATTCTGCGCGACTGCATCTTCCATCCTGCTTACTTCCAAGATCAAGATACACATCACGGTCATCATAGTCAATGACTGTGGCTTCAATCAGGGAGCCTCGGCTGAAGTCTCCAGTCCCCTCTGTATGGGCTGAATCAAACTTTTCCATGATTGCTTCCATGGATTCGAGTTCATTCTGATCTATATCGAAGGGGGTACGGGGTTTATGTTCAATTACCATAGAATTCATTTCACGGAAAACGGATTGGCCTGTAGTTTTATTTTATAGGTTTACATTATGCGCCAGGCTGCTTACAAGGTGTTCAGAACTGTATCTGCAGATGACTCAGAAGGAAACCTGAAACCACATTTGCATTATCCCCGGATGTGTCAATCAGAATAGCATCATCTGCCTTCTTTAATGCTCCAAAAGGTCTGTTTTCATCTTCTTTATCTCTTTTTTTTATTTCTTCTTCCAGAATTTCGCGGGAGACCTGAGGATCACCTTTTTCTGAAAGCTCCTTCCAGCGGCGCTCTGCCCTCACAGCCGGACTTGCGGTCAGGAAAAATTTAAAGGGAGTATCCGGGAATACTACTGTACCGATATCCCGTCCGTCCACCACGAGCGGCGTCACTTCAGAAAATTCCCTCAGAAGTCTGTTTACTTCTTTCCGTGCTTCCGGTGAATCGGCAATAAACCGAATCCTTGAAGTGACTTCCCTTGTTCTGATGGAATCGTTTACATTCCGGCCGCTGATCCGGTTCACCTGAACACCGTTTTCTATGGTAACACTGACTCCGAGAGAGCGAAAGTCAGTTTCTCTGCCCGCGAATATTTTACCAAATTCATCGGGATCCGAACCGGCACCCGCTGTTTCCATAACAGCGAGGGTCAGACTGCGGTACATGGCTCCCGAATCTGCATGAACAAACCCAAGTTTTTCAGCAAGAATCCGGGCTACCGTGCTTTTACCGGAACCTGCCGGACCATCAATCGCAATTACGGTTTTCATTTGTCCTCCGGATACCCCGACAGGAAATTCCGGGCTTTTCGCGCGCGGCTAAACCAGTCCAGCCAGTAGGAACGGTCCTTTTTTTCGACTGATTCAATCATTTCTGACAGCATGGAGGCATAGGTTTTCAGTGACTGCAGAACCGCATCCCGGTTTGTTTCAAGTATATCAGTCCACATTTCCGGGTTGGAACCGGAGATCCGGGACATGTCCCGGAATCCCCCCCCTGTAATGGGCATCGTTGCATTTTTTGTGCTTTCTGATACTGCCTGATTCGACTGGGCCCAGAGAGTCAGGAGACCAGCCAGGAGATGAGGCGTATGACTCAGATGAGCCAGAACCTCATCGTGCACAGCAGGACTCATGCCCAGCGTTTTCATTCCGATATTTTTCCAGAATTCCTCAGTTGCAGTGCGATCCATCCTCCTTTGCTCTGATTCTGCAGACGGGTGTCCGGGATCATCGACAAGTATGCAGAGTCTGTCCTGATACAGATCCGGTCTGGCAGCACCCGGTCCGGCATCTTCACTGCCGCACATCGGATGGGATCCGATAAACCGAAGGTCGGGACGCTTCCGGAATGCTTCTGCCACCTCTTTCCGGGTTGAGGACATATCCGTGATCAGACCTGTGTATGCGGGGAATATCCCAGCCAAAGACACTATGCTTTTTATAGGAATTCCCAGTATAATAAAATCATAGGCACTCAGATCCATATTCCGGATCTCTGCAGGGGATGACGAGACCAGAGCGCTGTCCGCAAGTCCCTGTTTCCGTATGACTTCCCCGCTGGCCTCGCTGCGCACAACTCCGGTTATCTTTACAGAACTTCCCCATCTGGCCCTGACTGCAAGTGCCAGGGAGGCTCCCATCATTCCCATTCCGTAGATAAGAATACTCCTGAATGCAGGCGTCTCACTGCTCATACCGGGATTACCGCCTTCGGATATGATCCGAGAATTTTTATAAACGAGGTTTCACTTTCAATTTTATTTAATATATTCCTGATTCTTTCTTCTTCAGTATGCCCCTGAAAATCTATAAAAAAATTATAATCCCCGTAATGCCTTCTTGCAGTACGCGATTCAATTCTTGTAAGATTCACTCCGGCATCATGAAAGGGCTGCAGCAGCCGGAACAGAGATCCTGGTCTGTCATGTACGGAGCATACGATTGATGTTTTATCGTCTCCGGAAGGATAAGAGGAACGGGCAGCCATTACCAGAAATCTTGTAATATTGGATGCATAATCCTGAATGGATTTTGCAACATAACTGAGTCCGTAAGTTTCTGCAGCAAGATCTGACCCGATAGCTGCTCCGTCTTTATTCTCTGCGGCCATGGCTGCAGCCGCAGCAGTACTCGGGGTTTCCACAATCTGCACATGTCCAAGGTTGGAACTAAGCCAGTTCCGGCACTGTTCCCTGGCAATTTTAATAGTGTAGAGTTTTTTAATATCCTTTGCTGAAATTTCACCCGGATAAAGCAGATTCAGGTTGATGCGTACGTACTCCTCCGCCATTATCTTCAGTTCTGAATCCATGAAGGTATCGAGAGTCAGGGTAACGCTGCCCTCTGTGGAATTCTCAACCGGCACCACTCCGTAAGCGGAATCACGGCCGGATTCCACAGTCCGGAAAACATCAGGTATGGTATCGACAGGATTTTCCCGCACCATGGATCCGAATTTCTGCCTTACAGCTATGTGAGAATAAGAGGCCCTTGGTCCGAGAAAAGCAACCGATGGTCCGCCTTCTATGGCAATGGATCCGGACATAATCTCGCGCCAGATATGACGCAGTGCTTCTTCCGGGAAGGGAAGTTCAGAAGCAGGTTTACCGGTGATTTCTGTGGCATATTTTATGATGTTTTCGTATACCTGTTTTTCACGGTCAGGCCGGTAAACCGGGGTGGCAGATTCTTTTTTTTTCTGCCCCACACCGTGAACCAGTGCAGCCCGCTCCATGATCAGCCGGACTATTTCCTGGTCCGTACTGTCAATTTTTTTCCGGATTTCTGCAATTTCCTGCTCAGTCAAGCTCATCGAATTTCAGCTCCTTGATTTCTTCCAGAGGGGGCAGCTCGGAAAGAGAATTCAGCACAAATCTCTGCAGAAACTGCCGTGTGGTTACATAAAGAACAGGTCTGCCGGGAACCGGTTTGAAACCCTGAGGTTTAATCAGCTTTTTCTGAATCAGAATACCAATATGCGCCCGGCTCTGGGACCCTCTGAGCTCTTCAATTTCGGGGAGTGTAATCGGCTGTTTGTATGCAATAATCGAAAGGGTTTCCATTACAGACCGGGAAAGCTTATCTCTTCTTGCCGGATCCGCGAGAAGCTCTCTGAGCCGGGTGCTGTAGCGTTCGGAAGTCAGAAACTGATATCCACCGGCTATTTCCCGAAGGAGAATTCCGCTGTCCCTTTCAGCAAAGTCATCCACAAGGGAATCCAGCAGAATCCGGGTATTGACCCGGTCAAGCTCACACTTTCTGGCAACAGCGCCTGCAGTAAGAGGTTCAGAAGCAGTAAACAGAATGGCTTCTATAAGACCTCTGTAGTAGTCCATTTCTTCTTTAGTAAGTTCCCGGTGAACAGGAAGACCGGCTTCATCAATCGATAAAACCGGTACCGGCACTGAATCGGCATCAGAAAGGATTTCTGGTTCGTTCTGAAAACCGGAAAGGCTTTCTTCCGCTGCGGAAAGAGTCTCAAAAATTTCTTCTGTGTTTTTTTCTGCGCTGCGTGCTTTTTTAATATCTGTGACTTTGCCCATGGGGATTTATTCTCTGCAGTGGGCTCTGTACGGCAAGCAATTTAGTGTAAAGAGACATAAAAAGTCAGACCACAGTCACATCCCTGCGGAAAATCTGAATGTTACCATAAACGATATTCTGCATTACTCGGATGAATCCGGTTTTCACCAGCTCAAGAACCGCCAGAAAGACCGTTACCACCTCACCCCGGCTCAGTCTTTCCCGGGATGCAAAAAGATCGGAAAAATCAAAGGAAACCGCTTCTGCCAGGAGATTTTTTATGAACTGCATCTTTTCATCCACAGAGTATTCTTCCAGAGATACTTCCATACGATAGGGCTCTGCCCCGGCCGCTTCGACCCGCTTCATTACCCGGTCAAATGCCTGCACCAGATCACTTACATCGAGCTCGTACCATTCCTCATCGTCGTCGGGCTGTTTTAAATGATCGAGACTGATCTCGGAACGGGGCAGAATACCGGCAGTGATTTCATCCAGTTCGGTCAGCCTGTCCGAAGCTTTCTGAAATTTTCGGTATTCCAGAAGCTGAGCTATGAGTTCGGGAGGGAGCCTGGGGTCTGTGTCAGGATCATCAAAACCAGGATCCGGCAGCAAAGCCCTGCTTTTGTAATAGAGCAGTCTGGCAGCCATCACAAGAAACGGAGAGGCAATTTCAAGTCTCAGTTCATCGGCTCTCCGAATGAACCGGATGAAATCTTCGGTTATGGAATATAGGCTTACATTAAAGATATCTACACGGTAGGATTCTATCAGCTTCCACAGCAGCGAGAGAGGACCCTGCTCTTCCTCACCCTCGCTGTTCAGCCAGGTTACTATAAAACCAGGGAATTCATCCGGATATAAGTCCGCCTGTACCCCGTTGGGGGAGCCGGTAGAGGCCTCACTCATATTCGGACCCGGACTCAGGCCAGAGCTTTGGCAGCTGCCTGCTGCAGCCTTTCAGGAGGAAAAGGTTTTACTACAAAATCCTTCACTCCCATTTTAATTGCCCTGGCAAGCAGATCTTCCTGACCCAGAGCAGTCACCATAATGATCCGGGCTTTCGGATCTTTCTTGAGGATATCTGCAGCCGCTTCCAGACCGTCTTTTTCACGCATGGTAATGTCCATGGTGACCAGATCTGGTTTTAGATTATTATACATTTCAATGGCAATATTGCCGTTTTCGGCCTCTCCCACTACTGTGTGACCGGCCGATGTAAGCGCATCTTTTACGAGTGTGCGCATGAATTTTGCGTCGTCTACTATTAGTACCCTAGCCATTTGGACTCCATGATACCCAAAATTGATTTATTGTCTATGGGAATTTACCCTCAGTTTTTTTTCGAGTAAAAATAACGTTTTTTTTACTCTCTGAAATCAATTTTGCGATTTATTTTTATTTATCGGCTTTCTGTACGGCCGGATTCACCGAAAAACTGCAGAAAGCTCCTGTGATTAGGTAGCCTAAAAAAAACTCATTACAACTTCAACCATATTTTTTATGGGACATATTTTATGGATGGCACCGGCTTCCACAGCGCGTCGGTTCATACCATAAACCACACTGCTGGATTCATCCTGGGCGATGGTTATGGCCCCCTTATCATACAGCATCCGCATCCCGTAGGCTCCGTCCCAGCCCATTCCGGTCATGATAATCCCCATTACATGCCCTCCCCATCCTTTGGCCACGCTTTCTGCGGTTTTATCAACTGATGGTCTGTGTGCAAAAACCGGTGGTTCATCGTTCAGATGAATCAGGCCTTTTTTGCCCCTTTTTTCAAGGATCATGTGCCGGTTCCCTGGAGCTATGTATACATTCCCGGCCTCGAGTTCCATCCCCTCTGATGCTTCGTGAACCCGAAGACTGCTTTTCTGATCAAGTCTTTGAGCAAATGCCGCAGTGAAAACGGGGGGCATATGCTGCACAATCACAACAGGCACCGGCAGTGTTTCCGGAAGCGCTGAAATCAGCTCTGTCAGGGCCTGGGGACCTCCTGTGGAGGCACCTATGAATATCAGTTCAATGTTTCCTTTGCTGTGATGGATATGATCCCGTTTGGGAGCTGTATCCGGATTAAAAGAGGGTGGAAACGGAGTATGCCCTGTCTCAAAGGATACTCTGTGCAGTTTTGAGAAGGGTTGTTCCCGGTGAGTACTGCCGGTATCGGAAAGCTCCCGGGTGCGGGCCAGGGGCCGCGGACTGCCTTTAAAAACATCATCAAGGGTAATAACGGAGGCAGATCCGTATTCTTTCGGTATAAAGGTTACGTTTCGTTTCAGCTGCAGGATTCCCTGAACCTTCGCAATCAGAAGGGCTTCCACATCTTTCAGTTTCAGGCCTGTTTTGGGTGCCGGTTTAGGTACGAACTCCATAGCCCCCAGTTCAAGGGCCTTCAGAGTAGTATGGGCCCCGTGCTGCGTGAGCGCGGAGAGTACCAGAACCGGGAGTGATACATGTCTTTTTTTTAATTCTGTAAGAAATGTCAGCCCGTCCATCACGGGCATTTCCACATCCAGAATGATAAGTTCCGGTTTGCAGCTCTCCAGTTTATCCAGAGCTTCGCGACCATTGGAGGCTTCACCGCAGATCCGGACCTGGCTTATGTTTCTTTCAAGAATTTCTTTTACAGCTTCCCGGACCAGAACAGAGTCATCAACAATTAATACAGACAGAGGCATATGCTATTCATTACAGTTTACCGACCATCTGAGAAAGAGTGGGTCTGGAAGGAAGAAGGAAAACTCTTCCCAGCAGTTCCATATCATCGCGGAAGAAATCCGCACTGATATAAATCACCCTTGCATCCTGTTTCATGATTCCTTTTTTATCTACTTCGGCGATCACTTTTTCGAACTGCTCATTCATATAATACGGAACCGAGGGTGTAATGGTTAAACCCGTTTTATTCGCAAGTGCATTCAGAATGCTCGAACCTACAATATTCGTAAGCTCGGAAAGAACTGATTTTGCATCATCATCAGAAACATCAGCACCAGCCGGATGACCCATAAGCTCAGCAGCGGCTTTGAATCCGTTCTGATGGTCAAACACAAGCATAATCACAGAGCGAAAATCGCCGATTGTATCAAGTAGTACCGAGATGACTTTTTCTGAAGGCATGTAGTCTTTAAGATCCCGGTAATCGATCGTTTTAAATTCCGGAACAGATACCTCAACCGAGATACCAAGAAGCTGAGAAAGTACAAAACCGGCGTTGATCATACCGGTGTTGATCACCGAATACAGACGGGAATATTCGTCTTCTGTAAGATCACGGTCCTGAGCCGGAGTCGTGGTTTCGGAGGCTCCTTTGCTTAGTATGTTCTGGGCTCTCTGCTTGCGTTCCTGTTTTTCGCTTTCCAGAGACTGAAGAGCTTCACTGACTTTTTCAGCAGGAGCATCCACAGAATCAAACTCTTTAGTAGTCTTAAATACATGCCCCCCTACAGACTTATCAAGTTCTTCTTTTACCGGAACAGACACCGGAGCCGGAGCCGGGGGAGTCACCGGAACCAATGGTTCAGCCACAGCAGCGGATGCGTGATGTCCCGCCGCATTCTGAGAAGCCATCGCAGCAACCTGAGGTACAACAGCTGGTTCCGGCGCAGCAGCAGCAGGTGCCTGAACCGATGCAGTCTTTGCAGGTATTTCTTCATCTTCTTTATCTTTTATACGCCGGCTGCCTCTCTGAAGTCTTCGCGCTGAACCTGTGAGCTTCAGGGCAGCCTCATTATAGCTGCTGGTCGGTCTCAGTTTTTCTGTATTTTTATTATAAGTTTCTTCGCTTTGTGCCAGATCCAGAAGACCCTGGACATCCAGTACCATCACAATGGAACCGTCTCCCATAAGAGTGGCCCCGATCAGACCACGAACAGACCTGAAATTCTGCTCAAGGGATTTAATTACAATTTCCTGCTTACCCACCATTGCATCCACAACGAAACCTATTTTCCGGTTGTTAATATTGGCAATGACAACGGGGAACTCCTGTTTCGTTTTATAACCCTGCGAATCAAGTCCCATAAGAAGCGAGAGCTGAAAAATCGGAAGAATGTCTCCCCGGAGATTTATAATATCTTTACCCTGCAGAGTGGTGATGTCTTCACGGTTTACTTTAATTGTTTCCACAACATCAGAAAGAGGAAAAGCATATACTTCGCTCTCAATTTTCACAAGTATAGCGGAGATAATTGCCAGCGTCAGAGGGAAGGAAAGGATAAAGGAAGTACCTTTACCGGACTCGGTCTGGATGAAAATAGTTCCTTTGAACTCCTGAACCATTTTCTTGACCACATTCATCCCTACCCCGCGGCCGCTTACATCGGAAACTTTTTCGGCAGTGGAAAAGCCAGGATGAAACACAAAATTATATATGTCATCATCCGACAGCATTGCATCTTCATTTACAAGACCGCGCTCGACAGCCTTTTTGAAAATTCTTTCCCGGTTCAGTCCCTTTCCGTCATCCTTAATTTCAAGATAAATACTGTTACCGCTCTGATATGCATTCAGAAGCAGTGTTCCCCTTCTGGGCTTACCGGCTTTTTCGCGGTCAGCCGGCAGTTCAATTCCGTGATCCAGTGAATTCCTGATCAGATGAAGCAGCGGATCGTTCAGAGCATCAATTATGTTTTTATCAAGTTCGGTATCTTCCCCTTTGAAGATCACATCCACTTCCTTTCCGAGTTCGAGAGAAAGATCGCGTACCGGACGGGTAAACCGCTGAAACACAAGTTCCACCGGAATCATTCTTGTTTTCATAATTCCGGACTGGAGATCCCTTGCAATACGTGCTGCCTGGTCTATTTTACTTTTAAGTTCCGAAAGATAACCGGTTTCACCAAGCTCTTCATGAAGGTCTTCATAGATTTTCAGAAGGCCGGAGTTTGTAATAACCAGCTCACCAACACTATTCAGCAGATAATCAATTTTTTCCGAAGAAACTTTAATATTTTTTGTTTTAACATGAGTTTCGCCTGCTTTTTCTTCGTTCGCTTTTTTACCTGCGGGGGAATTTTTTTTCGAAGCAACGGCAGCAGACGGTTCAGGAGCAAGCCCCGCCGGGAAACTGTGCTCTATTACATGGACCTCTTCAACCATATCCACAGCACAGAATGCAGAGATTTCTTCACGGCTTTTGTCTCCATAGTAAACAAAACGAAATTCCATATGCGGATCGTCACCTTCTTCGAGAGAAGACTCCGCAGGGACCGATTTAAAAACCGCGCCGGCTCTTTTGAGATTCTGAATAAGAAGAAGGAATCTCATGTTTTTCATGGGTGCGTCTTCATCTATGGAGACGTAGCCATCATAAACATTTTTTCCCTTTGCTGCTTTGGAAAGTTCCACTTCTTCATTTGCGGAAAGTTTTGGTCCCACAGAAGAATTATCAGGTTCCTCGCTGACAGGTTCAGGCTCAGCCGGCAGGTTTTCCTTTACCTGCGCAACCGGTTTGGTTTTCGGTTTCTGCGCGGGAGACGGAGTGCCGCTCTGGTGATCTTTTATATAATTTTTTAAAGATTCAATTAAATCAGCATAGGTATCTTCAGGAATCCGGCCTTCGGAAACCTGGGCAACGGCAATTTTAATGCGGTCAAGGCAAAGAAAAAAAACATTAACGAGTTCAGTGGTAACTTCCACTTTTTCATCTTTAACCTGCTGCAGAAGATCTTCCATTTTATGAGCAAGATCAGAAAGATCTTCAAGTCCCACAAAGGCAGCGGATGATTTCAGGGTATGAGCAGTCCGGAAGATTTCATTAATGACTTCGGGATCATACCCTTCTTTTTCAAGGATCAGCAGGTTCTGATTCAGCTCCTCAATCTGTTCGCTGGCTTCCTCCAGAAACAGGTCCGTATAACGATCAAAATTTTCAGACATATTGGCCGCTCCCTCAGATTATAATTCCACTGACTGTGCTGTTTCTTTTTCTTTGGTTCTTGCGGCTCCGGTAAGCACATCAAGATTCAGAATCAGAAAAAGTCGATTCTCACTGCGGCCGACGCCGTTTACGTACTGATCAGAAAATCCCCTTACTTCACTTCCTTCAATGGAGGCAGAAGATATACGTGCCACCTCCAGGATCCGGTCCACCAGAAGCCCCATAAATTTTCCCTGATAAGCACATACTACAATCCGGCTGGCATTGGAAAGCTGGGTATGCCTTCCTGAGAATTTCCTGTTGATGTCTATAACAGGTATAATATTACCGCGCAGGTTGATCACCCCCAGGATTTCATCTTCAACGTTAGGCAGACGGGTGATCAGAACCGGTTTAAGAATTTCATGTGTTTCTATAATATTAACGCCATAGCTGCCGGTTCCGCACTGGAACACAAGGAACTGCAGTATATCATCCAGACCGGAATCAGATTCTGCGGCATCCGACCGGGCCTGTGCAAGAGCAAGTGTTGTAGCCTTCAGTTTTTCCTGGTTCATATATTGGCCTATTCTAAAAAGATGAAAAAAAATTTCAATGAGTCTTCGGTATAATATCGGAATTCAGGGAATTAAAATCCAGTATCCCGTTCTCCGTTATCACTAAATCGAACCGGAGATCATGATTTTTCACAGGAAAATCAAGATTCGTCACTCTTTGCGGAAGAACTCCTGCCTTCAGACAATCGGACAAAGCATCCTTCCATCGGTCATAGTATCCGCCCCCTCTCCCGAGCCTGTGCCCATCCCGGTGAACTCCGAGGGACGGTATGATTACCAGAAAAGAATCCGGTTGAGATTTAAAAGCAGCGAGTTTCAGCACCGGATCAGCAACCGGGCCCCGATCTGTTCCTCCAATCAGAAGAAATTCCATCTGATTCTCTGGCAGCACTTCCGGAATATAAACAGAAAAGCCTGCTGAAAGCAGAAAATCAGTCACAGGAGCCTCGTTTGAAAGGGCTTTGTAAGCCAGAGCCTTCGTAATACCGGATTTCTTCAGTCTGTCAGCCAGATTACTCAGCTCAGGAAAAACCGTTTCGGCTGACGAAGATTTCCGGGAATAAAATTCACGCAGACTCGTTTTGCAGTAATTTCTGGCAGAGGGTTTATCGGGAAAAAAGAGATTCATATTTTTACGCGGGTTTGCGCGTCCGGGTACTTGACAATCGCAGAGATTTTTTTTAAACTGATCCTGACTGCGGTGCTCGAGGGTCCGTAACTCTGGGCCACAATTTTTATAATAGGGACTTCACGTCCGTGCTTCGATGTCAGGCCCTTTTCAGGAAGGGAAGACAAAAGGGCATGGTAGATAACCCACCTGGTTATTTGAGGATCCCGGATTCGGTACCCACGGCACAGGCGGTCACCTTAATACGGAATCCTCATCAAGAATGTCACCAATCAGGCCTTCATCCAGCAGACTGATCAGCTGACTGGCTTTCTGTGCGAGGGCCACTGAGTCAGGATTGTCTGCCTCTTTTTTCTTCATTCTTTCCTGAAGGAGTTCATCTGCCAGATTCACAGCTGTAAGAACAGCAAGCTTCAGCCGGCTCAGATCTCCGGATGCATTTCTTAAACTCTGCATCCGGTTTTCTACGAGGGATGTGACTTCCTGAATATATCCTGGCTCAGCTTCTCCCCGGATAGTGTATGTTTCTCCGAGGATTGTAACAGTTACCCGGTTTCCTTTGCCTGGAACCGGTGGCCGCTGGGGCTGCTCTTTTACAGGGATACTGCGGATCACAGGTAACTTTGCCATGAACTCAGTCCTCTTCTACAATCAGAAAATCATCATCATCGTCAACATCGAACACACCGATGGAATCATCTGATTCTTCTTCCAGTACGATTTCTTCTTCGCTGCCGGCTGCTGTCAGAGCCGCAGGAGCAGTGGATTGGGACACAGGCTGCTCATCGTCGGAATCATCAAGAATGATGATTTCGTCTTCTTCTGATGGTTCGCTCCCTGTCAGTTCCGATGCGGGGGGAAGCTCTTCTTCCTCTTCAATAATAATGACCCCGTCGTCCTCTGCCTGGGAAGGGGGTGGTGCCATTTCTTCTGCTGCGGCGATGCTGCTGGCTGCATCTGTATGAGAGGACCCCTCATCCTGCTTTGGTTCTTCCGTAACTGCACTCACAGCCAGAGCCCCCGCGGCTGTTCCGGCAGCCAGTGCCCCGATTCCTGCTGCTGCTCCGGTTCCGCTGCCCGTGCCTGACTCGGATTCTGCAGGCTTTTCAGTTGCCGGTGCAGGTTTTGGCGCCGGTGCGGCCGTTTCCATAACAGTCAGGCGACCAAGCATTTCGTTGATTTTTCTTTCAAGGAGTCCTTCCCTGGCTTTCAGCTCGCTCAGTTCGACAGTCGCACTTCCCAGCTGTTTCCGGATACTGGTGAGTTCGGTTTCTTTCTGTTCCAGAGCCAGTTTCAGTTCATCGTGCTCAGACCGCAGTGTTTCATTTTCTGTTTCCAGTCTTGAATTTTCGGACCTCAGGTCTCCAATCAATTCAAGTGCCCGGATGATCCGGTCTTCGAGTTCGTCGAGTTGCTCCATGCTTATCATAAATATCCTCTTAAAATACCTTAATCAGTTCTAAATGACGGCATAATCGGGACTTTACAAGAAGTTTTTTTTCAGGATTGGTGTCTTTGTTTTCTTTTTTTTGGTTTGTGAGGGGACCAAAAGACTGATTCTGAGGAAACTGACTTAGAATTCACCACTGCAGCCGAGAATGGGTCCGGCTGCAGCGTTTACTGAATGGTTGGGGAGAAAATCAGGCAGATTTCTGCTGCACTGACATTACAAGAGTTTTAAAACCAGCCGGATCGGTCACTGCCATTTCCGCGAGGTTTTTGCGATCGATCTGGATATTCGCTTTCAGCAGATTGTTTATGAAAGCCGAATAAGAAATCCCGAACTGACGTACAGCCGCATTGATTCTTACAATCCAGAGCCTGCGCATTTCTCTTTTACGCTGGCGACGGGAACGAAAGCCATGCACGCCTGCCTTCATTACAGATGTTTTTGCCATTCTGTAAAGACGGTGACGGGCTCCCATGAAGCCTTTGGCGCTTTTCAGAATTTTTCTTCTTCGAGTGTGGTGGATTTTACCGCTTGTTGCACGCATTGATATTACCTTTCAGAATTACTTTGATTATCTTCCGTATGGAAGCAGCTCGGCAATGGCATTCATGTTAGTTTCGTGAACCACCCCCGACTTGCGCAGCTTGCGCTTACGATCCATGCTTTTTTTAGTTAAAATATGGTTTTTATACGCATGAGATGCTTTGACTTTACCTGTTTTTGTGAACCGGAACCGTTTGGCCGCAGCTCTGTTGGTCTTGATTTTAGGCATTGAACACCATCCAGTAATTAATTCCGCCGATTTTATCGCCGTAAAGGCCATAATTTTGGAAAGCAGTGCAAAATGCAAGCGGAAAATGAGGATTTTTCGGCTTATGACTGGTCCGGATGCTTCTCAGAAAACTTCCTGAGGGCTTCTTTCTGCGCTTCCACATAAAACTGATACAGATTCTTCCAGTCAAAATGATCACTGGTGCTTTCTACCCGGTTACGAAGCTCTATCCGGTCGCGGCGGCTGGTCCGGATAATCTTTTCCATGGCATCGGTCAGCAGATCTGCAGACTCATGAAAACTGAGCCCGTTCCGGCGGATGACCATCAGACCATTCTGTTCGTGATCAGGCATATGGCTCTGAATAAAAGTGGAAAAGCCGGCAAGGTCACTGGTGACGGATGGAATCCCCATTACAGCACATTCCATCGGAGTGTATCCCCACGGCTCATAAAAACTGGGGAACACACCAAGGTGACATCCTCTTACAAACTGGTCGTAATCGAGACCAAAAAGCGGACTGGTGCTGTTTAAAAATTCCGGATGATAAATAATTTTTACCGGGTTTTCAGGCTGATTATACAGTCTGCAGGCATTGATCTGATTCAGGATAGGATCTTCACCGGTAAAAACAAGGTCATGAGTGATATTAGGCGGATTTCCCGACCGCTTCCATGCGTGATTCAGCCTTTTAAGCCGCATCTGGAATGTTTCGTCAAGGAGTTCGTTAATCTCGGGCAGTCGTCCCCTGACGGCAGCTTTAAGCAGGTTGTCACCCATATGATCGGCTATGGAACTGCAGGCTTCCCGGATTTCATTGTACATGATCCTGCTTTTCAGAACATCCGCGCGTATACCGTGCGTAGCCGCCCGTGTAATCAGAAAAGCCACCACTTTTACATCGGAACCGGAATGAATCAGCCGCGCATTCAGCCGTGCCAGAGCTTCAATATAGAGATTAAAACCTTTATTCTGAAATTCATAACGTCCGGAAGTGAAGAGATACACAGTTTTATCGAGGTCAAACTGATAGCTGGAAAAAAAGTGACCCATCACAAAATCATGGATTTTCTGTTTATAAAGACCATGCAGATTCTGAAATTCATGGGTTGCTGCAAACTTATGAATATTCAGACCGTTTGGCAGAAGCATATCAGGTTTTCGTGCCAGAAAATGTTCTGCTTCCGTGGCAGTGATTTCACTGAGGGTTGTGAAAACAGAAGCACTCCAGGCCGCCGCTCTTTCTATAGCAAAGCGTGAATAAATCCCCCTTCCCTTCGCAGCTTCGTAAGGATCGATTTTTTTAAGATCTTCGTAGAAATTCGGATTATCCGGAGCCAGATACCGGCCCAGGAGAGTGGCGTGAGTATGAAAAATTGTGGCAACCGGAAGCTTACGCCTTGCAATTTCCGGAACCGGAACACCAGCCATCCACTCATGAAACATCGCAAGCAGGCGTGGTTTTTGAATTCTGCTGCGGACTGATTCTGAAACTGCAGCATCCTTAACTGCGGTCTCAGGATGGAGGATTTCTGTAAGTTTCTGGATGTATTCAGCTGCGAGATAACCGAACAGCACCACATCATTCACTTCCTGGTCATCCCCGGATTCAATGTAATGGTCTTTCCATAAATAATATTTATATTCTGCCACAGAGGGAAAATGATGCAGAAAATCAATTAAAATAACCTGAGGAGAACCGGTAATCAGCCAGCGTCCGAAATGTACTTTGAATCCGGCTTCCCGCATTTTCAGTACAGCCTCACCAAAAGCTCCGGATGGTTCAGTTTCCTCGAATTCTACGGATGCGGTGGCTTTGTTATACGGCCCGAGGAGTGCATAGTTGTCCCCCCAGACAGAAACAGTAACAGGAGCCTTGCTGCGAAGTACTGTATAAATACCGCCCAGCTGCCAGCAAACCTCCCAGCCGGTTTCCAGAAACAGAGTATCTTCAGAAAAATCGGATCGGACCATAAGGCAGACTGCCTGCGGGTCATTTTTTTTTCTATTATTTTTTATACACGGAACAGAGCCGCTATAGAACTCAGTTCTTCAGCCACTTTACTCAGATTCACCGACATACGGGAGATTTCAGCAGCTGATTCCGCACTGTCCTGAGAAACTTTAGATATTTCATTAATATTGCGGGTAACCTCGCCTGCAGCTTTTGAGCTTTCTGCCACGTTTGCCGCAATTTCACGGGCAGTGATGCTCTGCTCTTCCACTGCCGATGCGATATGGGTGGCAATTTCTTTCACCTGACTGAATGTGCCTGTGATTTTACTTACACTTTCCACCGATGAATGCACACTTGCTGAAATCCGGTTGATTGTCTCTTTTGCACTTCCCGCCATCTGCGTTGCCTGCAGAGCGAGCTGCTTCACTTCGGCAGCCACAACTCCGAATCCCCTTCCCATCTCTCCGGCACCTGCAGCTTCTATAGATGCATTCAGAGCCAGAAGATTGGTCTGGCCTGCAATAGAAGATATATTTTCCACAAGAGTTCCGATTTCCCTGGCATTTTCTCCGAGTTCGGTAACGACTCTTCGCGTAGCCTCGGCTTCCGCATTTGCTTCCATCACGATTTTGGCTGAGTCCGCCGCTTTTTTAGCCACCTCTCCGATCGAGATGGACATCTCTTCCACACTGGAAGCCAGAGTCTGCAGGTTCTGATTCATCTGAGTGGCACCCGCAGCAATATTCACCGACTGAGCAGAAGTTTCCTCTGCCCCTGCGGACAGGTTTTCACTGGCTTCATTCATAAATTTTGCAGAATTTTTCAGCCGGATTCCGTTCTCCTGAAGCTGAGCGATGATTCCTGCATTGTTTACCAGAAGATTGAGCATAGCTTTATACAAGGAGCCCAGCTCATCGTTTCGGTTGTGTTCTATGGATGCAGTCAGATTTCCCTGTGCAATCTGATTCCCGATTGAGGCCGCCCTATCAATTCCTTCAATCAGGGAAAAAATCAGTCGGTTTAAAGAAAATGTAAATCCTGTTGCCCCGGCGACAGCTATTACAGGGCCAATGTAATAATCATGAAAAAGATAATCAGCGGCTGTAACCAGCAGAAAAAAGATTCCTGCTGTAGCGGTTATAAGATATCCCTTAGCTCTGAGGGACATTGCCGGTTTATCGGACCACGGAAAGATTTTTCTTCCTTCCCGGATATCCCTGTAAAGAGTTTCCGCTTTGGCCACAGCTTCCCTTGATGGCTTTCTGCGGACAGAAATGTAGCCCACTGTGCTCCCGTTTTCGACCCGGGGAGCAGCATTCGCATCAACCCAGTAAAAATTACCATCGGAAGCCCTGTTTTTTACCATTCCACGCCATGGTCGCCCGCTTTTCAGCGTCTCCCACATATCGGAAAAAGCACTTCGGGGCATATCGGGATGCCGGATTATGCTGTGAGGTTTACCGAGGAGTTCTTCTTCGGGGATCTTACTGATTTCAGCAAAATTCTGGTTCGCGTAGGTAATCCGTCCCTGCAGGTCTGTTTTTGTAACAAGAGTGCTTCCGTCCTTCATCAGGTTTTCCTGAGCTGTGACAGTAACATTCATTTTTTTTATTTCATTATCTATCCGGTGTTTTGCCTTTTTCTGGAACATGAATTCTCCCCGCCTATGTGCTGATTTTCGGTATAATCTTCATCGTAATAGACGGATAATTTTTGATTTTTTTATTTAATCCTGATTCCGATTTTAAGAGTATTTTATCCTTATTCAGCAGATTATAACCAGGGAATATTTAACCTCGGGGAACGGCGCTGAAAACAATATATCATTGTTACCAATTCTGGCAACGAACAAGATTATTCCTGGAGGCTGTGCAGTTCCCTGACTGTTTTTTCCATGCGAAGAATTCGGAGGATTTATGTAACTGAAATAAGTAATCAGAAAGGCCGGCAGGGTAAATACAATACCTATAAAAAAAATTGGTCTGATTCAGCTTCTGGTTGAAAAATTCCTTAGGATCTTTAAATCGTTTATCCATATCAGAAAAACGCTGGTTGATTGCTTAAAAACGAAGGTCCATTTTATCAGCAAAGGTTATGATCTGCTGCTGTGTGGCGAGTGTGTGATTTTCAAGCTGTTTCTGAATTGATTTTTTATGTTCTGCATACCGTGCATCCGATGCTTCGAAACGGTGAAGCTTAAACCGTTCCATACTGTGAATCCGCTCCTCCATAAGACTAAAACCATGTTTCATTTTGTCAATGGCCTTCTGCACATCATGATTGCCGGCTTTCCTTTCAGAGATTTCATCAACCACATCATCCATAGCCGATACAAACATATTCCTGCTGGAATCATCCACCTTGAGATTTTCTGGAAATATGCGTTAATGTTGCCGGATGCGTTCTTTTTTCTCGGATGTCATCATAGAAAAAAGCTACCATATATATAGCGGGTGTCAAGAAACGATCCTTTTAAAAAGGATCCGGCGCCTGAAGGTTCATGGTCTCTCCGGTTACCGGATGAACGAAAGTCAGGGAGAATGCATGAAGCATCAGCCTCCCTTCTCCATCGCCGTATAAATCATCTCCTTTAACAGGAATACCAAGTCCATCCGGATGCGCCGCGTGAACCCTGAGCTGGTGTGTTCGTCCGGTCACAGGATAAAAATGAACCCGGGTCATATTTCCCTGGTAATCCGCCCGTTTCCAGACAGTCCTCGCCGGCTTTCCATACTGAAAACATACCATCTGCCGGGGACGGTCATTAAGATCCACGCGAAGAGGAAGATCAATCACCCCTTCCTCCGGTAATGACGGGAGCAAACCGTTAAGCAGTGCTGAATACTGTTTTTTAACGGTCCGTTCCAGAAACTGCTTCTGCAGAGCTTTGTGAACCTGTGAGTTTTTAGCGGCCAGAAGAAGGCCCGAAGTAGACATATCCAGCCGGTGGACCAGAAGCGGCCCTGTGGCATCCGGATACATCTTCTGAAGCTTCAGAAGAACAGAATCACGGATTTTTTTTCCGGGAACAGAAAGCATTCCTGAGGGCTTATTAATAACAACTATATATTCATCTTCATATATAATTGTTAATTTAATATTATCAGTGATTTTTAACACAGAAGATTCAGAGCCGGTGCTGTATGGTTCAAGCATAAAGGGAAGTATCGGACCGCATTTACCTTTGCATGCAGGATAGATCTGACCGTGCTTTCTGATTTCATCGGCAGGAGGAGATCCCCACCAGAATTCAGCAAGGGCTATCGGTTTAAAACCGTTCAGATTAGCAAACTGAAGCAGTTTAGGACCTGCGCATTCCCCCGTTCCCCCCGGAGGAAGACCCACCGGAAAAAATTCTGTAATATTGCGCACTTCCTTTCTGGTGTTCATAAGATTATAATCCTCAAAGAGTCTAAGCAGAAGCTCATTGGATAAAGCTGCCCTGCGGACTTTCAGATTTTTAATCTTTTCAAGAATAATGCTGATCTCAGACTGAATATTAATTTTTTTTATTTTATAGTTCTCTGTGAGATCTTTAAACTCCCAGTGATCCTTCTGACTTTCCAGACTCAGCCGGTTCAGTGTCTCAGTATCTCCTTTGGGCAGCTGCGCTCGGACAGCATGTCTTTTTAATCTCCGTTCCTTATGCAATCTCTTCAGATTTCCGGATTCTCTGGACCATTCTGCTTCAAGCTGCACAAGTTTGTCCTGAATTACCCGAAATTCGTTAGATTCTTCTGCTTCAGAAATCAGTTTCGTCAGATATGCGAGCTCCGTTTCTCCGGCCGGAAAAAAAGAATCCCGGCGGCCTGGATTAAATACCGGCGGAACAAAACCCGAATGCAGCCATTTCCCTCCGATCATTCCGGAAAACCCCTTCAGATAACCGATCTCGCCGGAAGATTTTTCAGCAACCAGGACACCAAACATTTTCCCTCCTCCGTCCGAATAAAAATCATGATTCCAGTCATCATATAATAATATATATTTTTTTAATAATGTGACAGCATAATGTGTTAATG
>CAZQKZ010000031.1:17792-40507 GCA_964594095.1 uncultured Leptospiraceae bacterium | reverse complement strand
CAGCTACCAGACTCGCCCCAGTATACCATACTCCCATCGTAAAGGCCGGATCAAGCAGAAATGAAAACACCGGATTTACTATGGCCATTCCTACCTGCAGACCACGGATGGCACTCGATACAAATGCACTTCCATGGCTGTACCAGCGTGCATTATGGTTTTTTCCATACAGAAAATCCGAATACGCATTCCCGGCACGCTCCAGTCCCCCGGAACCCCACTGCAGGCCGCCGGCTATATTCTGTGGGGCAGAGGCTAACCAGCCTATTAAAGCAGCTCCTCCCAGCAGAACCCACGGATTCTTCTGTATAAAACTCACCACACTGCTGATTACACTGGATACCTGGCTGATTATATTGTTGATTGTGTTAGATATCTGATTTACTGCATTGCTGATCGTTCCGGGAGAGACTGCTTCAGCAACTATGAGCCAGGCAAGCCATCCGAATTCTCCTGTGGGATCGGTCATATTTACCGGATTTCCATGAACATATCCGTAACGGTCGAAACTGCTCCAGCCCGCAAGATCCTGATGTTTCGGATCTGTCTGAAAAAACCGGCCGGTTTCCGGATCATACAGGCGGGCTTTATAGTTATATAGACCTGTTTCGTAATCATACTCCTGACCTGTGTATTTATGGGACGCGCTGAAGTAAACACCGTTCCCGTCCATGTCTGTGTTGGTCAGTTCCTGATTCAGACTGCCATAAGGCAGATAGACATACCTTGCAATAACCCTGCCTCCTGCATTGGTTACAAGCGAATTACTCTGAAGATGATTTGTTATGTAAAAATGGTTTCCGATGTGTTCCTGCACGGCCGCTCCGTTATTGTTTACAAGAACGAAGAACATGGCCAGGTTCTCGCTGGATCTGTCTCCATGATTCAAACAGCCAATCGTCATCTGGAGGGCAATTACGTATGATAAAAGCAGGGCAAAAGCCGGACGGGGGCTGTGAATGATACTGGGCAGAGTTTCCCGTATCCGCCTTCTGCTTTCCGGATTCCCTGCAAAGATTGATGCAGTCAGAAGAGCTATTGCTGCTGTTCCACCCAGGAAAATCAGCACTACATTTGTATGGGGCCAGTGTAAAAAGAAGTTCGCCAGGTGAGTAACACCCCCGGCTGAGCTGCTGAATGGCAGCTCCGTAAACCGGTTCCAGTGTAGTCGATCCGACCCGACTCCCATGGTTAAAAACTTCTGCTCAAATGAAAAACTTCCAAGGATTCCATCCGGTTTACTGATCAGAAGAGTATGCACTTCAAGTCCGTTCTGCTTTGTTATCACATAATCTCCAAGGTAGTAACTGGTAAAACTTTCACCGCCGCCTGTTACCTCCTTCTTAAACCGGGTGCCGTCTTCCGTATAAGTGTATTTTACCTTAGAGGGAATCCCGGATGAATCCTCAATCAGAAAACCTTCCGGGCGGTTCAGATAGTTGTAGCTCACCTCCATTTCAAGTTCGTCTTCTTTCCGGTGGATTACACTTCCCCGCTCGTTATATTCATAACTTACGGGGGATTCCGCTGTAGTGGAGGTCATCCGGTGAGGGATCTGATCGATCCCGTACTTCTGTGCTGCTGATCGTTCTCCATTGTAAATCAGCTCCCCTTCTTCCCCGTATCTGTATTCCAGTGTACGGCGGGGGTTCACAGTATCTCCGAAAGAGCCAGTGACTTTTATAAGACGGTGGGACTGATCATACTCAAAGGTCTGAGTTTCATCTGTTCCGTTGACCGGATCCAGATCATTGATGCCTGCTAATAAACCGTCATCGCGGAATGTATACCCAAGATCGGAAAGAGTGTTATCGCCTGATTTTGCGGTACGGCGAGCCATCATTCCGGTATCATTCTGGTATTCCCACCGGATCTCCACACCGTTGCCGTAGAACAGCTTTTCCGGCTTGCCGTGCACATTCAGGTTTTCATAACGTGCAAGTACGGCACGATCCCCTGTTTTAAGAATCCGCCTGTCCGGGTCGTTCAGTATAATTTCTTTCAAAGCTCCCGTGCTGAAATAGGTGTATTCCACTATTAGGTTTACCACAGGGTATTTTTTTGCGGTAACCCGTCCGAACCGGTCATATTCAAAAACAGTATCGAACTCACCCCCGTCAAAGGAGCGGGTGATCCTTGAAACCCTTGCGCTTTTCGGATCATAGTAGAATGTGCGAACGCCCGCATCGTCAGTTATGGTGCGAATCTTGCCATGTTCGTAGTCATTATTAGAATCATAGTATGTATAACCGGCCACTTGCTGGCTGTGGCCGTCTTTAATATTCTCCAACCGGTGCTGGTTGTCATACTTATAATAAACGTTCTTACCATCGGCGGTGGTTTTTAAACTGAGCTTTCCAGTGCGTTTATCGTATTCATAGCGTATGGTTCCTTTGTCTGCTTCCGTCTGGGTGAGCTTCCGACCTTTGGTATCATAGGTGATTGTATTTATATACCTGTCATCAAAGTCAACCGAATGCCGATCAGCTCCGTAGCCGCGACGGACCTGCACCGGGCGACCCGCTGCATCATAAACATATTCCACCCGGGCCCAGATTTCATGCCCATCACGAGTTGTGCGGAAATCTCTCCGTATCAGCCTGCCTTTATAGTCCTTCACTTCAAAAATTGGGTTCCCAACAGGGTCAGTGATCTCTTTTTCAAAACCTGTCTGATTTCCGACATTCACTCTTTGCGGAGTGAGATCATTTTTCCGGGTAATCGTTCCATTCGGTCCGGGAATCACTGTTTCATACATCCGCCCCAGTTCATCGTATCTTTCTTCTTTAATTACTGTTCCCGTTCCATCCGGATCTGTGCGGGTCACAAGCACCTGCCTTCCGAAAATGTCATATGTATAATGAATATCGATCGTTCCCCGGTCATCTGAAGTACGGAGAGCTGCGATCTGACCAAGAGCATTCACTGTTTTTATCTGGAGGTTCCCCAGGGAATCCGTCACCACCACTACTCCGCCTGCTCCACCCAGTGCTTCGTAATTTGTGCCTGTAATAAGGTCACCGGAGCTGCAGCTTTCTGCAGACCGACTCTGACAGCGTTCTGTTTCCCGGCCAAACTCATCATACTTGTAATGAATATAAAACCCTTCTTTATTTTTTTCTGTTAAAACAGCACCAGTGGCAGGATCCTTTTCTGCAAATTCAATGGTTCCGTCTGAATAAGTGATCGTCACAGATTCACCTGAATATTCATAACGCTTCTGCAGATTCCGCCAGTGTTCAAATTCAGGAAGACCTGCATCATTGTAGGTTATATGATGAATTTCCGGGGGATTTTCCCTGCGGTCATGGATATTAACAGTCCTGCACCTTGTATCATAATTTATCTGCCGGTTTTCAATCACCTGTTCATTATTTCCAGTGATCAGAACCTCATGCACCTTACCGGTCGGGCAGTTTTTATAATCGTAAACGATTCGGGTAAGCGTATCATCATATGAAGTCTGTTCATCGCCCAGATCACGGGTCTGAGTAGGATTTCCGTAAAGATCGAAGGAATCGTGAACCGTTCCGGTGGAGAAAAACAGAGATCCGTCAGGTAAAAAGCGGGTGTGACTCGTTTCTTTAGCTGCGATCAGCGACCTTCCTTGCGTATAAGGTGCAGGCAGAAGTGTATAAATACTTTTTTTCTCTTCTATTAGTGTACCCCCGGAGATAAAAGTTTTTTCAGAAAGCACTCCCCCGACATTTACAATGTGGTTTACCGGATCATATACAGTATGATCATATACGGTCTCCTGTTTTACAGGAGACGGAACTAAACTATCTTCACTCCCGTCCAGAGCGAAAGGAGTCCGGATCAGGGTTTCAAAACCCAGAAATTTCTTTTTTGTGACCTGCGTAGGATTGTAAAGAATACCGTTTTTATAAGCATAATGGGTTTTCTGTTTTGGAACTCCACCCACCTTTACCATTATATCTGTGGCCAGCTGCCGGGTAATGGATGCGGGGATTCGGTTTTCACCCCGGCCAGAAGTTATAACCGCTCCGGTATGATCCGGATACGGCTGATAGGAAACCAGAATACTTCTGAAATCATTATAAACCTCTGAAAGGAGATCCGGGAATTCTCCGGTTCCGAGCGCAAGCCAGTGATTTCCGTCACTTTGCACCTTAAGAAGATCTGTTATTCCGTCACCATTCACATCGACCGGAAAAACCAATGATCCCTCGGTCTGATTCGCCTTTAGGTATGTTTTCCCTTCTGCTCCGTCAACTTCCTCCATAGCCTGAAAAGTTGTATCACCAGCATTCTGAAAAAATCTATGGTTTCCGTCAGAGCGAATGATCATTAGATCTGCAATACCATCTTCGTTGAAATCACCGACCAGAACTCTGGCCGCATCATCGGAATCGTAACCAACGCCTTCTAAACCTAAAGGGGAATCGATGATTTCAAAACTCCCATCGCCACGAGAGAGGGCAATCCAATGATCTCCGTCACTCTGCGTCCGGAGGATATCCTGCTGACCGTCTCCATTAAAATCACCGGATTGGATAGCTGCACTCACATCTCCTGTGGCATAACCTTTTCCGTTAATTCCATGAACGGAAGCCGAGACTGAAAAAGCTCCGTCCCCTTCCGAGAGAGCAACATAGTTTTCCCCGTTATTCTGAATAAGAAGAAGATCTATTTTGCCGTCTCCGTTAAAATCATTCGTAATGAAAGCAGAACCCTGAGTGTCCTCATTTTTTCTGTACCCGATTCCTTCCAGTCCTGAAACACCTGAATGATGAATAAAACCACCCGAACCATTTCCAAAAGCAATCCAGTGGTTTCCGTCGCTCTGCATAACCAGAATATCATTCATTCCATTACCGTTAAAATCACCATATTGTATCCGGGCCGCATCAACGGAGGAAATGTCATAAGGAATGCCATGAATTCCCGTTACCTGACTCTGATAAATAAATCCGCCTGCACCATCGGAAACAGCAATCCAGTGATTACCGCTGCCTTCCAGATTCAGCAGATCGGTTAGTCCGTCATTATTGAAATCTGCTGCTATAATCTGCGATTTTTGATCACCAGTAAACATTTTCCCTTCAAGGCCTCCAACTGCTGACCGAAAATCGAAAGTTTCACCCATGGAAAACGCTATCCAATGATCACCGTTCCGGTTCAGATTGACCAGATCTATTCTGCCGTCCCCGTTGAAATCGCCCGGCACCAGCGATGCTTCGCCGCTTTCCGGGTCATAGGTAACTGTTTCGAGGCCAGGCAAATATTCCCTGAAAGCAAAACTTCCTGGAGTTCTTGTTTGATAATTAAACCTGGTTTCTGAAAGAATGTTATTTGAATTGCTTAATTCCGTGAGCAAAATGAGGCGTGCGCGTCCGGTTACCGGAGAAAGGTCATACTCAAGCTGATAGCTTCCGGAAGTGATTCCGGCACTTCTCAGTTCGATCCCCTTCAGAAGCAGGCTGTTCTTTTTTTCATATCCATATTCATACAGTGATTTTTCATTAGACCGGTCTTCATATATAAAATGAACTGACTGAACTGTGTTTCCGGTTTCAGAACGGTATTCTGCTTTTTCCGGATAAAGCTCCCCGTTTTTTTTGAGATAAGTTATCGAATAGGTGTTTCCGTTTGCGTCCACAGCCCGGTCCAGTGCCCAGACTGAATTTCCCGACGAAGTTGTTAATCTGCTTTCTTCACTGGATCCGTAATAAAGAGTTTCCAGTCTTGGTGTAGTTGCGTTGAATCCAACAGGATCCGCAGGACTTCCGGAAATCTCATATATCGTATGCTGGTTATGCTCTCCCCGGTACACAGAACCTTCCGAATTAAACAGAAGACCATCCGGTGTAAGAAATCTGTCAGAAGCATCAAAGCGAATCCCGGCCCGTGAATCCCTTGTTATTTTCGGAAAACCGGCCAGATTCCAGCCTGTCCCTGCCATGCCATCCCCTCCAAGCGAAGAGTAAACCAAGGCCATTCCTGGCCCATAGCCTGGTGGCATATTGATTGGCACAGCAGCTGAACTGGTACCAAACGGGGTTGCCGAGACTTCCGGCAATGCAGAAACCGGGATGGACACCTGATTATTTTCCTGGCTCATGGCCGGAAACATTAACAACGGAAGAATTACCAGTAACAATCCCCTGATGATTTTTTTGATAACTGCATTAAAACTGTGCTTGTTCATTCGTCGTTACCTCTCACCGGATATACTATGGCCATTCCCACTTCGAAAATAATCAGACTCTCAGCCGTATACAACCAGACCATGAAATATAGATAGTACTTTTGTTACTGGTTAAGTCAACATTTTTTTTGTAAAATTTTCGATTTTTTGTGGCAAATAAATGAACAATTTAACCGGAGACCCTGTCCTGTTTCGCCAGAACAAAAGCGATTCCCTGAGTATTGAGGTCTGCATCCATTCGAATCTGATTCCAGACTCTTTCGGTCATTTTCCGTCCGCTTTTTTCGTAGTTGCCGGTGATCCGTTCCTTCATTATAGGATACAGATATTCATAGAATTTCCGGTAATCTTTTTCGGAAATTTTACTTTCTGCATTTTTCATAACAGATTGAATATACAGAAGCTCAGATTTCAGATATTCATACATTTCTTTAATATTTTCATGGATTCCGTAGTGGGTCAGAAATACTCTTTCGGGATTCATATTCAGAATAATGTCGAGTGTACGCAGGGATTCTTCGGGATCAAACTGGGTTGGAGTGGTTGCCGGTGTTCCGAAAAGAAACTCAGGAGAGGAAGACACCGGATAAAAAAGTCCGAATGCATCGCCTGTGAAGATTCCGTTACTCTTTGAATCATGGATAATCATGTGATGTGCGGCATGGCCGAGTGTATGAGTGAATGTAAAAGTCCGGTCCTGCCACTGCAGTTTCATTCCGTCCTCTGCTGTAATGATTTTTTCGGCAGGGACGGGAGTGATGCTCCCGTAAAGTCTGTTAAATTCTTCATCTCCGTACACCTGCCGCGAGCTTTCTTCCAGACGGGAGGTATCTGACAAATGCCTTGCTCCTTTTGGGTGCACTATGACTCTGGCATTCGGACAATGCTGCAGCAGCTCTCCGGTTCCCCCTGCATGGTCCAGATGGATGTGGGTCAGAAGAATGTAATCTGTATTTTCGGGAGGGATTTGAAGCTCTTTCAGTTTTTCAAGATACCGGGGAACTGCATTGGCTGTATTGGTTTCGCAGAAAACTGCCCGTCCGCCTGATTCTGTTATATACACACAGGCAAGCTCATCTTCCACATAGCCTGTATCTACAATATGTATTCCGTAATCTGACATAATTCACCCCCTTTCCGGACTGTCGGTCACTTATGCGGGGTTCATGGGGCTTAGGTCTACTGTTTTTTGTATATTCTTCGGAGTTTTTTGTGTCTTTCGCTGAGTATTATGCCGGTTAAAATTATATATTTTTTACTATTTTCGGGTTTACAGTCTATAGTTCTGTTTTCTGGTAATTTCAGAATACCCAAATCCAGCAGCATCAGATAAACGAAAATGTAACCCGCGAGAACCCAGTCCCATTAGAAATCAAAGACAGCTGAGCCCAGTCGCACTCATCGGGAAAAAAAATAAACCGGAACAAGAGACTGACCAGAATCCTGATACTGTTTTTTCCATTTTTTAGGTTTAGTTTGTATTCAAGCAGCAGGTCTGAAAGCAGCTTATGCAGATACAATGCCATCAGAATCACATAAAAAAATACCATGGACATCCTGCTAAGCCCCCATATAGACCCCCTCTTTTTTGTTGACTGTTTCCTGTGATTCTCTGAATATCGATTCTTACAGCAGAACTCCGGAAAAAGCATCCGGGTTCCGCATGGAGATAACACTATGTCTTTATTCGCATTCAGAAAAAAAATAACGGCAGCATTAGTTTCTGCGCTGCTGATCACTGCGGGATTGTTTACAAACGGTTCTGTATATTCCCAGTCTCCCTCCCTTATGGTGGATGAACTGAAAGCCCCTCAGGTGGATTTCCAGAACCGAAGTGCACGTTTTGCCACAGCTGCCCGCCGTACTATCGACAATGAACTGGGAATGAAATTTGCTGCTGCTGTTATTAATAATAAAGAAACCGCATCAGACCATTTCCGTATACGCCGGATCCAGAATCCTGAAGCTCCAGGTTACGGGGCTGACCTGATCGAGATTCTGCCCACTGCCAACATCGGACACATAAATGTAATTCAGAGAATATTAAGCGGTTATCTTGTAAAAGCATTTGAGTTTCAGGAAAGCGATGCGGAGACTCTGGCCCGGTTCATTCTTTATTATAATGCATTCCACCGCAACAGAACCCAGGTTATCAAAGAAAAATATTCCGAAGAAGTGGGTAAAGCAGTAGTGCCCGAAAAAATGGGGATTGATATCAGCTACCGGAACTGGCCGGGTAAAACAATGCTGGTTCTGCCTGTTAAAGCCTCCCTCATCCGTCCCGGCGAAACCGACCTGGATCACGGCGAAGTAGACAGAGGCAGCGGGGCCGTCACCAAAGAAGAACAGAAACTTATGGATGACCTCCAGCAGCGAAGAAAAGAAGATGATCTTAAAAAACTGGATCAGAAGCAGCAGGAACTTAAAACTCAGGAACAGCAGTTAAAAAAAGAGGAACAGCAGCTGAAGCAGCAGCAGACTGAAAATAAAAAACAGGAAACTGTTACCCAGACTAAAATCGAAGAAGCAAAGCGCACCGGTAACACCACCGAGCAGAAAAAGCAGGAAGAAGTTCTGAAGCAGCAGCAGACACAGACACAGCAGACAGAGCAGAAAATAGAAGAAAATAAAAAAGCCCAGGAAGATAATAAAGAAACTCAGACTAAGGTGGAAGAAGCAAAAAAAGACACCGAATCCGGTACAGCAGCTTCCGCTGATGCCGGAAAAACGCAGCAGGAAAATGAACAGCTGAAGCAGGAAAACCAGCAGCTTGCCACAAAAGTTGAGGAACTGCAGCAGCAGACACAGAAAACCATCAGCGATAAAATTCTTTTTCTGCGGGTAGTAAGGAATTCCTCAACAGGTCATTTTAATAATGAACTCTGGGCTATTGAAAGCGAATCCGGCGATGCGCTGAAAAAAAGTCCTTTCACAAATATATGCAGCCGTGATTTCAGCGTTGTACCGAATCAGGGAGTTCTTGTAGCCGGATACGAAGGCTCGTTCGACCGCGAAGACGAACACAGGCTCTTTATGCTGGATCCGGAAACTCTTGCAGTAAAATTTAAAAGCGAAAACAGAATTTTCTGGGATACTCCTTTCATTTTTCAGGATGGTAAGATTTACGTAATTGAACAGTTCCAGGGGGAATACTTTCTTTCCAGATTCAGCCCGGATCTGAAACTGGAGCAGCGCAGCTCAAAACCGGTCCACTCCCATTCTGTGATCACCTTTCATAAAGATAAAGTCTATATAACAGGTAAGCCCCGCACTGGTGATGCTACTCCGATTGTTATCTTTAAAAAAGAAAATCTTGACCATATTAAAACCATTGAACCGGATGCACTTCCAAAATAATTAAAATGAAACAAAAGGTTACTCTTTATCTGGTCCGGCACGGAGAAACTGAATTTAATAAAAAGGAAATTGTGCAGGGGGGACTCGACTCCCCTCTCACGGAAGAGGGAGTCCGTCAGACAGAAGCGCTGGGTCTTTACCTGAAGAAAAGCAGCTTCACTCCTGATCTCTGGTTTTCTTCACCTCAGGGCAGGGCCAGGCAGACCTCAGCCATTCTGCAGAAGCATCTTTTCCCGGCTGAATCCGGCACAGCTGCCCGAATCCCTGATACTCAGCTTCCGGAAATCATTTTTGACGATCGGTTACGGGAGATCACCTGTGGCACGGCAGAAGGGAAACACCGAAGTGAGCTGAACCCGGAAATGGTTCAGGCAATCCGCGAAGATCCCTTTCAGTCCTACAGTGGTGGCGAAAGTATGCACGATGCTTATATACGGTGCCTCTCGTTCCGGGAATACTTTGAAAAGCAGATCGCTTCGCTTAAAACATCAGAACATCTGAATATTCTTATAGTTGCACATGGCCATCTGAACCGGGCCCTGGCCGCTGCATTTACCGGAATGGAAGCCTCCTTTTCACTGACCCTGACTATGGAAAACACTGGTCTGTCTGTTCTAAAGGGTCCCGAAATGAAGCAGAATTACCGCATCCACCTCTGGAACCAGACAGTGCACCTGGAAAACTTCTGAATATGATTGCCAATCCATTGATTTTTGGTATACTTAATATTACAGACGATTCTTTTTCAGACGGTGGCAGATATCTGAACAGGGATGGTGCTGTGTCTCAGGCAGAGTATCTTCATAAAGAAGGAGCAGCCGTAATTGATATCGGACCAGCCTCCAGCAATCCGAATTCAGCTCCGGTCCCTGCAGAAATCCAGATTCAGCGTCTTTCGTCAGTGTGGAGCTCTCTGAAACAGAAAGGACTGCTTCTGTCTGCAGACGTATGTGTTCCTGAAGTGCAGCTTTGGGCGGCAGAAAATGGAGCAGACTTTATTAATGACATAAATGGTTTTAAGAATCCGGAAACAATTGAGGCACTTGTGTCTTTCCGTACGCAGCTGATAGTCATGCATTCCCTGCAGCAGAATGGTAAGGCGGATACACGTAATTCAGATCCCGATTCTGTAATGGACAGCATCCGGTCTTTTTTTTCAGAACGCATAGGGGACCTTCTGAAAGCAGGAATCTCCCAGGAAAGAATTGTGCTGGATCCTGGCCTTGGTTTTTTCCTGGGTAGCAATTCCGCTTCTTCAGTATTGGTATTAAAAAAACTGAAATCTCTGAAAATGGAATTTCCATTCCGGTTTCTGGTGTCCCCGGCCAGAAAATCCTTTCTGGGAGAAATTACCGGAAAACCGGTAAACGAAAGGGACGCCGCCACACTGGCAGCAGAGCTTTTTGCGGTTTATTTCGGAGAAGCCGATATGATCCGGACCCATTCCCCGGGCCCGCTGACGGATGCATTAAAGGTCTGGAATCAGCTGAACATCTGATCTTTTTTTATTAATCATGTTTGACAGCTATACTGTTTAGATTTATAACAATATTTCGTCTGATTACTGACAGGAGGATGATATGAGCAAAGAACAATTGTTACCCGAAAATATCATCACTCATGGATTTTTTGAGAGTGTATTTAATGCAATCCAGGACAGCATCTGCATCATTAAATCAGATACTTTTGAAATAGTCTATGCAAATAACGCTTTTTTAACGGAAACCGGCTTTAAGGAAGGAGATATACTGGGAAAAACCTGCTATTCGGTCACTCATCATCTGGATGCTCCCTGCTCTCCTCCTGATCACCGCTGCCCGCTCAAGGAAATGCTGGAAGCGCGTGAATCCCATGTCACCGGTGAACCATTCACATTTATGCCCCCGATAGATCACATTCATTATAATGCTGCCGGTGAAAAAATTTATGTGGAAGTTGCCTGCCATCCTGTAGAAAACGGAAACCCGGAAAACCCTTATATTATTCATATTACCAGAGACATAACCTACCGAAAGCAGATTGAAGCAAGACTCCTTGAAAAAACTGAGGAGCTTCTGAAACTGAATCTTTCTTTAAAGAAAAAGGTGGATTCTGAAATTCAGGAAAGACTGCGCCAGGAGGATCTTCTTCTGCATCAGTCCCGCCTTGCTTCCCTGGGTTCCATTCTGGGGGACCTGTCCCATCAGTGGAAGCAGCCTCTCAGCACCATTTCCATTCTGGTTCAGGATCTGGAGGATGCCTATGAATACGGAGAATTTAACGAAAATTATTTAAAGGAATTCCTGAAACAGTCTTTGTCTCAGATTCAGTTCATGACAGATTCCATAGAGGATTTCCGGCTGTTTTTCCGGCCTGACCGCCAGAAAAGTAATTTTAATATCATCCCTGCTCTGAAAGATGTTCTGAAACTTCTTGAGCATCAGTTTAAAAAACAGAGAATCAGAACCGAACTGATACTCTGTTCTGATTCCGTAATCGCCGAAGGTTTTCCGAATGAATTCAAACATGTGATTCTGAATCTGCTTTCCAACGCCAGAGATTCCGTTCTCGAAAAAAGAATGAACACCGGTAACAGTACAGCCGATCCTGCTTCAGATGACACTATCACAATTCAGATCAGCGACTGCGAAGACCATTATGATATTCATATTGATGATACTGGTATGGGAATTCTCCCGGAAAATTTACCACGGGTGTTCCAGAGGTATTTTACCACGAAGCCTGACAGTAAAGGCACCGGAATAGGCCTTTTTATGTCCCGCGAAATGATCCATGAACATATGCACGGGGAACTCTCTGCTTCAAATACCGATAAAGGAGCAAGGTTCACCATTAAGCTCCCTAAACTGAAAAGCTGATTTATTTTCTATTCAGATTCCCGTAGCTGTCAAACATGGAAGCTGCCGTAAATCTGACAGCCAGATAAAGACCAAAGACTGTTGCAGAATGAATCGAAATCATAATGAGAATCTGGTATTTTACAGCAGTCATCGGGTCACTTCCCCCGAGGATCTGACCGGTCATCATTCCTGGCAGAGATACCAGGCCCATGTTAGAAAGGGTGGCTACAGACGGGCTCACAGCGGTTTTTATTGCCTCTGCCCGGAAAGAAAAAACCGCTTCGTTTCTCGTTGCACCTGAAGCCAGGTAATATTTATATATTTCAGATTGTTTTTCAATTTCCCTGTAAAATGTCCGGAGACCTACAATATTATGGTTCAGCACATTCCCGATGATCATACCGCTGACAGGTATCACATGACGCGCATCAGCGGGATCAGGAAGACTCAGAACCACAGCCAGAAGATATCCTGCAATGATACCTACACCTGCAATCAGGGAAACCGATACAGGAAGAAATGTTTTTTTATACGGCAGCTCACTCCGGCCTGTAACAGCCCCCGATGCAACAAGAATCATTACCAGAAGCCAGGTAAGGTTAACCCAGGGATTATTCCAGTAAAAAATAACCCCCAGATAATAACCAACAAGAAGCAGCTGCACAGTCATCCTTACCACTCCGATAAGAACTGTCCGGACCATCCCGACTCCTGTTACAGAGAGAATTGTAAGCGGAAGCGCGAGGATCAGGTAACCAAGGATCATCCTGCCCCATTCTATATCCACAGCACCTCTCAGAGCTTTACCTCGTTTACTGCATAATCAAAGATTTCGGGAACATGAGATATGATTAAAGAATGCGGAAAAAACTCTTTTATAAAGGCACCTGCATTCCGGAGACTGTCGGGATCCAGAGAAGATACCGGTTCATCAAGAAGATTGAGAGGCCTGCTGAGAAGCGATAACAGAACAAGGCCGGCTTTCTGCCTCTGACCTCCTGACAGATCTTCCGTGTTTTTATCAAGAACCGAGCTGCTTAAACCAAGCATCTCCAACCTTTCCTCCGCCGCTTTACGATCGGGTGCCAGGGACCGGTTTGCTGCAAAGCTGAAAACCCGCCTGATGTTTTCATACAGATTTCCTTTTAACGGAAGCGGATTCTGAGGAAGATATCCGATATGAGTACGAAACCACTGCACTGTGGATGCATTAAGTTTAATACTATTATAAATTACTGTGCCTTCCTGTGGTACAGCAAAACCGAGAATCACACTGAAAATGGTTGTTTTTCCTTTACCTGACGGGCCGGTAATGAGAACTGTAGTCCCGGGCTGCAGTGTCAGACTGAAGTTTTTAAGCACCGGCTCATCTCTTTCCAGACAGATATCGGTCAGCTGCAGCATCGTATGTATATTTTAAGGTTGACCTTTGTGCTGTAAACTTTTTTTTACGGAAATGTTTAATCTGAATACAGTAATTGCAGAAGCGGCAGCCCTGCTCTCTTCAGCTGCCTCACAGAAAAAAATTCAGATAGATTCTCCAAGGCTGGAAGCTGATCTCATTGCCAGTCATGTGCTTTCTGTGCAAAGACTGGATCTTTACAGCGGCAAAGCTCCGGACTTCAGCAGTAATCAGAAAGACCTTTTTTTCAGTCTCATCCGGCAGCGGTCAGAAGGAAGACCCTTAGCCTACATAACCGGTAAAAAATGGTTCCTGAACCATGAATTTCTGGTGAATGAATCGGTGCTTATACCAAGACCCGAAACAGAAATTCTGACAGAACATGCTCTGGGCCTGCTCAGGGAATTCAGAGTCACTGAACTTCGGGTGCTGGATCTCTGCTGCGGCAGCGGCTGCATCGGCCTTTCCGTGGCTGCAGCTGAGCCCCGTTCTTCAGTCATCCTCAGTGATATTTCCGAACCGGCTCTGAACACAGCCCGTCTGAATGCAGCTCATCTGAATATTGATCCTTCGCGCCTTCAGTTTATAATGAGCGATCTTTTTCAGAAAATACCGGAATCAGAGCGGTTTCATGCTATTCTTTCGAATCCCCCTTATATAGGGGAGGATGAAGAAGACAGACTGTATACAGATGTAACCGGATATGAACCCCGTTCAGCACTGTTTCATCCCGATATACCGGTATTTTACCGAAATATTTTTGAAAAATCCAGTTTTTTCCTTGAAGAACAAGGTTTTATGATTGTGGAAACTTCCCCTCGCTGGATTGATTTACTTAAAGTTACAGCCGATAATTACTTCAGGGAAACTGCTGTCCTCAGGGATCTCTCCGGTAATCCGAGGCATCTGATTCTGCGTTATAAAAAGGACGGGTAGACAAAGAATGATTTTCAGCAAGAGTCCGAAAAAACCCAGAGAATCCTTGCAGATTCACAGTCTCGAGGAACTGAGCTTTCAGAAGGAAATTCAGATAAACAGAATCCGTTTTGCTCTGATGACACTTTTCGTGGCAGCCGGAATTTCCGCCTGGAGGTCAGGCAGCACCCCGCCTGTTTATCATACAATTCTTTATGTTTCCCTCGGATATTTCCTGATGACTGTTTTCTGGGAAATACTCTTCCGCCGGATAAGCTACTCTCCTGCCCTCAAATACCTTACAACCACTCAGGATATGCTGACCGTTTTTTTCATAAAGATCGGTTTCAGTTATGACACCTATAACGGATGGGGAATGGCAATGAAAGAACCTGCTTCCTTCCTTGTCTTCATGGTTTTTATTGTGCTTGCCAGTGCAAGAATGGACAAATTTTTCTCCATTTTTTCAGGTATCTTTGCTGTGGGAATTTATGTTACTCTTATGACAATGGCCATCACGCAGGGGGGAATGACGTTTTCCAGCGATCCTAAAGACTTCCTGAATAAGGACACACTTCGGCTTCCTACTGAGCTTTCCAAAATTCTTTTCCTGGGTGCCGCTGCAATGATTTCTGCATATATGGCATCTTATACAAGGAATTATATTCTGGCAATTTCCAGGGCTCACACAGAAACTCAGGATAACCTTATAGTAATCAATAAAATACTGAAAACTGCAGAAAAAGTAACAGGAACAGTCAACACAACTGCAGAGACCCTTTCGGCAAACTCTGCCTGGATGAAGCAGAGTCTGGTTCAGCAGAAGGAAATGTCTGAAACAGATGCCCGCTCCATTGAAGCCATCGCTTCTGAAAGCGGCCGGGTAAGGGAACTGACCCGGGACCAGCTCAGCAAAATGCAGGTGATATCAGAGGAGTCAGATCGTCTGTATAATAACATAAACCAGATTCTTTCCGGGGGACAGGAAGCTTTCACCCGCGCCAGCACTGTAAAGGAAATGACTGAGGCCAGCCGAAGCTCCCTTGAAAAAACTATGAAGGTTGTTGAAGAAATGAAGAATCAGTCTGTTCGCATTAAAACCATATCTGAAACTATAAACGATATTGCGGCAAGGACAAACCTCCTTTCCCTTAATGCGGCAATCGAAGCCGCGCGGGCGGGAGAACAGGGTCGGGGTTTTGCAGTCGTTGCCGATGAAGTTGCCAAACTTGCAGACCAGAGTATGGTTTCTTCAAAAGATATTAATTCAATCATTGAAGATACAGTCCGGAACATTGAGGCTGCATCCGATCTTATCCATCAGACTTCGGAAACACTCAACTCAGTAATCGGGGCCGGTTCTGCCAATGCTGATTTCCTTCGCACCCTTACCTCGGAAATACGGAATCAGGAAAATGTAACCTCAGGTATTAAAGAACGTATGAACGGAATCGCCGGAATTGCCGATACCATCAGTTCCATGGTTTCCGGACAGAATGAAACCCTCAGAGACCTGCAGAAGAATAATGAAGGCAAAATTGATCTGGCCATGCAGAATGTTCATTATGCCGATGAAATTGACTCTCTGGCTAAGATGTTACGCGAAACTTCCGATACTCTGAATGTGATTATTCTGAGTCACGACTGAATTTTTTCACGGAGGAAAAAATTATGAAAATTAACGGAAACTCTTCAACGGGAACGGGAAGTCAGGCAGCTGCAGAGCTTATGAAATCTGCAGAGATGATGAATGATCTTACCAAAGATATACTGGAAAAGAAAACCGAAATGAGCCAGAAGCTGCTGAAACTGGGAGTGGCCAGCAGACTCTCTGCCGGCGATATCGGCTCTCAGATTGATATCAGAGGCTGATCCGGTTTCATTCTGCCCGGTTTGATATATCCCGGAGCTGTACACAGGCAGGATTCCAGAGTGCTGTCACAGCCAGCTGATCGCAATCAGCGTCCAGAATGGCTGAATAGCACATTACAGAAAGCAGCTTCATTTTATCAGTGTGCACAGCAAGCTTTTCATCAATCCGGTCCAAAGCCGATGATCTGCAGTTTTCGGCAGAAATTTCCTTCTGACGTTCCGGGCTGACAGTTCTGTACATTTTCCGGTAACACTTCAGCATCCGGCTGCAGATTTTCCCCGCTGCATCCTCTATAAACACGCCATAGGGTTCCGGAGGCAGAAGTGTCTCTTTTTTTTCGCTGCAGGAAAACAGAAAGACGGGAACTGTCACAATCAGAATAATGATTCTTTTTAATATTTTATTTTTCATAACAGTCCTCTCACTGAAAACGGATCTTTTCCATTACGGAACATCCCTCTTCCTTCTTGCGGGAATTAAGCTCCATCATAAACTGCTGATTCATTTCGCCGACTGATTTATTCTGATTCTGGTTTTCTGAATCCTGAACCATCCGATCAGCCAGGTTCGGCATTAAATCCTGAATTGCCTTTTTATTTATATAATCAATCAGCATGGTGTCCCAGTGTTCCCTGTAATTTTTCGCATACCAGATCTGATAACGTTTCAGAACTTTACCGTCTTTGATAATTTCTGATTCGGGATACTCCTCCACACTTTCAAACATATACTCAAGTGCCGGCTGAAAAAAAACCGGAGAGATTTCACAGGGATTCTCGGTTACAAAAAAAACAAAGTAATTCCGGCCTTTTTCCGGACCTGGCCACCAGGAATACTGATTTTTCTGTAATATATTAAAATTCGGAACATATTCATTATCAGGAAGATACCAGGAAGCCATTGCTGCATCCTGATACCGGTTGGCTGCGATTCCGGCTGCCGGGTCCCGTCTTTGCCTTTCCTCATTCACAGCATCTACGATTTCTTTCCATGCTGAATTTCTGTAACCTGGGACAGCATAGCTTTCTGTTTCCGGAGCCATGACTTTCATGATCGGAACGGAAAATGTAAGAAACAGAATCATACCAGCTGAAACAGCAAATCCGGAATACGTAACCCATTTTACAGTCCTGATTTCCTGGACAGAAGCAGAAAGCAGAATGGCCCCGCTTATATAGGATGGGAAAACCCAGTTAGCCTGAACAGACTGATCCGGAGAAACTGCCAGAAAGTATAACGGCAGAATTACAGTAAACCAGATCAGCAGGGACCAGACAGAAGATTCTGCTTCCCATCTTCCCATGATCCATTCTTTACCATAATAAAAACCGGCTGTTAAGACTGCAGCAAACCACAGAGGGGAAAATGTAAGAATCTGACCGGCAAGATAAGCCCCTGCCGAGCCGTTCCCGGAGGCAGACCTAAGATACTGGATGGCCTCCAGACCGGCCCATTCATTCTGAATATTCCAGACAATCACAGGTGAGACAATCACAAGTGCTGTACCTAACCCTCCGTAAAAGTGGGGATTTTTCAGAAGATCCCACTCTTTTTTTTCAGTAATCAGCCAGAGTATGAGTGCTGCGGCTGCAAAAACCATTGTGTATTTGGACAGAAAGCCGAATCCAAGAAAAGCAAACAGAAAATAAAGATCATAAACTTTACGGTTTTTAAGCCATGAAACAGCACTGAACAGGGCCGCGCTCCAGAAAAAAATAAAGGCAGTATCGTGCACCATGAGATATGATCCGACCCAGAGACCGGGAATAAACATTACAATGAAAAGTGCCAGGAGTGCAGATCCGCGTGTGAGTCCGGCTTTCAGCGCAGTTTGCCAGGTAAGATACCATACCGCAGCAGATCCCGCTGCCGATGCAGTTTTCAGCATAGTAACAGAATCACCCATCAGAGTCCGGAATAAACCAATCCAGACTGCGGTGAAAGGACCCTGATCATAATAAGAAAGAGCAGGGAACAGAGACCACATCCAGTAATACGCTTCATCCGGATGGACGCCCAGATACACTGCAGCTGCAGTTTTCAGCACTGCAGCAGATAAAATGATAATAATAACAGCTCTAAAGCTGAAAAGTCCTGATACCATTGTCCCTCATTGCAAAGAGTATTAAATACTGCATCTGTTTTTTTTAAATGACATATTTTTTAACATTTAAAGAGAATGATCTGATATGACAGTCAGAAAAATATATACCATCTTCAAAGATATTTATTTGTTATCCTTACCGGCATCCCTGAAGGAATTCCTTTCTGAAGCAGATCTGGAGCAGTTTCTGCAGGATCGTTACAGTTTCTTTTCATTTCGAAGTCAGAATTTCGCAATCAGTATTTCAGCGACACCCCCCGGCAGGGAAGCGTCCTGGATGATCAACACCAGTTCCATCGAAACAGTATGTGCTGACCTGCCTTTCTTAGCAGAAACTGTACTCCATTTTTTAAAAAACGAAGGATGTAATCCCAGGCTTATTATCCATTCGGTTCTTTCGGCAGAGAGGGATTCTGCAGGCAGGCTGATATCAGTCAGCCCCCCTTCTCCGGACTCTGCCGGTAAAGAATCGCACCTGTGGTTTTCCCTGCCAAAAACCGGTGCTGACCGCCTTGCCGAAATCAGTAAAGGGCTTCTGCTTCGCCTCGAAGAATTAAAAAAAATTACAGATAGTTTTCCGGAAATGGATTCCGTGCTGCAGTCCGCTTCAGATCCCAGCTCGGAAGATCTGATTCAGTGGATGCGGTCCAATTCCCTCCTCCTTGGTTTATGTTCGCTGCAGGACAGCGGACCTGCCGGACCCTTTTACGGTATTGCGGACTCTGCAGATTTCAGGCGTGACATTTCCGGGTTTCTGAATCACCCCCTGCCCCCTGATCAGACATGGGTTTTCACAGATACTTTCCTTCCTTCACTAATCAGTCCGGACCGGAACATTATACTTGCCAGGTTCCGGAACAGAAGCGGCAGCGATTCTCTCTTTGCCTTTCATTTTTCGCGAAACGCGGAAAACCTTTCCCGGGGGGCAATTCCCTGGACAGATTCTCTTCTCAGAAACATCGCTTCCGAACTGAAAATTTATCCCAGTACGTACAACCGTCATACTCTGTACACATTCGCGCACCTGATCCCGCTCAGCGTGTTTGCGGCAGCCGGGAGATCCGTAATCCGAAAAATGATCCGCTTCGCAGTGGATAATATACAGAATCCGGAGGCAGCCTTTGAACTTATTTATGATCAGCGGTCTCAGGTTATCTGGTGCACTGCCGTTTTCCCTGAGGGTGACCTTTCTGAAACAGGATATGCATCCCTGCGGTCCGTACTCGAAGAGGCAGGCTGCAGACCTGTCTATCTGATCCGAAGGGATGAAGAAAATAAAACATATTTACTGATTGGACTCCGGTGCCCGGCAAACATACAGACTGATTCAGTGCATCGGATCATTTCTGAGAAACTGACCGGCTGGAAGAGCCTTTTCCGTCAGGCTGCTGCCAGAAGGCTCACGGGCAGTGAACGAATCGGGCATCTGACCTCAGAATATTTAAAAGAAACCGGCCTCAGTCATGAAATCCACCTTACACCAGAAGAGGCACTTACAGATCTCCTGATCCTGAGTTCTCTTTCCGAGGATTCTGAACCGGAAGTGGTCTGCTCGCATGCCGGTCAGGATCAGGTATCCATTAAAATTCATTCATTCGGCAGACCACTCCTCGGAGATCTCCTTCCGGTGGTCAGCAGCTTCGGTTTCAGGATTACAGAGGAGTTTTCTTTTCCTTTTAAGAATAAATGCACCATTCAGTTTCTCGCAGAAAAAGAAGATATTTCAGGGGAGCAGGATTTTCTCAGAATCTCTGAGTGCATCCGTTCCGCAGTAACACTGGAAAGCGAAACAGATTCTCTCAATACCCTCGTGCTGACTGCCTCGCTGAACCTGAGAGAGCTCTGGCTTATACGTTCGCTTTGTGCCTATCTGTTTCAGATCGACAAATCCCATTCAAGACTTGCTCTGCAGCGGTTTCTTACAGCCAATCCCCGGTTTGCCAGGGCCCTTGCGGATTTCTATGCTGCACCTGGGTCTGAATCCGCTTCCAAAGCACTGATTTCTTCCGCTGAATCCGTCAGAACAGTTCAGGAAGATTTATTATCAAAGCTTTTCATTAATTTAATGAATAGTATAATCAGGTCAGTTTATCTGCCTGAGTTCAGGACTTATGCGCACAAGATCCGGTGCCGCCTCCTTGAAAACATGCCGCGCCCTGTTCCTTTTGCGGAAATTTCCGTTTATTCACCATATTTTGAAGGTGTTCACCTCAGGACAGGACCTGTATCGCGGGGTGGTCTGCGGTGGTCAGACAGACCTGATGATTACCGGACAGAGATTGCCGGTCTTGTAAAAGCTCAGATGGTTAAAAACACCGTGATTGTTCCCGAAGGAAGCAA
Source organism: uncultured Leptospiraceae bacterium (assembly GCA_964594095.1). Taxonomy (GTDB): domain Bacteria; phylum Spirochaetota; class Leptospiria; order Leptospirales; family Leptonemataceae; genus CAZQKZ01. The sequence continues at coordinate 19,504 of CAZQKZ010000031.1, read as the reverse complement.
AGGAGGATTTGTACTTAAAACACCTGCCCTGCGTTCCGGACAACTGCAGAAGGAATCTCTGCCCGAAACCGCAGAAAGATATTACAGAATTTTTATATACTCTCTTCTGAGTCTGACAGATAACCTTGACGAAAACGGCAGAGTGATTCCTGCAGACTGTTCATTCAGAAAGGATACTGACGATCCGTATCTGGTGGTTGCTGCTGACAAAGGTACGGCCCGCTTCAGTGATACTGCAAATGAGATTTCGCTCGGAAAAGGTTATTGGCTGGGGGATGCATTCGCATCCGGAGGAAGAGACGGCTACGATCATAAAGTGCAGGGCATCACGGCGAAAGGAACCTGGGAATCTGTGATTCATCACTTTGCTGAAACCGGCCGGAATCCGCACACCGATCCTCTGAAAGTGATCGGTATCGGGGATATGAGCGGCGATGTTTTCGGAAACGGAATGATTTTATCGCAGTCGCTGCTTCTGACCGCTGCATTCAACCACCAGTGGATTTTCGTTGATCCTCAGCCGGACCCGCTGGTTTCCTTTAAAGAAAGAAAGCGTCTTTTTGAAAATTCGCTTAACTGGGATTCTTACAGCAGAGATTTAATCTCCGGCGGAGGAGGTATTTTTGAAAGAAGTGCACGGAAAATCCCTGTCTCTCCTGAAATCAGGAAACTGCTTGGTATTTCTGAGAGCAGCGTAAGCGGTGAAATGCTGATCCGGTATATTCTTCGTTCCGAGGCGGATCTGCTCTGGAACGGAGGAATCGGAACTTACATCAAAGCCGCTGAGGAAACGGATTACATGGCAGGGGATCCTTCCAATGACGGTGTCCGGGTGAACGCAGAGGACCTGAAAGTCCAGGTCATCGCAGAAGGAGGAAATCTGGGTCTGACTCAGAAAGCAAGGATTGCGGCCGCAGCACGGGGAATCAGACTGAATACGGATGCAGTAGATAATTCTGCCGGCGTGAATATGTCTGACCATGAAGTGAATCTGAAAATCCTTCTTCATCAGGCTCAGAAAAACGGATTAATTAAAAATATTAAAGAAAGAAATAAAATTATCCGGGCCGTTGAGGAAGATGTAAAGCATTCGGTTCTCGAAACTAACCGCCGGCTGAACCGGGCGCTTACACTCGATGAAATCCGCACAGGCAGCCGGATCCCCTATCTGCGGGCACTGCTGCGGGATCTTACCAGAGAGGGCATCTGCAGGAAGGAGGAGGATGCTCTTCCGCTTGAATCAGAACTGGATCTTATGGAAAAAAACAGGCTTTCACCGGTGAGACCTGTGCTGGCTTCCCTCTCCGGGTTCACTAAAATCTGGGCGAAGAAAAAACTGACCGAAGAAGGTTTTCCATTACCAGGTATGTTCCTGAAAACCGCAGTGGAGTATTTCCCCCCCCTCATACAGAAAAAATTCGGCAGTTTCGCAGAGAACCATCCTCTCTGTAAAGATATAATTCTTACTGAAGCTGTAAACAGAATCACAGATGCTGCCGGAATCACTTTTTTTCATTTAACCACTCTTCGAACAGGGCGCAGTGTTTCGGAAATTTCAGTTTTTTATTTAAGAATCAGTGAGTTTCTGAAAGCATCCGGTATCTTACCTGAATCCGGCTCTCTGACTGATGAGGAAATTCTCCGGCTCGAAGAAATTAAAACTTCAGTAATCACAGGCTGTCAGGACAGTCCTCTTTTCGATACCGGGAATG
>CAZQKZ010000031.1:0-17782 GCA_964594095.1 uncultured Leptospiraceae bacterium | reverse complement strand
CATCCGTATTCAGATCTTTCTACCGGAATTTTCTTACTGCCTCCGGCACTTCGGACTTTCTGGTTATTCTCGAAGATATTCTTCAGCTTTATGCAACGGGCCGCAGCTCTGCAGGATTCCGTGCCGATGAATTCATTAAAGTAAAAGAGGAAATCAGAGCCGCGGGTTTACTCGAAGGGATACGAAGCATCCCCATCCGGTCCGCCTGGGAGGAACCGTTTGCAGCGAAGCTTACCGATAAGGTAATGGATCTTGTATTTTCAGTGATGGAATTAAAACGAGGAACTGATCTTCCGGCAGGGGTAAGAAATCTGACAGAAGAATTTCTGAATTTATCTGCAGCGAGATCGCTGAGCCTTGCAGCAGCATCCGAACTGATTGAACGGATGCTGCACGCGGCAGGGAAGGATTAATTATTTACCCTTTTTATTTTTCTTTTTATTCGGTTTTTCCTTTTCTTCGCTTACAGTCCTGCTGTCTGCAGCGGCTGCATTTTCAGCGGAGGTGTAAGGAGAAACCGGCTTACTGTAAAGGTAACCGAACAGAACCGCAGCACCGGCCATCATGCCAAGACTCAGCAGCTGACCCATTGACTGATTCAGAAAAATAAAGCCAAGGTGCGCATCCGGTTCGCGGAAGTATTCCACGGTGTAACGAAAGAAACCGTATCCAAGCAGAAACGCAGGGACCATGAATCCTTCCGGCAGCTTTTTTCTGCGAAGGGACCAGAGAATAATAAAGAGCAGAATACCTTCAGTAAAGCCTTCATAAAGCTGCGAAGGATGACGCAGAAAATCTCCCGGAGCTTCCGGGAATCTCATGCCGATCCAGGAATCCGTAGGCCGCCCCCAGAGTTCTCCGTTTATAAAATTGCCCAGCCTTCCGAAAGTGTATCCCAGCGGGAATGCCGGAACAAAAAGATCCGCCAGCTTCCAGAAGCTTACTTTATGAACTTTAGAAAAAATCCAGCCTGCCGCAATCACGCCCAGCAGTCCTCCGTGAAACGACATACCTGCAAAGCCCCTGAATTCCATCCCGTTCGGACCAAAACCTATCGGCAGAAACGCCTCAAGCGGGTACATTAAATAATAATCAAGATTATAGAATATGACATAGCCGATCCGGCCTCCGATCATCACACCAAAAACCTGATACATTAAAAAATTCTGAACAAATTCAGAATCATAAGGGAACCTGTCCTCTCTTTTAATGCGGTACATTACCAGCAGATAAGTAGTCAGAAATGCCAGAAGATACATCAGACCATAATATTTGATTTCAAAGAAACCCAGATTCAGAAACACCGGGCTCATTTTCGACGGAAGATCCTGCCACCATTCAGTAAAGGAATTCATGATTTCTCCAGAGTAAAGGAATTATCCGGTTTAACCGGATGTTACTTTTTTAAGTCAGAGTGCCCGGATCGGTTTCTGGTTTCAAGAATTATTCCTGTTCCGGAAAAAACGACCGAATGTAAAAAATATTACCGAAAAAACAGCGGTTGTTACTGTAATGACACTGGATGTAGGCAGATGCCAGTCTCCGGCCGGTAATAGAGAAATCAGGAATCCGGAGCCGGTGGCGGCACCGGCAAGCAGGACCGCTGAAAAAACCGCCATCTGAGGACCTGAGGAAACAGAGACTGCTGCCCAGGGTGGCAGAATCAGAAATGCGGCGGAATGAAACGATCCAAGAGTCCTTACAGACACTGCAGTCATAAAAGACAAGAGTATCACATAGATCAGATCATTGAATCCGGTCCGTATTCCGGAAAGGGCTGCCTGATCCCGGTCAAAAGTCACTGAAAATATTTTTCTGTAAAACAGAATATACAGAAAAGAAATCACCAGCAGATAAGGAAGACTTCTCAGCCACTCCTGAGGATCGATCAGAAGAATATCCCCGAAGAAAGCCTGAACCAGATGGTTGGATACCGCTCCCCCGTAAGATAGCACAATCTGAGTAAGAGCTGTAAGAACCACAAATGCCCCTGCCAGGACTGCATCCGGATACTCTGTTCCGGAAAAAAAATAAACAGGAAGAATCAGAAGACCCGTAAACAGAACAATCCACAAAGGGTCATGAATCCCGGCAGTAAGAAGGAGAACTGATGAGAGAGCTGCAGCCTGAGAAAGGGTAATTCCGAAAAAAGTCATCCTTTTCAGATACAGCATAACCCCCGCTGCAGAAAGAAGACCAGCACTTATCATGCCCGCCACGATCTGATATTTATAAAATAATATATATTCTGTCATATAAGAAGCCTGCCATCGGAAATAACCAGTCTGGTTTCTTTCCCTGTAAGAAGGGAATCTGCTTCATGAGTGGTATACAGAACCGCAGGTTTTTCAGATTCCATATATCTGTTCAGGATTTCCGTGATTTCGGTTCTGCCCCCGGAGTCCACAGAGCTGAATGGTTCATCCATAACAAGAAAATCTGGTTTTTTAAGTATTGCCCTTGCAATCAGAAACCGCTGCAGCTCTCCTCCGGAACATTCCCTCAGCAGAAGTTTTTTTTTCTTTTCGAGACCTGTGATTTCCATTGCTTCGCGGATTCTCTGCTCACGGTATGAGCGATGAGAAGGAATCAGAAAATATTTCCATTCGAGAAAATCAGCCTCAAGTCCGCCCTGAATGGTCACCGGAAAAAAGCGCAGCGATTCGCGGATCTGAGGGACATAACCAGCCCTTCTGTTATAATACAGAATGCGGCCGGACAGTACAGGCTGCAGACCGAGTATGGTGCGAAGAAGAGTTGTTTTACCGGAACCATTCGGCCCCCTTAGCACGTAATGAACACCTTTACGGAGAATCAGATTCACATCAGAAACCAGAGGATTCCGGTAACCGGCGGAGACTCCCTGAAGCTCCAGCAGAGCCGTTTCGCTGTTTTTAATTTCTGTCTGCGGCATCCCTGATTCTCCGGAGCATGGCCTTTACGGAATCTTCATAAGTCCTGATGTTTTTCTCGCTTCCTGATGCTGCCGGCAGTACAATGACCTTCGCCCCCGTCTGCCGAGAAAGGGCCCGGGCATAATCGGGGCTGCTCCACGGGGCAATTGCTATTATTTTGATATTTTCAGATTTTATTATGGAAGCAGCATCCCGGATTCTCGAAGCCGAAGGAGGAACACCGGCTTTTTCTTCGATTATCAGACCGGTCTGAATTCCGAATCTTTCAAAAAAATACAGAAATTCATTATGATAAACTGCAATTTTCACACCCTGCCAGGCTTTCATGTTTTCTGTTTCTGTCTGAACCAGTCTTTCCAGATCCTCTTTAAGAATATTATAATTTGAATTATAATATTCTTTACTGCCAGGATCTGCCCGGACCAGCGCATCCCTTATATTTGAGGCTGCTGCTGCAGCGTTTACCGGATCCGTAAGATAATGGGGATTTCCGTAAAGATGAATGTCTCCCATAGACCTGTCGGTTTTAAATTCCGGTTTTTCAAGTATTCGCACACCGGCAGAAGCATCGCAGAAGCCTGGTCTTCCCGGCAGAATCTTCGGATTTCTGGACTGACGGAAAAGCACGGGCAGCCAGCCTGCTTCCAGATCCAGACCCACCTGACAGAAAATATCCGCCTTTGATGCTTTGAGAATGAAATCGGGTCTCGCAGTTATGAAGTGCGGGTCCTGATCTCCTCTTACAAGAGATTCAGCCTGCACCCTGTCCCCCCCGATTCTCTGAGCAAAATAAGCGAGATCAGTGACAGAGGTCAGCACTTTAATTTTTTTATTTTCTGAAAAGATCGCGCCAGGAATCATAAGACTCAGAAACAGAGCCGGTATGACTGTCTTTTTAATTAATTCATTTATTTGTTTCACTGTTATCACCTTAGGTTAATCCCGAAGTATCTGCATTTCAGGGGTTTGAGAACCTGCTCTTAATAAATATGTGCCGGGTGTTTTCCGATTATAAACACTGCCTGCAGATTCAGAATGTGATCGGTATTTCTGTAAAGCTGTTCTGTTCTGCGGGTAACTGTTCCCCGGAAATAGCTGAATTCAGAGGGCCTGAAAGTCAGCATCACAGCTGCCTCCTGAATCAGATTTTTCACAGTCATACTTTCCGTCCACCCCTGCTTAACGTAAACCTTTTTCATATATTCAATCAGAAACGGGTCTTCCGGCAGAACCTGATTTCCGTTTTTCTTCAGTTCATCAGCTGTTTCCGCAAGAGTGATGCCCGGAGTCTGTCTGAAACCTGCCTCGGCAGTCATTGTGGGCATTTTAAAAAAGTCATAACGGATACCGGCGATCCATTGTTTATGAAATTTATATTCCATAAAGGAATAGGCCCCGACCTGAGTGCTGACCGGAACAGGTACACTGTTATAGGAATACCATTCCGGTTCCTTCGTCTGCGTTTCGCGGTACCATACTTCCGTCGTCCACTGAAATGAGCTCTGGTTTCCTTTTTCCCATTTAACTGTAAAATCCAGCCCGCTCTGATGCATGACGGTGTTTTTACCGGAATCCGGCTGCAGCCTTATATAAGTGGCACCCGTCTGAATCCCCCAGTCCTGGTAAGGCGAAAAAAAAGATTTCAGTCTTCCGTTAAAAAGGGGATTAGCTTTTTTCGGACCATCTCCGTGAGCATGACCGAAGGTTCGGCCATTGAAAACACCGGCACCTGCCTCAAGAAAAAAAGGAAGCGGAAACAGATACTGTATCTCACCTCCGAAATCACCAACCCCTTCGGAAGCTAAAAGTTCTTTATGCACTACCGGAGTCCTTGTGAAAGGCCAGTCATGCTGGTGTATCGTATTCAGCCTGCCTGCATCGAGAAAAAAACGGCCCAGCTTAAAAGTCATTCCGGGAACAGGCGTAACGGGAAAGAAAAGAGATGCCTCGTGAATATCGTAATAGACTTCGCCTCCTTCATCATGGGCAGCCAGCATAAAGGTTCCCTCCGCAAGGTGATCCACGGCCGCCATAAAGCCCAGCTCTGCAGAGCGGATATATGCCCGGTTGGAAGTGGCCGTGCTTCGCGGACTCCAGTATTCCGCTATCTGCCTGTCTGCATAGGTTTCCGGATCCCTTCCCTCTTTTATGATGCCGGTGTTTTTTTCTTTATCCCATTCGCCTGTCATATCTACAGCAGCCAGGATATCCAGATGATAACCCGGACTGTTCCGGTTTTCATCTGAACTTTGCGCATACAGTAAAGAATTTGCTTCTAAAACGGCAGCCGCAAGGGCTGCCCGGTAAACATATTGCATTTTCAACGCCTTCCGAAAGAATCAGTGCGCAAATTTAGGCGGCTGAGCATACAGACTTACCGATTCCAGAGCAGCATTTTTAATAATGAACCCGAAATATTTTTTTTCTCCGAGGGACGCAGGCGCCTCCCTGCCTTCTGCGTCAAACTCCGCTTCAGCCTGAGCTTCTGAAGTTATGCCATCACAGCCCTGATTGGTCCAGTTGATCAGAACATGCACATCCGTATGAGCTGTCCCCATATGGACCTCGGCACAGATCTTCTGAGATTCCGTCCCAGGGACATAAGCAGCATTCCCCGACTCTGCAATATTTCCTTCAATAACAGAATTCCCATCACTGGAGAGTCCTTTAAACTTTGCAGCAGCGGCAGTAAAAGCAAAGCCATGGCCGAAGCTTATCAGAGGATTCTCTGCAGCAGGCTGACTGATGCCTCCCATAACAGACAGCTCTGATGATAGATCAGAAGTCAGTTTATAACCAACCTGTGCAGAAAGAAGGGGATGGTTCACATTCAGGGCAGAAAGATGAACTTCGCCGCTCACCTGAAGCAGCGATCCGCTGCAGACAGCGGTTCCGCTTCCGCTTTTTGTATAAGTGATTCCCTGAAACGTTACTGTATTTTCTTTAACTTCACAGACAGCAGAGGATGTCTGACTCTGCATCAGAGCCAGCATACCCAGAATGGCTTCCTGGTTTTCAGCGGATGAGTCAATGCAGGACTGACTGACTGCCGCCGTAAAAAGAACTAATGAAAACACGATTACGTGCTTTTTATAATGTATCATAAATATCTCCGTTATTTAATTTCAGTTTTTCCCTGAGGGATCAGACAGCTGAAAAAAAAAGGAGGAGACCGGGCCTTATAAAGACCGTATAATACTGAGCATCCGGACTGGTCTTCAGGAATGCGGATTCCTGATCTGCATTCAGAAACAGTACTGACCTGCTTTAATGCTGCCGGCAGGAAAGGTGAATGAAAACCACCTGCATGAAAAGGGCATTCCGGATGAATGGCATCAGGAGAACTGCGATAGCTGCCTGTTGCAGAATCTGCAGAGGAAACATGATCGTGCGAATGGTTACTGAAAATGTCAGAAATATGACTGTGATAAAATACATAATGAACCGGTTCCGCGGCATAAACCGCGTTCAGACTGAACAGCAGCAGCGCTATGATACCGGACTTAAGACGCATAACACTGATTTTACAGCGGTTTTAATACAGTCAACATTTTTTTATTGACTGTTCTTATCACCTGCGAAATACTGCAGCCTATGAACAGAATTTTCATTAAAACAGCCACTGTCTTTGCAGTGTCTGCACTGATCGCCGTGTCCTGCGGCAAAAAAGAAGAGGCAGCAGCTCCTGCTGAACTCACAATTAACGATCCATGGGTTCTCGAAGTTCCGGCTGAACGTCCGATGACTGCTGCATTCATGGTAATCAAAGGCGGAAGCGAAGACGATGCTCTTATCGCAGCTGAAGGATCAGTTTCCAAAGTAACAGAAATCCATGATATGGTTACTGAAAACGAAGTTATGAAAATGCGTAAAATTGAACGCATTGACATACCGGCGGGCGGAGAAGCTGAACTTAAAAGAGGTTCAAAGCATATCATGCTGATCGACCTTATCAATCCTCTGAAAGAAGGGGACAGCGTGGAACTGACTCTGACTTTCGAAAAAGCAGGAAAAAAAGTCATTACCGCTCCTGTAAAGAAAGCGGATATCCAGAATATGGATAAAATGGAGCATAAGCACTAAGATTATGCGCAGACAGGGGTCCTCCGGAACCGGGCGGCCTCTGTTTTTTTTAAAAAAGGCTAAACCTGAAAAATCAGCGGAAAAGGATCAGATGCTAATCAATCTTAATATTAAATATTTTACAAACAAACTCACCGGAGCAGCTGCTTTCCTGATGATCGCTTTTTTTCTTTCATCCGGAATCGCCTGTTCTGAAGACTCCGAAAAAAAGGCTGATCTCCCTCAGGGCGGAGATTTCACCCTGACTGACCATAATGGTCAGCCCCTGAACACAGAAAGTCTCAGAGGCAGAACTGTTCTGTTGTATTTTGGTTATACCCTCTGCCCTGATGCATGTCCTCTGACAATGTCCAGACTTCGCAATACTTTTACTAAAATAGGTCCCAAAGCAGAAGAAAACTCAGTCATTCTGTTTGTAAGTGTGGATCCGGAACGGGACAAGCCTGAAACTCTTAAAAAATATCTGAGCCAGTTTGATCTTCCGGTGACTGGTCTGACCGGTTCAGCAGAAGAAATCCGTAAAGCAGCAGACCTGTACAATATTTATTACAACTTTGTGGATTCCGGATCAGAAGCGGGCTACCTGGTGGATCACACCACTCTGGTTTTTCTGATTGATAAAACAGGAAAGCTGCGCTACCAGTTCCGGCATTCTGACTCCATTGACATGATGGCATCGGTAATCAAACTGGTCCTGTAATCAACACGTTATTTTTCCGTTAAATACAGGCAATGTCAGAATTCTGGTTCAGCTATAATCAGTTTTCCAAAGCTTTTCAATAATTTCTTAAGGTGAAATTAAATATTGCTTGACAGTTACAGTCATGCTGCTATTCTCTGCACAGCTATAACGGTCATGGTATGCCAGTAACCCGAGAAAAAAAAGCAAAAACTGAAGCCCCTAAGGAAAAAGATGCCAAGCCTGCCAAAGAAAAAGCTGCTAAAGCGGTTTCTGAGGCTTCATCTAAAAAGTCTGTAAAAAAGGAAACAGCGTCCAAAGCGACTAAAAAAACTTTAAAAGAAACGGTTCCGGCAAAGCCGAAGGCTGATAAATCAGCGGAACCGGTACCTGTGAAGGAATTCAAAGAAAAAGAGTCGCAGGAAGGCCATTCTGAAGAACTGTATCAGGTTGGGGACTATCTGGTCTATCCGAACCATGGAGTCGGTCAGATCACTGCTATTTCCAATAAGAATATTCTCGGGAAAAGAAAGAATTATTATATTCTCGAGGTTAGCAGCAATAAAATGACGGTAATGGTCCCTGTGGAAAATGCCCGGGAGATCGGCGTCAGACCAATTATCAGGAAGAAGGATGTCCGCAAAGTGCTTGATATCCTGAAAAAAGACGAAGTAGATACAGAAGAAGACTGGAAAATACGTTATCAAAATAATCTGAATAAAATTAAATCCGGCTCTATCTATTCTGTTGCTGAGGTCTGCAGAAATTTATATAAACGAGCAAAGGATAAGGAACTTTCCCTTATGGAAAGAAGGCTTTACGAGCAGGCATTCAGCCTTATCGCAAGTGAGCTTGCCTTATCAAAGGAAGTGGATGAAGAAGAAGCCAAGGATATTATATCCGAAGTGCTATCTCAGACTCCTGCCTGAACGCAGTTATCTGTATCCTGATTACAGCATACCATGACCCGAAGCTGAAAATTTATGAATTCGGGTAAATATTATGAATCTGATTAAAAAAGCAGTCATTGCTGCAGCAGCAGGACTGATTACAACACTTCTGTCCTTTTTCTCCGGTTTTGAAGCGGTTTCCGCATCGGCTCTTGTTTTCGGAGCAGTTGTTTTCGTGGCTTCTCTTGCCATTTTAAACCTTGATACAGTTTTTCCAAAGCTGGATGGTGAATTCCTTGGTCTTGTTTCCGCTGGTGTATTTATCGGACTCCTTACAGGAGCCATACTCAGCTCCGCTCTTTCTGCTGCAGGCATAGCAGGAAATGGTTTCGAGCTGATTATCTACGCAGTAAGTGCGGTGTTTTTCGGTTATACCGGGTATATGTTTGCCCGATATCCTGGTCTTAAAATTTTCGGGGGCGGCCACGGAGCCTCTGCAGCCGGGATTTCAGGTCAGTTTTCCCCTTCTTCTGAGGCGGGACCAGGCCGGGAAAAGATACTCGATACTTCGGTCATTATCGACGGCCGGATTCTGGACATTGCAGAAACCCGGTTTCTGGAAGGTCCGTTTATCATCCCAAATTTTGTACTCCGCGAAATTCAGCTGATCAGTGATTCCCCTGATCCTGTAAAAAGGAACCGCGGCCGCCGGGGTCTTGATATGCTGAATAAACTGCAGCAGAACGATAAAATTCCTGTAAAGATCAGCTATGCAGATTATGCCGAAACCCGTGAAGTAGATGCGAAGCTTGTTAAACTTGCCCGGGAAACAGGTGCCCACCTGATTACAAATGATTTTAATCTGAATAAAGTGGCTGAACTTCAGGGTGTTTCTGTCCTGAATCTGAACAGTCTTACAAATGCTCTGAAACCGGTAGTCCTTCCTGGCGAAGAAATCCTGATTGATGTAATTAAAGAAGGAAAGGACGAAAATCAGGGGATTGGGTATCTGGAAGACGGAACCATGGTTGTGGTTGAAAACGGACGTTCCCTGCTCAATAAAACAGTAAGGGTAAATGTTACTTCTATTATTCAGACAGCTGCAGGTAAAATGATCTTCACCCGCGCAGCCGGTGCGGTTGAGGAAATACCAGACGCACAGCAGCCCCGCGAAGATTATAATAAAGGCGGAAGAAGGGATAACCGCAGACCTCAGGGTGGGAACCGCGGAAACCGGAACACTAATCCCCGGGATATGCAGAGTTCTTACGAAGACATGATGAAGAACGACCGCCGGTAAATTTTCTATACCTGTCTGCAGGGAGTCATCAGGCTCTCTGCAGATTATCTGTACAGCTATTACTCCGCAGGTCCCCGGATTTTACCATGCGGATGACAGCTTCTGTAAACATCCTTTAGTTTATCTTTGCTGACCCTTGTATATATCTGGGTAGTGCTGAGGTTTGAATGACCAAGCATTTCCTGCACTGTACGGATATCAGCACCTGCATTCAGCATATCTGTTGCAAAACTGTGCCGGAATTTATGAGGGCTTAAGCTTTTATTGAGACCGGAGACCCGCCTGATTTCTTCGAGACGATGTCTTACCCCGCGGCCGTTCAGTGCCCCGCCTTTCTGATTTACGAAAAGAAAGTCCGTTTTCGGACGAAAAAGGTGCCGGATTTCTGTGTACTTCTGCAGAGACTGTCTGGCTGCTTCCCCCAGGAACACAATCCGGTCTTTCCTGCCCTTACCGGTAATCTTAACTGCCCCCGAAGAAAAATCTGTTCCGGATTTTAATGACAGAAGCTCTGAAATCCTCATTCCGGAAGAATAAAGGGATTCATAAAGAGCAGCATCCCGGATTCTGGCTGCCTCTTTCAGAGGGCTGTTTTTTTTCTTTTCAGCTGACGGTAGACGGTCTTCCAGCAGATCGTCCATTTCACGCCCGGAAATGGTAACAGGCAGCTTCTTAAAGAATCTCGGGGACGGGATCCCGCTCATTGGATTTTCAGATATTTTCTCTTTTTTATGGAGCCAGCGGAAAAATGTTCTAAGCGAAGACATTTTTCTTGCCTGGGAACGAGCCTGGAGTCTCCGGGCTGAACCTCTGCCGGTCACTGTTCCCTGGGAAGGCCCCTTACCACTGAAACTGATTCCTGTTATATCTGTGAAAAAGCTTCTTACGGAGCGGGGATCTGTTTCAGAAAGACTCAGGCCTTCGGATTGCATCCACAGAAGATACTCCTGCACATCCTTTATGTAAGCTGTAACAGTATGTTCAGATGCATTTTTTTCAATCTGAAGATAATCTCTGAATTCTGAAAGAACGGGTTCATCATTTTTTTCCGGAAAGATCTTCATTCTGTTAATAATTTTCGGTTTTTTTTTAGCAAAATGTTTTTTTTTTACCTGTATTTGGTATGAAAACAGAATTCAGTTTAAAAATTTCACCAGTACACAGATGCCTTCCTCCGGATTACCGTAAAGAGCTGCATACCTGGTTATACTATAATCTGTATCCGGTCCGAAACATTTCTGATGATAGTGCGGATCTGCTCTTTCGGAATTTTTCATCTGAAAAAAATCATATATTTCTGCTTGATGATGAGGCAGTTCTCAGCATTACGCACTCCGGAGACTTTCCGCTTTTTTTCAGCACATTGCCTGGTACTGCGCTGGTTTTAGGATCGGGAAGACTCAGGTCAGAATTCTATTTTCCCGGGTGAAAAATACATATCAGTATTCCGTAATATTCCGACATATAATCCAAAGCGGGTCCAATGATGAGAATACTGAGCGAAAATAAATACAGAAATCAAATTTACTTATGGTTTTTAGGAGCCTTTCTGATGCCGCCGATCGCCTGGCTGGCGCTTGGCTGGTATGCACAGATATGGAGTTTTTCTGAACTGACTGAAATCATTCTTTCTCCGAATATATGGATTTACGTTCTTGTAATGGTCGGCTCTCTTCAGGCATTTCTCAGGTCTCAGCTCAGCACAATCGAAAGGTATCTGAGTGAAAGAACCGATTCCAGTCTGAAAAAAGCACAGAAAGTAATCAGCAGGCTTCCCTATTTTTTTTCCGTAAGTATTATTATTTATATTCTGGTCGGACCTAAGATTGTACTGTGGGGACTGAACTTCCTGACAGAAACAGAATTCTGGCTTGCCGAAGCAACCGGTCTTCCGATTATTTTCCTGTTCGCAGCTCCGTTTTTTATAAATTACATAGAAAATATACAGAAATATACAGCAGGGATTCCGCTTTCCAGAGAAATTCAGTTTCTTACTCTCAGGGGCAGACTTACCATGACTCTGGGTTTTACCGTTTTCGGGGTAATTATACTCTTTCTCCTTTTCAATATTTCAGTGATGTATCAGAATCAGACACGAACCGGCGAAGAGCTCCTGGCGATTCTGCTTGTTAAGGGAACCGTGGCAGGACTCATATCCCTCGCAGTTATCGGCTTTAACATTGTTCTAATTATCGCTTCCGTCTCAAATCCGATCCGCACTCTTGAAGGACAGCTTTCCCATATGCTGCGTCATATTGACCGCGGAGAGGCCGATTTAACTGTTACATTCCACACATTTTCAAGGGATGAACTCGGCTTTTTCACAGAAAGGCTTACTGAACTTGTAATGAATCTGAAAGGACTCATTACCACAGTAAAAAACTCAGTCTCCTCCCTTACTGAGGCGTCCAGTGTTGTAAGCAGGGTATCTTCCGAAGTTGCGGAAGGTGCCGAGCAGATGTCTCAGGATGCAGCTCAGGTGGCCTCTGCAAGCGAAGAGCTCAGCGTAAATATGAATACTATGGCCTCCACCAGTGAGGAAATGAGTGTAAACATTTCCTCAGTAGCATCGGCAGCAGAACAGATGTCCAAAAACATGAACAGCGTGTCCACGACTGCAGAATCCATGAGCCGTTCCATGGATGAAATTGCTCACCAGTCAGGAAACTCATCTGAAATTGCCCGGAATGCAGCAGAACTTTCATCAATTGCCACTGCTTCCATGTCAACTCTCGGGGTGGCTGCCAATGAGATCGGGGCTGTCACTGATGTGATTAAAAGCATCGCAGGCAAAACAAATCTTCTGGCTCTGAACGCAACCATTGAAGCTGCGTCCGCGGGGGATGCCGGTAAAGGCTTCGCAGTCGTGGCATTTGAAATCAAGGAACTCGCAAATCAGAGTGCAAGAGCAGCAGAGGACATTGCCCGCAGAATCGAAGATGTGCAGCTGAATACGCAGAATGCAGTCAAAGTTATTACAGATGTTACTGAAATTATAACAAGGGTGAATAAATCCATTGATACGATAAACAGTTCTGTGATCGAGCAGTCAGGAGCGATGGAAAGCATCGTTATTAATATCAATGAAGCAAACCGGGGTATAAAAAATATTGCCCGTTCAGTTCAGGAGCTTACTGTTGGATCCTCGGACCTTTCGAGAAACGCAGGAGAGGCAGCCAAAGGAACTCTTCGCATCACTCAGAGTATACACACAGTAAGTTCATCAATCGAAGCCAATACAGGGAACGCCTCCGAGCTGAGTGAATACTCAAAAATGCTGTTCGGCCTTTCCCAGGAGCTTTCGAAAACGGTGGACCGCTTCATTATCGATAAAAGGCAGGAGACCGAACTGCCATGAACATTCTTAAACCAAAAGAACTTACAGAAGCAGAGGAAACCACACTTGCTCTCCTGGAATCTCAGTTTAAGCTGATCGGACGGGATCTTACTGAATCAGAGGACAGAATCGGCAGGGAAGGCAGCCTTTCTGAAAAAATCCGGCTGGCGGCTGAACTGACCAGGGAAATCACTGCAGCAGAATTCCGGAAGCAGACCGCAGAAGCCTTTGAAAAACTCGTGATCAGCAGGCTTTCCGGATCCCTGTTTTTTTACGGTTCCTCCGAATATAAAGAGGATCATTCTGCTGATCTTGAGAAGAAGATTGAAATTATAATAAATATATATGAAAATGATTCCAGAATCTGGAGATCTGTTGCAGATCACTTTCCGGCCGGTGTTTTCATTCTGGATTCCCATAACAGGATTAAATACAGTAATTCCATTCTTGCAGTGATGACCGGAAGAGACTCAGCAGAGAACCTTTCCGGCAGAAGTGCCGGAGAGATTTTCTGGCCGAATGACCCGGTCGCCTGTCCGGTATGCAGAATCATAGAGCAGTTCCGGTCAGAAGGAAACCGAAGCGGAATCGAGGAAACTGAAATACGGGATTTTTCAGGCAGACTGATTCCTGTGTTCCTTTTTATTGTTCCGATCAGGAGTGAGTCAGGCGAAATTATTTACCGCTTTGGTATACTGCAGAGCCGCCTTGAAGAATTTGAACGCCGCTCGGTTTACCTTCGGAGACAGCTGGAACCCGTTATTGAAAAACTGGAATCCATTGCTGAAAAGGACATCAGCTCGCATCTGAATCTGTCACGAACCAGTGAGGTTCTGAGTCTGGAAGAACCAGTGAACAGGATTGTTGAGAATCTGCGATCCATTACCGGCTCCGTCGCGGAAGCGGCTGATGCCGCCGTGAAGACTTCTGAAACCTTCAGCCGTGATATCCATAAACTTCAGGAATGGCATACTCAGACATTTGAATTCAGGCAGAATGCACTCGCGAAAAACGCGGCAAATCTTATTTCCTCTCTTGGTAAAATAGAACAGATGATCAACCTGATTCAGAATATTGCTGACCAGACGAATCTGCTGTCTCTGAATGCCTCCATTGTAGCCAATAAGGCAGGTGCTCAGGGGAAGGGATTCTCCGTGGTAGCCTCCGAAGTACGTTCCCTTGCCAGTAAAAGCTATGAAGCATCGAGTGAGATAACTATGATCATCGATGAAATCCGCAGAAATACTGAGGAAATGAACAGCCACACAGCTGCTTCAGCCGGAGAATCACATAACCTCGAAAAAAACCTGACCGATATGGTCCGTTCCCTCGACGGGCTTGAATCTTCTATTGAAAAGCTGAAAACCAGAATCGGCGAATTCAGAAGGTGAATTTTTTATGAGCAGTCAGGATACAGAGATGATTCAGGACTTCCTTGAGGAGTCCCGCGAGCTTCTGGCCTCTATGGAGGAAGGGTTTCTTGAACTGGAGAAGAAAGGTGCCGGAGCGGAACAGGAAATCATTCATTCGCTTTTCCGCTGGGTTCACACAATCAAAGGATCTTCTTCATTTCTTGGATTCAGGAAAATCGGCCGGCTTTCGCATCTTATGGAAACCCTTATGTCCCGTATGCGGGAAGGCAGCATTCTCCCGGAAAAAAAATATACCGATGCACTCCTGACCGGAACTGATTTTCTGAGCAGAATGATCAGCGATATTGACAGCAGTGAATCAGCTGATATCGAGGAAATCTGCGGCCGGCTTACAGCACTTACCGAAGGAAGCGAAATTATACCCCCTCCGGAACCTGCAGCTGCTGCGGACAGATCTCTCCTTGATGGATTTGTATTTGAAGCCAGGAAGTATATGGAGAACCTGGATACCATTTTTTCAGCCCTTCCGATGCTTCGCGGCGAAGAACTGCAACAGAATCTTATTCTTGCGATCAGGGCAGCTTCTGCCATACGCGGAACCGGATCTTTTACGGGATTCAGTAATATCCCTGCCCTTGCAGAAGGAATCGAAAAAGCAGTTACTGCAATCCGGAATACTCCTTCTTACACTCCCGATGAAAACCACGCTGCGGTTCTTCTGTCTGCTAAGGACCGCCTGGCTTCTCTGATTGACGATATAGATGTCTGCGATTCAGTTTCGGTTTCAGCTGAGCTTGCTGATCTTTCTGCGCTGACAGAATCTCTCAGCAGGAAAAAACCGGAAACAAAACCTGTCACAACTTCACCGGTTCCTGTAAAAACAGAAGAACCCAGAGCAGCAGCCCAGAGCGAAAGCATCAGGATCAGCCTTGATCTGCTGGACAGACTGATGCGCCTTGCAGGGGAACTGGTACTGATACGGAATCAGCAGCTTCGTCTTGCTGCGGATACAGAAGGTGTTCACAGGGAAGTTGTTCAGAGGCTCGACAGTGTAACAACGGAAATTCAGGAAACTGTGATGCAGACAAGACTGCAGCCGGTTGGCAATATTTTCAGTAAGCTCCCGCGTATTGTCAGGGAAGCAGCGAAAGAACTTGGAAAAGATATAGAAATCAGTCTGCACGGTTCAGAAGTCGAACTTGATAAAAGCATTCTTGAGACTCTGGGAGCCCCGCTGACTCATATCATCAGAAACTCCTGCGATCACGGGATCGAGATGCCCGGGGAACGAAAATCTGCAGGTAAATCCGCCTCGGGAAACATACATGTTTCCGCCTTTCATGAAAGCGGGCTTATTCATATTCAGATCAGGGATGATGGTAAAGGCCTCGATCCGGAATATATTGCAGACAAAGCTCTTGCAAAGGGTCTCAGAACTCAGACTGAACTGAATGCGATGAGCCCCAATGAGATTATAAATCTGATTATGCTTCCAGGCTTTTCCACCAGAGATTCCGTAAGCTCCCTCTCAGGAAGAGGAGTGGGAATGGATGTAGTGAAGACTGCTGTGGAAAGAATGAACGGATCCGTTGAAATTCAGTCCTCGCCTGGCCAGGGAACTCTTATCACTCTGAGACTTCCACTTACCCTTGCCATTATACCCAGTCTTATTGTTGTTTCGGGAGGACTGAAATACGCAATCCCTCAGGTAAACCTTGATGAACTTGTTTCTGTCGATCCTACAGCAGGCGAACGGGGAATAGAATCGGCGGGAGGTCAGGAGGTATTCAGGCTGAGGGATAACCTTCTTCCGATTGTAAGGCTCAGCGAAGTACTCACAAGACCGCTTGTTTTTACCCCCGCAGATAAAAAAGAAATTATAAAGAAATATCAGATTAAAACAGCAGGGCATACCGCAGTTTCCGGTGCAGAGAAGGAATCCTATTTACTGCGCAGAAGAAGGGAAGAAAGCATACACTTTGCAGTCGTTTCTGCCGGAAACAGACGTTTCGGCCTTGTGATTGATGCAGTCGAAGGAACCGAAGAAATTGTAGTGAAACCTGTGCACCCTGCTCTTCGCAGGCTCAGGATTTATTCGGGAGCTACCATCCTCGGAGACGGAAAGGTTTCTCTGATTCTTGATGCCGAAGGAATTGCTGCCCATGCTGCCTGTGACTTCAGTACAGAAGGAAGCTGGCAGAGCCAGGAATCGGCGGTGCACAGCCATGCAGAATCAATACTGATTTTCCACAGCGGAAAGGAAGAGCGCTTTGCTATTTCTCTGCACATGATATCACATATAAAAGAAGTTGAAAGAAAAAGCATAGAAAAAATCGGTTCAAGGGAAATGATCACTCTGGACGGAACAAGCTACAGAATCATTAAACTTGATGAAGTTATGCCGGTATCCCCGTTTGAATACCGTGACAGTATGTTTCTCCTTCTTCTGAAATATGTTAAAGAACCAATAGGAATTCTGATCTCCTCCCTTGTGGATATTGTGGAAACCGACATCGAGCTGAAAAACCCGGGCTTCATTCAGGAAGGCATTCTGGGCACAGCTCAGGTAATGGGTAAAATGACGCTGTTTGTGGATGTTCACCAGATACTTGAAAAAACGGAACCATCAGTTTTCGGACAGAGACAGCATATCGAGCAGATAGTAAAAGGACATAACCGGAGTCAGCCTGATTTTTCCGGAAAGAAAGTGCTTCTTGTTGAAGATTCATCTATTTTCAGACAGATGCTTTCCCGTTATCTCAAAGCAGAAGGCTTTGAAGTAACCACTGCGGAAGACGGAACCGCCGGTCTGCAGTGTCTTGAGGAGCATGATTTTGACCTGATCGTTTCTGATCTTGAAATGCCGAATCTGAACGGATTCGATTTCATGAAGCAGGTGCGCAGCAGAAAGCACCTGAGCGGAATACCTTCTCTGGCACTTTCGTCCCTGAATGACGATTTTTCGGTAAGGAAAGCGAAGGAATGCGGTTTTACAGATTACGAAATAAAACTTGAGAAAGATCATTTTCTTGAAAAAGTTCATTCTCTGATGCAGGTGGTAGAAAATGTCTGAAATGAACGCATCCGCCAGGCTGACAGATCTGAAAAACCTTTACATTCTGTTTTATGTTAACAATGAAACATATGCAATGGATATTTCCTCGATCCGCGAAATTAATTCCGAATTTCAGATTACACCGGTCCC
>CAZQKZ010000030.1:8252-41173 GCA_964594095.1 uncultured Leptospiraceae bacterium | reverse complement strand
TAAAATACAGTGACCAGCTGGAGGAATCCGAAATGGCTGAACTTAAATCAAAGAACAAAGCACTGAAAACTGCAGAAGAAGCTCTGGATTCAATGTCTCAGGATTCCCTTACCCGCCTTGAGTATGATAAACGAAGGGCTGCAGTCTTCTTTAACAAAATGAATCTTAGAGAGCAGTATAAGAAAGGTGCAGAGGAAGGGCATGAAAGAGGGCTGGCTGAAGGGAAAAAGGAAGGCAAGGCCTCCCGGTGACCCTCCATATCTTATCACGGAAACAGTTTCATAAGGACAGGATCCGGTTTAATCCAGCTGCGGGGTTCATTTCTGTGGTTTACCTGAAGCGTTATACTGTTTACACCGATCACTTTTCTGTTACGGAATGTAAGCCGCACATGACAGATGAATCCGGGTGCCTGTACGCACACATGAGCTCCTCGCATTGTCCTGAATGAAGCATTCCGGCTTCCGTTCAGCAGAAATAAGGTTCTGTGGGGCAGTGGGTCTGCATAGGATTTATACCAGGGAAGGCTGACCGGATCTTCTCCGTCTTCCGGTGCATTTGCATACATTTGAGATTCACATTCAGAAAGACCGGAATGTGTCTTTTCAGCACCTGCGATTACAAACAGGTCTGCACCGGTCTGCCGGTGGATTTCATGTTTCAGCAGGGAACAGGATTCATCAGAAAACCGGACAGTGTCCTCTGAGTCGGTGATTCCTGTAACAAATATAAATATTCCGGCTTTTTTAAGTATTCTGTATTTTTCTGACGGACCTTTTTCTGATACAAGATTTTTCCGGAAATTCCAGCTTGTGACAGGAGCCTGAAGCAGTTCCCGGAATTCCTCTTTTTCGGAATATTCAGAAAATTTTAATGTTTCTTCAGCCGAAAGGTGCAGAGCGTCCCAGCCCATATAACGGATCAGATTGATTTCCGGCCGCAGAACCGATGATAACGATTCCGGCGTTATTTCGGGGGGCAGCAGATTTCCGTTCTGCAGAAACAGTATATCATTCTGTTCTGACTTCCTCAGGTATCTTTCTTTTTCTGTGTAAGAATAAAGGGATGCAATTCCTCCCTCACCGGATTCATTTACCGCGAATCTTCCGTTCCACGGACCTGAGGAAATGACTGTTATTTCTGTATCTTTTGGTGCGGTCAGAAGGGACCTGGTCTGAGCGGCTGTCAGCAGAAGACCTGCCACAGAGAAGAATACCACAGCTTTTCGGAGAATCAATAAATTCATAATATTTCCGGATTGCCCCTCCTTTCGTATCGGCATACCGGCTGCTGAACCGGATTAAAAATTGCACGGAGGATTTACTCCCTTGTACCTCAGATACAAAAGAAAATTCCGCAGGGCCTGTTCTTCTGTTTTTTCTTTAAACGCGCAGGAAGCAGAGATTCCTCCGCTGTGGGCTTCAAGGAACAGCAGGGAATCGCCTCCGGAATAAGTAAATTCCGGAAATGTATAGAATCCGGCTCCGTGATAATTCAGCGGAATTTTTTCGGTGATTCCTTTTCTGTTCCAGACACTCAGATATTTGTACAGATTTTCTTTTTCTTCTGTTTCGAGGTGACCGGATTCTCCCGAATAGTACAAAGTCTGAATCCAGCGGCACGGATTCTCCTGAGTGCACGGATGATTCGTTTTTCCTGAAGCTGTGTCTGTAAATGCATCGGGAGGCACAAGCCAGCTTTTTCCGGTTACTATACCTCCGGAAACCGGGAGATGGTTTTCAAATGGTACACATCCTTCTTTACTGAAGTCAGAGTATACCCGCGGGGAAAACCAGGCTGAGTTACCTGAAAAATAGACTGCTTTTTCAGGAATTCCCTCTTCCGGATTTCGCAGGCAGACTTCGCCTGTTTCCGGTTTGAATAAAAAATCTTCTGCACCGCCTGCTGATAGTTCCCGGCCAGGTGTGCTGATCCGGTCAGCCTGGCGGCTCAGGACCAGCTGTCTTTCAAATTCGGCTGCAAATACAGATGCAGCCCCCGGGTCGCGGAATAAATAAAAGACTTCTCTGTTTGAGTCCCTTGCAGACTGAGACCAGTTAAAGGAACCTGTGAGAACAGTGTGATCATCTATAATGACCGTTTTATGATGCATCTTTCCTCCGTGTGTCACTCCGTTTTCATCGGTATATTCATTCCTGTTCCCTTCCAGGTATAAAGCAGAGAAGTCCGCAGACCGGCTGATTTCGTGCATCAGATATTCCGCCTGAGAATCCGGGCTGATCCGGCCGTTTCCGGAAGGATCATCGTATATCCCTTCGACTGTTATGCCCTTTCTTACAGCGAGCATCAGGGCTGCAGTAATCACCGGATCAGTATGACTGAAAATCATAAAGCGGATCCGGTAACGGGCTTTCAGTATTTCTTCGGTGATGATTCTCTGTATGAGTCTTCCATGCTCCGGCGAAAAGAACATTTTCCCATTCCACGGAAGGTGAATAAAAGGATCGGTGTCATATTCCGACGAAAGTGCTTTTTTTACTTCGGTTCCTGTCTGCCTTCCTGTATTCAGAAAAAGAAAAAGATTCTCATTATGATTCATCCCGCTTTTTGTGAAATTACCTGTCCCGGAAATTAAAAAATAATCATCAATCAGTATAATTTTTGAATGCTGGATACCTGTCCGGGCACGGATGGCCGGATAGAAACCTGCCTGATGCAGCTTTGTGTAATCCTCGTCGGGGGATCCTGTAATACTGATTCTGACCCCCCGGTCCCGCGCTCTCCGCAGAGATTCGATCAGGCGAGAATCACTGAAACCATAGACCCACAGATCCAGACTTTCCCGGCTTCCGTCTATCAGCGAGACGATTCGGTCCGGTATCCGGTTCCTTTCAGAAGCCGGATAAAAAAAATCAGTCCTTGTAAACTGAAAATCCGATTCTGCGGCCTCTGAGATTAACGAAGGAAGAAACAGCAATGAATCATTACTGCTGCTGCACCGGGTAGATATTATTACTATTAAAGTAAATAAATAAACATATTTATTCATTCTTTCTTTTCCTCCGCAGCGGGGGTGTCTTTAAAAGTATAAAAAGGAATCTGTATACCGATCAGGGCATCTTCTGCAGCCAGCCGAAGTCCATTTGTTTTATTTTTCTGATGCAGCCTTGCATATTTAATAAATGCAGAAAAACCGGGGGATGGTGTCCAGTGCAGTTCCGAATTCAGTTCATAAAAATGACTGCTTTCAGGATCAGGAGTAAGATTACGCCACGGACTACTGCGTTCGTCTGTCCTTGGTTTTAAAGGTTTTATGATAAATAAATTATTTTTAAATTTAAACCGGCTGGTGCGGATTTCAGTAAAAAAAGAAGCGGTACCCGCATGAGACTGAAACCCGAAAAGCGCTCTTGTTTCGGAGTATGGTCCGCGGCAGTTTTTTCCGGCGCAGTAACCAGGAGCAGGCCTGAGATCCGCAAGACCTCCTGCTATGGCCGGACTGACCGGGCTGTTTCCAATCAGCAGGAAGCCTGATTTTTCAGTGTCTTCACCTTTTGATCCGCCTTTTCGTACAGCGGGTTCAGGCAGAAAAATTTCTGCACCTGCAGTAAACCAGTAATACTGAAAAGTGATCTCTCCGGTGACTGCCTGACCACTCAGCCGGTAAGGGGAAGCAGTGAATGTTTTCCATTCCGCAGCTGTTTCTCCGTAAATCTGACGAAAACCTATCCCTGCATCCAGAAACCAGTTATCTTTTTTTATAAAGATGCCCCCTGCCGCTGCAATTGTATCCGTTCTTTTTATTAAATATCTGTTATATTCCGTGTCGCCGGAAGCAGCCGGGTCAGGCAGCGGCTCCGGTGAACGGAATCCTGCTGTTTCAAAGGATAATCCTGTATAAAAATAACTCCAGAGGCTCTGCCAGCCAATTCTGTGGGCGATGGCATCGCTTTGTATGCTGAGCGGAATGCTGCTGCGGCGATTTATATGTGAGAAATTGATATCCCGGGAATCTTCTGAAAGAAAACCATCCCCTGCAGCAGCCGGATCAAAGCCGGAAGAAACAAGGAAGTTTCCTGCTTCGCCTGCTTCCAGAAACAAATGAACACCGGTTACAGCACCGCCTGAAAGCCTGCTCAGGTTTTCAGTTTTTCCGATCCTGATTTCGCAGAAAGGTCCTCATTCGATTCCCGCATACAGATTCTTTCCGGGAAGCAGGAACCAGGGTTCATGCTTTTTTTCAGGGCAGTCTGTTTCATCCTGACAGCGTTCATAAGTCCAGTCCGGGGGTGCATTGAGTGAATTTACGGCACCAAGGAGCTCTGCATTCCACAGAAAATTCAGATTTTCAGTAACAGAGGTTCGGCCCTTATGCCGGATTGCGGTGCCTGTTGTGAGAGTCAGGCCGGCCCAGGCTTCTGACGAAGAAGAATAAGCAGGAGCTCTGGATCCGCGCAGAAAAGAGAAAAAAGTCAGATGATTTTCCTCTGCAGAAACAGGTTTTGTTATTATAAATAAAATAGCTAATATAAAAATAACTTTATATTCTGTGTGATTAACTGATAACCTCATTTTACACCCTCGTTTATAAAATTTTAAGGATTGTATCCCGGGGAGGCCCTTGTGTAAATGCTGCACTGATACGGAATCATTCCGCCTCCATCGGAAAGTTCCCATTGATCTCCGTTTATCCGGATGCTTCTGCGCATCGTCTGATCCATCAGGGAGTAAAGGTCCTGATCTATTATAAGTTCCTGAACTGTGTTACCGGAAATGTCTTTGAGAGTGTAAACAGCCTCGGCATTCGGAAGACTCAGATCACTGAAAATCACCGTTCCATTCAAAGGCTGACTGCAGACGGGCTCATCCTGGATTATGGTAATAATCCCTTCAGGATTTCCTGAGGGAGGGACGGCATAATGTTTCTCCGCGCCGTTACTGATCCTGTGCACTGTGAAAATGCAGAGACCTGGCATCCTCTCCTGAAGGAGAGGAGAGGAATCAGGTGCGTTTCCGAATTCAGCAAATTCATCACCCGGGGCAGATTTTCCGTCATCGCTTCGTGCTCCCTGGGGCATGATCTCCTGAAGGCGGAGCCTGCACATCCCGGTATCCGGATTCTGATACTGAGGCAGATAGCCCGGAGACATTGCATGATGATTCCGGTAAACTGTAATCAGATCCGAACCGGAAAAACCTGGTTCCATTACCGGATGGAAAACTTCTGATCCATTTATAAAAATCAGAGAATGTGCTGCTTTCAGGTGAAGTGAATCCGCTGTATGGGACTTATTCCGGTGACCGTGGATATAAAATAGAGAAGGATTCTGCGGCGGGACCCTGTAACAGATCTTCAGATTTTCTTTCAGACTGACAGAGCATACCGAGGAATTTATATTCAGAGATCTCAGATAAGAACTGTAAATAAAATCACCTTTGAAGAGAGTCTGCGATGCAGTAAAAAGAATAATTTCATTTTTTCTTAACATTCTGAAAGGGAGTTCAAGAGGCCACTGATCCGCATAAAGAAGGAGCGATGAGGGATCGCAGTCCCGCAGAACCTGGAATTCCGCGAATTTACCTCCGGGCTGAATGGATGCATCCTCTGATTTATAGACACCGAACGGGTTCCATTCTGTAAGACGCAGATCCCCGTGCCTGCATAGGGAATCTTCGGTATGGTTTTTCCGGACAAAAATGCTGCGAAAAGCAGGGTGATATCCTTTCCCGGAGCATTCATCCGCCGATCCGTCCGAGGTACATTCATCGTATGGGCTCAGCTGTCCCTCAGTGTCTGCTGAAAGGCTCCGGAAATCCGGAGGCAGCATTCCGCTGTTTGCGGTGTAGTTCTCATAGCTGAATAAGACCGACCGGGAGAGTCCTCCGGAAGCCGTGCCCAGAGTTACGCTGAAGGAATCCGGCTGACCCTCTTTCTGATAGACCCCGCCTTTCAGGATCAGCACCTCTTCATCGAGAAGGTTTCCGGAGTCTCCGGTTACAGTGACTCTGGTTACAGTATCCTCCCCGGAAATGATTTTAATAAAGGAAGTTATAGATTTCTGGCTTGGGAATGCTGTTTCGCTGATTTCAGGAAGATCTGTATTTTTTGTTTTTAATTCTGATATCAGACGCTGAGTCAGCCTCAGTGCTTCGTTAAAAGAATTCACTGATTCCGCTGTAAAATCAGGATCTTCCACTGTTACTGCAAGAAAGCGGTTGTTATCTGAGGGCAGAGGATAAAGAAAATGAATCAATCCGGAACCTGCAGCTGCAAAGAGCCAGAGTTCAGGAAAACGGGAAGGGAGACCTTTTCCTCCGTAAACCGGATTTTCCGCAGAATCGATTCTGGCTGCGTCCGGCCAGGCCTCGCTGATAAGCTTCAGTCTGGAATTGACAGTGTAAGCTCCATTATAAATAAACTGAATTTCTGTGAATGAATCCCGAAGCTGTGCTGCAGTTCCGACCCGGATCCGGAAAGGGTGAAATCTGTATTCCGGCCAGGCAGACCGGGGTTCTGTTTCAGTTGCAGACTGATTCAGAAATTCCTGAACATCCGCCGGGATGATTCCCTGAAAGCAGTATTCCAGGGTAAAACCACGTTCGTAATAAAACGAAACCGGTCCCTGGGGCCGAAAACATGTTTTTCCGTAACTGTTTTCAAAGAATGGCCAGGCCTTCTTACTGTAAAAGGCAGGAAATTCCGGCTGTATACCGCTGCTGTCCTCAATAGGGTCTTTTTTATCGGTCAAACCCCTTTTCAGGACGTAATCCGTGAACCAGAAGCCGAAAACCGGCTCTAATTCGGAGTCATGCAGCAGAAAAAGGGGCAGTTTTTCCCCTTCTGCACTGCAGCGAATGAAAAGAAAAACCAGCAGAAACAAGATCAGGTACTGTCTCATGCTGATTACAGGTAAAAAAAAAACGAAACAGGCACAATTTTTCCTGTTTTAAAAAAGAATTTGCCCGGTTTCCTGAATTTTTTTTTACTGGCTGAGTCCGGTCATGAGTCAGACTCTGCTAATCACTGAATTTTTCCGTCCTGAACCAGGCGGACTCGAGAGCTTTTTTACCGGACTGGCCCGTAACTGGAAGTATGCGCGGCTGGATGTCTGCATTCTCGAAAAAGGCAGATACCTTAGCTCATACCGGGAACGCCAGGAATTTGATGTGAAAGAGTCTTACAGGATCTTTCGCCTCAATCCTGAACCAGCCCGTTACACTCCCTGGCACAGATACCGTAATCTTCGTATCTATATAAATGACCTTCTGAGTGCGGGGAACCATTCTCATCTGCTTATCGCAGGTCTGCCGGAAGCAGCAGTCCGGGGACTCTTCAGTCTGCAGGGGCCGGAGTTCAGCGTACCTTATTCTGTATTTATTCATCCCATGGATTATAAAAACCGGCTCCATTTTTATAATCTCAGACGGAAAACAATCGTCCGGAATGCTCACAGAGTGTTTGCTTTTTCAAGAAGCATTTCAGAAGGACTGGTTCGTGAGATCGGTGTCAAAAAAGATAAAGTAATTACTATGTATCCTTCCATGGAACCGCGCTCTGATCTCCGGTCGGGTATCATTTCAACCGAGCTGTATTCGAGGATTAAAGGCAGGGGGGTCATTCTGGGTCTTGGCCCGCTTGTACCCAGAAAGGGTTTTGAACATGCCGTTAAAATGATGCTCTATCTGCGCGATATGAATCCTCCTCTGCATCTTGTGATTGCAGGTTCAGGCCCGGAATACGGTTATCTTAAGCACTTAATCGAAGCACTGCATCTGGAGCAGGAAGTAACTCTGACCGGGTTTCTGGAAGACAGAGAAGTAGATGGTCTTCTTCATGTGGCACATCTGATGATCCAGCCCGGTCAGATCCGCGAAGATGATGAAGAAGCTATGAGCATTGCATTAATGGAAGCATCCCATGCGGGTCTCCCTGTGGTTGCGGGTGCTGCCGGAGGAGTTCAGGATGTGATCCGGCAGGGAGTTACAGGTTTTCTTACAGATCCG
The DNA here is from genome assembly GCA_964594095.1 of uncultured Leptospiraceae bacterium. Lineage (GTDB taxonomy): Bacteria > Spirochaetota > Leptospiria > Leptospirales > Leptonemataceae > CAZQKZ01. The sequence continues at coordinate 33,208 of CAZQKZ010000030.1, read as the reverse complement.
GGGGATTCCTTCAGGCTTTCCGAGAGGGTCCGGCAGATTTTTCTGGACAAGGATCTTCGTACCCGGATGGGACGCGATGCGAGGAATCATGCCCGGAAGGAGTTCGGAATGGAAAAAACAGTTTCACTCATCGAGTCCTCCCTCAGCATACCAGAATGAACCGCCCGTAAGACTGATCCCCAGTGATACTGAGGATTCATAGGGTCTTACATGGGTCCGCCGTTCATTCGGAAACCTGTAAATCAGATGAACACTTAAATAATCAGCGGCTTTTACATTCAGTCCGGCTGATGTTTCATAATAGACTGCCGGGAGTTCCGGATTATTTGTGATTTTCTTATTGTATAAATAATTTAAATAATAAGCTTCCGGATTTTCTGAAAAAGCAGTGTAATCATGCCGGGGCCAGGGTTGCCGGTACAGAATTCCGTCAAAAGGAGTGCGGGCATACTGCGAAATAAAGACGCTGACGCCCCTGAAAACCGAAGCCGATACCGTAAGAGAGCCATCATAAACATTTTTCAGTTCTGTTTCGTCAGGGGGGCAGGTCCGGGTCAGTCTGCAGGCATGAGGGTTTTCTTTGTAGTTTTCAGGCAGGACCGGCAGCAGATCATATTCACTTTTTGCCGGGGATTTTTTTGTAAGAGCCTGCCTGTTTCCCGCCTGGAGTGCCGCTGCAAACCTTCCAAGCGAAAACCCACCTGTGACGGAAGCACTGAAATCATAATAATCTTCTTCTGTAACAGTATCCGTGTCAGCACCGGTCGGAAAACCGATCAGTGCATCGCCACTGAAAAAAAAACGGGATTCAGAATCCGGGAGGAACCGTCCACGCAGACCTATTCTGGGCTTGCCGTAACGCGAAGCATCGGGAATCCCCTTCTGACTGTAATAATACCATGGCATTTCGCCAATCAGAGATATATAACCTGAGCCGAACACCAGCTCCCCGTTCACTGACGAGGACAGAATATCTTTGTTTTCACGGGCTCCCCGGAAATGAGACCCGGTCCATGTGATACGGCTCTGCGGCTTGTAGGATGCTCCTGTGGACGGATCTACGGCGCTTCCGGTCAGACCTCCTTCAATTCCGTGGTGTGCGGCAAGGGAAGAGCCGAACAGTGCAGTGATCCAGAAAACTGATTTTATTAATAAATATAGCGTCCGTTTATACATCCGTATTCCTTAAGTGACACAGCGAAATTACTGTTAAATACTGCAAGAAGATCAGAATTGGTCCGGGGGTTGATAACCGGCAGGGTTCCGTTGTCCTTATAACGAAGATACAGAGTATGCAGCAGCTTAGGATCACTGGCCGATAACGAATCCTTGAACAGTTCGTTAAGTTTAAATATATAATTCTTTGAATCCGAAGAGGCGCTTCCGAGAGATGTTCGGCAGTCAGAGTCTGCATAGAAAAAGGTATCTTCGCTGCTTACTTCAAACGGAAACTGAAGCTCTTCGGCTGTTCCTGGTTTTGCTGTGATCCTGCCCTGGATGCGGAATCGTTCCGTATTGAGTTTTGCACTGATATAATCCCCTGAAAAACTGCCGGTCATTTTCAGGAAATCGCTTTCAAAAACATCCCCGATCTGAATAGTGTTTTTAATAATATGAAAATCCCGGAGTGTAAACGGACCTCCGGTAAGCGGATCCGAGGATTCATCTGCGATACCGCTGAGATGGTCTGTATGCATTGCACTGTAATCTCCTGCAGGGAACCGGAGGGCTGAGGCCGATGCGGGGGAATAGGGAAAAACATCAATCGAACTGAGCAGGAATTCAGTTTCTTCTATAATAAGGTTAAAATTCACAGAGTCTGACTGGACTGTGAATAGGGAGATATCTGCACTGGTTCCGTTGTCCAGGGCACCGTCGTCCTGTACATAGAATTTCAGCAGAAAAGTTTTCTGAGGCTGCTGCACTTCCGACAAAAGATAAAACATAAGATCATCTTTTGACGAAGTGACTCCTGCTGCGCATGCAGTCAGCGCCAGAAGCGAAAACATTGCAGAAATCAGCCGCAGAAAGATACTCATGAGAATGCCATTTCCCGGCTGATGCTTCTCTTCGTCCAGAGGTTTAAGAAACGGGAGTAATAAAATTTTCAAAAAAATAATACGGGATTTGCTTGCCTGAATTTCCCTCTGATGGTAAAGATTACCACAGAATGCATATACCTGACGGTTTTTTATCTCCTCAGACCTATCTGCCGGCTTACGGACTGTCGGCTGCTGCCTGGTCCTGGTCTTTTTACAGAGCCAAAAAGATTCTGAATGAGAGGATGATAGCGCGAACTGGTATGATTACAGTATTCGCACTGTTTGCATCCATGCTGAGTCTGCCGGTGCCGGGAGGCTCTTCTGTGCATCTTTCTGTGCTTCCGCTTATGACTCTGCTCTTTGGACTTCCTGTGGCGCATCTTGCTTTTACGGCGGTCCTTCTGATTCAGGCAATGCTCTTCGGTGCGGGAGGGATCACAAGCCTGGGTGCCAATGCAGTCATTATGGGATTCCTCGGAGGAGCGGCTGTGGTGATTCTGAAAAAAGCCACATCCTTCGCCGGGGAAACCGCTTCTGTTTTTCTTGCGGTAACCCTCTCCATAATGGTCAGCGCAGTCGTTTTCGCGCTGCTCCTTGGAATTCAGCCTCTCATTGCTTCGGACAGTGCCGGGGCTCCTCTGTTCTTTCCCTTTGATTACACAGTCACAGTACCTGCTGTAACTTTTGCGCACCTTTGGCTGGCTCCGCTCGAAGGCGCCATCACAGCCTTTGTGTATCCGCGGCTGAAGGATATTCTGGGTACCGGAGACATCCGTGAATAACGATACTTTTTTACTGATGGTGTATGCTGCAGGGATAATAACTGTAACATTTATCCACTCTGTACCCATACTCACAGGAATCTGGGTTCTGCTGATTCTTGCGGATCATCAATCTGCTCTGAGGATTTTAAAGCGCACAGCAGCTGCTCTGCTTCTGATAAACACGGCTGTATCGGCAGGTTACCTGCTCCTGAATACAGATAATATCCGTCAGGCGGAGGGTGTTATAATTCTGTTTAACCTTCGCACCGGTCTGCTTCTGTACAGCGGACAGCTGGCTGCAGAAAAAATCCGGTTTTTCCGGGCCCTTGAATTTCTGCCCTCAGTCCGTTCCGTGCTGTATATAGGAGTCTCCCAGTATTATAACTATGTAAAATTATATAAAGAATTTTCATACGGGTACCGCAGCAGATCACGGCCCCGTAGCAGCCGCACTGCCGACTTCCGGGCCCGGTGGATGTTTCTTCGCAGTACTCTCGCATTCATCCTGCGCCGGGCTCTGGATCAGTCTGAGGAAATCACACTTGCCATGAAAAGCAGGGGATTTTTTATTAAATAAAATGGTCACCGCCGAACTGAAAAATATAACAGTTTCCTACAGAGCCACCGGCCGCACAGTAATCCGCAATTTCAGTCTGAAGCTTCCCGAAGGAAAAAACACCGTTCTGATGGGTCCAAACGGAGCCGGAAAATCCACTGTGCTTTCCGTACTGGCTGGTCTCAGATTCCCCGATTCAGGAGAATACCTGTACAGAAAAAGACCAGTCACCCGGAAAACCCTGAGCGGCCGGATTTTCTCAGTAAGATTCCGCCGGGAAACAGCATTTATGTTTCAGAATCCGGATGTAATGCTCTTTAATCCTACTGTTACAGATGAACTGCTTTTCGGACCCCGGCAGTTTCACATGCAGATCCGGGAAGAGGAAATTTCCTGGTGGCTTCGCGAAAGCGGACTTGAACAGTACCGGGAAACTCCTCCTTATCTTCTGAGCGGCGGTGAAAAAAAAAGACTGGCCCTGGTGAGTCTTCTTATATTAAAACCAAAACTTCTTCTTCTTGATGAGCCAACAGCAGGGCTTGATACAGAATATACAGAATGGGTGTTTGATCTGCTGCACCGACACAGAAAAAAAAATACACTTACAGCAGTTTTCACTACTCATGAATCCTGTCTGCACAAAGGAATGGGAAAAAACATCTGTTTAATCTGATTCGATTGCCGGAGCTTTTCTGAAAAACAGCTGAGGGTTCCGGGGAGGGGAACTCCGCTTTTTCCCTTGACGGGTAGATACCTGATAGTCGGATTACGTCAACCGAATGCTTACCCGTATCGCAATTAATAATTCCGCTTTTGCCTGGATGATAATGGCCTCCCTGATTCTTTTCGGGGCTGTATCTTACGGCCGGCTGGGTGTCAGCCAGCTGCCCGATGTGGATTTCCCCGTTGTAAATGTTCGTCTGGAAATGCCCGGTGCAGCCGCTGTGGTTATGGAATCCGATGTGGTTGATATTGCAGAAGATGCCCTGATGAGTGTGGAAGGCATACGTGAGATCCGCTCTTCCTCCTCAGAGGGAGTGGCGAACATTACGGTCGATCTTGCCATCCACAGGGATGTGGATGCTGCCATTCAGGAAATTCAGTCAAAGCTGTCCCAGGCGCAGCGCAGGCTTCCCGCGGATCTTGAACCCCCTATTATATCCAAATCCAATCCGGATGATGTGCCCATTCTCTGGATTGCAGTTACCACTGACCGTCCCCTGCCCGAGCTGATGACGTTTGTAAGAGACAGACTGAAAGGTGAGTTTCAGACTGTAAGCGGAGTCGGAGAAATATTTCTCGGTGGTTATGTGGACCGTAACATCAGGATCTGGCTGGATGTTCAGAAAATGGCGGCACTGGAACTGACCGCAGACGACATCGCGGCTGCAGTCGCTGCGCAGCATAACGAGCTTCCTGCGGGCAGACTTGAGGATACCCAGGCGGAAGCCTCGGTGCGTGCCATGGGAGAAGCGCGTACAACCGAGGAACTAAAAAAAATATATATTGACCGCCGCGGAGGTAAGCCGGTTCTGAATCTGATACCCCTTTCTTCTGTGGCGAAGATAGAAGACGGTCTGGATGATGTCCGCCGAATTTCTCGTTTCAACGGAAAACAGGCAGTGGGAATCGGAATCCGGAAGCAGAGGGGAAGCAATGCTGTACTGGTGGGGCGTGCAGTAAAGGAACGGGTTGAGGAAGTCCGCAAACAGCTTCCCTCAGGTTACGAAATCAGCATAGCTAACGATAACGTAAGATTTGTGGAAGAAGCAGTGGGAGAGCTTCAGTTCACAATCATTCTGTCAGCCCTGTTTACCGGCCTTGTTACCTGGCTTTTTTTAGGAAGTCTTTCCAGTACATTTAATATTCTTCTCGCTGTTCCTACGGCAGTGATCGGCAGCTTCACAGCAATGTATTTTTTCGGATTCACTCTGAATACATTCACTCTTCTTGGTCTTTCGCTTTCCATAGGTTTTCTTGTGGATGATGCCATCATGATTCTTGAAAACATTGCACGCCATGCTGCCATGGGAAAGTCAAGGATGCTGGCTTCATTCGAAGGAACCAGCGAAGTCACCTTCGCAGCCATAGCCACAAGCCTTGCAGTGGCCGCTATATTTTTACCGATTGCCTTTATGGAAGGAGTCACCGGCCGTTATTTCCTGGAATTTGCAGTTGTGGTCACTGTGACTCTGGCCCTTTCGCTTCTGGAAGCTCTTACACTCACCCCAATGCGGACTTCGCGATACCTGAAAACAGGGGGACATTCTGCAGCGGAACGGTATATCGCAGCAGGTTTTGATTATCTGCACAACCGATATGCCCGAAGCATTCTTTTTATACTCAGGCATCCTGGTAAGATTCTGACCGGTTCAGCCTTACTCTTTGCTGCAAGTTTTCTGCTTCTGATTCCTTTAAAAAAAGAATTCATTCCCCCTCAGGATCAGAGCCGCTTTATGGTACGGATCACAACTCCGGTGGGGTCCTCACTTGAGTTTACCAGTCAGCAGGTAATAAAATTCGAGGAATATATAACTTCAAAAAAAGAAATAAGTCATTATTTTTCAGTAATTGGCGGCTTTTCGGGTGATTCCTCCAATTCAGGCATTCTGTTTGTTACCATGTATAATAAACCCGAACGGCCGGTGAACCCTGAAACAGGAAACAGGATCACCCAGGCAGAATTCATACAGAAACTCAGAAAAGAAACAAAGGAGCTTCTTCCCGGAAGCAGAATCGGGATTCAGGATCTAAGCACCCGGGGTTTTACATCTGGCCGGGGGTATCCGGTTGAGTTTACAATCAGAGGGGCCAGTCTTACAGTATTAATAGAAAAGCATCGTGAAATTATGAAGTCAATGAAAGACAGCGGATTCTTCACTGATGTGGATGCAGATTACACGGAAGGGCAGCCGGAAGTAATGGTTGTTCCGGACAGAACGGCTGCAGCTGAACGAGGGGTCAGTATGCAGACCATCGGAAGCACTCTCAATACAATGATTGCAGGAAAAAGAGTGGGCCGTTTTACAGAAGGCGGAAACGGCAACGATATAAAAGTCCAGGTTGCCGAATCTCAGAGGAAGAATCCCGAAATCATTAAAAAATTTTTAGTGCGAAATCACTACGGAGAAGTCGTGCCGCTTTCCCAGGTAGTTCGGCTTGAAGAGCGGGAATCTCCGCGAAGCATCACCAGGGTGGATCGGCAGCGGGCCATAACGGTTTACGCAAATCCCGCTCCGGGTACAACTTCAGATGAAGCGGTGCAGGAGGCCCTCCGAATTGCTCAGGAAAAGCTGCCTGACGGATATCAGGTGAGGCTGAGCGGTGCCGCAAAGGATTCCGGTCAGGGATTTGAGAGCCTACTGTGGGCACTTCTCCTTGGAGTTGTAATCTCTTATATGATTCTTGCCAGCCAGTTCAGCAGTTTTCTGCATCCGTTTACGATTCTGCTGGCTCTTCCTTTCAGTTTCTCGGGTGCATTTGCCGCACTTCTTTTTTCAGGTCAGAGTCTGAATGTCTACAGTTTTATCGGACTGATTCTGCTGATGGGTCTCGTAAAAAAGAATTCGATTCTGCTGGTGGATTTCACAAATCAGTATCGCGCAAAGGGTCTGAATGTGGACGATGCCCTGCACACCGCCTGTCCGCTTCGTCTCAGGGCGATTCTCATGACCACAATCAGCTCTCTGGCGGCAGCGGTTCCGCCTGCACTGGCAATCGGACCAGGAGCTGAAACACGCATTCCAATGGCCGTTGCCGTAATCGGTGGTCTGACAGTATCCACGCTGCTTACTTTATTTATTGTTCCGGCAGCATACAAAGTGCTCTCCCGTTTTCAGAAAAATGAAACCGAAAAGCTGAACTGAAAGGATCAGCAGGCGTTTTTTTTATTTCATTTTTTTTGCAGAAACTCAGAATAAACGTCTTTTTTTTTATGTTTTTTTTTGAAAAAAAATCCCCCCCGCCTGTGAAATTTTCTTGCAATATATACCAGATAGGTAATATAAGAGCCCCCGTCTACTAAGGCGAAAGGAAAAATGAAAATATATTGGTTTATTCAAATAAGCTAATATTAAAAATTCCTAATAAAGGAGTGTTCCTAAAAATGAAAAAAAGAACAGCGAGTAAACTTTTAGCGGCATCAGCAGCAATCCTGATGACAGGCACAGCAGGTCTGCAGGCGGAAACCAGGACCGAACCTTTGATTGCAAGCTGCGCAGTCTGCCACGGAGAAAACGGTAACAGTCCTAAAGAAAAAGGCATACCGTCAATCTCGCGGATGTCAGAAAACAGTCTTGCCAATTCCCTGACTGAATTCAAAGCAGGAACCAGACCCGGAACCATCATGACAAGACTTGTGAAAGGTCTCACCGATGATGAGATCAAGGTACTGGCCAAATTCTACGGAAAAGGAAAGCAGTAAGAGGAAAATAAATATGAAGAACTTTTCAAGAAAAGATTTTATTAAGCTTGCCGGTATTGCAGGGGCTGGAGCTGCGGTTTCCGGAATCGGAAGTAGTCCGTTATATGCACAGGCAGCAGCACCCCGGGTGGTTGTGGTCGGTGCCGGTTCCGGTGGTGCCACAGCTGCCCGCTACATTAAAATGGCAAATCCGAAAATCGATGTTACTTTAATCGAAAAGAACAGGCATTATGTGACCTGCTATTTCAGTAATCTGGTAATCGGCGATATGCTGAAAATGAAAGATATTACTCATGACTGGAGTAAACTGAAAAAAGGCGGAATTAATGTTGTTAACGATGAAGTAACCGGAGTGGATCCGGTGAAAAAGACTGTTACCACCAAAGGCGGTAAGTCTTATTCTTACGACAAACTCGTCCTTTCTCCGGGAATTTCCTTTAAATGGGATGCCCTTCCTGGTTATGATGAAGCCGCGTCAGAAATCATTCCTCATGCCTGGAAAGCCGGACCTCAGACCGAGCTTCTTGTGAAGCAGCTTAAGTCCATGAAGAAAGGCGGTACATTCATCATCAATCCTCCTGCCAATCCGTTCCGGTGCCCTCCAGGACCTTACGAGAGAGCAGGTATGGTTGCCCATTACTTCAAAAAAAGGAACCCGACTGCCAAAATAATGATTCTTGATAATAAGGACAACTTTTCCAAAGAAGGACTGTTTAAAGCGGGCTGGACTGAACTTTACGGTGATATGATTGAATTTGTACCCGGAAATCAGGGAGGAAAAATCGTTAAGGTTGATCCGAAAACCAGAACCGTTACCAATGCAGACGGAGAGGAATTCAAAGCTGATGTGCTGAACATTATACCGGCTCAGAAAGGAAGTCTGATCGTATCAGAACTCACAGGTGCTCCTTTCGCTGCGGTCGATCCGGTTACATTTGAATCAGAAAAAGTGAAAGATGTGCATGTGATCGGGGACTCCTGCATTGCCGGTGATATGCCAAAATCAGGAACCTCAGCAAACAGTCAGGCCAAAGCCTGTGCTCATGCAATTGTAACTTCTTTTGCGGGTGGAAATCCTGGTAATCCGGTTTTTGTGAATACCTGCTACAGCATGGTAGGACAGGACTATGCGATAAGCGTTGTAGGATTCTACAGACCCGAAGGAAAGGTTATCAAATCGGTTGCCGGAACAGGCGGAGTGAGCCCTGCGGGAGAAGGAAAGCGTTTCCGCTCCAGAGAGGCGAATTATGCACAGGGCTGGTACATAGGCCTTGTAAAGGATATGTTCGGATAACATGGTTATCAGGAGTCCTGAATCCGCAATGGAAACGTAAAAAAAATGTTAAAATTGCGGCCCACAGGTAAAAAATTGTATTGACCTGAAAATGAAAAGTCATTACAATTCCCCAAAATTGGCAGGGTTCTGCAGAACGCAGAGCCCTGTAAATCCGGCAAAAATGCGTCAGCATTGTTGCAAAATAACATAAAAAAATAACAGGAAGGTGTTCGTGTATGAAACAACCGATTAAATGGATGTCAAGGCTTTCCGTAGCGGCTCTTGTGCTGCCGGCTCTCAGCCTTGGCGCGCAGGAGGCCGAAAAGCCTGAATTTAAAATGAACCATTACGGATTCATCAAATCAGACTATACCACGGCCGATGAAGCTGTTCTTTCGTTCGGTAATGAGACTCTGCTGGCTACCACAATGGCAAAGCGAAAGACCGATGCCGACGATAAAACCAGAAGGTCTGCATTCTCTATGAACCAGAGCCGCATCGGATTTGCCCCTTCTTATGGTGATACAAAGGGTGTGTTTGAGTTTGACTTCATGGGAGCATTTGATAAAAGTACTTCCACTACAGTACCGGATGTCCGAATCCGTCAGGTTGGCGTGCGCCACAAATTAGGCAGTCTGGAACTGTTTGGTGGTCTTCTTCCGGATATCTATGCTCCTCTGGCACCATCGAATTATAACCCCGCTAACGCTATGTTTCAGGGTGGAAACACAGGGTTCTTCCGTCAGTCTATCGGTGCAAGTTATAAACTGAATGATATGATGTCGGTAGCGGTTTCTGCAAGCAATCCAGGAAATAATGCAACCCCAAGTCCTTCTTTAAGTGTGGAACTGAACGGAACCCCTGCCTACAGCGCTCAGTTAAAAATCAGCCCTGCTAAAGGAATGGACTTTTTTGTGTCTGGTATTTTTGCTAATATTCAGCACAGAAATGACAAAATCAATCCGGCCCTGCCAAACAATGCAGGCAAACCTCATGTTGCTGATCCATGGGCAGATGAAGCTGCTGTAAATGATTACAATAACGGAACAGCAGTCAGCGCTTGTGGTACTGCAACTGTCCCAGCTGCTTGTACACTTGATCAGACTGTCGACCGGCTTAGTGACACATATCTGGCACAGAAAACCCGGCGTCAGTCATCAGCTGTGTCACTGTCAGGCAGCATGAAGCTGGCGGATAATATGCAGCTGGCATTTGAAATGTATGCAGGTCAGAACCTTGGTAATCTCCAGATCCATTCACTGCCTGGTTCAGGTCTGTCATCAAGAACCTGGTCCACCAAAGCAGCTGAGATGGGTATGAATAAACTGGTTATCACTGATGCTGCAGCAAAAGCCGGATACTCAGCGCTGACTTCCAGACTTGTGAACCCGGAATATAAGAATATTTACGAGCAGGGCGGTTGGCTTACTTTCAAGATGGGCCTTGGTTCAAAGCTGGACCTCGGTTTAATGGCTGGTGTGGCTGGTATTCTGAATCCATCGGATATGGGAACTCAATCATCAGTTGCGACTTCTGGTCTTTACACTCAGGGAGCATATACAAACGCTGGTCATGTTAAAGAAAACCAGACTTTGGGATGGAACCTTGGTTACAAACTGGCAGATAAGCTGACTCTTTTTGTTGAGCATCAGAACTACAAGACAGTGTATCAGGATTCCAAAGCCAACATGTGGAGACATGTCACTGCAATGGGTAATGTTGGTGATACATTTATGGTAGCATCGATCTGGGATGACAATGCAACAACAGCAAGTAAGCTTCTTCGTATTCCTTATGCGAATCCTGCAAGTGCCATTGCAACGGCCAATGTTATGCGATTCGGTATGAATTACGGTTTCTGATTGGTTAAATAAATTCCTGAATCAGGAGGAGGCTCTGGCGGTTTCGTCAGGGCCTTTTTTTTTTATTAACCTCCAAACATCCTTGGTTTGAACGATCCTGGATTTGCCCGCGCTTCTCCAGGCGGGCAGGTAAGAAAATCGCGCGAGGGAATCTAAAAAAAAGCCAAATTAAAAAACCCGTGAAGCTATCCTGCATGTCCTGTTTAAAAATGCAGCCAACTCTCCGCCTGCCTGTCTGCCGACAGGCAGGGACAGGTGAACTCTGCGCTCTCTGTGTGAAATTATAATCTGCGGAAAGTTCAGGGCATGGAGCAGGGTTTCGAAAAAGGAATACAATCAGGGAGTTCCCAGGCTCGAATCGCGACAGCCAGTGCCCTTCTCCGTAAAGGTAAGCTCAGTATTGAGGAGATTGCTGCAAAATCCTCCTCATTCTGACGTTCAGCGATGGGCTCCGCGCTCCTCAGTTGAAGAGCGCGATCCTTTCGTTCATTTTAGAAATGATTTCTTTGTAGGCCGCTCTGAGTTCCGGCTGGTCTTCGCGCGCTACTGCGGGAGTTCCTTTTTCGGCGCCCTGCATAATCACAGGCTTCATGGGAATACCGCCCAGCTTCGGAACAGAAAAAGCTTCTTCCAGTTCTGCGGCAGCATTACCCTCGAAAAGATGACTTGTTTTTCCGCAGTGGGGGCATACGAATTCAGTCATATTTTCAATTACACCAAGAACCGGAATTTTCACCTGTTCAAACATGCTGATCGCGCGGGATGCATCCATGGAAGCTACAGTCTGCGGGGTGGTTACAATGACGGCTCCGTGCATTTCCACCTGCTGCGATAAAGAAAGCTGAACATCGCCTGTTCCCGGAGGAAGGTCCATAATCAGATAGTCCAGTTCGCCCCAGTCCACATCAAAGATCATCTGCTGCACAGCACTGCCAAGCATGGGTCCTCTCCAGATTACAGCCTGGTCAGGATTCAGTAAAAAGGAAAAGGACATAAGCTTAATGCCGTTGGTTTCTATGGGAAGGATTGTGGTTTCGTCTTTCATGGAAAGAGGAACCCGTCCCGGCATTCCGAACATTTTTCCAAGGGAGGGACCGTAAATATCGAGATCCACAAGTCCGACCTTCCAGCCCTCCATAGCCAGGGCCACTGCCAGGTTGGAAGATACAGTGGATTTACCGACTCCCCCTTTGCCAGAAGCAACAGCAATATAATGCCTGATGCGGGGCTTCGCTTTCTGCGGCAGGAATTCGCGCAGTTTTTCACTGAATGTGATTTTTATTTTAATTTTTTTGGATTCAAAGTCCAGGGAGGCAAGCTCTTTGCGGATGGCTGCTTCCAGATCAAAGTGCTTCTGGCGCTCAGGATCCGGAGTTTCAATGCTCAGGTGGATTTCTTCTCCTGACCAGTCTGCATGAACAGGCATTCTCAGATCACGGAAAGTGACTCCGTGTTCCGGGTGTGTCATATTTATAACGGTTTCTGCGATTTTAGATGGTAATTCGTTCTGACTCATATTAAATATCCTTAAATACAAACGGTGTTGCTTTTTTGTCTTTATATTCGTTTATACTGACAACTGTGTTCTCGAAAAGTTTCTGCCTTGCGATGATTAATTCGTTTTCTATGCGGCGGTCCCCGACCAGAAACTGCTTGTGTGTTTCCTGTTCATACAGCCGCGGGGCTTCTTTTTCGGATACAATTCTGTAAAGATCGCTGAACATTGCGTACCGGGCAGCCAGAATGATATTGATCACATTTTTAACTGAGCTGACAGGCTGCTCATTGTGGAAATGGAGTGCTGCTACCAGCATAAAAGAAAGTGAGTAGCTCAGGTCCTGTTTTGTATGGTTGCGGAAAACTTCAAGCTCGTTTGCTGTAAACGAAAGACCGGTATGACTGCTGAATTTCTGAATCCCGGTAAGAATCAGAGTATAAAGTTCCGGAACTCCCCAGATTTCATTCACCCCTACAGAGGCGAGGCTCTCAAGCTCGGTAAAAGAATCACTGCCTGCAAGAAGCCGCATAATCAGAACAGAATCGGCCAGGCTGTGCGTCATCGGTATATCCTGAGAACTGAAAGGAAGGCCAAGTTTTTCAAGGAAAAGCCGGTAAGAGGATGAATTCGTATGCGGATTCAGCAGACGCATCATATCGAAATTTCTGTGTGTGTTTCTGTGATCGAGGCTGAATTCATCTGCATTGGACTGGGTAAGAACCAGCCTGGTGAGTTCGGAAATCCGTTCACTGAGAAGACCATGGTGGCCTGGAGTCAGAGAATAAAATTTACCGATGGAAAGTGCCGTGGACTGGCTCGTGTTTTTAACGTAGTTAAAAAAATGGGCTGCAAACAGCTGCATTGCTTCCCGGCTGAGTTTCCCCTCTGTAAAAGTGAGGAGGAAGGGATGCACCCATACCGGGTGGGACATAATATGATTGTAAATTTCTTCCTGAATGGAAATGATTTCCTCTGTATTCAGAGGTTTCTGCCTGCTGAAAGGCTTTTCCATGTTTTCCGGAGCCATCTGGGTAAGGGAGCCGATCACCCGGTGAAAAGGGTGCTCCGGACTTCCGAGTGACTGGCGGATACGCAGCAGTTCTTCAGAGCGGTTCTGCTTTAAGGAAATGAGTATTTCTGCGGATGAGTTTCCCATGAATGGCCCAAAGTAGGAAAGGGGCTCCGTTTGTCAAAATGTTATGGCCCTGCAGTCTCCCTTTTTCAAATCTGGCTGAGAATGATCCGTGTTCATGAGCTCAGAAAAATTTACAAAGTCCATAAAAAAGAACCTGGTCTGAAGGGGTCTCTTAAGGCACTTTTCTACCGGGAAAAATCCGAAAAAGAGGCTCTGAAGGGAGTCAGTCTCGAAATACAGGAAGGGGAAATCGTTGGTCTGATCGGGTCAAATGGAGCGGGTAAAACCACCCTTGTGAAATCCCTGGCGGGCATTATCTACCCCACCTCAGGGTCCATCGACATCATGGGCTACACCCCTCAGGACAGAAAAAGCGAATTCCGCAGAATGATTGCCCTGATCATGGGGCAGAAGGCACAGCTCTGGTGGGATCTGCCGGCAGCGGATTCATTTTTGTTACTTAAAGAAATTTACAGAATACCGGATGATCTTTTCCGGAAGAATCTTGATTATTTAACGGAAGTGCTCGATGCGGGCAGACTCCTGAAAATTCCCGTGCGCAGGCTTTCCCTTGGGGAAAGAATGAAAATGGAGCTTGTGGCGGCTCTGCTGCATCAGCCGAAAGTTGTGTTTCTGGATGAACCTACCATCGGTCTCGATATCACAGCACAGCGCGAAATCCGGCGTTTTATTCTGAACTACCGGGAACAGATGAATCCTGTGATGCTGCTGACTTCGCATTATATGGAAGATATAGAAAGGCTTTGTAAAAGGATTATAGTCCTTCGTGAGGGTGAAATTGTGTATGACGGATCGCTCGGAAAAGTGATTTCTGATTATGCAGCCCATAAAGTTCTGACAGCGAGATTTGACGGATCGGCCGGAGGTAATCCCTCAGCAGAAGACTCCGGTCTTTCTGCAGAGTCATTTTTCCCGCGGGAGCTCGGAAGTGTTGTGACTCTGAATGATGATTTTATAAAAGTTCAGGTCCGGAAAGACCGCATACCGGACGGAGTGCGCTTTATACTTGAAAAATTTAATATTATGGATGTTAATATTGAGGAAGAGGATATCGGAACCATTATTGAGTCTATAATGCGAAAGGAAAAGCAGCCCGAATGAAAATCTTTTTACAGGTATATAAACAGGAAATCCGGAAACTGCTTTCCTACAGAGCGGATTTCTGGATCTATTTTCTGGGCGGCATTCTGACTCAGGTGACGCTTGCGTATTTTCTGTGGGAAGCTGTGTTTGCATACAGAGGCGTGAAGGAAATGGGTGGATACAGCTTTCCGGGTCTTATGTTTTATTATGTAATGGTTCCGCTTACTGAACGAATGATCCGCGGTGCAGAATCAAATCACACGGCGCAGGAAATCTATGACGGAGGACTGAGCCGTTATTTAATCTATCCGGTGAATTTCTTCGCTTACAAATATGCGGTTCACCTTGCCTATACAAGTGTGTTTTTTATTCAGTTTCTGTTAATTACAGGTCTGTTCAGTGCTGTCTTCGGAATACCTGAAGGTTATAATATATCTTTTAAATCAGCACTGATGGGAATTTCTGTGATTTTACTCGGAACCCTGGTGTCGTATACAATGATTCATTCACTCGAAATGGTTGCCTTCTGGGCAGAGCATGTATGGAGTCTGATTGTAAGCGTACGGATGCTTTCCTTTTTTGCAAGCGGCGCGATGATACCTTTTTCTTTTTTCCCGGACTGGGGAGTGAGGATTCTTCACTGGCTGCCGTTTGCGTATCTTACATCATTTCCTATAAGGTCTTTTTCGGGTCAGGTTGGATTCACAGAATACATAACCGGACTTGGAGTGATGCTGACCTGGATCGGTTTTTTTTCTATGATACTCAGATTTCTCTGGAGGAGGGGACTGCGCATTTATGCCGGAGCCGGTATGTAGGCAGATTCAGGCAATAATTCTGTTTCTGCCTGACTCCTTAGCTTTATACAGGTGCCTGTCCGCAATACTTACGGTTTCCATAGCAGTGCGTCCTGGTTCATAAGCAGCCACCCCGCCGCTTGCTGTTATTGTTTTTTCTGTGAAAGTGAATTTCAGTCCGCTGATCTTAAGTCTGAGCTCATTGGCTGCCGCAACTGCCTGGTCTGTATTCAGACCTTTGTAAATTATCATAAACTCTTCTCCGCCGTAGCGTCCTGCAGTGCACTTCTCAGGAAGCGTTTCACTGATAACTTTTGCGATGCCTGAAAGCACCTGATCACCCGCCTGATGGCCGTAAGTATCATTTATAGTTTTAAAATAGTCAATGTCAAGCATAAGAACACTGAGAGGGATACCCGAAGCGGATGCTTCTGCTGTCTGGCTTTCAAGCTGATCATAAATATAACGGTGGTTATAAAGCCCGGTAAGTCCGTCTGTAAGCACCATTTTTTTCAGTTTTCGGTTGATCAGGTCCATCTCTCTGCGGCTTTCGTCGATTTCCTCCAGAAGGGAGCACACTCTGGCAGATGCCTTAAGTTTTGCCATAAAAATGCTGGCATTGAAAGGTTTAATGATATAATCATCGGCACCGGACAGAAGCACACTGGAAATGGTCCTGTAATGGTCAATGCCGCTTATGGCGATCACCATGGAATTCCGGTTCCGCTGCCTGATTGCCGCAATTACCTGCTCCCCTGAAATTTCGGGCAGAATGATATCAATCAGATAAATGTGAAAATCCGAAGTGTCCTTTAAAAGATCTGCCGGATTGCTGTAATAAACCGCATTCCGGATATTATTATACTCAAGCAGATTGCGGATCAGCGAAAGAGATGACAGGCTGTCATCAAGTACGGCAATTTTCAGATGGCGAAGTCTGCGGGACAGGTCGTCCTCTGAACGAAGTCTTTGTACATAGACTTTATCCATATATTCAATGAGCTCGCGGGCCGGAGTCTGCTTCAGAAGATAATCAATGATCCCGCAGCGGAAAAGCTCAGTCCGGGTTTCCAGTGAATCAGAAGCTGTGACTACAATGACGGGAATATCTTTATAAGGCCCTTCTGAAAGTTTTTTAATAAATTCTGTGCCGGATTCTTTCTCGAATTCCATTGCTGTTATAATGAGGCGGATTCTTTCCCCGGAATCAGAACTCTGATTCCCAAGAAGGAAGAGTGCTTCCTGAGGGTCCTGCGCTTCAAAAAGGCGGAATCCGTTTTTTTCAAAAAGATCCCGGAATACGCGCCGCATCACTATGCTGTTGTCTATGTGGAGAACGGAATACATTCAGATAAGCCATTAATGCTTGCGTTTCAGATGCCAGGATGTAAAAAGGCAGTATGATCCGCTATGCAAGGCTGTACCTCCATTTTGTCAGGTTTTCCATCAGTAAAGCTCTGGAATTTCGTATAGACTTTTCTTTTCGCATTCTGATGGATACTGTTTTTTATACCACGAATATTCTTTTTTATAAAATAATATATGACCACACAGGAATTCTCGGAGGCTGGAGCGAAGATCAGGTCATGGTTTTTGTGGCAGGGTATCTTTTAGTCGATGCACTGATCATGACATTCGTTTCTGCAAACCTTTGGTGGCTGCCCATGCTGGTAAACCGCGGTGATCTTGACTATTATCTGATCCGGCCGGTTTCGAGTCTTTTTTTTCTGAGTCTCAAAGAATTTTCTCTGAATTCTCTGGTAAATCTTATGATGACCAGTGTCATTCTGGGAACGGCCCTGTGGAACTATCAGGGAGCCGTTACTGCTGCAGGAGTTATTTTCTATATAATGATGCTGATTCAGGGGGCTGTTCTGCTGTATTCTATCCGTATGATCGGGATTATCCCGGTTTTCTGGACATTTTCCAGCAGGGGAACTGAAATGCTGGTTTGGCAGCTATCCCGTTTTATGGAAAGGCCCGACCGGATGTTCCGGGGCTGGGTGGCAAGAATCCTGGTCAGTATTCTGCCTTTCAGTGTGATTGCTTCCTACCCTGCACGTCTCTTTCTGGATGGATTTGACTGGCAGATTTTTTTACATCTGACTGTGGTAACAGCGGTTTTTTTCAGTCTGATGTACTGGTTCTGGCACATGGGCCTCAGGAATTACAGTTCTGCTTCATCTTAAAAAAGAATGGACTAAAAACCGAAAAATCACGAAGATAATACAGTGGATGCAGTTTTTAAATTCATAGACCAGGTGATTCACTCCATACCTGCAAACCTTCTGCGGGCCGTCCAGCTCGGAGCCATTGTTTTATGGGCAGGGCTCGCCGTGATTGTGGCACTGTATTCATGGTCAACCGGCAGTGAATCTGCCGAGGTAATCAGCACAGAAAGGATGCATGCGGATATATCTGCCAAAGCCCACAGGGAGAAACTGCTTAAAGAAAGACCCGATGTAATCGTATCAGAAATACTGGAACAGGAAGAAAAAGAATGGCCGGCAGTGCGTCCGGGTCTTGCACCTTCGGCAGCATTGCCGGAAGAAGGGGAGTCGTTCCCGCCTTTCCTGGGAGAAGACCGGTCAGTGGTTTTTCCCAGGACAGCACCGGCTGACACTGTTGCTCAGGACAGAGACTCAGAACCTGTCATCAGATACCGGCCCGAAGAAAAAGAGATCCCGGTATTTATCCCGGAAAAAGGAACAAAACAACAGGAAAATGATTCAGAACTGAAACTGCTTCCGCTTGAATAACAGGTGATGTATGAAATTATCGATCAGAATTAAACTGAAATCTGTCTTATTTTTTACAGCATTGCTCGCAGCTGCCGGAACATTTTCTCCGGTTTACTCTGAAATGTATGTACCGCCTGGTTATGCACCCGGCCAGCAGACTGAAGCCTTCGGTTACGGACTTTCCATGGATATAAAATCCGTTGAAGAAGATTATTATTTTTCCGTAACTCCGATGGTAGAGCTTGAGTTTCTAACTGTTAAGTTCGGTCTGCAGCTCCCCATTGAAGTACTTGCTTACGACAAAGATCCGAAATCGGGCAATAAACCAGGTTCTTTACGTGAGGGACTATATTCTGAAAACACTGATTACATGCGGTTTATCCGGTATATGCGAAGAGGCACTCATCTTTACTATGATCCGGATGAGATTCTCAACTGGTCTTTCTATTACGGACCCATGAGCGACGGCTATCTGGGGCACAGAACAATTATTGACCGGTATGTTTCTACCTATGATCCGGGCATATACAGAGCCGGCTTTATGGCAGATATAAATAACCGGTGGGGAGGGATCGAAGTGTTCTCAAGCGATCCTGTCAGGAATGAGGTCACAGGCGGACGCGCTTATATCCGGCCCATTGGTATATTTGCAAGTGTCTGGAATGTATTTGTAGCTTCCGGTGATATTACCGATACTCCTCGGCGTATGCTTGCGGTTTCCCTTTCTGAGAGGGCAGGGGATCCTGATTCCTATAATAGAGGAGTGTTTTTTCAGGAACGGATTCCAAGGCAGGGATCCGGAGGAGCACTCGAACAAAGCACATTTCAACCTCTTGAAGAGGAAGGTCTGCGCAGGAAGGCAGAAGTTAAATTTGAGGAATATGAAAATCCACAGACCGGAAAAATTGAAAGAAGACCGGTTCCGGATAAAATTAAAAGGCCTGAAGGTAACGGGACGCCTCCTCCGATCCGCAGGACAGGGGAGAGATCCGCCGGCACAGAGGAACCGGCAAAGATAAATAAAACCAATAAAAACGGAAATGCGGAACCGGAATCAGCGGAGGAAACACCTGAAGAAATCAGTAAAAAGGAAAAATCAGAAAAAGATAAAAAAAGGAGCTTTTCTGAAATTGATGGCGGATTTTTCAGTCGCTGGGCTATTGGATATTCCATAGTTAAAGATCATGACGCACCTCTGGCACTTGAAACCGATGGATCAGGCCGTCTGGTAGTAGACCCTTTATCAAAAAGGCCCCGAACCGGAAAAAGTGAAGATCTCACAATAATAGGAATAGATACTGAATTCCGGATGTCGCCTTTTACCTGGCTGGATCTTACCCCTTATTATGATCTGAACAAAATCAAAGGAATTGAGAATGCCAAAGGAACCCATGCCGGAATAAATGCAACCCTCCAGCTTGGGAGAGCGGTTAAGCTGCATCTCAGGCCTGAATACAGAGAAATGACGACAACTTATATACCGGTATACTTTGATTCTTATTACAGCCTTGAAAGGACAGTCTATAAACCTCAGGATATCAGAAAAACGGAAGCAGATCCGAATGTGAATCCGGCAGATAATATTACTAAACTGGGCTATCTGAAATCCGTTGGATATGCCGACAGAAAAATCAAAGGTTATTATATGGGAGCAATGCTGGATGTGCTTCAGACGGTGGTCATTGATGTCTCCTATGAAGATTATTCCGGACCTGATAATTCAAGGGTCTTCACAGGTTTTTACGTACCCTCTGCATTTGGTGTGTTTCTGAATGGATATTATACAAAAAAGTATTTTAATGATTACAAAGATGCTTATAAATTTAATGAAAACTCACTTCTTGCCGCAGAAGTAGGTTATACGTTTTACGGGGCTTTTTATGTGAAAGCAACTGTTTACCGGACCTGGGAAATGGATGATACTGTAAGTGCTTATAAACATAAAGATGAGATCAGTTTCGGATTCGGGCTTAGCTCCAGTATGTGACGTAAACTTTTATATACAATAAGCCTGATCCGACAGAATTACAGCGGCTTTGGATCGAACTCTGTCAGAAGACCATTCTGTAATAAAATCTGCTTAGAATGAAGAATAGCCTCAACCGGAAAAGGAACCTTTTTTTATTGGACATAATCTGCAGAAATTTTTAAATCTGTCCTTTAAATCAGGACGATAATGAATCAATGGCAGACGATACACTCTCACAGGATGACATAGACGCACTACTGGGTCTCGGAGACGATATGGGCGGGGGAGAATCCTCCGGTGGTGGCGGTGACTCAGGGGGGATGGACGACCTTAATCTCGATGCTCTGCTGGGTGGCGGAGGCGGGGGCAGCTCCTTCGGTTCTGATGATGGCGGAGCAGCCCTCGACGGAGATGCTCTGAAAGCGCTTTCCGGCATGGGAGGAGGGGGAACGGTCCGGTCCGGTGGTATGCAGATTGCATCCGAGGGCAAAGACAATGTCGAGCTTCTGATGGATGTCAACCTGCGGTTCACTGTGGAGCTCGGACGCACTACAATGTATATTAAAGATGTAATGCTTCTGGCCGAGGGATCAATCGTAGAGCTCGATAAAAACGTCGGTGATGAAGTCGATATTCTTGTGAATGACCGGCTCTTTGGTCGGGGCAGGCTTGTAATCATGGATGAATTTTTCGGGGTTCAGATCACCCACATACTCGATACCATGGAACGCTACCGCAGCCTTCAGTAACAGGGAAATCAGAATTCCGGGATCTGACCTTTAGCGCGAATCTGAAAAAAACTGCAGAATTAAAAAAAAAATTTCCGGATTTAAAAAAAGTTCTGCTGTAAATAAAAAAACTCTCCGACAACCTAATTTCAGAACACCGTTTCCCCGATATGAAACATACAGGGAAGAGCAGGGAAGCTCTTTTCGCGAGTTTCACGGAGGAAACATATGATAATCAACCATAACCTGTCTGCGATTAACTCACATCGCACACTCAAGTTCCAGCACTGGGAAGTTGACAAGAACATGGAAAAACTGTCATCCGGTATGCGGATTAACCGCGCAGGTGACGATGCTTCCGGTCTCGCTGTATCTGAGAAAATGCGTACGCAGATTCATGGTCTTCGCCAGGCAGAGCGAAACACTGAAGACGGTATGTCTTTAATTCAGACTACAGAAGGATGGATTCAGGGAACAGCTGATATTCTTCAGAGAATCCGCGTTCTGGCTATTCAGTCTTCCAACGGTATTTATACTGCTCAGGACCGCCAGATGATTCAGGTAGAAGTATCTCAGCTGATTGATGAAGTGGATCGGATCGCTTCTCAGGCTGAATTCAACAAAATCAACCTTCTTCAGGGAGATTTCGCGCGCGGTTCCAAGTCTGCATCTATGTGGTTCCACATCGGTCCGAATATGCACCAGAGAGAAAGAGTGTATATTCAAACTATGACTGCAAGATCTCTTAACTTAAAAAGAGAGGACGGAACTCTTCTGACTCTTTCAACAGCAGAGTTCGCGAATGACGCAATCGGAGTTCTCGATGACGCACTGCACCGCATCAATAAGCAGCGTGCCGACCTCGGAGCTTATTACAACCGTATGGAGCACACTGCGAAAGGACTTATGGTGGCCTACGAGAACATGTCTGCATCCGAATCCAGAATCCGCGATACAGATATGGCAGAAGAAGCTGTGTCTTTCACCAAGAATCAGATTCTGGTGCAGTCCGGCACTTCCATGCTTGCTCAGGCAAACGTAAGACCTCAGTCTGTAATGCAGCTCCTCAGATAACAGTATTCAGGATAAACCTGCGAAATCAGAAAGAACCGGTAAATTCAGCCGGTTCTTTCTTTTTTCAGATCGCGTTTGACCTCGCTGAAAAGCGGGGTTTTTTTGTGGGCTTACAATCAATCGCTATACCCGGTAATACACAAAGATTCCTGACAATTTGAGATACTTCTATACATTATACGTAAGCAATCCGGAAGCTCTGCTTTGGGAATGCGTTTGTCGTCCCAAATACCAAGGAGGGTTTTGATTCGCTCATCCGCTTTTCCGGTGCATGTAATTGATCCTCAGGGAAAAGAGCTGGTCCATCCGGTTGAATCAGATTCTGAAAGATTCAGGGATTGAATATAGATTCTGTCTGGCCGATACGATTGCCTCCTGGGAATTTCCGGAACCTGCGGTCCAGAAGTATGTGGTGCATACCTTTAAATTTGAAAAGAAACCGGAATAACAGGAGGGATATCACCCCTCCACAATCAGATACTTTTTTTTACCAATGCGGATTTCGTAACGCCCGGGAAAATTCAGGACATATTCGCGGTCTTCCACGGTGTCGAGGTTTTCGCCGATTTTAACAGACTTGCTTTCAATCAGCCTTTTTACTGCGGAAAGACTTCCTTCGATTCCGGCTTCCACCACAGCCTCAGCAAGCTTCACGGATGATTTACCCGTTACATGAAGCAGGGGAGTATCCGGAGGCAGGACGAGTTTCGTGCGGCCTTCGCTGCCTTTTTCGGATTCCCACTGATTGCGGGCTGCTGCCCCTTCACCCGGATGGAGCCATTCTGTAATCAGTACGCCGAGTTCTTTTTTGGCTTCGAAAGGATCCTTCTTTTTTTCAGAAATTTCATTTAATGGAACATCTGTTAAATATTCGTAGTAATCCCACATAAGGTCGTCGCTTACGCTCATGATTTTGGCAAACATCGCATATGGTTTTTCGTTTATACCAATGTAATTGCCGTAGGATTTAGACATTTTTTTCTGTCCGTCAAGGCCTACCAGAAGCGGAGTGGTGACGATGACCTGCGGTTTCATTCCGTACTGACTCTGCAGTTCGCGGCCTACCAGCAGGTTGAATTTCTGATCGGTTCCGCCAAGCTCCACATCCGATTCCAGCTTCACGGAATCGTATCCCTGCACAAGAGGATACATTAATTCGATCATGCTGACGGGTTCGCCTGCTGCCAGCCGTTTGGAAAAATCATCACGCTCAATCATCCGGGCCACGGTGTAACGGGCGGTCAGACCAAGCACATCCTGAAAAGTCATTCCGGCACACCATGCCGAATTAAATACAATTTTAGTTTTGTTTTTATCGAGAATCCGGAATACCTGATCCTGGTATGTTTTTGCATTTTCAGAAACTTCTTCGCGGGTCATGGATTTGCGGGTGGCAGAACGTCCGGTAGGATCCCCGATCATACCGGTGAAGTCGCCGATAAGAAAAAGAATTTCATGGCCAAGATCCTGGAAATGCTTTAATTTTCTGAGGAGAACAAGGTGACCCAGATGCAGATCCGGGGCTGTGGGATCAAATCCGGCCTTGATTTTAAGCGGACGCTTTTCCTGAATGCTTTTTTCGAGGATGTCCCTGAGCTCGGTTTCGGGTAGAATTTCTGCTGTGCCCCGTTTAATGATTTCAAACTGTTTCAGTGTTTCTTCTGAGTATTTTTTTTCTTCCGACATAAGTATTCACTTCTTAAATAAAATTATTTTACTGAAGATCCGATGTATTTCATGCTTTCCTCAATCAGGAAACCGCAGATTATAAGATCTTCACTGCTTACATTTCCGGACTGATCAATGAGCCTTTCCTGGATTCGGGCAAGATTCCATAGTATCTGTTTTTCAAAGGGCTTTGTTTTACGTGTATTCTTTGCATGAAGCATATACATTTTCAGAGATCCCGGAGAACTGTCCAGGATTTTTGCCGAAAGATAAACTTCAAGGAACTGCAGCAGACTTTGCCTGAGCGATGCTTCCGTCTGTGATCCGAAATCAGTCATGATGACCGAGTTTCCCTGATCCGCTTCAGAATGCATTTATTTTTTACCGGGTCCGCAGCCAGTGAAGGAGACTTCCTCTGAATTTCCGGGCAGTCAGAAGATCGGCAGTAGACCAGGGACGGCTGAATCCGCGTTTGAGTTCCTTCCATTCCGCAAAGGATCTGCGCGGAGAAAGATAGGGCACCCCGGTCTCGGAATCCACAGATTCTTCCTTTACCGGCTCTCCCGCCCATTTTACATGATGAGGAAACTCCTTCCTGATCCAGTAAAAGCGCAGCCATTTATTACTGCCATCCTCGTACCTGTAGGGAGTGCGTACGGCCAGAAGTCCGCTGCAGTTTTCAGGAGAAATTTTCAGCCATGGGATCATATAGTGAATCTGATCTGTGAACAGAAGATCTTCATTCATACCCATATACCATTCGTCAATAAACAGAAGCTCATCATTGCTGAATGGACAGTCAAACTTCTGAATTCCGTGATCAGATATAAAAACAGTGTAGTCGGCCTGGACCAGCTCCTTAAGAGAATCTGTAATTTCATTAATATCAGGAGCGTCTTTACTGGCAGTGACCAGTCTTCGTGTAAGCTCTTCCATAGCATGATCAATGCTGTCGGTCAGTTTCATTCTTTCTTTTGCCTGAACAGCCAGAAGCCGCATTACAAAACCCCGCGATATAAAATAGGTCAGCCTCCTTGCGTGATAACTGAGGGTCCTGGGTTCCGTATGATGACATGCAATCAGACCCCAGAGTTTCCCCTGCACTGTAATGGAAGCGGAAAATGATGCTTTCACTCCCATATTTCTGAGGTATTCCAGATGAACCGGAGCAGCAGCCCGCAGATCGCATTCCGTCAGGTCCAGGGCAGCCGGTACGGTATGCGAAAGAACAGGAACCGGATCTGCATCCACATTGGCTATCAGTCTCCAGGGGTGTTTTAAATACAGGTTACGGGCCGGTTCGGGTATATCGCTGGCCG
>CAZQKZ010000030.1:4237-8242 GCA_964594095.1 uncultured Leptospiraceae bacterium | reverse complement strand
AAATGAAGGCCGCTGTAAGAAGGCAGTCTGTCATTACCGGCCTCGGCCACAACTTCGCCGGACCAGTCATCCAGAAACCGGTAGACCGTAACCCTGTCGAAATCAGTTACCGTCCGGACCGCATTTGTAAGTTCCTGAAGATAAAAATCGAGAGAATGATCGTCTCCCTCAGATTTCAGCAGAGCATACTCTGCTTCTGAAGTGACTGCTGAGGCAGCGGCAGAAGGGCAGATTTCAATCAGAATGCCGTCCTTATATTTAAAAGAAACAACTTCTGCGCGGCCGGCGGATGTTCGTATTTCAGTGTATTTAAAATCTTCGGTGAGTATATTTTCTGCTGTGCTATTATCAAAAAACAGACTGATATTTCCGCCTAAGCAATCCTCCGGACTGCATTCCCTGAAATATGTGCCGGCATTGGCACTGATGTGAGTGATGGTGCCTTCATAATCCGAACGGATAAGGATACCAAATGACTGAATCCGGTCAGTATGATGAAGCACCTGGGTGGCGCAGCCTGCTAATAACTCAGTTAAATCCTTATTCTTATTCAAAGAAGTTTCTCCAGTTCTTCAGGGCTCATAGGCCTGTGGAAATAGTATCCCTGACAGAAATCGCAGCCGATTTCGCGAAGTTTCTGTACCTGCTCTGCAGTTTCAGCTCCTTCTGCTACGGTACGAAGTCCAAGAGAGCGTGCCAGAGCAATGATGGCGGTGGTGATTGCCTGGTCACTTTCTTCATCGGCAAGTCCGTCAATGAAGCTTCTGTCTATTTTGAGTTCGTCTATCGGATATCTTTTTAAATAACTGAGAGACGAGTAACCGGTGCCGAAATCGTCCACACTTATTCGGATACCGGTCTTCCGGAGAGCCCGGAGACTTTCTTCTGTCTCAGACCGGTTATCCATAAGGGCACCTTCTGTCAGTTCAATAATGATATGATCAGGGTTTATCTGAAATTTTTCAAGATTTTTTCGGAAAGATTCATTTACCGCACCTCTTTTGAAATGAACAGGGGAAATGTTCACAGCAAGGGGGATGATCCTGATCCCCCGGCTCTGCCAGTCTGAAAGTATGGTGCAGACAGCTTCAATGACCCAGTTGTCGATATGAGTGATCAGCCCTGTTGATTCCGCGATCGGAATAAAATCCGCAGGTGACTGATTCCCAAGCGCATGGCTGTTCCAGCGAATCAGTGCTTCTGCAGAGACAATGCTTCCGTCCTCAAGGCTTACTTTCGGCTGCAGCATAAGGGAAAATTCATTTCGTTCCAGGGCATTGCGAAGACCGGTCTGGATTGTCAGACGCTGCTGAGCCACTACCTGCATTTCGCTTGTAAAATACTGATACTGATTTCTGCCTGCCTCTTTTGCCCGGTACATTGCTACATCTGCATTTTTAAGAAGGATACGGCTGTCTTCGCCATCATCAGGATAAATGGAAATGCCGATACTGCAGGTAACAAAAAACTGATGGGGGCCGATTGTGAATGAAGCAGCAAGATAATCCACAACGCGCTCTGCAATCTGCCTTACAGTTTCCGGCTGGATATCTTCCAGCAGAAGAACGAATTCATCCCCGCCCATTCGCACAACGAGGTCCCCGTCCCGGACGGATTCCTGCAGTCTTCGGGCGGCTTCTTTCAGAAGAAGGTCCCCTGTTTCGTGCCCAAGAGTGTCATTGATAGTCTTGAAATTGTCAAGATCAAGATATAACAGGGCGATTTTATATTTTCTTCGGGAGGCTCTTCCCAGTGCATGACGCAGTTCATCAGCAAACAGATTCCGGTTTGCCAGACCGGTGAGTTCATCATGGGAAGCAAGATAAGCCACCCGCCGCTGCGATTCCTTGATGGCAGTGATATCGCTGAAAATTCCCACATAATGAGTAATGGCACCGGTCTGATCCTTCACTGCATTGATGGTAAGCCATTCAGGATACACAGAACCGTTTTTCCTTCTGTTCCAGACTTCTCCCTGCCACCAGCCTTTTTCAAGAAGGGACTCCCACATTGTGTGATAAAAGTCCTCTGTATGTTTTCCGGATTTCAGTACGGCCGGAGTTTTTCCGAAAACTTCCTGAGGTTCATAACCGGTCACTTTCGTAAATGCTTTATTTACAGTGACAATTCGGCCTGCCGGGTCAGTGATAGAGATTCCTTCGCCGGAATGATCAAAGACCTTTGCTGCAAGACGAAGCTGTTCTTCCGCATGTTTTTTCAGAGTAACATCTTCTGCCTGAGTGCAGACCGCATAGGGAGCTCCGGATTCATCGAGGAGCGGAAAGCGGATTACATCGAGTATTATGTCTTTTTCATTTGTTCGGATGCTTTCTGTTGAGAAGACCGGAGCGAGGCTTGCGAGAACCTCAGCATCTCCGCGCCGGAAAAGATCCATCTTCTCAGAGTCCGGAAACACCTGCCGGTCGGTCTTTCCGTGAGGATCTTCACTGATTCCGAAAAATTCTGTGAACCGTCTGTTTACAAACTGATAGCGGCCGGTTGTGTCTTTCACTGCCAGCAGGGAAAAGGAATGATCCATAATCGCCTGAAGCTGATCCTTTTTTTCCTGAAGCTGTTTTTCAAACCGGACAAGGCTTGTGTGGTCTGTAACGAAAACGAAAATCTGATCGATCTCACCGGTTTTGCTGTAACCAGGATTGACGTTCACTATATAGGATCTGCCCTTGTGATCTGCCGCAATCTGCAGATTCTTACCGTTGCGCAGAACTTCCTCCACCTGATTGGCAAGATTCTGAAGGGGGGGCTCGAGGATCAGTCTATAAATATTCAGCCCGATAGATCCAGGCCCCAAACCGTACTGCTGCACAGCCGTGCGGTTTGTCCTGGTAAGATTTCCTTCTTTGCTGAAAACCAGAATGGGCATATCAAGACTGTTATACAGAAATTCATACTCTGCACTCAGGGAAGTCATCTGCTTTGTTCTTGTTTCAAGCTCTTCATTAAGCGAAATGAGTTCCTGGTTTGTAGCCTGAAGTTCCTCATTCGAAGCCTCAAGCTCTTCATTGGATGCCTGGAGTTCTTCGTTAGCTGCCTGAATTTCCTCATTGAGAGCCTGCATCTCCTCGTTGGAAGTTTCCAGCTCCTCAATCACAGTCTGCAGAGTTTCCCGGGTGGAGTCGAGTTCATTCCGGAGTCCGGCTTCATCAAGGTCTGCGTCCTGCATATCCTCCGGACTTATGTTTCGTGCACCTGGCAGACCAGTGGCACCGGAAGCCGCCGACTGCAGGATCAGTACCATAAGTTCATCGGATCCGCCCAGAGGATGGACCAGCAGCCTTACCCATTCATTCCCGGCCTTCCTTGCATGTCCCGGGGCCGGCTGATTTTTTCGCGAGGCAAGGTGAATCAGAGACTGTGTTTCTGAATGAAATTCCGGTCTGAGAAGCTGCAGAAGCTGGATAACCGGTCCGCTGGAGGGCATCCTGAAGAAAGCAGGGTTATTGTTATGAATGTGTATGACCTGAAGTCGCTGGTTGAAAACCACGGCAACCGGAGTATAATCGGAGAGAAGCAGTTCCGCGAGGAGAATATCGGGCGGCTTAATATCCGCTGCAACCGGAAGTTTTACATTTTTATTATTTCCGGCTTTAATATTATTCTGAAGGAAGAGAGCTGCCAGCGGGGTCTGATTGCTCCTTTGTTTCCGGTAGACTCTGGAGCGCGAGTTCACTGTTTTGAAAAGGGAATCCTCACGCGAAACGTTTTCTGATCTGCCCAGAAAAAGAACCCCATCCGTCTTCAGGGCATAATGGAAAGTGCTGAGAACCTTGGACTGGAGTCTTGGATTCATATAAATCAGTACATTTCTGCAGGAGATAAGATCCACTCTCATAAACGGCGGATCTGCAGTCATATCCTGCCGGGCGAATACCAGTTTATCGCGCAGGCTTTTATTCACTTCCAGAAAATTCCCTCTGGGAGTGAAGTATTTCTTCAGCATATAGGCCGGAACATCAGCGAGGGCACTGGCCGGGTAAAGACCTC
>CAZQKZ010000030.1:0-4223 GCA_964594095.1 uncultured Leptospiraceae bacterium | reverse complement strand
CTCTGCGGGCAACAGCCAGAGCATCAAGGTCAATATCTGTGGCAAAGAGCTGGATTCCTTTCCGCTCCTTGCTGCTTTCGATAATTTCAGAACAGAGAATAGCAATTGAGTAAGCTTCCTCCCCTGTGGCGCATCCTGCAACCCATATACGCAGATCACCCTCTCCGTGGCTGCGGATCAGTTCAGCCAGAGTCAGGCGAAGATCATCAAAGGCATCTTTGTCCCTGAAAAAGGATGTAACGGAAATCAGGATTTCCTTTCCCAGCTCATCCAGTTCAGAAGGATGCGAATCCAGATAGACTCTGTACTGGTTGAGATCCTTACACTCACAGGCGACGATTCTGCGGTGAATTCTGCGCTGCAGTGTTGATTTTTTATAATCGTGAAAATCTATTCCGCTGTGTTTCTGAAGTGTGCTGAGAATGGAAAAGAAATGATCATTCTGATCAACTGTTTCCTCTTCATGAATTCTGAGCTGCAGTTCAATAATATGCGAAAGTTTTTCTGCAATCTGGGCGGGGGGAAGGATTCTGTCTACCCTGCCTGAGTCAATAGCACTCCGGGGCATTCCATCGTATTTAGCTGACTCGGGAGTCTGTGCGAAGGTAAGCCCTCCGTAAGTTTTAATATCGCGTATACCAAGAGTTCCGTCGCTCCCGGTGCCTGAAAGGACTATGCCTACGGCACGTTCTCCCAGCCCTTCAGCGAGAGACTGAAAGAAGCGGTTTATTGAAGGCTTTGGCTGAGGGCTGTCCTCCGGGGGCTTCTCCAGAAAAAGCCGGCCTTCTTTGTAAATGACATCCCATTTAGGAGGTGCGACATGAATGGTTCCCTTCTGAAGGTGCATCTGGTCTGTGATTTCGCAGACAGGAATCATAGTCTCCCTTGAAAGAAGAGAGGCCATCATACTTTTATAACTGGGTGAAAGATGCTGAATAACCACATAGGCGCATTCCAGGCCGGAAGGAAGCGCAGCCACAAACTGCGTCAGAGCTTCGAGTCCGCCTGCGGAGGCACCAATGCCTACCACATATCGCACAGATATCGGAGCCGGGGTTTCTTCCTGGAGCTGGATTGATATTACAGATTCATTACTGTTTTGCGGCAGTTCTGCGGTCGGTTCAGGCAGATCCTCTGACATACATATTAACCTTATTGAATATAAAATTTTGCTGATAATTTGTCAATAACAAAATTATACAGCGTTACAGCCGCATTGGCAGCCTTCTCCAGGGTAATTCTTCCGGTATCAGATTCCCTGTCAAGAAACTGTGTGATTCTTCCCCAGTGACCTGGCGGATTCAGATCCGAGACTCTTAAATACTGCATACATTCAGTAAAAAGATGATCTTCGAGCCAGGATGCAATCATGGCGCCCCCCAGGGCTGAGCCTTCAAGTATATACAGAGCAGCCAGTGAATTTTCAAAGGAAAGAAGATGATCGGCCGGGTTTCGAATTCTTTCTGAAATGCCAAGACAGTGCAGGTCCTTTTCAATTAACGGTGTTCGCGGAATAAAAGCAGGAGCATCAGAACAGTAATCGGAAATCCGGGAAGCGAGGGAGTCAAGGGCAGATGTGAAGGCCGCTGACCGAATAAGCATTTCGGTATAATCAGATGCAGACACATTTTCAGACATGATTTTTCGCATGATCGCAGTTGTTTCCGCAACTTCATGATATTCTGCTGTGGCATTTTTCAGGAACAAAGATAAAGAATTACCGTCGTAAAGGAATTCTTCAGGATCAGACTTATTGAATTTCATATTTGAACAGAAAGGTCTTCTCTGAAAGCGGATTGTTCAATAAAAAAAATCGGAAAAAAGGATTTTTTTTTAAAATCCTGCTTGACTGAAACTGAGAATAGGTCTCATTTGTATTTATTATGTATGTCTGCACCTGTAACAACCTTAACGAACGCAAAATAGAAGAAGCGGCCCAGGGAGGCTGCAGCAGTACAGAAGAGCTTTCCCGGTCACTTGGCTTTTCGTTTCAGTGCCGCAAATGTGAAAAAACTATGGAAGCGATGGTCTCCTCTAAACACAAAGAGGAAGGGTGCTGTAAATCGGAAACTGCCTGAAGTGCATATCTGTTTATGCGTCTGATTCTCATAATAAACAGGGAATCTGAAGTCAGGATTCAAAATTCTTGACGGGCAGTTGTATTATTTCCAAATCTATTAAAAAAATCAGAGGCAGAGCATGAAAGGTGATTCTAAAGTAATCGAGTATCTTAATAAAGCAATAACAAATGAGCTCACTGCAGTGAATCAGTATTTTCTTCATTACAAAATACTGAAAAACTGGGGAGTAACAAAACTGGCAAAACATGCATATCATGAATCTATCGATGAAATGAAGCATGCCGACAAACTCATTGAAAGAGTCCTTTTTCTCGAAGGTCTTCCGAATCTTCAGGACCTGCACCGTCTTAGGATAGGGGAGTCTGTCGAAGAAATCATCAAGTGTGACCTTGCTCTGGAAACTGACGATGCCATTCCTCTGCTTAAAGAGGCCATTGCATACTGTGAGAACATCAAAGATTACGTATCCAGGGAACTGTTTGAGGACATTCTTGAAAGTGAAGAAGAGCATGTGGATACCCTCGAAACCATGCTTGAGCTGATCCGTCAGACCGGAATTCAGAATTTCATTCAGATGTATTCAGAATCTTCCGATTCCTGAAAAATGCACAGACTGCTTGCAGCAACAGAAACCGAGGCCCCGGACTGGCTTCCATCCGAAAAGGAAATTGAAGGGTCCGGTGCTTTCCTTATGGAGAGAATTGCCTCCGAGCTCGAAATGACAGGCCCTTTTGAGGCCTGTCTCATTCTGACCAGCGATGAAGAAATCCGTAATCTGAACCGTTCTTACCGGAATATTGATAAAGCAACTGATGTACTCAGTTTCCCGCAGATGGAACTGGAAGGGCCCGGCATCCTTCTTGATGAAGGAGGTGAGGGGCTTCATGAGTTTCAAACCGGCAGCTCGGGCATTGTTCCTCTGGGAGATATAATGATCTCACTGGATACATGCACAAGGCAGGCTGCGGTAATCGGCCACTCTCCGGTAGATGAATTTGCAAGACTTCTGGTCCACGGTCTGCTTCACATTTTTGGTTATGATCACGAAAGGTCCCAGGAAGAGGATTATCTGATGCAGCAGAAAGAAGATGAGCTTCTCTCTATGCTGGATGAAGCCGGGCTTCTGAGCGAAAAATTCCATTGACAGGCATTCCTGTAAGGGCGAGGCTGCAGGCAGTCCCCTCAGTACAGGAGTGATTTCATGGCCTTGCCTGCATTTAAAAAAGACTATAAATATACTTACAGGGATTACTGTTCCTGGCCCGATGAAGAACGGTGGGAGATTATAGAGGGTGTTCCGGTTGCCATGAGTCCTGCACCGGGAAGATCCCACCAGGAAGTATCCGGGAATATTTACTTTCAACTTCGAAAAGCTTTGCTGGAAAAGCTGTCGGAATCCGGTCCTTGTAAAATTTTTGCCGCCCCTTTTGATGTGCGTCTTCCCGAATCGGACGAGGCAGACGATCATGTAACTACAGTGGTGCAGCCGGATATTTCCATAATCTGCGATCCTTCCAGGCTGGACGACCGCGGATGCAGAGGCGCGCCTGATCTGATCATGGAAATCCTGTCTCCCTCTACCGCAGCACAGGATCTGGGCACAAAAAAAGAATTATACGAAAAACACGGAGTCAGGGAATACTGGATTGTTCAGCCCCGTGAAAAGATAGTCATTGTTTATAAGCAGATTCAGACCGAAACAGAAAATCGTAAATCACCACGTTTTGATAAAGGGAGTGTTTACACAGAAAATGATTCTGTAAGTTTAAGTATATTTGCTGATGTGGTGATACCTCTTAACGAAGTGTTCTCTGACTGATTCCTGCATATTGTCAATTCTCGTCTTTGGCTTTCCTTCATCCGGACATTTCCGAAGATATGCGCGAAAATTAATTTAGTAGAAATGTAAAGAAAAAAAAAGAGCGTAATCAGCCTGTCTGCTGTGCCAACGGCACAGGCAGGCGGATCAGCAGTCTTAAGAAGAAATCCAGCCATGCTTTTCCCAAATGCGCGGAGTCCAACGGCTGGATTTCTTAGATGGTAGCCGCGCCTGATGTGACATAATGTCAGAAAAAGTCGCATTTATATATCAGGTTATATGGATAAGCTGATGAATGGATAGAAATCTATACTAAGCAGGAT
>CAZQKZ010000029.1:25098-43005 GCA_964594095.1 uncultured Leptospiraceae bacterium | reverse complement strand
GAACAGGCAATCAGGATAACAAAAATACTAAGCAAATAAACCGGAACAAATACGCGGTCACGGATCTCTTTACTTAAATTAGAATTCATAAAGCCTCCTGTCACACCAGTAACCCTGTAATTACCTTTAGTGACAAACTGAGTATATACCTTTGCAGAAAGGAGGTCAATAAAAAAAGGATATCACGCAAAAAAATTTCAATGATTGCAGATTACAGGTGTCGTAAAATTTTGCAATAGTCGGGCGACTAATCACAAAAAATTCCAGTTATTAATACAGATTATGTTTTCGCGGTGGTTCACATAAATCGGAATCTTCCCATTTTAAATATCTGCCTGGCAGTGGTATTTTTTTGTGATATATGGGGAAAATTCTGTACTGTTGCCGGATGAACAATTGTCAATGAGGATGCATGAAGCATCAGCCTTCCTTCGCCTTCTTCGTATAAATCGTCCCCTTTAATAGGATTACCAAGTCCGTCCGGATGTGTTACTGCAGAGCCTCATGAAATGAAGCCGATTTTACGGTGGGAAGCAATCCCGAAGTTGCCATAGCAAGATGGTGGACCACCAGCGGGCCTGCAGCGTTTGGATACAATTTCTGCAGTTTTAGAAACGCAGACAATCATATTTCTTTACCTGATACAGAAAGCATCCCGGATGGTTTATTTACAATAACTAAAGATTCATAATGAACAAACATCTTTTTTTTTCAAGTAAAAAAAGGTCCCTTGTATCTTTTTCAGATTATAAAAATGCCTGGCAGGTCAGATTTTTCTTGACTACGCTATACAGAAATCCATATTCCGGAAATCTGTCTGATCAGGTTAAATCAAATGTCTGTTAAAAACTCAAAGCAGCTGGAAGCTCTAAAAAAAACCGGAAGGCTTGTGGCCGAAACTCTGCGTATAATGCAGATTAATGCAAAGCCAGGTGTGACTACCGGATATCTGGACAGGATTGCCAGAATGTATTTTGAGTCCAGAGGGGCACGCTCTGCCCCCGAAAAGGATTACCGCTTTCCAGGGGCCACCTGCATCAGCGTGAACGAAGAAGTAGCGCATGGAATTCCCGGCGCCAGAATACTTAAAAAAGGAGACCTTCTGAACCTCGATGTTTCGCTGGAGCTTAATGGGTATTATGCAGATGCCGGCATCACTCTGGTTGTCGGCGGCAGTGAAACCGATTTTAAAAAAGGAAAGCTTATCCGGTCCTCCGAAGAAATTCTTCAGGCAGCCCTTACATCAGTCAAAGCCGGAATGCCGCTCAGCTCAATAGGTTTTCTTATTGAATCCATGGCAAATAATCAAGGATACAAAGTTATACGAAATCTTGCAGGACACGGAATCGGACGGAGACTGCATGAGTATCCTGACCATATCCTGAATTACGGCGACCCTTCTGACAGGCGTGTTCTTACCAAAGGTCTTGTGATAGCAGTGGAAACATTTATTTCAGAAAAGTCTGAGTATACGGTGCAGCAGAATGATGGGTGGACTCTGCAGTGCCCGGACCGTTCACTTGTGGCACAGTTCGAGCATACAGTTGTTGTAACAGAAAACGAACCGGTGATTCTGACGCAGCTCTGCGCGTGATTCAGTTGCCGCTGTTCAGACGGTTGATTTCATCGCGCAGGCGGGCGGCTTCTTCGAAATCCTCAGCAGCAACCGCGGCTTCAAGGGCAATCTGCAGGCGGTCGATTTCACTCTTCCCTGGTTCGTTCCCGGAAAGGGCCGTAAAAATTTCTTCTTCGTCAGCAGGGGATGCGGATTCGCTGATGTTCCCCTCCTCACCAATTATGACCGCTGCTTCCCGGTAAACTTTTTCATGCATATAGACAGGACACTTGGCCCGGATTGCCAAAGCGACTGAGTCAGAAGGACGGGCGTCAAGCTCAATGATTCCATCCTCAGCCTGGATTACAATTCTTGCATAAAAAATACTGCCGGAAATATCATTTATGGTAACATGGAGAATACGTGCATCCATTTCCTGCAGCATCCGGAGCATGAGATCATGAGTATTGGGCCGGGGTGGCACGACTCCGTCAAGGGCGCTGGAAATAGAGTAAGTTTCGAGCGGGCCAATGAAGATGGGAACCACACGGGGACTCTGGGACTGCACCGGTTTTAAAAAAATGGCAAACCCCACATTCGTGATGGATACATCGGAGATTGTTACTTCAAAGACTTCGCCCATAAGACCATATCCCGCTGATTACCGGAAAGTTAAAACTATTTTTTTTCTTCTGTCCAGACGATCCGGGCCTGAGTCTGAATTTCCTCATTCAGCCATTCAGACTCCCCTGTTACGCTGAGTTCCAGCTCAAAGGGAAATTCATATTCTCCGTTCTTTCCTGCTGGGCCTGATTTGGGATTTTCATCCAGGGTTTTGCTGAACTTATGATACTCTATGAGCATAGAGCCCAGGTAATCAAAGCACCAGAGTCCGCTGCCATCGGGAAAAAAGCGGATTCCCTCCATTTCATGCCGGACCCCTGCCCCGTTTCGGTGGATCCGGTAGTAGCAGCGGGTGGTTTTGCGGATTTCTGAGAGCTCTTCCTCATTCAGTTTGCGGAAAAATCGGATTTCCATTCCGGGGGTCTGACGGGAATGAAAATACAGATAATGACCAAAATCCCTCCAGTTACCGGTCTTTGACTCAGGCACTGAGACTTTGTAGGTGTCTGTGGCACCGAGTCCAGGTTCTTTACATTCTTCTTTATAAAGATCACAGAAATCAGCAGAACGGATTCCCTGGGCTTTTTTATCGCACTGGGAGAGGAAACCGGCCGAAGCCGTGAGTAAGACCAGTATAAAAAGATTTCCTGTTTTCATTGAATTCTCCGTAAAATACTTTCAAATATCGGCTATTTTTTATCAAGCACATAAATCATGCGCAGATCATTGAGGGTCTGAATTACCTGCTTCATTCTGTAGGGATACTGCGTATGCGGCCAGGGGACATAAGTGAGTTTTTCAAAGTAGAAAAGGTTTTCTGCATGGATTCCACCATACAGATAAACCGTGTGTTTTTTTTCTGTAAGTACCGGTCTTACAATGCTCATTTCCGTAATACAAAGGGCATCTGCATCGAGCAGAAGTTTTCCGTTATCCTGAAATCCGGAAAGGATTCCGAGGAGCTGTTTTTTTATGTCGGTAATCTCTTCCCGTAATACAGGTCTGCGAAAACCGAGAGTCAGAAAGGTGGTTCCTCCCGACAAAGGAAAGGATTCTTCAAAACCAGGGGTATCTGCTATAAAACTGAGACCGGCAGAAAGGGCATCTTTTTTAATTACAGGAGATTCATAATCGACGGGTCCAAAGGCAGATTCGAGTTTTTTCCGCAGCGCTCCCATCAGGTGGGACTCTGCCGGAGAAATGACTATGGCCAGAAGACCTGGGGATGGTGTCAGAATTTCCGGTTTCCACTTTTTTTTCATAAATGCTATCCGCCAGAATCCGGTTCCTTTATATGATTGACTTCAGAATCAGCAAACCATCTCCATGAATTATGGCCGAAAGTCAGCAGACCGAATATGATTTTACAGCAGTGAGGGATTTCATTGAAAAAGAAATCGAAAATCATGTCCGAACCTCACAGATCCAGCTCACTGAAATACCCCGGCTGACAATTGATAAAGGGGAAACCCGCTTTGTATTCATTCCTGATTCCATAGATCCTGCATCCGTTCTGGAGGCTATCCATATTCTGAGCAACCACTTAGAAAATGTGCGGCTTTTTATGAGTGAGCCGGGTTACCTGGCATTTCAGAATGTTCCTCAGGGAAATGCAGGATCCCAGTCCGACCGCTGCCGCTTTAAGTTTATTTATTACGAGGGAACGAAGCGGGTGGAAATATCTAAAAAGGGAAATTTCTTTCAGAATGAGCTGATGGCGGCCCTTGATCTTTTCCGTTATTTTAACAGATCCTCTGCCCGGCCTGATCCGGCGGCAGAGCTGGAAGCACTCGGGGTAAAACTTCACCTCCCGGCGGCGGAACCTTCCGGGTTAAAAAGTGCTGAGTCTCATCCTTCCTGGAATAAAATCGCCGGTTATAATTCCATCAAAGAAGAAATCCGCGACTCCCTGATAATGCCGCTCCTGCACCCTGAAATTCTGCTGAAAGTAAGTGCACTGGCCAGAGGAGGCAAACCAGGCAATCTGCCGCGGGCGGCTCTTTTCCTTGGACCGCCGGGTGTAGGCAAAACCACTATGGCCCGGATTGTTTCCGAAGTCACCGGCATCCCGCTGATTTACATCCCTATCGAAAATATTCTATCGAAATATTATGGTCAGTCTGCCCAGAATTTAAGCAGAATTTTTGACCGGACTGCAGAGCTCTTTCCGAAAGTAATTATTTTTCTAGATGAAATTGATTCCCTTGCCACCTCAAGGGATGACTCCATGCAGGAAGCTACGCGAAGACTTCTTTCGGTTCTTCTTAGAAAAATTGATGGTTTTGATACTAAAGACGGTGTGCTTACCATCGGGGCCACAAACCGTTCCGGGGACCTGGACCGTGCCCTTCTGTCCCGTTTTGACCTTATGATTGATTTTCCGCTCCCCAGCTGGACGGAACGAAGCGCGATTTTTTCTGCTTATGCAGGACATCTGAATGCTGAAGAACTGAACACCCTGGGTGAATTTTCAGACGGATTATCCGGAAGAAACATTGAAGACATCTGCGAATCTGCGGAGCGAAGACACGCCAGGAACATTCTGGCCACAGGTTCCGGTATATCTGCTCCTCCCTTTGCTTCGTATCTGGAGCTGACCCGTCAGAAGTTACGAAACTGATACAAAGTCAGGTCATATGGCGCAAAAAGTGCGTTAATCCGCGAAAAGTCTTCGTTTATTTTTTTAAATCACTTGACCGCCAAACCCCTTTTAATTTTTATGTCCTTATTCAGTAGATTGTATCCGCTGAATGTTACTCGCATGAACACTCTTCCTGCCCCCGGATATCCCGCCGGGGGTATTTTTCCCCCCTGATTTAAATCATATCACATTCAGAGGGCCCCATTACTCAAATATTTATCTATTAATTTACTGAATTCGGGATCTTCATAAAGCATTCCTGTTTCGCAGGAAAGAAACCAGTAATCAGGAAAATCCTTACTGTCAGCTGCCGTTACAAGATATTCTGCAATAACCGGATCAGCATTGCCTGCAACGACTGTGCAGTATTCCTGCGTGCTGCAATCAGCGCAGGGTGCAGTCAGCTTCCGGATATTTTCCTGAACACTTTTTACATGAATCAGACTGCTCAGTTTTTTTCTTACTTTACCGGCGAGATTCGGTATACCAAGCAGCTCCCCGGCTTCCTTAAAAAAAGTATATTCCCGGATCTCTCCTTTCAGAAACCTGAGGTTCGCATCCTGCAGAACGTGAGGAATTCTTCCTGACAAGTACCATCGGAGTGAGGATCCGTCCGGTATACCTGTGAGTTCCCCGGCTCTGAGAATCTGAATCTTTCTGCCCATTATTTGGTTTACCTCCGGAACCCCCTTGCATACTGTAGCAACTGTATGCCGATTCTTCTTTATAATATCGTAATTACATTACTGTATCCTGTCTATATAATTGCTTCATGGTTCCGCCCCGATATCCGGAAATTCCGTGACAGCCGCCGGGAAGGCCTCGAAAGTCTCCATCGTTTTACTAAGGAATCACTAAGGGGGTCCCCTGTCTGGCTGCATGCTTCATCGGTCGGGGAACTGGATCAGGCACTTGCCATCTCCAGGGCATTAAAAAAACGGTATGCTCTGCAGCAGGTAGTAATCAGTATCTTCAGTACATCCGCTAAAGCAAAGGAACATCCGGATGCTGATCTTATTTTTTATCTGCCTCTGGATTTCTTCTGGGCCTGGGGTAATATCATCCGGTCTCTTAAGCCTTCGCACTTCATTACCATGACCTGGGATGTGTTTCCTAACCTTCTGTTTCATCTGAATCAGAATGCCGTACCTGCCTATATGGCCAATGCAGCCCTCC
The DNA here is from genome assembly GCA_964594095.1 of uncultured Leptospiraceae bacterium. Lineage (GTDB taxonomy): Bacteria > Spirochaetota > Leptospiria > Leptospirales > Leptonemataceae > CAZQKZ01. The sequence goes on along the minus strand of CAZQKZ010000029.1, from coordinate 37,009 downwards.
ATCCCGCATCCTGGAGACTGAAAAACTTTTATAAATCAGTTCTTCGCAGTGTCTATGGCAGATTCAGCGGTATTGGCTGTGCTGACGAAGAATCTCAGAAGCTCTTTCGGGAACTCCTTCCCGATGATAAGCGGGTTATGGTTACCGGTGATTCCCGTTACGATGCCATTCTGTATAAAATCGGTTCACCAGTCAGGGGCCGCAAACCAGGTCCTGAAGAAACTTTTTTAAAAAGCATACCAGGCAGAGTCATTATTTTCGGTTCCACATACAACGCATGTGACCGGGCTTTGTTTCCTCTCCTGAACGACCTTCTGATAAACAATCCTGGCTGGACTCCCGTTATTTTTCCCCATCATACAGACCCCGAAAGGATAAAGGAAATCATTACCAATGCAAAGCTGTACAGTCTTAATTATTTCCTTCTGAGCGAAATAACAGCCTCGGGTAACGAAGCTTCTTTAATCCGGAAAATTAAAAATTCAGAAAAACTCTGTAAAGAAAAGCTAAGTAAAAAAAATATGAATATAAAAATACCAAAGGAGGATTATCCGCCTGTTATCATTGCTGATGTTATGGGTCTGCTGGCCTATGCCTACCGTTACTCAGAAATCGCTTATATTGGAGGAGGCTTCCATTTCCGCATTCATAACACCGGAGAACCTGCTGCCCTGGAAAACGCTGTCCTTACCGGACCGCTCACGGAAACAAGCCCTATCGCTAAAATACTGGAACAGGAGCAGGCCCTGATCCGCTGTGCGAACGGACCTGAGTTTTACCGGGAAGCGGACAGACTTATGAAAAACACAGCTCTTCGCCAGAAAACAGGCAGGCTTGGCGCTTCTGCCCTGAAAAAAAGGGCGGGCTCCTCTGAAATCTTTCTTAAACAGTTCCGGATCTGATCATCTGATCCGGCAGGAGCGAATCCGTAAAAATACCCTTTACGTATTCACGATCCGAGAGTAGTCTCAGTTCAGAAGGATCATTCACAGTATAACAGTACACCTCATAATTCCTGAGGAGTTCCGCAGTCGCACCCCCTTCAAGAACCACGGACTTATGAAGATGCAGTCTTCCTGTTTTTAATCTGTTTATATTTCTTAAAAACCCGGCTTCATCATGAAAAAGATAAGCCGATTCAAATCCTTCCTTCAGAGCTGCTTCAGCCGCTTCAGGAAGGAAAGAAGATATTACCGGATGTCTGAATTTCTTCATTCTTTCAGCAGCTTTCAGAAATGTAAGAGGACTGTCTTTTATTTCAAAATTGACAATTATGTCTGCCCTCGAGAATAAATCTGTGAATTCATCAAGAGTTGTAAGGTCGGGGAAAAGGTTCAGAAATTCCTCAGTGGTCAGATCCCTGGCAGTCGCCGGGTTACCTGTCATGCGCAGCAGATTATCATCATGAAAGATAACCACGTTTCCGTCTGCGATTGTTATGAGGTCCAGTTCCAGTGCGCGGAATTTTTTCCGCAGAGAAGACCGGAAAGCCGCCACTGTGTTTTCCGGGTAGTTCGTGCTGTCTCCTCTGTGTGCGAAAAAAATCATATCAGTTCACAATGAATTCATCAAAATACACACTGACTATCTTTCCTTCTGAGAGGATGTGATTAATATTTGCTTTGATTTCCTCACGAAGCTCCAGCTGTGCCTGAATCGATGAAAGCTCCTGCCGGGTCTTTGCAGCAAGGATCAGGTTTATGATGTCCCGAAGCTGCGGAATTCTCTGAGCCAGTTCTGCGGAAAGATTCGGCTGTCCCTGCTCAAATCCCAGACTCATTTTAAGTTTAATAAAATGTGCTTCGCCCTGATCAGCAGTGTTTACACGAAAATCCTCAGTAAAACGAAAGCTTTCCAGAGGCGGAGGTGGTTTCACTACAGCGATGGAGGCCACTTCCCTGTACTGGCTTGCTGCCGCATAACGGGCCACGTAATAGGCAATGAAGGACATCAGAACAAGTCCGACAACACCCAGAGCCACATAGATAAGTATTTTAACAATTTTATTAAGACCGGAAGCCGCAGCAGGCTGATACTGGGCTTCCTCCTGCCCTTCTTCGTCCAATAATTCATCATCTGCCATACTATTCTCCTTACGTTTCTATCGGTAAAAATTTGAAATTCTTCAGTTTATTCAGAATCCCTGATCAGGTATTCATGAGAAGGGAGCCTCTCTTTCGGCAGCCTGTATTCGGATTCTGTTTCAGACCTTGCCGGATCCTTATAAGGCAGAATCACAAGATCGACCCGGCGGTTATGCGCTCTTGCTTCAGGAGTTCCTTTTTCTGATTCGAGGTCCTGCGGTCTGTACTGACCGTAACTGATCGCCTGCAGCAGCGCAGGCGGCACTCCCTGATTCTGAAGATACACTGATATATTTATGGCGCGGGCTCCCGCCAGATCCCATGAGTTCATATAAATCCTTTCGCTTCGGCCGGTATCACCGGCTCCTCCTAAATAACTGTCTTCGCCAGCGGAAGCATGGCCTTCAATTCTTACAAACCGGTCCAGATCACTGAATAAAAGGGATGCTTTCTTCAGCACCTCCTCTATGGCAGGATTCAGAAGGGCACTCCCTGGTTCAAAATAATCCGCACCCACCAGACTGATTATGATTCCCCGTTCGTCTTCGGTGATGGCTATTTTTTTACTTTCAATTTCAGGCTTGAATATTTCCCGGGCCTGCTGTTTTGCTTTGGAAAGAGATCTTCCTTTAGTCTGAGACGGAAGACTTTCCAGGTTCATGCCCATCTCTTCCATTCTGCCTTTGGAAAGAGTCTGACCCCCGTCAAAAAAACCCAAAGAATTATTAAACGCTGAAAGAATCAGCTGCACTTCCTGCGGAGTGGACTGACCTGTGGCATAGATCATCACAAAAAACGTAAGAAGCAGAGTCACCATATCTCCATAGGTGGTCATCCATAACGGGGCCCCTGCTTCGGGGACAGGGCATTTTTTCTTTTTAGCCATATCGCTGTTCTGCTCCCTTTACGCCTTCAGGCGGAATCAGTTTCCGCCTGCTTCTTCAAGGGCTCCCCTTTCGCTTGGAGCAAGAAAGGAAGCCAGCTTATCTTTTACAATCCGGGGGTTATCTCCCTGCTGGATCGAAAGAATCCCTTCTATCATAATTGCTTTAATAACCATTTCATCGCCGTCGCGCAGATCCAGCTTTTTCTGAAGAGGAAGGGCAATCAGGTTTGAAAAAAAGGAACCGTATAAAGTAGTAATGAGAGCGGCCGACATACCAAGACCAATGGCGCTGGTATCTCCGGAACCAAGGTTTTTAAGCATCTGAATCAGACCAATCAGTGTCCCAAGCATTCCGAATGCAGGAAAATAGAATCCAAGGTCTCCCCAGAATTTGGATCCTTCCTGATGCCGGTTATGTATGTTTTCCATATCTGTTTCCAGAATATTCCGGACGAGCTCCGGGTCAGTTCCGTCCACCACAAGCTGAATCCCCTTTTTTAAGAACGGCTCATCGAGGTTCACTAAATCATCTTCCAGTGAAAGAAGACCTTCGCGGCGCGCTCTTTCTGCAAACTGAACCAGAGTAATGATGAGCCCGGCAATATCAGTTTTCCGGGGAGTAAAGGCCCATTTTGTATAATTTACCACATTCATCACTCTGGACATAGGGCTGCTGATTACAGCCGATGAAATTCCCCCGCCCACCGTAATAAAAACAGACGGGATATCGAGAATATCCAGAGGCGTTAAACCTGCGATCAAAGTCCCAAAAAGTACCAGACCTGTTCCTAATACAAGGCCAAGAATCGTTGCTAAATCCATGATAAACCTGTTTCCTGTTTAAATATCGGCCGATTCCATAAAATTGACACGGAATATTTTTTTGTGATATTCCTCAATAAGCGCGGCTATTTCTTCCGGCGTTTCTCTTACAATATATTTCTTTTCATTTGTAAGAGTGATGATTGTATCCGGAGTTGATTCTACGGATTCTATATGCCGGTGATTCAGATAAAAAGCTGTCTTATTGAGTCGGTGGAGTAAAATCATTTACAAACCTGGCCCCCGTGCTGAATTGTTCCTTACAGTGAGACTTTCGTATTTTTCTGCCTTTTTGCTTACACTATTTTTTCTGGTTTTAAAGTTCTCCTCCGAGATCCTGGTCACCGCTTTCGATCTGCGATCCGGTAACGGCCTCTATTCAGACTGGTTCAAACTGAAGCTTTCCCTGAGTTTTATCATCCCCTTTGTGCCTGTTTTCATTTATTATTACTTCACCCGAAAAGCCCCTCTTCTTTCCGGGGAACGGGAATTCAGCTCCGCCTTCTCCCTGTTCAGTATCAGGGGAATCCTTATTCTCCTGATCGTTCTCCTCCTGATTCCGGTTTCCTTTCAGATCCTCGGATTACACATTGTATGGCTTTCTGCATCTCTTTTTCCGTGTAACGATACCTACAGGAATATGACTGCGTTTCTGGAGCCTAACGGCAGCTTAGCGGATTCCTTTGGTTCTTTTATTACGATTGCATTTACCGGTCCTGTGGCAGAAGAGGTTTTTTTCAGGGGAATCCTGATGACATCCCTCCTGCGCCGGTACGGTACCAGACATCTCATACCCATCATCCTTTTTCAGGCATTTCTCTTTGGTGCATCCCATATGAATGTGTGGCAGTCCGGCTATGCGGCGGCGATGGGCATTGTTTTCGGACTCATCCGGTATCAGTCAGGGGGCATTTTTCTGCCTGCGGCCATTCACATTTCAAGCAATTTTATCTCTGTTATTCTGATGCACCTTGACCCTGCCCTGCTTGGTTATACTTCCGAGGATGCCTGTGAGCAGATCATACCTATGCCGGCAGAACTTCTTTTACTTGCATTCTTACTTATGGCCGGATCTTTGGTAATTATCCGGAGCCTGTTCCGGAAGGCAGAATAACTTGATTTTCTCCACAGCTGAATTTTTATTTTTTTTCATCATAGTATTTATCATTCACTGGTACATCATACCATTCCTGCTGCCTCAGAAAATGCGCCTGAAGGCTCATCATCTTTTTCTTCTGGGTGCTTCCTATTATTTTTATATGTCATGGGAATGGCAGTTCGGATTTCTGATGCTTTTTTCCACAGCTGTGGATTATGTAGCCGGACTCTTTATGGCCCGGGCTGACGAACTTTTTAAAGAGGAAAGCGCAGCCCGTTACCGAAAAACAACCCTCTGGATCAGTGTAGCCGTAAATCTGGGAGTTCTGGGATATTATAAATACGCAGATTTTTTCATTCTTTCCTTCGCGGAACTTGTAAACAGTTTCTCTCCAGGGACCATCGGACCCAGGGAACTGGATTCTTTTCTTCTGAAGCTCATTCTGCCTCTGGGGATTTCTTTTTTCACTTTCCAGTCCATGAGTTATACCATCGATGTTTACAGGCGCATTATACCAGCTGAAAAATCCTTTGTAAAATTCGCTTTATTTGTTTCCTTTTTTCCTCAGCTGGTTGCCGGACCCATTGTAACAGCAAAGGACTTCCTGCCTCAGCTGCAGTCTCTGCCTGAATTCAGCCTGGAACGTATGCGTATTGCCGCCCGCTGGTTTCTTCTTGGTTATTTTAAAAAGACAGTTCTCGCAGACAACATGGCGCCGATTGTGGATCTGGTCTACTCGAATCCCGGGGCTTATGATTCGGTTTCTCACTGGTTTGCCTCGGCTGCCTTCATGATTCAGATTTACGGTGATTTCTCCGGTTATTCCGATATGGCCTGGGGAACGGCAATTTTCCTTGGTTATTATCTTCCTGTGAACTTTCACATGCCTTACTTAAGCATATCCTTAACTGAATTCTGGAGACGCTGGCATATTTCTCTGATGATCTGGATCAGGGACTATATGTATATACCGCTCGGAGGGAACCGGGTCAGCTATCTGAGGCATAAATACAATGTGTTTATTACAATGTTTCTGGCTGGTGTGTGGCACGGGGCTAACTGGACCTTTGCTTTCTGGGGAGGGGCTTATGGTCTGATCCTTGCAGTGGAAGCAGCCATCAATGAATACTTTAAGAAAAAAAATAAACAATCAAAAGAGCCTCCCCGCAGAATTCTGCCGGTAATTATAATCACAGCTGCCGCAGGTTTCGTTTATACCACGGCGGTTAACCTGATTCTTATCCCTTTCTTCCGCGGTCAGAAAATCAGCGATTCCTTTACTGCGGTGCAGGCCATGCTTTCCCCTTTTGCTGAAGGCCTGCAGCGTCTGCCGGAGAACCTTCTGCAGAATATTGGTTATGCGGTCCTTGTGATGGCCGCAGGCCACATTCTGGGCCACTTTATATTCACTAAGAAAAAGCTGCATCTGCATCCTCCCCTCTGGCTGGAAGCAGCTGCGGTTTCGGCCATCATTTTACTGATGAGCCAGACAGCGGCTGCCGATGTGGAAGCGTTTATATACTTTGTCTTTTAACAAGCAGTGTGCGCCAAAGATAAAAACCGGAAGCAGCCGCCGCTGCACCCCACAGAGCTGAGGCTGTAAACTGCTGAAACAGCAGACTTCCCGAAAAAAACAGCAGGGAATACACAAGAATCACACCGGCAGCCCAGCCCGCAAACAGGGGGCCGGTTTTTTCAGGTACAAAGGACTGAAGTTCCGGAATCTCTGATCTGACAGGCTCCCAGCCGGCACCAGGAGGAAGTATTTTTTTATAAAATTCAATCAATATATTTCTGTCCACCGGAGAAGTAAGACCGGTTACCAGCAGAGTGATGATTACCGTGAAGAGTGCATTCAGAGCAAGAGTTCCCGGGAATCCGACTGCATAATCCGCTGCTGCCTCAGTCAGAAAACCTGATGCAGCAAGCAGGGGCACACCTGTTTTTATCAGGAAGTATCCGGCAACTGGGGCGCCCACAGATGTAAATTCGGACCAGATATTCAGTCTCCACCAGTACCACCGCATCATCAGAACAAAACCTGATCCGGCACCAAATTCCAGAAGCAGTTTCCAGGCTCCGGATACTGTGTCTATCAGCCAGAAAGTAACCGTGAACGAAATTCCCAGAAGAATAAATGTAATTATTTTTGCTGTATTTATATAATGTTTATCATCCCGGTCAGGATGTATTTCTTTATAAAGATCATTTATGATATAGCCGGCCCCCCAGTTCAGCTGTGTCGAGAGAGTGGACATATAAGCACCGGCAAATGCAGCCACCATCAGACCTTTCCAGGGACTCGGCAGCACCTCCCCCATCATCAGAATGTATCCCTGCTCCTTTTCCCCCGGGGCCAGATGACTGAAAATCACCATCGAGGCAAGAGCAGTCAGAATCCAGGGCCAGGGCCGAAGTGCATAATGTGCCGTATTAAACCATAGAACAGAAAGTATGCCTTCTTTTTCATTTTTAGCGGACATGATTCTCTGTGCCACATATCCGCCTCCTCCGGGTTCTGCTCCCGGATACCAGGAGGCCCACCACTGAATTGTGGCGAAAATCAGAAAATCCCAGACGGATATGCTGTAAACGGATGAAGAAACCGGCTGGTCAGCCGTCCCTGAGTTCAGACTCAGAAACGGAAAAAATCTGACTATATTTTCACTGAGGGCGGAAATCCCGCCAGAATTCTGAAAAGCTTCTGAGTTTACAGAAAACCAGGCAAGTGCCACTGAACCCGTCATGGCCACAGTGAACTGAAAGATATCAGCCGCTGTAAGACCTTTGAGTCCACTGAAAGCTGTATAGGCCCAGGTAATGAATGCGGAAGCCACAATCAGCAGACGGGGATCGTACTGAGGAAGGGCGAAACTCAGCAGTTTCATCATGGCAAGATTCACCCAGCCAAGAATCAGAATATTCATAATCAGCCCAAAGTAAACGGCACGAAAACCACGAAGGAAACGGGCTCCCGGACCGGATCCGTAGCGAAGCTTTATTATTTCCAGATCTGTAAGAACTTCTGCACGCCGCCAGAGCTTTGCAAAAAAGAAAACCGTGAAAACACCTCCGAGCGCAGCACTCCACCAGAGCCAGTTGCCTGCAATTCCTTTTTCAGCTGTGAGACCGGTTACAGCCAGCGGAGTGTCTGCTGCAAAGGTAGTGGCGACCATTCCTGTTCCGGCCACCCACCAGGGAGCACTGCGACCCGATAAAAAATATTCCTGAAGGCTGCTGCCTCCTTTGCGTCCGAAACCGATTCCTATGATCAAAGTTATTACAAAATAAAGAATAATCACCGCAACATCGGGAAAAGTAAATGTCATACAGAAGCCCTGCCTGAAAATTGGTCTGAGGGTTTCCATTCCGTAAACTCAGCTTTTTTCGTATATTCATATTTTTTATGCAGGCAGCCATTTTTGATTTTGACGGAATCGTTTACGATATTAACGCCAACTGGAGGATTCTTGATTCCAGAGCAGGAGTTATCGGATCTTATGTCAGCTGTCTCGAAGCCTGCCGCATCTACGATGATATTAAAAAACCTGAAGAATCATTAAAAATCACACAGTTCTTTTCTGTGGAAGATCTTCACTATAAAAGGCACCCTGTATCAGAAAAATTCAATCTGCTCCCGCCCGAAAACATTATTCAGGCAGCAAGACTTCACCAGCAGAAAGGCAGACGCTTGATGATTTTTTCTGCAAGAGATTACGAAGGATTTGATGCACTGATGGACAGAATCTATTTTGAGCACCAGAAGCGGATAGGTCAGAACCGGCCGATGCAGAAGGCCAATCCTTTTCGGTCTGCTGAGTTTATTTTTCCAAGTGTGCCGGTTCCCTCCTCACTTATTTCAGCAAAAGACGGGGTGTTTCTGAAAACCGAGCTCATTAAAAATATGCTGGAATATACCGATCAGGAACCAGTCCACCGCATTCATTCCGACAGACTGGGAAATGAAAGATTCGAGCGGGTTTTTTATTATCACACCCAGCAGGAGATGGGATTTTCATTAGATTCTTTTATTAATAATACCCATATTCATATAAACGGGGGAAAGAATTCTCTGATTCATTATTATATCGCAGATCCTTACTGACGCTCAGTTCATATGCTTCAGGAATCCTGCTGCATCTGTTTCACCGGAATCCTCCGGCAGATGACTGTGCAGAGTCACCCGGTTCCTGCCGCTCTGCTTGGAACGGTACAGGGCACGGTCCGCAGAATTGACAAGATGATAATAGCTGTAACCATGTACCGGAAATTCTGATATACCAAGGCTTACTGTGATGGCCGGTATATTTCCCAGCTTCCATTCTGAATAATCCGTTTCAGCAACAGCCCTCCGCAGTTTTTCGGCTACTTCTGATGCTTCTGTCAGGCTGCTGTCCGGGAGGATTACTATAAACTCCTCTCCGCCGTAACGGCCGATTATATCGGAGTCACGCAGGCAGCTTTTAGCTGTTTTCCCTACAATTTTCAGAACAGCATCGCCTGTGGCATGACCATATTCATCATTAAATTTTTTAAAATGATCGATATCAATCATAATAACAGAAAGCCTGCTCTGATTCCGTCTTGCCAGTGCCATATAATTTGTTAGAGTCTCAATTAAATATCTGCGGTTATAAAGACCCGTGAGATTGTCAGTCACTGCCTGATTCCGGTAAAGCTGCATCATACGGATATTGCCCGATGCAAGACCGGCAATATGCACATACTCGGCTAGATTCGAACGGATCAGATCAGAAATGTCTGATTCCGAAAGATTCTGACCATAAAGTTTTTTAACTTCTGATACAGTCTCCTGACCGAACCGGACCATAACCACTCCAAGTATCTGACCTCCTGCCACAGAAGGCATACAGATATTAGTGCTTCCTTCCTTACAGGGAAAACAGCTGCAGCACGGGGACTGATTCATATAGGACACCGGATAGGATGTCCTGACGACAGGGCATTCCGATGGGTTACCTGCAATATGCCCGGCGAGGTTTGTTCCTTCCATGGAAAAAATAGTCTCGAGCCTGTTCAGACTGTGGTTAAGCTCCAGAACAGAAAAAGCCTCCGGATGGTAAAGTTCATTTACAGATTCATACAATCGTGTATAAACCACCTTAACAGAATCTTCAGCCAGAATGAATTTCACATATTTTTCGTAATGAATCCGTCTGTTAACCGTGTCGGTAAGAACAAACATCGGACTGAGAATGGCGTTTTTTATGTCAGTATCAAGATGCTTGATATTCAGGGAGAGAAGAGAACCCGCATCAATCCTCCTTCCGGAAATCATCTGCTGAATAAGACTGTTAAGCCGGTCTTTAATGACAGTCAGGCTGCTTAACGGCCTCTCAATACGGTTCATAGAAACAAAATAGACTATAATATAAACAATTATGAGGGCGAGAGCAGTAAGACCGGTAACAGATTCCACAACCCCGGCTGCGGCTTCCTGGCCAATGCGCAGAGGTACACCTGCAGTGATACGGATTCCTTCAGGATACAGGTATTTTTCTGTTACGGAATGATCAATTTTAAGAAAAGCTGAGAGAGCTGCGGGATCTGATATCTGACCCGGAGCTGCGGGCTGCTGCGAATAGAAATACAGCAGACTGCCGTCGCTGCCATGCGCCGCCAGTATGACAGGGATGTCCCCGAAATACATTCCGCCATGCTCCCTGAGATATTTAACTATTGTAATATCTTTGTTATTCTCGGATGCGGCCAGCAGCGAATAATCTTTTTCGATTAATGAAAGCTGCTTATCAATGCGCTCCTGGTGCATTGAATTAACCACCCGGCTTATGGCAATGTAACCTGCCCCAAGCCCGCCCGCAGCGGCAAGTATTGTGAGGATAGCCACAAGCAGCGTTATTCTGAAAGCACTGAGCGAGGATGATCCGGAATCTTTTTTCTGCATTAGGTACCTGTATAGAATTCAGGGAACAGGTTTTAAGTCACCAGGCCGTGATTCAATCTTTTTTTGTGCCTGCAGCAGAATCTGCGTTTTTTTTCAGTTAGTTATTATACTAATATAAATATTCTTTGCCGTCAGAGCGGAATTTCAGAGGTATTTCAGAGCTCCCCGGATCATATCGGCCTCTGTACAGTCCTTTATTTCCTTCCCGGATTCTTCGCAGTAACTGATTACAGCCTTCAGCGCAGCCGCCTCCTTATAACCAAGCTGAACCAGAGCTTCCACGGCTCCGTCCCGGTTTGCATCGGATCCTTTGCTTTCTGGTGAAAGCTTTGCCCCGCTCTGACTGATAATAGTCTTCCATTTATCTATTTTTCTTCCGATTTCAAAAACAAGGGTTTCTGCCGTTGTTTTACCGATCCGGGGAATTTTCGTAAGGGCAGCCACATCCTTTTTTTCGATTATATCAAGAAATACAGCTGCTTCCGTGTGACTGAGCAGCGAAAGAGCAAGCGAAGAACCCACTCCTTTAACAGACTGCATGGCTGCAAAGAAATCCCGCTGAGAGCTTTCCAGAAAGCCGTAAAGTTTCTGGCCATCCTGAGTAAACTGATGGTGAATATGCAGAAATACCGTACCGGATTCAGCAGCTGTTTTTTCCAGTTCATAAGATACATTCAGAGGTACACTGACCTCATATTCAGCTGCACCTGTATCTATCCGGAGTTTTCCTCCGCTCAGATACGCGATTTTTCCGCGAAGCCCTGAAATCACTGAATGATTACCCCCTGATTCAGAAACACACCGGTAAGAGCCACGGCCAGAGCATCACAGGTATCATCAAGTTTTATAGTTTCTTTAAGATTAAGAATCCGGTGCACCATATGGATCACGTCTTTTTTACCTGCACTGCCTGAGCCTGTCACCGCTTTTTTTACCGTACCCGGGCTTACCTCGCAGAGGTTCAGACTGAATTCTCCGGCAGCTGCAAGGATCACTCCCCGGGATTCCAGTACTCCTTCTGCTGTTGTTTTATTTGCACCGAAGTAAAGTTTTTCCACTGTAAGGAAGTCCGGTTGGTATTCCTTTATGATTCT
>CAZQKZ010000029.1:12791-25082 GCA_964594095.1 uncultured Leptospiraceae bacterium | reverse complement strand
CTCTGAGGCAGAGGTAGCGACGGATCGGTCAGCACCGCTCCGTATCCTTCTGCTTTGAGAACAGTGCCTGATGCCGCAACCACTCCCCAGCCGGTAATGGCATAGCCAGGGTCAATACCCAGAGAAATCATTATTCTTTTTCAAGTTCCGCCATGATCGTGTCGGATACGTTCATGTTATGATAGACGGCCTGCACATCATCGTTATCCTCGAGAATTTCGAGAACCTTCAGAATCTTCTGTGCCTGCTCCAGATCAGTTACCTCTACTTCGGTACCATCCAGAGGCATAAACCGGATTCCGGATTCCACTGACTCAATTCCCTTGTTGGAAAGGACATCGGAAACAGATGAATAATTTTCTATACTTGTATATATTTCGTAGGATCCGTCTTCGGACCGGAAGTCATCCGCACCTGCTTCAATCACAAGCTCCATCATTTCATCCTCATTCATCACGGATGCTTCGAGATTTATATAGCCGGTCAGTTTAAAAAGACGGCTTACAGCATTCGCTTCAGCAAGATTCCAGTTATATTTATTGAGTATACTTTTAATTTCCGGAATAGTCCTTGTTTTTTTATCGGTAAGTGCCTCTACCAGAACCCCTACTCCGCCGGGAGCATAAATTTCAAAGAGCACTTCCTCGAAGGTCTGCCCTTCCAGTTCGCCCGCTCCTTTTTTAATGGCGCGTTCAATGGTATCGCGTGGCATATTCACTGCCCTTGCCTTGGAAACTGCAATACGAAGCCGGTTATTGGATGCAGGGTCGGATCCTCCGAGCCTCGCCGAAACCATAAGTTCCTTTGATATTTTAGTGAATATAATTCCGCGCTTTTTATCGGCTGCACCTTTGCGGTGCTTAATATTAGCCCATTTGGAATGCCCTGCCATGATTTAAATTTCCTCCGGTGTTTTCTGAAGTCGTCCCGGAACCATCTTGGTTTCCGGGACAGTTGCCTGTTATTCTGTTATGATCAGATCCTGTATCTTTTCCACAGATCCGATACCCTGCCTGACCAGTCGGATATTTTCTTCTGTGCAGTCAAGCACAGTAGAATATTCATGGGTCCGGATTCCTCCGTCGAGGACGGCACTCACTTGTCTTCCGTAAATTCTTTCCAGATCCTCAGGATCCGTGTAATATTCATCATCCGAAGTAACGGAAGTGGCAGCCAGAGGAACCCCCGCCGCCACAATGAGATCCTGAACCACAGGAGAACCGGCTATTCTTATACCGACTTCCTTTTTTTTACCTGTTCCCCGTTTATCCATGTTCCTGTTAGCTTTAAAAATAAAAGTGTAAGGTCCCGGAGTGACTGCCTTCATAAAACGGAAAACAGGATCCGCTATCGATAATGTAAACCTGGAAGCCATTGCAACATCGGAACAGAGAAGACTTAAGGGATGATCCTCATCCATTTTTTTAATCCGGTAAATTTCCGAAATTGCCTTAGGCAGATCCGATCGGCATACAAGAGCATAAACGGTATCTGTGGGAATAATAAAAACCTCTCCTTTTTCAAGAAGCCGGGATATCTGCTCAATGGTTCTTTTCTGAGGGTTCTCAGGATGTATCTGAATGATCATATTTATAAAATCTCCTGAATAAAGCCGCCGCCAAGAACCGTATCTCCGTAATAGAGAACCGCTGACTGCCCCGGTGCCACTGCAATCTGAGGACTGGCAAATTCCAGAACAGCAGTCCCTCCATCATCATAACTGAGTATTCTGCCGAGGGAACGGTTCATTGTGTTTGTTACTTTCATTTCTATATTATATTCCCCGGAAGAGGCAATCTCCCGGATTTCTTCGGGGGAGTACAGCCAGTTCAGATCCTCTGCCCGGAAAACACTGGAAAGCAGGTCTTCTTTGGTTCCGATGACCACTTCCCTGGTTTTTGCCCGGATTTCTGTAACAAAAGGAGTGGGTTTTCCTTCTGTGGCACCAGGCAGACCCAGTCCTTTTTTCTGTCCGATTGTAAAATTCCAGATTCCGCGGTGGGTGCCAAGGATGTTTCCGGCTTTGTCCACAAAATTTCCAGGCTCATCAGCAAATCCGAGGAGTTCCCTGTAATCCCCGGAATAGAATCCTTTACTGTCCGGAGTATCGTGCACAGGAAGACCTTTGATTCGCGCTGTTTCGCGTACATCTTTTTTAAGCATATCGCCCAGAGGAAATATAATCCGGGAAAGAAAGGAGGGATCCAGCCTGTAAAGAAAATAGGTCTGGTCCTTAGTGCGGTCAGCAGCCTCCCTGAGATACCAGCGGCCGTTTTCAGAGCGGATCCGGGCGTAGTGCCCGGTAGCAAAATAATCAAATTCTATACCTGACTGAACGCAGGCTTCGGTCATTGCCCTGAATTTGATCTGGGCATTGCAGACCACACACGGATTCGGGGTTTTGCCTTCTGCATATCTGTCTTTGAAATGCCGGATTACTGTTTTTTCATAAATATCAGCAATATACACTATATGATGAGGAATTCCGAGAAGATCCGCCAGTTCTGCGGCATGTTTCAGTTCTTCTTTTTCGTCGGGTCCGTAGCAGGATCCAGGCCCCTTTACCTCTCCGTCTGGACCGGAATAAACAGACATCGTAACTCCTGTTACTTCATAACCCTGATCCAGAAGAAGGGCAGCAGCCACAGTGGAATCCACCCCGCCGCTCAGTCCGACAAGAACTTTTTTTTTCATATTACACTGTCCGTAACGCAGGGGAATTCTGTGACTCCGGTATTCGGATTCATTTTCATGAAAGGCTCCAGAGAAAACAGATGTTTCTTGGATGAATTATAGTATACAATAATACTTCTGTTTGTTTTAAGATATCCGGATATCTTTTCTTCGTAGTATTCCGCAGGAAGTATCCGGATATCACTGTTCCGGTTCCCGTGGAGAGGACGTCCTCTGTTTTCATCAGAATCCTTAAGGGCGAATATCAGGTTTTTGCGGAAAAAACCAAGGTCGTAAAGAAAATTATCAAGCATATACTGATAAGTAACTGTATATGTTTCCAGAGAATCCGCATCGATTTTTCTGTTTAAGTAATCAGACCTCCACAGGAACATCTTCCGCAGACTGTCCCGGTGCTGATAAATAACCTCAGCGATGCCCGGAAGGGCTGTGTCAATCTGCATACTTTTTATAAAATTGAAAATTTCTTCTGTTTTATTAAACCATTCTTCAAGGGATATTCTGCTGTCCGGCGAGGGCAGTCCTGTCTGCATATGAAGCGAAACCGCCTGCCCGAGAATCACTGATCCTGTAACAAGAATGGTTTTTGCAAATGTGTCACATAGGAGACCCAGGCAGTCCGCTCCGCCGCTGTTCTGACAATCTGTAAAGGCAGTATAAGCTGCGGAAATCGGCGAAGGGTATTCCTCGGTGATTCTTTTATACATCAGAGCATTCCGGGATGCATCAAATGTCCGCCGCCCCCCTGCCCGGTAAACCCTGGTCCGCGGATTCCCGTGCAGAACATAATTTGCCCAGGTAAGGTCAGAGGATGGAAATGATGTTCTGGAATGGTGCCTTGCATCAAACAGAGCTTCTCCTACAGAACGCTCTTCAAAAATGGAGCGGTAAAATGCGATAGCAAATTCAAAGGTGCGTCTTGAGTCCTGGATTTCCCAGTTCGTGCCGATGAAATTATAAATTCCCGCCTTCAGAAAGGCAAGGGCAAGGTCCCCGCTCCGCGCAACGCCTTCCTGGTTAAGGGATTGTGAATCCGAAATCGGCTCCCCCGTATTTACAGGAGAACTGAAACAGCTGTTGGAAAAAACAAGATCAGGAGCAAAACCTGCCTTCTCTATTTCCCTGGCCCTGAGAATCCTGTTACCGTAAAGAAGCCACCCGGACTCTCCAGGATTTGCTGAATGGTGTACATGACCTGCATAATGTACGATATGTTTATCTTTTAATGCACTGAGCAGATTCAGTTTAGTAATTCTTTTTCCAACCAGAAGCTGGATATCCAGGCGGTCTGCACTGACCTCTGCATTCAGAGTATCGAAGAGACCCTCACCTTCCGCCCTGGCCCAGGGAAGATCTTCCGTGGGATCCGCTATGATGAGCACCCTCAGTCTGTCCTTTTCCGTAACCGATTTTTCCTTCCAGAAACCCGAAACGTTCCGTCCGATAAAAAAACGATCAGAAAAAAATCCCGTTCCGTCGTGCAGGAGCTCCCAGGGGATGCTTCCGAGTCCTGAATCCACATGAAAAAACAGAAACCCGGTATCTGTTTTTCTCAGCCGGTCCCGGATAACTTCGGGAAAAAACTGCCGGTAAAAGGCTTCTCCGACCTTACGCAGGTCGGCTGCCACATCGATGCTTATGATGCCCGAACCTTCCGTGATAGTGTGGGAAATACTGGAAATTCTTTCTATTTCGCTTAAATATTCGCCTATGAGATCCTCATCCACCACTGAATGAATATGGGTTTCTGAGCCAGGTAGTCTTCCCTGGATAATATTGAACACAACCGTGTTCGAAACCCGATCGAGGATTATATTCAGAAATTCCATAAAATAAGATCAGCCATGTCCTTCACTGCTTTTTCGAGACCCGTAAACACTGCCCTGCTTACAATTCCATGCCCTATGGAAAACTCAGAAATTTCCTTCATGGCTGCCAGGTTCTGTATATTCTGATAATGGAGCCCATGGCCGCAGTTCATGCGCATACCCAGAGCTGTACCAGCGGAAGCAGCACGCTCTATTCTTTCCAGTTCACCCGCATAAGCGGCAGCCCCATCCGGAAAAAGAACCGCATAGCGGCCGGTGTGCAGTTCTACCGAATCGCAGCCGGATTCCCTGGCGGCCTGAATCTGCTCCGGATCCGGTTCCGTAAAAGCGGTTACACTGATTCCGGCAGATTTCAGATTTTTCACATATTCCGCAATTTCTTTGTAATTTTTAACTATATCAAGTCCGCCTTCGGTAGTCAGTTCGCTGGGCCTTTCCGGAACCAGAGTTACTGTATGGATCCGGTGATTCACAGCAAATTCGGCCATTTCCTGAGTGACTGCCATCTCGAGGGTTACCGGTAAAAGGGAGTTTTCACGGATTCTGATTACATCCTCATCCTGAATATGACGGCGGTCTCCCCTGAGGTGAAGGGTGATTCCATGGGCACCCCCGGTTTCGCAAAGACCGGCAGCCAGCAGAAGATCCGGATAATTCACCTTACGGACCCGGCGAAGAGTGGCTATATGGTCCAGATTTACAGAAAGTCTGCGATGGGGATTCTTTTCCCGGCCCGGATAGTTCATATATTTTTGAGATCCTCCTGGATCATATTTATAAATTCATCTTTTACTGTTTCGATTTCTTCCTGGGAAGCCATCAAATCCGTTTTCAGAATCTGATGAATCTGCTTTCTTTCGGAAGGGCTCATAATACTGTAAACAGTTTTAATGAGAGCAGCCCCCATAAGGGATAATGTTATGTAGATCCGCAGATGCGGATGAACCGAATAAATTCCGCCGTTTCTGCTTCCTGGTTTTTCAAAAAACCAGTTTCGGATCCTGTAAACGGCAAGTTCCGGTCTTTGGGATACCATGCCCCTTACAGAAACGTCGGCCTGAATGACACTCTGCTTACGCTTAAGCCCGGTGTCCCCGGCTTCTGATGCTGCCGCGGCACTGCTCCTTGCCCGGATTACCTTTTTATTGGATTCCACTTTTGGGGGAGACCAGGAATGAATCCTTTCCTGACTTTTATTTTCGGCAGCTGGTTTGGCTTTGGGGGGCACGAGCGCTTCGGGCTCCCAGGCACCGATAGAATCGGATTCTTTCCGGGGTTCGGGTCGAAATATCTGATCTGACTTAAAATCTGACACGGAATCTTCCTATTAGAACGGAATGAAACATACCGGGATCGAGTCAACCAACTTACAAAAAAATTGCTTTCAGAGGCCCGATCCGGTTTTCTGGTCGGAAACCCCGGATTCCCGGCAAGGATCATTTTATTTTATGGAAAACTCCGCTCCAGTCCAGCCCCAGAGAGAAAGTCTCTCGAAAGAAATCGCCCGCAGAAGGGCCTTTGCCATCATTGCGCATCCGGATGCCGGAAAAACCACTTTAACAGAAAAACTTCTTCTGTTCGGGGGCGCCATTCATCTGGCCGGTCATGTAAAAGCCCGAAAAAACAGAAAATCAACCAAATCTGACTGGATGACCATGGAAAAAGAACGGGGTATTTCCATCACCTCAGCGGCACTCCAATTCGAATACGAAGGCTTTCAGCTCAATCTGCTCGACACTCCGGGTCACGAGGACTTTTCGGAAGATACCTACCGCACCCTGATGGCAGCCGACTGCGCCATCATGCTCATCGACGGCGCAAGAGGCGTTGAGCCACAGACAATCAAACTGTTTCATGTCTGCCGGGAAAGAGGCATTCCTATTCTCACTTTTGTCAATAAAATGGATCTTCCTGCCCGGGACCCCTTTGAGCTGCTCGATGAAGTGGAAAAAGTTCTTGGAATCACGGCACTGCCCATGCTCTGGCCAATGGGGTCCGGTCCGGATTTCAAAGGGGTTTATCATCTCGGAACAGGTAAAGTTTACAGCTTCGATAAATCCTCCGGGGGTGCATACAAAACCGAACCCAAAGTGATGGATCTGAACGATCCGGAAATTGTAAATCTGATTGATAATGATTATATTTATAAGAGTTTCTGCGAAGGGGTTGAGCTGATCCAGGATGCTATGCCGGCCTTTGATAAAGAGCGTTTTCTGAGAGGCGAAATCAGTCCTGTCTTTTTCGGAAGCGCAGGCACTAATTTCGGTGTTGAGCTTTTCTTACAGGAATTTATTAAAATCGCTCCACCTCCGGCCCCGCAGCTTCTCACAGACGGAGGTTTTCTTTCCCCGGAAACTCCCGATTTTTCCGCCTTTGTTTTTAAACTTCAGGCAAACATGAACCGGGCACACAGAGACCGGGTTGCATTTGTGAGGATTACCAGCGGAATTTTTGAACGTGGTATGACAGTAAATGTGGACCGGCTCGATAAACAGATCAAGCTGTCCAGTCCTGTGGCTTTTTTCGGTCAGGAACGATCCGTAATCGATTATGCGTATCCCGGCGATATCATTGGTCTGATCAATCCCGGGACCTACCGGATCGGAGACATTCTCTGTACAGGTAAAATCCCTGCATTCCGTCCCCTTCCCCGTTATGCACCGGAACTTTTTGCGAAGCTTATTCCCACCGATACCGGTAAGCTGAAACAGTTCCGGAAAGGTCTGGAGCAGCTGGCAGAAGAAGGTGTGGTTCAGGTTTTCCTTGCAACCGACGGAAGCGGAGCTGCTGTAATCGGTGCTGTAGGTCAGCTTCAGTTTGAGGTATTTAAATTCCGCCTCGAAGATGAATACGGTGCTCCCTGCCGCCTGGAAACCATGGGCTATGAATGCTCCCGCTGGATCCGTCCGGAAGATAAAAAAGCCTTCAGCAGTTACGATATGATCGTAGAGGATGAAAACAAAAAACCGGTTGTGCTTTTTAAAAGTGAATACCGGATGCAGAGCTTCATGCGCGAAAATCCGAAAATTGAATTATTTGAGCATCCTGTTTTCTGATTCCGGCTTACTGATCAGAGACCTGTGTTTTTCAGCTGTGCAGCAAAATCAGAAAAAAGCGCCTCTGTGTTTTCTTTATAAACATCCAGAATCGGCTGCTTCCTCAGAAAACCGTAAAACCAAATACTGAAGGGAGCAGCCTTTTCAGACTTCAGATACTTAATCATATTCCTGTTGCGGAATATGCTGATTTCTGCACTTGTATAAACCATACCCCTCTTAATCTGCAGGGGCCACTGATAATACACAACTATGGGCCAGCTGAAAAACCAGTTTGCTTTATCGGCAACGGCAGTATCGAGCTGCATCTGGATCCGGTAGATCCTGACTTCGTTCACGGAAGGGGGAGCTGTCCGGTAATACACCGCAGAAAAAAGACCACTGTTCCTCAATGTATCTGCAAAATCCGCAGCAGACTCGCTCTCGGGAATCAGCACTTCACTCAGTACCGGATCTGCAGAAGCATTCACAGACTGAATGACTGCCACAGGCAGCGAAGAGTCCGCTGATTCATACTTCTGCTTCAGCCGGTAAGGCTCCGGGCTGCAGGCTGAAGGAAGAATCCATACAGAGCAGATAAGAATGACTTTCAACAGACTGACTTGAAATAATTTATTTTTTTCTGCCATATTCCCATACCCCTTCTGTTACAGTTCCGTCGGGTGCCCTTATTCTGCCGGGACCATGCATTAAATCGAAGCGAAAGCCTCCTTCATAAACTGTGCCATCCGGCCAGGTCTGTTTTCCTTTCCCGTGCCGGTATCCGCGGAACCAGTCACCCTCATATTCATTTCCGGATTCATCCGTTTCCTTACCCTTACCATGCCTGAGTCCGCCTTCCCATTCTCCATCGTAAAGGACACCATCCCCGGAACGGAGTGTACCCTTACCCGAATATTCAGAACTGCGTATTCTGCCCTTATAATGGTTTCCGCCTGGATAACGGATATTCTGATAACCTGAACGGATTCCACTGTAAGAATTAGATTCCCAGCGCAGAGTTATTCCAATCTCAATTCCTTCTTCATAATAACTGCGCGGTGCAGAATAAATCATCAGGTCACTGAGAATCTCTTTATTAAGGTTTGCGTTATTCAGAAATTCCCTGCCTGAAAGAAAAATACCTGACCGGGGTTCTGCATAATAAAGACCGTTTTCTGAAAGGTGAATACTCTGCAGACTGTTTACTGTTTCTATACCGTGTTTCGCAAATACTGAAATCCGGAACTGCAGGTTTTCCAGTGTATCCCAGCGAAACCCTGCCCTGGCTTCTGTATAATAATAATCGGAACGGATTTCCGCACTGCTAAAAGGGGCATTTTTTTCCAGAGAAAAATGTTTGCGAAACCCACCGCTTGACTGACCGGCCCCTGCTTCCGCAAACCATACTGCATTTTTATCTTTCCTGGTTTCAAAACCAATGGAATACACAGGATACCAGAGGTTGATTCCGTAAGAAGCGTATCCGTAATCCTTTGGTATACTGGATTGTGCGGGATCGTAAACCAGATGGAAACCATCGCCTCCGATCTCTTTCCAGCGTTTGTCTGCTTTGATATATGGCTGCAGTTTCCATGCATCGGCCCGGTAAAGAATCCTGAGTCCAAGGCTGTCTTCAGTATTTTTGATATTATTATTTACTTTCAGAACGGGAAGAAAACTGAACTCCGACTCCGCCATGAACATATCAGCAGTCAGCAGCGGCGGTTTAGTGTAATGACCGCCTGTGATCGCTCCTGTTATATTGAAATGCACATTTCGGAAAAAAAAGCCGTAATCCATAAAAAATCCCGACCGGATAAACATACGGTCATCCAGAGGATCTCTGAAAACATCCGGGATTTTTAAACTCTCATTGAAATGTATATCTTCCTGGTAAACAGAAAAAACTCCGTTCTGCCCGCCCCCGGAGGATCGGATGATTCCTGTTTCAAAATCCCTTGCTTCCGGCGCTGAAAAAGCAGCCATCAGAAAAGCGACTGTGATTGCTAAAAATATATTATTTATAAACTCATTGTTCAGCATAAGGGGACAGCCTCCTGCATCCGTCGTATTCCTGATTCAGAACCTGCTGCATTTCAGCTTTACCGCTGAAATCAGTTTTTCGGATATAAACAGCTGCTGCCGCAAAAGCTTTTTTGTATGCCCTTGCAATGGCTCTCTCGTCATCAGTTGTATTCAAAAATGAATAAAAACGAACAAAATATGGAACAGATTCCGTGACCCGGATCACAGCGAACTGTTTATCTTCTGAAAAAAGATTCAGCTGCAGAGCCACTGTGGCACAGCCGCTCTTCTGCTGCAGAGGTCCCAGAAAAGGAAACGGAATTACAGAAAAAAAGGATACAATTCTGTGAATACGATATTCCAGACGGGGATGTACCTTAGCTTTAATTTCGGTTATTTGCTCTCCGGTCATTAATTCAGATGGAGGCTGATCAGTAACAGCCAGAAAAACTCCTGAATTGTGCAGGGTATGCATTAAATTCATTTTAAGAAGCGATTTAAAATGGGGATCAGGCGTGAAATCAACTCCTGGAATAATCTGAACTTCGCTTAAAAAACCAATATTACGGGATTCACTGATCTGCCAGGACCGGTGTATAAAAAACGGACGGTATGCAGTGTCACCTGAACAGGAAAGGCTCAGTAGCATGAAAGCTGCAGCAGCCGGCGTATTTTTGAGGATTCCAGACATCATAAAAGCAGCTCCATTTCAAAGATGGTTACTATGCTTTATGACCGGGTACCGTTATTAATGCAATCTTTTTTTCAGGGGTATAAAAAAAGCGGGCCAGTTACCTGTTCCCGCTTTCTTAATTTTCTGGAGACTATCGGGATCGAACCGATGACCTTCTGAATGCAAATCAGATGCTCTCCCAGCTGAGCTAAGCCCCCGTGTCTGCTGTGCAGATGAGACCAATATTTTAACCGAACCCTGCCTGTAAAGCAGAAATTGTATTCGGAATTCCTTTTTTTTAAAATTTTAATGCAGAAAGGACGGCTTTCCAGGATAACGGCCTATAATACATCAGGAATTATCATTCATATGGCCGTTTCCAAGAAAAAAACCGTCTCAGCAGCAGAACCTTTAAAAACAAAAAAATCACCAGCTAAAAAGGCCGAAACGCCGGCTGTTAAAAAAAAATCGGCTGCACCTAAAGAAACGATTTCTAAAAAGTCAGCAAAAATCGAATCCGCTGGTTTAACAAGTCTGACCGCAGTCCGGGAATGGATTGCACCGTATGCTTATCCTAAACTCGGACTGAAAGAAAGGCTGAAAAAGCTGCAGAGCGGATTAGGGAGCGAAGCAGGCTTCACTGGAATCCAGCTATGGATGAATACCGGTACCGATGAACTCATCTGCCTCGCCCTCTCTGATTCCCATTCTCAGGAGCTGTATTCTTCTGAGGCTGGCAGAGATGTACCCAGAATGCCTGCCTCATACCTGAAGGACGTTATTACAGAACCGGCACTGCTGTCCGGGGAAGCGGTGGCTTCCGTGCCAGGCCGGCCTGCTGCCGCAGCTGCCTATCCCTTTACCTCATCGGGTCTTAAAGAACCACTGGGATATCTGCTGCTTCTGAAAGAATCCTTCACTAAAAAAGAAGCTGAAATATTCAGACCGGTTGCGGATCTCTTTGATAACGATTTACTCCTTCAGTCAGCTGCTTTCGACATGAACCAGGCACGTCTGAAACTGAAAGAAAAAACTCAGTCTCTCGCAGAAGCCGAAGTCCGCATTAAAAAACTCGAAAATGAAACTGCAAGACTGAACCGGGAATATGAAAAATATTCCGATTCCCTTAAGCTTTCCATTACACATCTGAATAATGAAAAATCAGATCTCCTTAAAAAACTTGAGGAAGCAGTCCAGTCTCTCAGAAAATCCGAAGAAGAACTGTCTCAGGCCCAGGAAAAACTGACAGCGGATAACCATACCCTGCAGCAGACTGAAAAGCAATATGCAGACCTCAGAGAAAAATTCGAATCTGTATCTTCACAATACAGCTCACTGAGCCAGAGGTTCCAGGAATCAGAAGCAGCCAGAGAAAAAGCTGTCACCTCTCTGGAAACAGCAGTCCGAGAATACGAAGAAAAACTTCGCTCTGTAACAGAATCCTCTGCCAAGAAAACGGAAGAGCTGGAAATGGCTCTCCTTGAGGCAGAAGAAAAACATAAAAAATCCACTGAAGCCATATTAGCTGAAAACAGTACCGCTAATGAAAGAATCAGAGAGGACTCCAAAGCGGAAATTCTGCGCATACGCACAGAAAGTGAAAGCCATGTAAAACAGATTCTGGCTGAAAAAGAAACTGAGATCGAAAGTCTTTCCAAAGACTACGAACAAAAACTCTGCTCCTTAACAGAATCCGCAGCCAAAAAGAAAGAAGAGCTCGAAATAGCCCTTCTTGAGGCAGAAGAAAAACATAAAAAAAATATTGAAGAGATCACTGCTCAGAGCAAAGCAGAAGCTGAAAAAATCAGGTCTGAAAAAGAATCCCAGGCTGCAGCTCTCACAGAAGAAAAAGAATCTGCCCTCCGAAGACTTCAGGCAGAAACTGATGCGCAGCTCGAATCCTTAAAAAATAATTACGAAGAAAAACTCCGCTCCTTAACTGAATCCTCAGCTAAAAAAACAGAAGAGCTTGAAATGGCCCTTCTTGAGGCAGAAGAAAAACATAAAAAAAATATTGAAGAGATCACTGCTC